>JAZKGI010000001.1:0-61748 GCA_040385995.1 Pseudomonadota bacterium
CGAGAGTAAACCTGAAACCAGCCCAGTTTACAAGTGCTTTCGCAAGTGCTTGAATCTAAACAGATTTTTCAGGCGCCGCCTGATCCGCTCAGAGTTGTGTATAACGATATGCCCGTAGCTTCACGCGCCGCATGTCGCTTGAGATCAAGTGCAAGCTATGGACGCATGGGTATCCTATTTATCAAAAAACTCGCTGAATTGGCATACGACTGAGAATAGCACTTCAATCGCTATTTTCGAGAATAACACTGCCTTCATTTTCGAATACTGTCGTGTTAAAAAGTCACAGGTATTCGAAGCTATTCCATGTGCCACGGCGCGAGCTGTGATTTAGCGCTTGACCTTGGCGAACGCATCGTCCTTGTTCCAGGCCGGCATGGCCGGGGTGTTGGCGACGGCATAACCGAGGTTGAGCGTGAATTGCGCTTGCTGCACCATGCCGCTCAAGTCCCAGGCCGGATTGTATTCATCCGTTACCTGATGGTAGTCCTTTTTAAAGGCTAGCAACTTGGCGTTGGAAGCGGCCGGATCTTTCACAAACTCGAAGGCGCCGTCGGCCGAAAACACGGCCGAGCCCACGTTAAAAGCGGGCACGCCGGCTTTGGCGAAGTTGAAGTGATCGGCGCGGAAATAGCTACCCGACAGATCCGGCACCGTCGGCGCCAGCCTCAGGCCCATCGCCTTGGCCACCTGGCCGGCGCTCGCGTACAAGGTGCTGCGCTCGCTACCGGCCACGCCAATGTCGCGCGTGGCGCCCACGAAATTCATGCTGTCCAAATTGAGGTCGGCGGCGGTCTTGGACAGCGGCCAGATCGGGTTGAGCATGTAGGCCGCGCTGCCGATCAAGCCTTGCTCCTCGGCGCATGGCCACAGGAAAATCTGGGTGCGGCGGGCCGGCTTGTTGACGGCGGCCTGGGCCATTGCCAGCAGGGCCGCCGCGCCCGAGGCGTTGTCGATCGCGCCGTTCCAGGTATGGTCGCTCTTGCCACCGCGCGGCGCGCCCTCGTCGATGCCCAGATGGTCCCAATGCGCCGAGTAAATCACGGCCTGGTCCTTCAATTTAGGGTCGCTGCCAGGCACCAGCCCGGCCACATTGAATTGTTCGACCTGACGGATGGTGCTGTTGAGCTGCACCTGGGCCTGGACGTTGAGCGCCACCGGCTTGAAGTTGCGCGACTCGGCCGCTTCGCGCAAAGCGTCCAGATTTTGCCCGGCGGCGCTAAACAGGGCGCGCGCCGCGTCTTCCTGCAACCAGCCTTCGAGCGCGTTGCCGCCAGCCAGCTGGAAGCGTTCGTGGCTGAAACCGTTGACCGGCACGCTCCACGGGTAGGACGCCGATGCGGTGGTGTGGATCAGCAGCACGCCGGCCGCGCCACGGCGGGCCGCTTCCTCGAATTTGTATACCCAGCGCCCATAAAAGGTTTGCGACTTGCCGCCAAAACGGTTCGGTTCGGCGCTGCTCGGTTGCGGGTCGTTTACCATCATCACCAGCAATTTACCTTTGACGTCGGCGCCCTTGTAGTCATCCCACTGTTCTTCCTCGGCATGGATGCCATAGCCGACGAACAGCAGCGGCGCCTCGAAGCGCACCTCGGTCTTGCCGTTGGCGGTGCCGAACACGATATCGCGCCCGAATTCGGTGGTGAAGATCTTGCCGCCCGCATCGAAGCGTAAGTTGCTGGTCGGTAGCACCTTGCTGCCGACGATTTGCACCGACTGCTTGAAGCCGCCGTTGACGGCCGGCTTCAAGCCGATCGCCGCCGCTTGCGTGGCCAGGTAGCGCACCGCCAGCTCGCCGCCGCGCTGGCCGGTGCCGCGTCCTTCGAGCAAGTCGTCGGCCAGAAATGCCAGGTGGGCCCGCAGCGGGGCTTCGGCCACTTGCGGCAATTGCTGGGCGGTGACGTGCTGGCTGGCCAAACCAAGGCCGAGGGCGAGGGCGAAGATGGATCGCATTGATGCTCCGAGAAGATAATGAATAGGCAAGAGGGGCGGCAGCCGCATGGCGGCGCCAGGGCCACGATCTTACTCCACCGAATTACGCTTGTGGCTGAAAACACGCACGACGCGCTGCCGGACCCGGGCCGCCGCGCCCGGCGCGAAAAATTATCAAATAGTTTATTTTGCCACGATTTAGCGCAGGATCGGCAGCGTTCGCGCGTTTTTGACCCCAAAACACCATCAATTCCAGCGCCAATCGCACGATATGGGTCAGTAAAGTGTAAACTATGGCAAGCATACTTTCGCATTGGGCGATTCGAGCGAACTTGTGAGTGAATTCATGTCAGAAACACCAATTACCCTCTTTTCCGACCTTAACCTGAGCGAGCCTTTGATCCGCGCCCTCAAGGATGTCGGGTATGAATCCCCGTCGCCGATCCAGGCCGCCACCATTCCGCTGTTGATGAGCAACCGCGACGTGTTGGGCCAAGCCCAGACCGGCACCGGCAAAACCGCCGCCTTTGCCTTGCCCATCCTGTCGCGCATCGACCTCAAGCAGACCACGCCGCAAGCGCTGGTGCTGGCGCCAACGCGCGAACTGGCGATCCAGGTGGCCGAGGCGTTCCAGAGCTACGCGGCCCACATTCCCGGCTTTCATGTGCTGCCCATTTACGGCGGCCAGAGCTATGGTCCGCAACTGTCGGCCCTGCGCCGCGGCGTGCACGTGGTGGTGGGCACCCCGGGCCGGGTGATCGACCATCTGGACAAGGGTTCGCTGGATCTGTCCAAGCTCAAGACGCTGGTGCTCGACGAAGCCGACGAAATGCTGCGCATGGGCTTTATCGACGATGTCGAGCGCATCTTGCAAGAGACGCCCGATAGCCGCCAGACCGCGCTGTTTTCGGCCACCATGCCGTCGGTGATCAAGCGCATCGCTACCACCTATTTGAATCAGCCGGCCGAAGTGACGGTGGCGGCCAAGACCGGCACCGCCGACAATATCCGCCAGCGCTACTGGCTGGTGAGCGGCATGCACAAGCTCGACGCGTTGACCCGCATCCTGGAGGCGGAGACCTTCGACGGCATGATCATCTTTTCGCGCACCAAACTGGGCACCGAGGAATTGGCCGGCAAATTGCAGGCGCGCGGTTTTTCCGCCGCCGCCATCAACGGCGACATTCAGCAGGCCCAGCGCGAACGCACCATCGCCCAGCTCAAGGAAGGCAAGATCGATATTTTGGTCGCCACCGACGTGGCCGCGCGCGGCCTGGACGTGGACCGCATCAGCCATGTGGTCAATTACGACGTGCCGCACGATCCGGAAAGTTATACCCACCGCATCGGCCGCACCGGCCGCGCCGGGCGCAGCGGCGAGGCGATCTTGTTCATCACGCCGCGCGAGAAAAGCTTGCTCAAGGCGATAGAACGGTCCACCCGGCAACCGATCGCCATGTTCGAATTGCCCACCATCCAGGCCGTCAACGACGTGCGCGTCGCCAAGTTCAAGCAGCAGATCAGCGATACCTTGGCGCAGGGTGAATTGGCCGAGTTCCAGAGTCTGATCGAGGATTTCGAGCGCGAGCACAATGTGCCGGCCATCGAGGTGGCGGCGGCTTTGGCCAAAATGGCGCGCGGTAATGTGCCTCTGCTGCTCGATAAAAACAAACGCGAGCCGGCCGCCAGCTGGGAAGAACGGCCGGCGCGCCAGGAACGTTTCGACCGGCCCGAACGCGCCGAACGGCCCGAGCGTGGCGAACGCGGCGAGCGTCCCGCTTTCCCGAAAAAGGACCGGGTGGTGCGTCCGGCCGACGCCGGCATGCAGACTTTCCGCATCGAGGTGGGCCATGCGCATGGCGTCAAACCGGGCAATATCGTGGGCGCCATCGCCAACGAGGCGGGCATCGACTCGAAGCACATCGGCCGGATTGAAATTTACGACGATTACAGCGTGCTCGATCTGCCCGACAGCATGCCGAACGAATTGCTGGACCAGTTGAAAACCATCTGGGTGGCCGGCCAGCAGCTGCGCATCACGCGCGACGGCGAGCCACCGGCCGCCGCGCCCGCGCCGCGCAAGGCGGCCGCGGCCAAGCCGGCGGCGCCGAAAGCGGCGCCGGCCGAGGCGCCCCAGCCTCAGCCAGCAGCCCCGGTAGCGGCTCAACCGGCACCGTTGAAACCGGCGGCGGAGCTTAAGCCGGCGACCAAACCTGTGGCGGCCAAACCGGTGGCCGACGCGCCGGCGCCGCAGCAAGACCACGCCAATGCGGACCAACCGGCCAAAGCGGCCAAGCCGAAAAAAGACACCAAGGGCAAACTGGCCGTGACGGCTTACCGCATCGCGGTGGGGCGCGATCATGCGGTCACGCCGGCCGGCATCGTCGCCGCCATCGCCAGCGAGGCCGGTTTGGAAGCGAAACATATCGGACGCATCGATATTTACGATGGTCACAGCGTGCTCGATTTACCGGATGGCATGCCGCCCGATATTCTCAATCACTTGAAAACGGTCACCGTGGCCGGCCAGCAGCTGCGTATCACGCTTGACGACGGCAGTTCGCCGCCGCTGGACAAGCCGCTGAGCAAACCGCTGGGTAAGAAGCCCGCTTTCAAGTCGAAGAGCGATTTTGTCAATCGTGGCGGCGACGCCGGCAAAGCGAAGGTCAAGCCGCCTCGCAAGAGCTGAGCCAAGCCTGCCGAGGGGCCGGGCCGCGAAGGGCCGGGCCGCGATTGGCCGGGCCGGGCCTCGACCGGCCTGTCGGCTGGCGCCGCTTGCCGCTTTACCGGGCCGCTTTGGGGGTGGCCAGCCTGCGGCGGGTTTTTTTGACCACGCCTTGGGAATCGAACAGGATGACGAATTCGGCCCCTTCCTCATCCGATTCGCCATAACGCCACACTTCGTAGCCGCTGTCGAAGCGCACGATGGTGGCCGGCCCCATGACCTGGTAGATCTGGAGCTTGGTGCTGCGGCCCGGCACGATGGTTTGCGTGAACTGTTTTTTGGTGGCCGCTTGCACCGGATCGACCTGGGTCGCGCAGCCGCCCAGGGCGCTGGCGGCCAATAGCGCGCAAGCGGCGCCGCGCAGGAACCGGTCCATGCTCATGGCGCGCCTGCCTCATCCATGTATTCGAATTCGAGCAGCGTGTCGTCCGGCCAGCTGCGGTCCCACAGCGGCGCGTAATAGCTGCGGTCGAGCAGCACCTGACAATCGCAATATTCCAACGCCGAGGCCGACAACTGGCCGCCCGCATACAGCATATAAAACGGCAGCACTTCGCTGCGCGCGCCCGAGCGCAAGGTCACGCTAAACAGTGGGCGCTCGCTGAAAAACAGATATTCGCCGTTGGGAATCGAGCACACCCGGTCCGGGTCGTGCAGCATGCTGGTCAGCCAGGCGATCAGGGCCGGATCGTTCGAGATCAGCCCCGCCTCCACCCCCACCCGACATTCCAGACGCAAGTCGCCCAGGCGGCGCGTGTCCGGCGCCAGGCCGGGCGTGCGCACGATCGCGCGCCAGGTCATGCTGCTGGTCTTGCGGTTGGCGATCAGCGAAGCGTCTTCGCGCTGGGCCTGGGCGTTGCGGGGCAGGGTGAAACTGCGGTCGGCCGCCAAGGGTACCGGCAAGCTCAACTTGTCACCGACGATTTTCAAGCTCACATTATTCAGGTCCAGATCTTTTTGGCGCGGTAGCAGCCGGAAGCGCAGGCTGGCATCGGGCGCCAGGGCGTGGTCGCGCTGGAATCGGTTCATGCCCTTGAGCATTTTGCGGTAAGACTTGTCGACCGGATCGCGCGTGCCGGGCACGGTAATGGTGGGGATGGCTTGCTGGGCGCCGGTTTGGGCGTGGGCGGTCGGCCACACGGCGCAGGCCGCGCACGCCAGCGCCAGGGTCCACCAGCGCGCCGGCGTCGTATGGCGCCTGAGCGGGGACGGGGGTGAAAACTTGGCGGTGAAAGGGCGGCGCTCGGTTCGGTTCGGCATGCTCCGATGATACCTCAATGTCGATTCCGGCAAGGCACGCTAGCGGCGCGCTGCGCTAGACCGGATATTTTTTTGCGTTCAGCGCCATCTTGTCGAGCACGGCGCCGCGCAAGTCGACTCCGGTTTGATCGGCCAGCTGGATCAGATAGACCAGCACGTCGGCCAGCTCGTGGCGGATGCCCTCGCGTTTTTTTTGGTCCAACTCGGCGTCGGCGCCGGTCGGCAACCACTGAAAATGCTCCACCAGCTCGGCCACTTCGACCGACAGCGCCATCGCCAGATTCTTGGGCGTGTGGAAGCGTTGCCAATCGCGGGCGGCGCTAAATTGGCGGATCAGGTCGCGCAATTCGATCAAGCTGTCGGGCTTGCCCGCGCCCGGTTCCGGATTTGCCGGTTCGGCCGGTTTTTCCATGAAGATGCTGTACGGGTCGTCCGGATAGTCGCCGAACCGGCCGCAGCGCTGATAGCCGAGGCGTTGGTACAGCGCCAGCGCGGCCGGCATGGTGGTGCCGGTCTCGAGCCGGAAGCGGCGGCAGCCTGTGGCCCGGGCCGCGTCTTCCAGCACGGCCAGCAAACGCTGCGCCACGCCCAGGCCGCGCCGCTCGGGTCGCACGAACATGCGTTTGACCTCGCCATGCTCGGCGTCGAGCACGATGGCGCAGCAGCCCAGCGCCGCGCCGGCCTCGTCGCGCGCCACCGCGAACAGCACATTCGGTCGCAGCAGGGTGCTCAGGTCGAGCGCATACACCACCTCGGCCGGGAACAGCTGGTGCAGGTACTCGTCAAGCGCCGCCAGCATGGCAAGCACGTCGGGCTGGTCGGGCGATTCGAGGGCGATAGTGGGCATGGACGGCGGCGTGAGTAAAGGGAGCGCGTATCTTAGCATCGTGGCGGCGCCGGCCGTTTTGTGGACGGCGCCACACACTGGCGCCGATTTCGATTGCAAATCAGACCAAACCCTATAAATTATCAGAACCACGGCGTGCTCTGCGCCAGTGGCAAGCCAAGCGGCCCGGCCGGGCAGGGCGTGCGCCTGCCGCGGCGCGGCCCGGCCTCGCCCCATCTAGGAGTAGCGTATGCCAGATCGAATACCGGAGCGCGCGGGCGCTGTAACGCGCCAGGTCGCGCTGCTGTGTTGCGCAAGCGCGCTGGCTTTGGCCGGGGCCGGGGCGCTGGCCGGCGAGCCGGACAAAATCGTCACCGACCGCCCCGATTTCGTCGAATCGAGCGATGTGGTTGGCCGCGGCCGAGTGCAAATCGAAACCAGCGTGGCGCTTGAACGTCTGCGCGAAGACGGCGGGCGCGAGCGCACCAGGTCCACCCCCAGCCTGCTGCGCGTGGGCCTGGGCGACAGCTTGGAAGCGCGGCTGGAAACGGACGGTCGGATGGTCACGCGCAGCGAACAGGGCGGCATTGGCCTGCGCCAGGCCGGTTACGCCGATCTGGCGCTGGGCTTGAAATGGCATGTGCTTGACGCCGCCGCTGGCGCGCCGTCGCTCGGCCTGCTGCTGCACGCCGATCTCGATACCGGGTCGCCGGCCTTTCGCGGGCAGGGTGTGCGACCGTCGCTGCGTCTGGTGGCCGAGTGGGCCTTGCCCGGCGAGCTGGCGCTGGGCGTGATGCCCGGCCTGGCGTGGGAAAACAATGAGGCGGGCGAGCGCTACCTCAGCGGCATTGCCGGCGTGGTGCTCGGCAAAACCTGGACGCCGCGTTGGCGCTCTTTTGTCGAGCTGTCGGCACCGCGCATCGCGCGCGCCGCCGATGGCGGCTCGCTGCTGAGCGTCGACATGGGAGCGGCCTACCTGCTCAGCGACAGCTGGCAAGTCGACACGGCCGTGTCGCGCGGCTTGCGCCGTACCACGCCCGACTGGAGCTGGACGGTCGGCGTGTCGGCCAAATTTTGAGCCGGGTCCCCATTTTCCTTTCGCGAGCGTGACATGACACTGAACATCCGGAAGCGCTTGTTGCTGTCCAATCTGACGGCCTTGCTGTTTGTGAGCGTGGTGGGCGCGATCGCTTATCTGGCGGTTGGCACGCTGAACCAGGCCATGCATGCGATCGGGGCCAACGCCGAGGCGATCAAGGCCCAGATGCAGGCCGACCAGGCACATGACGCTTTGCGCTCCGATGTCTTGGCGGCGCTGCTGTCGGGCACACAAGGCGAAGCGGATCAGCGCGCGCAAATCGGTAAGGACGCCGCCGAGCACATCGCACTGTTTCAGAAAATGCTACTGCGGATCGACGCGGTGGTCACCGACCCCGCCGTCATGCAAGCGGTGGCGCGGGTGCGGCCCGACGTCGACCAGTATCTGAAGCTGAGCGACGAGCTGGTGCCGCTGGCGCTGGCCGACCCCGCGGCGGCGCAAGCGAAGTTCCCCGCCTTCATGATCAGTTTTCGTACACTGGAAAAGAGCATGGCCGAATTGAGCGATCTGATCGAAACGCATTCGACCCGTTCGACAACACTGGGGGAGTCGGCCGTGCTGGCCACGCGCCTGTATCTGTCGCTGGCGTCGCTGCTGGCGGTGCTGGTGACACTAACGGTGGGCTATTTTGTGGCGCGCTCGATCGTGCGTCCGCTCGACCAGGTGGTGCTGTTCGCGGCTCGCATCGCCGGCGGCGATCTGGCGGCGCGTATCGCCCACGATGCGCACGACCGCAGCGAAACCGGAGCGCTCAAGCTGGCATTGCAGAACATGAGCGACAGCTTGCAGCATATCGTGGCCCAGGTCAGAAGCGGCACCGAATCGATCGCCACCGCGTCGGCGCAGATCGCCGCCGGCAATATGGACTTGTCGTCGCGCACCGAGCAGCAAGCCGGTTCCTTGCAGCAGACCGCGTCCTCGATGGAGCAGCTCACCTCCACCGTCAAGCAAAACGCCGACAATGCGCGCCAAGCCAACCAGCTGGCGGTATCGGCCTCGGACGTGGCGCTCATGGGGGGCGCGGTGGTGGCGCGGGTGGTCGATACCATGGGGGCGATCAATCACGCGTCCAAAAAGATTGTGGACATTATCGGTGTGATCGAAGGCTTGGCGTTCCAAACCAATATCCTGGCGCTGAACGCGGCGGTGGAGGCGGCGCGCGCGGGCGAGCAGGGGCGCGGTTTCGCGGTGGTCGCGTCCGAAGTGCGCAACCTGGCGCAGCGTTCGAACAGCGCGGCCAAGGAGATTAAAGCGCTGATCGACGCTTCGGTGGGTCAGGTCGATGCGGGCAGCCGCCTGGTCGATCAGGCCGGCGACACCATGCAGGAAATCGTCGACAGTGTGCGGCGCGTTACCGATATCATGGGCGAAATCAGCTCCGCCAGCCACGAGCAGGAAATCGGCATCGACCAAATCAACCAGGCCATCACCCGGATCGACGACGCGACCCAGCAAAACGCGGCCTTGGTCGAGCAAGCCGCGGCGGCGGCCGGATCGATGCGGCAGCAGGCCGGCAATCTGACCGCTGTGGTCAGCGTGTTCAAGCTCACGGCACAGGTCACTGCTCCGCCTGCGCCGACGGCGCCAAGCCGGCAGGCGGCGTAGGCCGCCAAGCAGCACACACCGGCGTCGCCCGCGCGCGGTTTAACCGCGGCTCATTCGCGCACGCCGCCCGCCTCGCGCAGCAAGGCCGTCACCTCGCTAAACAGGGCCGGGTAGCGCTGCTGGCACCCGCTGCGTTCGGCCGCGATGCGCGCGCGGTTCTGTTCCAGCGTGGCGCCGGTCAGGGCGAAGCCGAAGCCTTCCTCGCCCGGCGCCGGCGCGGCCAGCAGACGGGTCAGGACCTTGCCGCCCAAGGCCGGCTTGAAATGGCCGGCTTCCCAGTACCAGCGGGTGCTGGCGCGCAGATCGCCCGCCGCTGGTATGGTTTCGCACTGGAGCGGCGAAAATCCGCTGAAGTCCCACAAGGTGATGCGCGCGCCCGGGTGGGCCGCGCGGGCGGTATCGACTTCGCGCGCCAGCAGGCTTTTCCACTGCTCGAACTGGGGCCAGAAGCCGAGCTGCTCGAACATCGCCAGAATCTGCGCGTGGTAAGGGTAAATCAGCAGGTGCACTTCGGCCGGCGCGTCCAGCGCGCCGTCCATGAAGGCGCGCAACTCGTCGAAGTCGATCGAGGGTCCGCCATCGGGCGGCAGCAAACCGTGCGGCTTGCGCAGGTAGGATTTGCCGTTTTCCAGCGCGCGCTGGTGGAACAGGGCGCGGTAGCCGCTTTCGCTGGCATGGCGCCGGTAATCGTCGAGCGGGGTGAAGCCGCGCGCGCTGATGGTTTGCATGCCGGGCCGGCGCTGGATGCGCAAGGTTTCAAGCGCGTCGAGCACCGACGTGAGCGAGAACAGGGCTTCGGCTTGCCATGCCAGGCGGTCGGCGCCATGCTCGGCGCGCGCGCGCCGCACGCGCGGCTGGGGCAGCGCCGGGTCGAGCAGGAAATCGAGGAACTCCAGGCCCAGCACCACCACGCTGGGCTGGCGATTGCGCGCGCGCAGGTAGTCGAGTTCGTCCCGCGCGGCGCCCACCGGGGTGCCGGCGATGGCCAGATTGTAGGCGGTGCGCCCGGGCGCGGCCAGCAGCGGGTGGTCCGGGTCGAAACCGACTTCAACCCGCGAGTTACCCATCAAAAAAACGTTAGCGCCCAGCGCGCGCGCGTGTGCCAGCTTGATCTCTTGCCGGAAGCGCTCGGGGCGCGGTTTGACGCGGTTGAAGTCGCCTTCCACCAAGCCGTACAAACGGTAGGGGTCGACCACCAGCACCAGCAGCGTGACCAGCAGCGCGGCGCCGGCGGCGCTGGCGGCGGCCCAGCTCAGGAAGCGGATGAAGGCGCGGTCGCTGGCCATGGTGTCTTAAAACTGAAAATACAGGAATTCGGCCGGCCGGTTCAGCGACAGCACGCAAGCCGTCAGCAGCACGCCGATCCAGGCCGCCCAGGGACGGTTAGGCCGCCAGCGCAGCGCCGCCAGCCGCGCGCGCCCGGCCGGGGTAGGCCCGGCCGGGGTAGGCCGGTAATCGAGCGCGGGAGCGTAGCGGGTCATGATTTGCTGGGTGTTGGGCATGGCGAAGGCCACCAACGCCGCCAGCGTCACCGCGCCCCAGGTTTGGACGAAGCGGCTGCCGCCGCCCAGGTAAAAATCGAACCCGGCCTGTTCCAGCAGCGGGCGCGCGCCACCGAAGGCGCGGCCCAGCGATTCGGGCAGGGCCAGGCCGAAGCCGCCGCCCATGCCGCGCACGATCAGCAGGGCGCGCGCCAGGTCTGGCGCGCGGAAAAACACCCAGGCCAGGCACACCGCGCCAAAGGTGAGCGCCACGCCGGCGCAATGCCAGGCCGGCGCCGCGCGCGGAAAACGCAGCCGGGCGGCGACGCCGATCCAGGCGTGGTTGATCAGCAGGTAGGCGCCGTGCAGGGCACCCCAGATGACGAAATTCCAGCCGGCGCCGTGCCACAGGCCGCCCAGCAGCATGGTGAGCATCAGGTTGACGTGTCGGCGCGCCGGGCCGCGCCGGTTGCCGCCCAGTGGCAGGTAGACGTAATCGCGCAAAAAGCGCGACAGGGTCATATGCCAGCGGCGCCAGAATTCGATCACGCTGGCCGCCTTGTAGGGAGAGTTGAAGTTGAGCGGCAAGCCGATGCCGAACAGGCGCGAGACGCCGATGGCCATGTCGGAATAGGCGGAAAAGTCAAAATACAGTTGGAACGCGTACGCCATCACGCCGCCCCAGGCCACCAGCAGCGTGGGCGGCTCGCTCTGGCTAAAAAAGAAGCTGGCGTGCGGCGCCAGGCTGTCGGCCAAAAACAGTTTTTTGGCCAGGCCGATGGCGATGATGGACAGGCCCACGGCCAGATTGCGCGCGGTGGGCCGGTAGGTGGCGGCGCGCGCGAATTGCGGCATCATCTCTTTGTGGTGCAGCACCGGGCCGGCGATCAGGTGCGGGAAGTAGGTGACGAACAGCAGGTAGTGCAGCAGGCGCGGTTCGCGCGCGGCGCCGCGGTAGGTGTCGGCCAAAAACGCGATCTGGGTGAAGGTGAAAAACGAGATCCCCACCGGCAGCACCAGGCCCAGCACGGGCCAGGCCGCGCCGCTGGCGGCGTTGACGCTGGCGATGAAAAAGTCGGCATATTTGAAGTAGCCCAGCAAGGCCAGGTTGGCCGCCAGCGCCGCGTGCAGCCAGCGGCGCCGGCGCGCGCCCTGGGCGTGGGCGATGCGCAGGCCGGCCCCGTAGTTGCACAGGATGGAAGCGAGCAGCAGGGGTAGATAGGACAGGCTGGACCAGCCGTAAAACACCAGCGAGGCCAGCGCCAGCACGCCGGCCGCCGCGCCGCCGCTGCGCCGCGCGCATAGGAAGAAGCAAGCCAGCGTGACAGGCAGGAACAGGAACAGGAAGCTAAACGAGTTGAAGAGCATGGCCGGTGGCGGGTCTGTGCGGATGGGCGCGCACCGACGCTCCGGTTCGCTTGGCTGCGTTCCAGTATCGAAGCAATCGGCGCCATCGCGCTTGACAATTGTCAAGCGCCGCCCTTGGCCGGCGCCCTCAGATATGCATGCGGTCGTCCCGGGCGAGCCGCTTGGCCTCGCGCAGCACGTGGTCGAACTCGTTGGGCGGCAGGGGCCGGCCAAACAGGTAACCCTGGCCGAAGTCGCAGCCTGCGCGCCGCAGCAACTCGTTTTGCTCGGCCGTTTCGATGCCTTCGGCGATCACCTTCAAGCCCAATTTATGGGCCATCACGATGATCGCCTCGCACAGCGCCACGTTGGCCGGTTCGTGTTCCAGGTTGAACACGAACGATTGGTCGATTTTCAGATAGTCGACATTGAGCTTGCGCAGGTGGGACAGCGAGGAGTAACCGGTGCCGAAGTCGTCCAGCGAAATGGTGATGCCCGCTTCTTGAAACGCGCTCAGCTGCTGCAACACGGAGCGGTCGGCCACCATCACCAAGCCTTCGGTGATTTCCAGGCCGATGCCGGCCCCGCCGGACCGGGCCAGGCTGGCGCGGTCGTAATCCTTGAGCCAGTCGCAACAGTGCTCGCAATTGCTGCGGTAAAACTGCGCGGGCGAAACGTTGACGTTGACGATAAAGCCGGGATACTCGATGCGCCAGCGCCGCGCCTCTTGCAGGGCTTGGTGGAACACCCAGTCGCCGATGGTCACGATCAGGCCGTTGTGCTCGGCGATCGGAATGAAATCGACCGGACTGATCTCGCCCAGCACCGGGTGCTGCCAGCGGATCAGGGCCTCGGCCTTGACGATGCGTCCGCTATGCATGTCGACGATGGGTTGATAGAACAGGCGCAGCTGGGAGGTGTCGACGGCGCGCCGCAAATCGTTGCTCAGCGCCATGCGCAGCTGGGCCGCCTCCTGCATGCTGCGCGTGAAATAGGTGAAGCGGTTGCGGCCCTGTTCCTTGGACTGATACATGGCCTGGTCGGCGTTGCGCAGCAAGTCGCCGCCATTGTTGGCGTCTTGCGGGAACAGGGTGATGCCGATGCTGGCCGAGATGTAGGCCACGTGATGGTCCAGATAAAACGGCCGGGTCAAGTCTTCCAGAATGCGGTGGGCCACCTCGGTGATCCGGTTCAGGTCGTGTAATTCGCTCAGGGTGATGGTGAATTCGTCGCCCCCCAGGCGGGTCACGGTGTCGCTCTCGCGCACATAGCGCGACAGGCGCTGGCCCACCTGGCGCAGCAGCATGTCGCCGATGGCGTGACCCATGGTGTCGTTGATTTCCTTAAAGTGGTCGAGGTCGATGAACAGCAGGGCCAGCGGCAAGTGGCTGCGATGGGCCTTCTTGATGTCGAGCGCCAGCCGGTCGTGGAACACGGTGCGGTTGGGCAGGCCCGTGAGCCGGTCGTAATTCACTTCGCGCAGCGCCTGCTCGACCTTGAGGCGGTCGTGGATTTCACTGGCCAGGGACTGGGCTTGCTGCTGGAGCAGGGCGATGGTGCGGTGCAGGGCGTCAATGCTGGCGCTGGGGTCGTAACTTTCGGTGGGCTGCACCGCCGAGTGCAAGTCGCAGATTTCGGCGAACATGGGCCCGTCTTGCTCGCGCGGAAAGGCGTGCAGCGGATAGGCGCACAGCAGCGAAAACGAATAGCGGTCGATCAGCTCATTGAAATAGCGCTCGACGTGAATGGCGGCATCGTGCCGGCCGACCGAGGTCAGAGGATGGGAAGCGCTGGCGCACAGAATGGCCACCATTTCACCGAAAATATGCACGTGGCCGGCATGGCCGGCGGTGGCGCGCTCGATCACTTCGCCGATCGCGCAATCGAAACGCTCCTGGTCGGGCATGCCGTCTTCCATAAACAGCGGCAACATGTGATCGACTTCGAGCGGAATGTAGCGCGGGTCGCTCTCGGACCTGTCCTTGGCCAGCAGCCCCCGCTTGACGAGCCGTTCTTCCAGTCGGTCGAGATGGTCGCGCGTGGCGATCACCACGCCACGGTCGCCCGCCGCCAGGGCCGCGCCGATGTAGTCCGACAGCCCCTGGATCATAAACGTGTCGTCTTCGTAAAATTGTACTAAATGCGCACCCATGGGCCTTCCAGTTCGGCTGTGTCGAGTGTTCGGCGGTTTCTGTTTTTGCTGCGGATTGAATTTGGACTGGACGGCCGGTGTTTAGTTCCGTCGGCGTTACCCTTTCGTTCGCGTCGACGGCAGGCGGCGCCACGCTGTCCTCAGCAATGCCGCCTCGCGCGCCGGGTGAGCGCGCAGTCCACCAGCGACGCCAGCAAGATCGACGCGCCCAGCAGCGGAAACACGATTGCGCACAGCACCACGATGCCGATCACGCCGCGTGTCAGCCGGTCGTCTTCCCGACGCGGCGGGGCCGCCAGGCGGCCGGGCGGGCGCCGCTTCCACCAGGTCAGCACGCCGCTCACGCACAGCGCCATCGTGGCCAGGCAAGCGGCCAGCATGAGCAGCCGGTTGGCGGTGCCGTATTCGCCGCCCTGATGCACGCTCACGCCCCATTGAATGGCGCGCCCGAACGGTCCGATCCTGGACGCCCCTACGCCGGGCGCCTCTACGCCGGGGGCACTTACGCCGGGGGCGCCGACATCGAACAATATCTTGCCGCTGTATTGATCGAGATGGATCACGCGCTGCTCATCCTGACGGCCCGGCATACGGATCGCGCTGTACACGCCGCGCGCGTCGCGCGGCAGCACCAGGCGGTAGCCGCCGGCCAGACCGACGGCGCGCAGCGTCGCCACCGCCCGATCCGGGGTGAGCGCGGCCGCGTTGCCCAGCAGGCGATAAGCGTCGGAAGCGCCGCGCGCGGCGTCGGCTTGGGCGGGCGCCGCCGCGCGATGGGCGGCGTGCGGGTCGGCGCCGGCCGCGCCCACCGAGGCGGGAACCGGTTGCCGCTGCAAGGTCCACGGCATGTCGCCGAGCGCGCGCGCCGGCAGCGACGACAAGGGCAGCCCGCTCCACATGCCGGGCGGCGCGCCCAGCCCGTGCGCGCTGATCCAGCGGTTCACCTGTTCGCCCCAAAATATCGACCATGGCATGCCGCTCAGGGCCAGAAACAGGATCACCGGCGCGGCGAACACGCCGGTCACCGCATGCAGATCGCGCCACCAGATGCGCCCGCTGGCGGACGGACGGATCGTCAGCACGCCCTGCTTGCGTCCGCGCGGCCACCATAGATAGGTGCCGCTCAACATCAGCAGCACAATCCAGCCGGCCACCACTTCGATCACGATCCGCCCGCCGTCGCCGGCCAGCGCCAGCGAATGCAGATGCTTCACAATGGCCATCAGACGCTGCGATTCGGCCATGCCGCCCAATACCGCGCCGCTGCCCTGATCGAGGAAGACCTGCTGCGTGCCGCCGTCCGGCCGCACGATATCGACCTGGGTGCTATGGCGCCGGTCATCCGGGTCGGGCAAGGTGATCGCCTTGGGTTGGCCCGGCTGAAAGCGCAGCGCCCGCTCGATCAACCGACCCGGCGCGATGGCGGCGGCGCCGTTTTGCACCGAGGCGGCCGGCACCAGCAGCAGATCGGCATACACCAGATCGTCGATGCGGTCGTGGAACAGGTACAGCGCGCCGGTCAGCGCCAGCGAAAACACGAACGGCAGGCAGACCAGGCCCGCGTAGAAATGCCAACGCCACACGCGCCGGTACATGCCGCCCGCCGTCATAGGTCGAACTTCAGTTCCGCGACATAGGTGCGTTGCGGGTAGGGATGGAAGTTCCAGTACTGATAGTTATTCAGATTGTCGATCCCCAGCGCCATACTCCACTGTTTGTCGATGCGGTAGCTGGTGCGCAGGTCGGCGGTGAAATATCGGCTGGAGCCCTGGTAGACGCCACCGTTCGGGTCCGAATTATCTAGCGTCCCGTACTGTCTGCCGCTGTAGCGGGCCGCCAACGTGACGGCCAGCTTGTCGCTGGCGCGATAGGTGGCCACGCCGGTGGCGCGCCACTGCGGCACGCGCGGCTGCCACTTGCCTACGCTGGCGGGGAATTTGTCGTTGCGCTCGACGATCGAGTGGGCGTAGGTGGCGCTGGCGCCCAGATCGAACCCGCGCCACAGCACGTCGCTGGCCGCGTAGGCCGTTTCCACGCCGCGGGTGACGATACGGTCGAGATTCTGGATATTGGTCACATTGGGCGTGACCAGCACATTGGTTTGCGAATACAGCGCGTCGGTGGTGCGTTCGGCGAATGCGGTCAGGCGCAGCGAGCCGGTCTGAAGGCGACGCTCGGCGGTCAGCTCCGTGGTCCAGGATGTTTCAGGTTGCAGGCCCGGATCGTTGTTGATCAAGGTGCCCAGACTGTTGATGCCGCCCTGGTACAGCTCCGACACGGTCGGCATGCGCACGGCCCGGCCCAGCGACGCTTTCAGCACCCAATCGTCGCTGGCCTGGAACGCCAGCGCGGCCTTGGGCGAGACGGCGCCCAGGCTACGCTCGCCATGCCGCACGCTGGCGCTGGCGTTGGCGGTCTGGCCGTCGCGGGCGCGCCAATACTCGTAGCGCGCGCCCAGCACGCTCTTCCAGCGCGGCGCCCACTTCCAGCTGTGCTGGCCGTACAGGCTGTCGGTCGCGGTCTTGCCGCTGAAAGCCTGATTGCGCGGCCCGGCGTCGCCCTCGATCCAGCTGGCGGTGGCGTGTTCCGCGCTCGACAAAGTGTAGGCTTGGCGCTGGTAACCCCATTCCACGGTGTGGGCGCCGTCCACGCCGGCCGGGCGCCACACTGCCTTGGCGGCGAAGGTGTGCCAGCCGGTGCCGCCCTGGTCGACCAGACGCCCGCCGCCGCCGCTCTCGGCCGCCGGCAGCGCCACGGTGGGGGCGCGCAGCACGTCCTTGCCATAGTCGTAGCGGCTGGCCGCCAGCTCCCAATCGAACTGGCCCTTGGTATGGCTTTTCACCGACAGGCCGTGCATGGTGTGGCGCAGCGCGTCGTTCGATAGATTGAAGTCGGTCGGCGCCAGGGTGTAGGCGCGCCCGGCGATAACGACCGGGCCGCTGAACACGGGCTGCCCGGCGCCGTCCTTCAGATAGCTTTCCGGGCGAGCGCGGGCGTCGTTTTTCCACCAGCCGAAGGTGTAGCTGGCGCGCACGGTGGGCGAGAAATCGTAGGCCAGTTTGGCCTTCGCGTGGTCTTGCACGGTGTGGTATTGGGTGCCGCCGCCGACGATGAGCCAGTCGCGGTTGGCGCGGTCCTGGCCGGCCACCGCGCCCTCGACCGGCACGCCGGCGGCGCCGACCACGCCGGCCGTCAGCGGCTTGGTGATAAAGGTCATCGGCTGGCCGGCACTGTCGCTGCGGCTCAGGTCCAGGAACCAGGACCAGGCGCCGTTTTTGTCGCCCAGCGAGACGCTTAGCTGCTTGCCCGCGTACGTGTCGTCGCTGTGGTAGAGCGCGAACGGCTGGCGCGAATAGGACAGCTTGGCGTGCGCCTCGAACGCGGTTGGCATGCGGGTCACGTAGTCGACCACCGCGCCCACCGAATTGCCGCCATAGGCGGCCGAGAACGGGCCGTACAGCACATCGACCCGCTCGATTTCCTCCGGGCTGACCATGCCCCAGCGCGGCGCGAAGCTGGCGCCGTTGCCCAGGTAATTCGATAGCAGGATGCCGTCGGCGTACACCATCGAGCGCGCGCTGTTGCCGGTGCCCGAGGCGCGGGTGGATAGCACCGCGTGGTTGTAGTCGCCGATGTAGCGCTTGCGCACCAGCAAACTTGGCAAATATTTGAGCGCGTCTTCGGCGTCGCTGGCGTTGATGGTGCGCTCGATCTCGTCCTTGCCGATGCCTTCGATGGTGGTGGGAATCTGGGTCGGCAGCGAAGTGGGGCGGCTACCGGTGACGGTGACGGTGCCCAGGGACTTGACGAGGCCGCTTGGCGCGGCGCCGTCGACCTGCTGGGCGAAGGCGCCGCTGGAGATGGCCGCTAGCAAGGCCGCCACGAGGGGCGTGCAGCCGAGAGGGAAACGGGTAGGAAAACGGTGGATCATGACATGGTTCCTGCGCGGGGCGCGTTGTGCTGCGATTTTATGCTGGTATGGGCGTTGCCGCGCGCTTGCGGCGCCCGAACGGCAGTGGACTGGAGCGGGATCAAACTGATCCGGCTGGTGGTCGGTGGTCCCAGGCAAAACATGCCGAAATAGAAGAAAGCCAGGGCGCTGAATGCGGCGGCGTTAAAGCTGCGCAGCAGCGGTAAAACGAGCGCGCGGGCTGGCGCGCCCCGGGCTGGCGCGCCCCGGGCTGGCGTGCCCCGGGCTGGCGTGCCCCGGGCTGGCGTGCCCCGGGCTGGCGCGCCGGGTGTGGTGAAGGGTGCTTGCATGGCCGATTCCAGGTGCGACGGCGCGGCCTGGCGCGGAGCGCGGACATGGCGGCGACGTCAAAAAATGATCACACATATGCTCGACCCATCGCGGCCGGGAAGCGGAGAACGCGCGATGGGGCAGGATGTGTAGCGGGCGCCGCTGTTTAAGGACGGCGGCGCGGGAGGAAATCAGGCGAGGGCGGGCGGGGCGCGCGGATTGGCCGAGGACCAGGTATACAGGCGGGCCGGGGCGTTGTAGAACAAATAGGGGAACACGTCATGTCCGCCCAGTACGGCAAACAGCGCCATGGCCGGCGGCGGCAAGGCGAAGCTGCCGGCATGGGTGCTGCAATACGGACAATGCTCGAGGTGGTGCTGGACCGAATCGGGCACCACTGTTCTGGCGCCACTGCTGTCAATCACGATTGTCTTGTTGCCGTCGGCGGTACACACTTCGATCCGGATGGTGCCGGCCTCGGCGCCGGCATAGGCCAGCGCATGCGACATGGAGGGCGCCAAAGCGCTGAACAGCAGCGCGAGGCAGGCTATCCAGGCATACAACATGGTTCGTTTGACGCGCTTGAGCATGGCGCGATTATACGGGATCGTTACCGAAAATTAAACCCGCCATGTGCCTGCCGGCCGGGCGCGATATGGTCGGCTCAGTCGGCGCCGTCAGCGCCTGGTTGGCGCGCATAGCTCACGGTGAGCATCTCCCACTGATGCGCATCCGGCGCGTTCCAATACACCAGTCTGCCGCCCTGATGGGTGCCGACCCGGTAGTCGAGCGGTCCGTGCGCGCTGCTGCGGTAGGCGATGCCGGCCGCTTGCAGCCGCGCCAGGACGGCGTCGAACCGGCTTTCGCTGACGCGGAAACAATAGTGAATCGAAGGAATGGGTGGCTGCCACTGGTCGAAGTCGATGGTCAAGCGCGCGCTCACATACACCGGGGCGAACGGGCCGATGCCGCGAGCCGCCCACGGCACGCCCAGCAGCTCGCCCAGCAACCGGGCCGCGGCCAGCTTGTCGCGCGCCGGCACCATCAGGTGATCGAGTTCAATCTCACATTCCGTGTCCATGGCCCGCTCTCCGTGCGAATGCCGTCGTCCGCATTTTATGCCGATTCACCCCGCGCCGGCGTGCGATCCGGCGCGCGCCGGCCGGATTCGCCTGGCGCCACGGAGGACAAGGCGATGACCGCCATGCCCACCACGGCGAGCGCCATCCCGATCCTATGTTGGGTGTGAATCGCCTCGCCTAGCACGCTGGCCGACAACAACAGACCCGCCACCGGATAGATCGCGGTAAACAAGGCGGCCTCGCCGCCGCTGGCGCGCGACTCGCCCTGGTACCACAGGTGAAAGCCGAGCACGGTCGGCACCAGGGCGTAGTACAGCGCGGCGCCGACTGCGCGGACGGAGAGCGCCGCTGCGGTGGCGTCGGTCCGCAGCGCGACCTCGGCCAACGCCAGCTCCGCCTTGCTCAATTGCTAGGCACGATGCACGCGACGGTTGCGCAGGTTGTGAGCGACGCGGTCGAGCCAGAGCCGAGTGGTCAAGCTACATACTGATTTGGCTAGTCCAGATGGTCTGGCCTCATGAGTGGTCGATTTGACTGGTGGAAGCGGCGATTACACCAGGGTCAGCGTCACGTCGATATTGCCGCGCGTGGCGTTCGAATACGGGCACACGATGTGGGCGGCGGCCACCAAGCGTTCCGCACTGGCGCGCTCCAGCCCGGGCAGCGAGACGATCAGTTCGACCTCGATGCCGAAACCGGTCGCGATGGCGCCAATGCCGACCTTGCCTTCCACGGTGGTGTCGGCCGGTACTGTGATCTTATCGCGCCCGCCAACGAATTTCATCGCGCCCAAAAAGCATGCCGAGTAACCGGCGGCAAACAATTGCTCCGGATTGGTGCCTGGCGCGCCGTTGCCCCCCAATTCTTTGGGCGTGCTCAACTTGACGTCCAGCGCGCCATCGGCGGAGGTGGCGCGGCCTTCGCGACCACCGTTTGCTGTGGCTTGGGCGCGGTACAGGACGTGTTCGATCGACATGATGGTTTCCTTCAGTAATAATTAGCGAATCAAATTGCTTGCTATTAAATAGTAAGCTATGTATTGGCGGGCAGCGGCGATTCGACTGGCCACCCCGTGCCGCGCCGACTACGCGGCGCATGCAGGCACTTTATATCGCACGCAAACAAATAGCAAACGATTTTGTTGCGCACGGTACGGCTGGGGGCCTGGCGGTGCCGGTGTGGCGCCCGGGGTCGGGCGCCACACCGACTTTAATTAGAGACGTTCAGCGCCGCGCCGATGCGGTCCGTGCCGAGCGCTCCGTTGAGCATGAAATGGGCCAAGTCGGCGCGCGCGATGCTGGCGAAAGGGCCCGGCTGCCAATCGCTTGCGGCCCGATAGCGGGCGCTCGGTTTGCCGTTAGTTAACAGCGGCGGACGCACCAAGGTCCAATCGAGGCCGCTGGCCCGCACCAGCGCCTCCATCGCGTCTTTGTCACGCATCTTGTCGGCGAGGACGGCGCGCACCAAGCGGATCATGAGCGAGGCTTGCCCGGTTTCCGAGGCGCCGTATGCGCTCAGCGCGATCAGGCGGCGCGTGCCCGCCGCACGCATGGCCGCGACGATGGCGCGCGCGCCGTCGCTGCACACGGTGACGGGGCCGGTGCCGCGTACGCCCAGCACGCTGAACACGGCGTCTTGCCCGGCCACCAATTGCTGCACGGTGTCCGGCTGGCCCATGTGGCCGAGCACCACCTGTAACCGCGCATGGACGATCGGCAAGCTGTCGAGATGGCGCGCCAGCGCCGTGACCCGGTGGCCGCGCGCGAGCGCTTGCGCCACCAGATGGCGCCCGGTGGCGCCGCTGGCGCCAAATATAGCAAGTTTCATGCTGTTCCTCTGATATGGGGGCGCGTGGCGCGTTCAAGCCGATGGAGCCAAGGCGGCGACGGCGGCGCCGGTCAGGCCGGGCGCGCCGGCCAGGAAGTCGGCGCTGTCGGCGCGCCAAGCATGGCCGCGCGTGTCGCTCACGCTGCCGCCCGCCTCAGCCACCAGCAGGGCGCCGGCCATCAGGCCGGCGCGCACCTGGCTGTATTGCCAGAACAGGTCGAGCTGGCCGGACGCCACTTGTATCAGTTGCAACGTCGCCGGCACCGCCAGGCGCACCGCCAGCGCCGCGCCCAGCATGGCGCCGACCGAGCGCGCGATGCGGCCGCGTGTGTCGGCGTCCTCGCGCGGGGCGGCTTGGCCGGTGGCCACCATTGCCGCGTTCAGCTCGGTTTTGGCCGAGACCCGCATGTCGGCGCCGTTGCGGTGGGCGCCGTGGCCGCGCACGGCACTGTAGAGGTCGCCGCTCAAGGGCAGATACACCACGGCCAACACCGGCAAGTTGTCGCGTACCAGGCTCGCCGTCACGCCCCATTCAGCCCCGCCATGCACGAAGTTGATGGCGCCCTCGACCGGGTCCAGCACCCACCATTCGCCGCCCGGCAAAGCGCCGCCGCCCGCTTCATCCTGGTCGAAGGCGGCGCCGGGACGCGCGCGCGCCAATGCGGGTCGCAAGATCGCTAGCGCGATGGCGTCTGCGCTGTCGATCATCTCGACGATGCGCGCGCCGCCGGCAGGCCGCGCCGCGCGATCGAAGCGCGCGGCCAGCGCGTCGCCGGCGGCCCGCACGGCGCACATCACGGCCGGCAGCAGGTCCAAGTCGGCGCCGCTGTGGCGCGCGGCAAGCGCGTCCGGTGTGCCGGGCGGGGGTGCGATGGGATCGGGCATGTGTTCTCTCTCTTTCGGGTGAGGCAAGCGGCGTCGATGGCGCTTGACCGGGAGCGGAAATAATACGAGCATAGACTCGCATGAACAACTCGCAATCGCAGAAGGCGGCCGCGCGCCGCCTGGACCCGCGCAAAGCCCCGTCCCAGGCCCGTGCCGCGCGCACGGTCGAGACCATTTTGGAGGGGGCGGCTCACATTTTGGAGCGGCACGGGCTGGAAGCTTATACAACCAATGCGATCGCGGCCCGCGCCGGTGTGAGCATCGGCTCGCTGTATCAGTACTTCCCCACCAAGGATGCGGTGACGGCGGCCCTGATCGAGCGCGAGTCGGTCGAGCTGGTCGCTCAGGTCGGCGCCCTGTTGCGCGCCCTGCGCGGTCAGCCTGCCCTGCGCGGCATGATCGAGATCGCGGTGCGCCATCAGCTGCGCCGCCCCCGGCTGGCGAAATTGCTCGATTTCGAGCAAGCCAGGCTGGCCGGTGCGTTGCCCGCCTCGCGCAACGCGGCCTTGGCGCATGCGGCTCTGGTGGTATTTTTGCTGGACCATATCGGCCCGCATCTGGCCGACCCCGACGCGGTGGCCACCGGCCTGATGGCCATCATCGGCGCCCTGACAGATGCGGCCGGCTACACGAAAAGCAGCGATGCTCCCCTGCTGGTGGACCGCATCGAAGGGGCGGTGGGTGGCTACCTGGCGGTGGCCGGGCGAGCTTGAGCGGGCGCGGGCCGGCGCGGCGCGCCGATTGTTTGTTATGCTAGCGGCTTTCCCCCGCGCCGCCGCCGCGCCCGGCGACATCCCTACACGGAGTAGCACTATGGTCTCTTTGCAAGAGCAATTTTTGAAAGCCGGCTTGGTCGACAAGACCAAAGTCAAACTGGCCAACCAGGACAAGAGCAAGCAAAAGAAAGTGGAACGCCGCACCGGCACCCAGACGGTGGACGAGGCGCGCCTGGCTGCGCTGGAAACCCAGCGCAAGAACGCCGAGCGGGCGCGCGAGTTGAACGCCCAGCGCGACGCGGCCGCCACGCAGAAGGCGATCGTGGCCCAGATTGCCCAGATGGTGCAAAAAAATCGCCAAAGCAAGGGCGCCGGCGATATCGCTTACAACTACACGTACGACAAGAAAATCGAGCGGATCTATGTGTCGGCGGCGGTGCAGGCGCATTTGATGGCCGGGCGCCTGGTGATCGTGTGTCAGGGCGGGGTGACCGAACTGGTGCCGCGCGTGATCGCCGACAAGATCGCCGAGCGCGATGCCACCCTGGTGGTACGCGTGAACAAGACCAGCACCGAGATCGACGCCGACGATCCGTATGCCGCATTCCAGATCCCGGACGATTTGATGTGGTAAGGCGCGTGGCCGCGCCTCGCCGGCCGCGCCTCGCCGGCCGCACCTCGCCGGCCGCGCCACTCTCCTGGAACCGACATCTTTACAACAATTTCGCAAGTATTTTGGTAGGCGTTATTGTCAGGCTGATACACTGAAATGGCTTGTTTCAGTTCAATTTGATCGCGCCATGCGCTCCACAGGCGGGCTCGGCAAATCTCATTTGCCCATCGAGGAGCGCACATATGAATATTCGCGTCAAACTCACGGCGACGTTTACCGCCCTGTCCCTGATCGTGCTGGTAGTGGCCGGCCTGGCCTTGAAGTCGCTCTCCGACGCCGACCAGCATTTCGGCTCCTTCGTGCATGGTTTGATGGCGCGCGGCGTGGCCGCTGAGAAATTCCGGCGTGCGGTGGACGAGCGCGCGGTGGCCGTGCGCAATCTGGTCCTAGTCACCAAGCCGGCCGATCTGGAAGTGGAAAAAGCGATCGTGACCGAGTCGCAGGCCCGGGTGCGCCAACACTTAAACGAATGGAAACAGTTGATTGCCAACGCGACCGATATCAACGAAAAGGGTCGCGCCATGTTTGAAGAGATGGACCGGCTGGAAGCGGCTTATACCCCGGTGGCGCTGAGCATTGTCGAGCTGGCCTTGACTGGCAAGCGCGAGCAAGCCATCACCAAGATGAACGACGAGTGCCGAATCTTGCTCGCGGCCATAGTGAAGGTGTCGAACGATTATGGGAAATTGGTTCAAGAGCGCTCGCAGGAGATCGTCCAGCGCGAAGAAGACATTTACATCGCGCGGCGCAACCTGTTGATCGCCCTGTGCGTGGCGGCGCTCGCTTTCGCCGTCGCGGCGGGCACCCTCGTCACCCGCTCCATCACGCGGCCCCTCAATCAGGCGCTCCAGTTGGCGGTGGCGGTGGCCGGGGGGGACTTGACCTTGCGTATCGCCCACCAGGGCAATGACGAGGTGGCCCGGCTGCTGACCGCGCTGGCCAGCATGACCGACAATCTGGAAGGCATCGTGTCCCGGGTACGCGAGACCAGCGACAGCATCGCCACCGGTTCGGCCGAGATCGCCACGGGCAATTCCGACCTCAGCCAACGCACCGAGCAGCAAGCCGGTTCGCTGCAAAAAACCGCCGATACCATGCTGCATTTGGGTAGCACCGTGCGCAACAATGCCGACAGCGCCACCCAGGCCAATCAGTTGGCGCAGGGGGCCTCGGCGGTCGCCGCCGAGGGGGGCGAGGTGGTCGGCCGGGTCATTTCCACCATGAAGGGCATTAACGAGAGTTCGCGCAAGATCGGCGATATCATCAGCGTGATCGACAGCATTGCCTTCCAAACCAACATCCTGGCGCTCAACGCGGCGGTGGAGGCGGCCCGGGCCGGCGAGCAGGGCCGCGGCTTCGCGGTGGTGGCGTCCGAAGTGCGCAATCTGGCCCAGCGCAGCGCCGAGGCGGCCAAGGAAATCAAAACCTTGATCGGGCTGAGCGTGGAGCAGGTCGAACAAGGCACGGCCCTGGTCGATCAAGCCGGCAAGACCATGGACAATATCGTCGGTTCGATCCGGCGCGTGAGCGACATCGTGGCCGAGATCACGTCGGCCACGGTGGAACAGAGCATTGGCGTGCAGGAAGTGGGCGACGCGGTCAGTCAAATGGATCAGACCACGCAGCAAAACGCCGCCCTGGTCGAGCAAAGCGCGGCGGCGGCCGAAAGCTTGAAGGACCAAGCCTTGAAACTGGTGGAGGCCGTTGCCGTGTTCAAGTTAAGCCAGGCCGCGCAAGCGGCGACGGGCAAAGCGCCCGCCGCGCCCGCCCGCACCCTTGGCGTGCGGGCGCCGACGCGCGCCAAGCCGGCGCCGCGCGCCGCCTTGCAAACGGCAGCGGGCGCGCCGTCCGCGGCCAGGTCTGGCGCCTCGAACAAGCCGGCGCCCACCGATGCCGACGCCTGGGAAACGTTTTAAGGTATTGGGGACTGGCGCGTCACCCGGGCAGTGCCATGCCGCCGCCCCGGCAAGCCCGCTTAGCCTTGCCGCTTGCGCCGGCCGGTCAACGCGCCGATGAAGGCCAATCCGCCCAACAGCATGCCCCAGCTCGACGGCTCCGGCACGGCCGAGGTCTGGGCCAGGAAAACGTTGTCGAGGCCGATGGCCGCGTCATTACTCAGGCTGCCATTGGCCGCGCCCAGGAAAGTGATGCTGGTGGTGTCGCTGTCGGCCACCCAGCTAAAACTCTTGCGCTCCCAATCCATCAGGCCACCGTCATATATGTTGGTAAACAACATTTGCTGGCCGGCGTTGATGCGCACGCCCAGGGTGGATGTTTGAAAGCCGGGCGCCGCGTAGTCGCCGAGGTCGAACGACAGGGTGTAGCGCTGGCCGATCGTGGTGGCCACCGCGTCCGCGCGCAGTCCCTTGTTATAACCGTTGATGCCGGTCAGGTCGACCCACTGCATGCCTTCCGATGCCGGCAGGAACTCGCCCCGGGTCAGTTGCGTATCGGCGCCCACCACGGTCCAACCCGTGATTGCCGTCGAACCCTGCTCGTACAATAAAAAGTCGGGGCCTGGAATGCCAGGGCTCTCGAAGGAGCCGTTGCTCAGCAAATTGTCTTGTGCGTGGGCGGCGACGGCGGACAGGAGCAAAGTGGTGGCGATAAGGCGCGCTGAACGGGACATGGCAAGCTTTCAAAAGTGAAGTGGGGCGCTCAGTGAGGCGATACTAGCAGCCCGATTTCATGTTGTCTATTTTTAAATAATCGGGATGCGGGCGCGGCGCCGGCCGGTCCGGGCGAGGCCTTACACCGGGCTTGGCAGCGGCAGCGGCGTGACCGTGACCTGCACGTCGAGTTCTTGCTGACCGCCGCCGAGCACGATACCGCGCATTGGCGTGACGTCGCTGAAGTCACGGCCCCAGCCCAGCGTGATGTGTTCGTGCTGCACCAGGCAGCGATTGGTCGGATCGAAATCGATCCAGCCCAGAGACGGGCAATATACCGACACCCAGGCATGCGACGCGTCGGCCCCGATCAGGCGCGGCTTGCCCTCCGGCGGGTGGGTCAGGATATAGCCGCTGATGTAACGCGCCGGTAAACCGATACTGCGCAGGCAACCGATCATCAACTGGGCGAAATCCTGGCATACGCCGCGCCGGCCGCGCAGCACTTGTTCCAGCGGGGTGGAAATATCGGTCGCCTTGGCGTCGAATTCAAAGTCGTCGAAGATGCGCTCGGTCAGCTCCAGCGCGCCATCGAGCTGCGCCCGGCCGGGCGTGAAGCTCACCCGCGCATACGCTTCCAGCTCCGGAAACCAGTTCACGTGGGGCGAGGCGTACAGGTAGCGGCACGCCTCCAGCGTGGCCGCGCTTTTTTCCTTCGCCATCATGTCACGCACGCTTTCCCACGCCAGAGTGCCGGCCACCTGGGGCAGGCCGGGGCGGGCGCGCAGCGCCACCACCGACTCGGCATGCACCAGCAAGCGCTCATGCGGCAGGGTGAGCGCCACCATGCGCGTGTGATTGCCAAAGTAATCGATGCCGTCGCTGCCCTCGTTGATGCCGGGGTCAAGCCAGATCAGGTGCGATTCGGTCTGCTGATAGGGAAACGAGCGCGGCGTCATGTGCAGGTATTGCTGCGACAAGGTGACGCTGCTGTGGTAGCGGTAGCGCGTTTCGTGCACCACGCGATAGCGCGCGCGCAACGTGGCGTCTGGCGGCGTATCGTTCATGAGGTGCGCGTCCTGTGCTGGCCATTGTCGGTGTAGCTGAAAAACTGTACGCTGATTTGCTCGGACAGGGCCGCGCTGGCAAGCTGGATACGGTTGAGCAGCGCGCTCAGCGTCGCATTGCCGTAAATCAGGTCGGCGCCCGGCGTGAGCGCGCTCAATTCTTCCATCAATGGCGCCAGCAGGTGGTGACCGCAGGCGCCATGGGTCTGTTCGATTTTGCTCAGCGCGCCCAGGATGCCGTCGATCTGGAACAGGATCGAGCGCGGATTCGATTCGTCGCGTAGCAGCAGGTCCAGCACCGGCAACCATTCGGGCTGGGCGTGGTAACGCGCGCGGTAGGTAACGATGCTGTCGGACAGTTCGAGCAGCCATTCCAGGTTGCCGTTCTGGTCCATCGCCAGCGCGCGCCGCAGCACCACGCATTGAAATTGCAGCCGTTCCAGGCGGCGCCCGATCGACATGAAACGCCAGCCCAGGTCGCGCGTCATGCCATCTAACGCGAAGCCGGCCAACATCATCAGGGAAGCGGCGGCGTCGTCGAGAATGGTCATCACTTCCGATTGCGAGGGCCGCTCGCCGGGCAGGGCGCACGGCCGCGCCATGCGGTTGAGCGCGCGCCAGTTGTCGACCGAGAAGCGTTCGTGCAACTGGCCGGCGACCCGGTGCAATTGCTGCTGCTGCCGGGCCAGCCCGGGCACGTCGGGCGAAACCACCGCCAGCAGCAGGGCCGACTCGATCTCGGCGTCGCTGAAGATGGCGGCCGGCGCGCCCCCCTGGCGCATGCTCTGGCCGCCCTGGCTTTGGCTTTGGCGTTGCGTTGGGCCCGGGCCCGGCCGGGGCGCGTCGGTTTGCGCGCCCAGCAGCTGGAAGCGGATGCACAGCGCTTCCACGGTGGGCCATTCGGCGCCGCGCTGGTCGAAGCGCACATTGAACAGGAAATTGAGCGCGACCCGCAGCAGGCGCCCGATGTTGTCGCAGCGTTCGGCATGGCGCCCGAACCACAACAGGTTTTCCGCCACCCGGCTCGACAGGTTGGTGTCTTCCCGCACCAGGTCGGCGCTGGTGATGCCGCGGTTGTGCGGGCGCTGCGGCTCCACTTTGGCGCGCGCCTGGACCCAGGTGTCCTTGCTGGCGCCACCCATTTGCATGGTCAGCACGCGCGCGTCGGGCCCGGTGGCCACCCGGGTCAGGCCGCCCGGCATCACCACGTAGCCGTGCGGGGTGGCGCAGGCGAACACGCGCAGGCCGATCGCGCGCGCCTGCAAGCCGGGCGCGGGGCCCCCCTTGAACACGGGCGCCTGCGACAGCCGCACCAGTTCCTGGGCGATGTAGTTGTTCGGATTGGCGCGCAGCGCGGCGATGAAGGCGGCGCGCGCGTCGCCGCCCAGGTCCTGGCCGAACACGGCCGATTGGGGCAGCTGCGAAAAACTGGGCTTGACGATCAGCCGGTCCAAATTGCCGATCACCGCTTCGAGCGCGGCCGCTTCGCCGCACCACCAGGTGGCCACCGAGGGCATTTTCAGGGTTTCGCCCAGCAGGCGCCGGCACAGCGCCGGCAGAAAGCCGAGCAGGGCGCCCGATTCGAGCAGGCTGGAACCGAGGCTGTTGGCCACCAGCACATTGCCGCGCCGGGCGGCCTGGGTCAAGCCGGCCACCCCCAGCATCGACGCTTGCAGTTCGAGCGGATCGCAGCATTCGTCGTCGACCCGGCGCATGATCACATGCACCCTTTGCAGGCCGGCCAGGGTTTTCAGATAGACCACGCCGTCGCGCACGGTGAGGTCGCCGCCCTCGACCAGCGGCAAGCCGAGGTAGCGCGCCAGGTAAGCCTGTTCGTAATAGCTTTCGGTGCGGGGACCGGCGGTGAGCAGCACGATCAGCGGCGTTTCGCCGTCGCGCAGGGGGGCCGGGGCGTCGCCGCCGGCCGCGCACAGGCGGCCCCAGTGCGTCAGGCTCTCGTGCATGGTGCGGAAAAACCCGGCCAGCGGTTGCACTTTCAGCTCGCGCAGCAGGTCGGGAAAGGTGGGCGAAATGATGGCCCGGTTTTCCAGCGCGTAGCCGGCCCCGGACGGGGCCTGGGTGCGGTCGGCCATCACCCACCAGCGGCCGTCGGGCGCGCGCGCCAGGTCGACCGCGTAAAAATGCAGGGCGATGTCGTCATGCTGACGGATATTGTGACAAGGACGCAGGAAACCGGCGTGGCCGTGGATCAGGGCCGGCGGCAGCAGGCCCTCGCGCAGCGTGTCTTGCTTGCCGTATACGTCACCCAGGATCAGGTTGAGCAAAGTGGCGCGCTGGATCACGGCCGCCTCGATGCCGCTCCACTCCTGATGCGGCAAGATCAGCGGCAGCACGTTCAAGTCCCACGGCCGTTGCCGGCCGTCGGCGTCGGCCGGCACGTTGTAGGTGACGCCGTTTTCGCGCACCTGGCGCTGCACCATTTCGTGGCGCTGGCGCATCATGTCCGGCGCTTCATGCTCCAGGTTGGCCAGCATGGCGCGCCAGTGCGCCCGCGGCACCCTGGCCGCGTCGAGCATCTCATCGAAGCCGTCGGGCGCCGCCAGATAATGGGCAAGTAGGGGAGTGGACATGGGCGCGCGCGGCGAATTTGCTATTGGAACGGAACAATAGGTCAATCCGTCTGCCAACGCAAGTCTAGTGTCATCGGGAAACTCGGATTACGTTCCTCTTTGCGCACCGTCATCGGGCCGGGGGTATGGCCATGCGGCCAGAAGCGTGCGAAACGGCGCGCCTCGGCGGCGTTGGCGTTGACCGGCGAGCCGGCCTCGCTGCGTCCGCCCGGATGGGACACATGGTAAGTGCACCCGCCGATCGCGCGCCCGCTCCAAGTGTCGACCAGGTCGAACGTGAGCGGCGCCTGCACCTTGATGCTGGGGTGCAGCGCCGACCACGGGCTCCAGGCGCGAAAGCGCACCCCGGCCACGTATTCGCCCGGGATGCCGGTCGGATGCAGGGGCAGCATGCGGCCGTTGCAGGCGACCACGTGGCGGCCGTCGGTCAAGCCGCGCACCAACAATTGCATCCGCTCGACGGAGGAATCGACATAGCGCGCGGTGCCGCCGGCGCTCACTTCCTCGCCCAGCACGTTCCACGGTTCTATCGCCTGGCGCAACTCCATTTCCACGCCTTCGTAGACCACGGTGCCGAAGCGGGGGAAGCGGAATTCGATGAAGGGCTCGAACCAGTGTTCTTCGAACGCGTAGCCGGCCGCGCGCAAATCCTTGGCCACATCGCGGATATCCTGGGCCACGAAATGGGGCAGCATCCAGCGGTCGTGCAGGGCGGTGCCCCAATGGACCAGCTTGGCCTGCAAGGGCTGGCGCCAAAAACGCGCCACCAGCGCGCGCAGCAGCAGCATTTGCAATAGGCTCATCCGTTCATGGGGCGGCATCTCGAAGGCACGGAATTCCACCAGGCCCAGGCGGCCGGTCGGGCCGTCCGGCGAATACAATTTATCGATTGAAAATTCGGAGCGGTGGGTATTGCCCGTCAAGTCGACCAGCATGTTGCGCAGCAGGCGGTCGACCATCCACGGTTTGTCGCCGTCGTGCAGGGTCGGCAGCACCTGGTCCATCTGCTGGAAGGCGATCGCCAATTCGTACAGGTTGTCGTCGCGCGCCTCGTCCACCCGCGGCGCCTGGCTGGTGGGGCCGATGAAGGTGCCCGAAAACAGGTAGGACAGGGCGGGATGCACTTGCCAGTAGGTGATCAGGCTCTTGAGCAGATCGGGCCGGCGCAGCATCGGGCTGTCTTCGGCGGTGGCGCCGCCCAGGGTGGCGTGGTTGCCGCCGCCGGTGCCGGTATGGCGCCCGTCGAGCATGAACTTTTCCGTGCCCAGCCGGGTCAGGCGCGCCTCTTGGTACAAGGTCGACATGTTGTAGACCAGCTCATTCCAGCTGGCCGCCGGATGGATGTTGACCTCGATCACGCCCGGGTCGGGCGTGACGCTGAGCAGCTTGACGCGCGGGTCGCGCGGCGGCGGGTAGCCTTCCATCCGCAGTTTCAGCTTCAGCCTGGCGGCCGTGTTTTCCACCGCCGTCACCAAGGCCAGGTAATCTTCGATGCGTTTCAGAGGCGGCATGAACACGTGCAGACGGCCGGCCCGCACTTCCACGCACAGCGCGGTATGGATCACGTCGCGCGCGGCCGGTTCCGCCGGCGGCACGGGCCGCGCCGGCGCGGCCGGCTTGGCGCTCTGTGCGGCGGCCTGCCCGGACGCCTTTTCCGCAACCTTGTCGGCGGTCTTGTCGGCCCCTTTGCCGGTGGCCAGGCCCAGCGTGGCGCGTTTGTCCTTTTTGTCGACCGCCAAGGCGCCGCGCGGCGCGAACGGGTCGATATCGAAGTCCTCGTCTCGCTCTTCCGGCAACACCCAGGGCAGCGTGGCCAGCGGCAGCCGCAAGCCGAGCGGCGAATCGCCCTCGATCAAGTACAGGTGTTCGCGCCGCAGCGGCCAGGCCGAAGTGCGCCAGCTGGTGCCGAGCATAACGCTGGGGTCGTATTCGGCCGCCTTCAGCGGCAGCACATAGCCGGCCACCTTGCCCAGGCCACGGGCCAGCAGGCGCGCCAGCCGGCGCCGTTCTTCCGGCGCCTTCAAGTCCGCTTGCAGCGGGTCCAGATTGCGCGGCAGCGCCTGCTCGCGCTGGGCTTGTTGCAGCACGTCTTCATAGGCCGCGATGGCGCTGTCGGCGGGCAAGCCGAGCGACTTGACCAGTTCGGCGATGAAGCGGGCGGCCTCGGCTTCCCCATAGCCGTCGTCCACATGTTCGTCCGAGAACAGGGCGGGGTCGAGCCACATCGGCTGGCCGTCCACGCGCCAGAAAATATTGAGCGCCCAGCGCGGCAGCGGTTCGCCCGGATACCACTTGCCCTGCCCGTAATGGATCATGCCGCCCGGCGCGAAGTGGTTTTTCAGGCGGTGCATCAGGTTGCCCGCCAGCTCGCGTTTCTTGTCGCCATGGGCCAGGGTGTTCCATTCGGCCCCGTCCATGTCATCGATGGAAACGAAGGTCGGTTCGCCGCCCTGGGTCAGGCGCACGTCCTGACGCTTCAGGTCGGCATCGACCTGTTGCCCGAGGCGGTCGATCTTGTGCCAATCCGCTTCCGTGTAGGGCTTGGTCACGCGCGGGTCTTCGTGGATGCGGGTGACCGTCATTTCGTGGAAGAAGGTGACTTCGGCCTTGTCGGTGAAGCCGGTCACCGGCGCCGCCGAGGACGGCATGGCGGTGCACGCGAGCGGAATATGGCCTTCGCTGGCCAGCATGCCCGAAGTCGGGTCCAGCCCGATCCAGCCGGCGCCGGGAATGTAGACCTCGGTCCAGGCGTGCAGGTCGGTGAAGTCTTCGGCCGCGCCGCTGGGGCCGTCGAGCGCTTCCTGGTCGGCCCGCAGCTGAATCAGGTAACCGGACACGAAACGGGCCGCCAAACCCATCTCGCGCAGGATTTGCACCAGCAGCCAGCCACTGTCGCGGCACGAGCCGGAGCGCTTTTTCAAGGTGTCTTCCGGCGCTTGCACGCCCGGTTCCATACGCAGCAGATAGGCGATGTCGCCCTGCAAGCGCTGGTTGATGGCGACCAGAAAATCGTTGGTGGCCATCGGCTTGGCCAGCAGCGCGGCGCGGGCCGCCGCCACCCATGCCAGCAGCAGAGGGCCGGGCGGCTCGGTGCGCAGGTAGGGGCTCAGTTCGGCCGTCAATTGCTCGGGGTAGGCGAACGGAAACGTCTCGGCATATTTTTCGACGAAAAAGTCGAACGGGTTGATGACGGTCATATCTGCCACCAGATCGACCGTGAAGTCGAGCATGTCCGCTTTTTCCTGAAACACGAAACGGCCGATGTAGTTGCCGTACGGGTCTTGCTGCCAATTGATGAAATGGTCTTGCGGCTGCACCGTCAGCGAATACGACAGGATCGGGGTGCGCGCATGGGGCGCCGGGCGCAGGCGCACCTCGTGCGGCGACAGGCTGACCAAGCGGTCATAACGGTAACTGGTCTTATGGTGCAGCGCGATACGGATTGCCATGCGATAAAGCCTTTCGATAGGGGCGCGATGATTGTCGGCGAAGTATATAGTTGGTTAAGCATAATTCATACCCGTCATGCCGTGGGCGGCATCGGCCCCCGGCCGGCACGGCTAACCGCCCGGCGGCGGGCGTGAGCGATATCGGGCTGCCGGATGGACATCATGCGCGCGGGGCCGCGCTGAGGCGGCGCGACCGTCGCGCCAGCGGCTTGCGCGCTGACGGGAGCGTGTGCTTTTAAGTCGCCGCCCCCGCCGCCGCCGGCGCCGGCAAGCGCCGCACCACCCTGTGCACGAACTCCAGTTTTTCCAGCACGGGCGTGCCCAGCTTGAATGGGTATGAGTCCGGCATGCCGATGCTGCGGTTCAGACTGTTGAGCACATAAGTGAGCGCGAACCAGTCATTGAGGGTCTCGTCGAAGTCGCCCCTTTTGGTGGGCAAGGTCACCTGCTCCAGCGACGGCTCGTCGGGCTTGGCGGGCTTGAGCGAGAGGCCGCAGGCATGCGCCGTTTCCAGCGTATCGATCATGTGCAGGTAGTGGGCCCAGGTTTCGGCCCAGTCTTCCCACGGGTGGGAACTGGCGTAGCTGCTCACGAAGTGCGCTTCCCAGTCGGGCGCCGGGCCTTCGCTATAGTGACGTTTCAGGCTGTCGCCATAGTCTTGGCGCTCGTCGCCGAACAGGGCGCGGAAACTGTCGATCCAGGCGCTGTCGGCCACCAGCCGGTCAAAATAATAGTGCCCGCTTTCATGGCGGAAATGCCCCAGCAAGGTGCGATAGCGTTCGTGCATCTGTTCGCGCGTGCGTTCGCGCTCGGCCGGATCGGCTTCGGCGATATTGAGCGTGATCAAGCCGTTGTCGTGCCCCGTCATCACGCACTGATCCGTCACCCCGTCTTCCAGGAAATGGAAGGCCAGGCCGGTTTCGGGCTCGGTCTCTTTCGAAGCCGGCGTCAGATTCAGACTGGCCAGGGAAAACAGCAGACGGCGCTTGGCGGTTTCCAGGCGCGACCACAAGATTTGATTCTTCTCGGTCGATAGCGCCGGGATGATGATGGTCAGCTGGCAGGACTGACACAGTTCGTGCGGGTCATCGGCGGGCAGCATCCAATTGCAAACGTTGTGTTGCACATAATTGGCACACTGCTTATACAGTTTACCCGCGTCGATACGGTTCAGGCTGCGCCACTGGCCGGTTTCGGTCTGCTCGAAGCTGTTGATGGTGCGCTGCGAGGGCTGGTAGCCCAGCATGCTGTCGCAGTTGTAGCACAAGGTATTTTCAAAAAACACTTGATGTGCGCACTTGTCGCAGTGAAACGTTTTCATGGGAGGCACCGGTAAAAGGGTAGGTCGGATGTTGCGAGACGCACAATCTACCAGCAAATCCGCGCGCGCGATGTTCATGTAGGACAAGACCCTCAATCGTGCGCGTGTGCCGGACGGGTCAGCGGCTTGCGTGCGATACGAAATACATCTCAAACAGTGGGTTTACTTTTATTGAGCATGCGGGAATTAATATTGTTACGGAAAACAATCGGCTGTTCACTTTGCGCCGGCTGTTCCTTGTGCACGCTTTGCGCGGCGAACCGTATCACTTGGTCGATCTGCCCCCGTTGCGGCGATTTTCCGCACACCGGATCGGTGGCCGCGGCGTCGCCGGCGAACATGAATGCCTGGCAGCGGCAACCACCGAAGTCGCGTCCCTTCTCATCGCAGCTGCGGCAAGGTTCCTGCATCCATGCGTCACCGCGATAAGCATTAAAGGCGCCGCTATGATGCCAGATCTCGGCCAATCTCATATCGCGCACATTGGGCAAGTCCAGACCGGGCAAATCGCGCGCGTTATGGCATGGAAGGGCCACGCCGTCGGGCGCCACACCGAGAAATACGCGGCCCCAACCGTTCATGCACGCCTTCGGCCTGTTTTCGAAATAATCGGGCACCACGAACAATAATTTGCAGCTGTCCCCAATGCGTTCCCGATAGCTTGCCACCACTTGCTCGGCATGGCGCACCTGTTCGAGCGTCGGCATTAATTGGGCACGATTTTTCATCGCCCAACCGTAGTATTGAGTATTGGCCAGCTCCAGATATTGCGCGCCCAGTGCCAGGGCCATGTCGATAATCTTGTCAACGTGCGGCAAATTATAGCGATGCAGGACGCAATTCATCACCATCGGGTAGTCATATTGCTTAATGAGCTTGGCCACCTTTAACTTCAGGTCGAAGGTTTTGGTGCTGCTCAAGAAATCGTTCAACTCCTTGGTGGAATCCTGAAACGATAGTTGAATATGATCGAGACCGGCCTTTTTCAGCGCGGCGATGCGCGTCTCGTTGAGACCGACACCCGAGGTAATCAGATTGGTATAGAAGCCGAGCTTGCGGGCTTCGGCGACCAGCTCCTCCAGATCATCGCGCACCAACGGTTCGCCACCCGAAAAGCCTAACTGGACGGCGCCCAGGGCGCGCGCCTGGCGCAACACATCGACCCATTCGCCGGTCGTCAGCTCTTTACGGACCGCGTCGTAATTGAGCGGGTTGTAGCAAAAGGCGCAATGCAGCGGGCACTGATAAGTTAATTCAGCGAGCAGCCAATAAGGCGGCGATACTGCCGGGGCGGCGCTGTTCGATGAAGGCGTCTGCATCGCTAACTGATCCAATGTTGCGCGTAAGCGTAGGCGAGCAAGCCCTCGATATCGGTCCGCAAACCGCTGGTTTCGAACTTGGTTTCCAGCTCTGTAACGATTTGGTCGACCGAATTGGCGCCGTTGCAGCACTTGAGTATTTCGGCAGCGCTAGCGTTGAGTTTAACCATGCCTTCCGGGTACAACAACACATAACATTGCTGGGCTTCTTCCCACTGTAGGCGGAAGTGGCGGCTGATCGAGGGCAGGGATGGAAGCGATAGCGTGATCATGCTGGATAAGCTTTCTCGATTGCGTCCAGCATGGCCCATAGAATGTCCAGTTTGAACTTCAAAATCTCGAGGGCGCGCTGCTGCTGTTCACGGGTTGTAAAATAATCCAGCGTCACCGCCAGACCGTGTTCGACGTCACGTTGTGCGAGCGGAATGCGGCTGCGAAAATAAGTGAGCCCACGTTCTTCCACCCAAGGATAGTGGCTGGGCCAGCCGGACAAGCGATCCTTATGAATTTGCGGCGCGAACATCTCGGTCAATGAGGAGCAGACCGCTTCTTGCCAAGGTGACCGGCGCGCGAACTCGACATAGGCATCGCAGGCGAACCGCACAGCCGGCACCACGTGTTGCAGAGACCACAATTGGGCGCGCGGGATGCCGGCGGCCTCGCCAAGCTGCGTCCACGCTTCCATCCCGCCTTGTGCATCGCCCTGATAGTCGTCATAACCGTCATGATCCAAAATGCGCATGATCCACAGCCGGCGCGTGGCGCGATCGTCGCAATTCGACAGAATCGCCGCGTCTTTTTTAGGGATGATGAATTGATAATAAAAACGATTGGCGATCCAGCCGCGAATTTGGCTGGGCGTACAGAGGCCGGCATTCATGCGCAAGTTAAACGGATGATGAATGTGATAGCGCGTGCCCATCGCGCGTAATTGCCGTTCAAATTCTTCCCGCGACCATGGTGCCGGGGCGGGCGTATCGACAAGCTTGGGCGGTAATATACTCATAAAATAATTTCCATACCATCAAACGCCAATTCGATGCCATGCGCGGACAGCTCGGCGCGCTCCGGTGAATCGTCGCGTAGGATGGGGTTGCTGTTATTAATATGAATTAAGATTTTGCGTCGAGCCGATAATGTGTCGAGCAGTTCGATCATGCCACCCGGGCCGGATTGCGCCAAATGGCCCATCATGCCTGCCGTTTTTTTTGATAGGCCCAGCGTAATCATTTCATTGTCGCTCCAGCAAGTGCCATCGACCAGCAGCACATCGGCCTCGCGCATGGCGGCCAAAACCGGTTCCGTCACCTGGCCCAAACCCGGCGCGTAGAATAGGCGGGCACCGCTGATGGTATTGTGGATTATGAGTCCGATATTGTCGCCGGCATGGGGATGGTCACGGTTTGGCGAATAGGGCGGCGCTTTGCTGAGCAGCGGAACCGGCAAGAAGGTGGTCTGTGACAAGGGCGGGATCGATAACGCATTGCCGTCGATAGGCAGCAATTGGGCGTCCACTTTGCAGTAATGGCTGAGCACACGCGTAATCGGCAAGGCCTGCGCCAAATCCGTCAGCACTTGTTCAGTGGCGTATAAAGGCAGCGGGCTATTGCGCTCGCGTAGCATCAGCAAGCCTGTCACATGATCGATTTGGGCGTCCATCAGCAGCACCGCGCTAATGCCACTGTCGCGCACGGCGCGGGCAGGTTGCAAAGCGGGGTTGGCGCGAATTTGTGCCAAGATGTCAGGCGAAGCGTTGATCAATATCCAGTCGCTTCCATTTTCGCTGACCGCAATCGATGACTGGGTACGGCTGGTGGCTTGAATGGTGCCATTGCGCACGCCATCGCAGTTGAAACAGTTGCAGTTCCATTGGGGGAAGCCTCCACCTGCCGCTGAACCAAGAATGCGTATCTTCAACTGCTTATCCAGCCTTTCTCAGCAAGATTCTAATTATGTGAATCTAAAAAACTTCGCTGCTCACTATAACAACGCCAATCTAAGCGAGATATATATTATCGCCAGGATTGGTAATGGAAATGGCAAGTGCAAATGGCTTCATTCACACTTGCCGTCACTGATATATTTATCGATCAACGGTTTAAAACATACATCGTGATTTCAAAACCAAAACGGAAATCAATTGCTTGCGGTGTTTGCCAGATCATCATGAAGTCTTTCAATAAAGTTAATATAATATTGGAAACACATAATGGCGATAGGGCCGGCCATCGAGTCCATTATGGCTCAATCTTGACAATGTTGCTCAAAACGTGAATTGGGTGCGTCGGGGGCGGCGCCGCGCGCTTCGGCAAGGCCAGCGAAGCGCTGGCGGGCGAACAGCGTCTGCTGTTCGAAGAATCGGTTGATACGGATCTGGCCGCAATCGAAGAAGAACTCGAGAAAGAAGCGCCCGCCAAACGGCAACGCAAGCGCGCCGGGCGCCAGCCTCTGCCGCTTGAGCTGCCACGCACCGTGCATCTGCATGAACCCGACTCCTGCCAGTGCGGGCAATGCGGCGCCGCTCTGGTCAAGATCGGCGAAGACGTCAGCGAGCAATTAGACGTGGAGCCGGGGCGCTTCTTCGTGCATCGCCCGTGGCCCTATAGGGCAGGAACTCGCCCTTGCAAGGTCCGCTATTGACAGTACACCTCAGGTCAGGCCACGCTGGCGTGACTGTGCAACCCTTGACCTACTTAGCAAGATTTTATAGCAGGTAAAATCGGGGGAGAGGTGCGCGTAGGAGGCCTGTGAGAGCGTAAGAGCAGCGCAACAACCAAGGATGCAAAAGCAACTTGCAAGCATATTAGTACGCACGGAAGATACCATGACAACCAGAAATTTCTGGGCCCGATGACTTTCAGTTCCGAAAACGAAAACGCCAACCTGATCAGGTTGGCGTTTCATGAACGATGTTTTTGATGGCCCCGGGCGGAATCGAACCATCGACACACGGGTTTTTAAGAATGTGGTCGTAGTCTGGCCTAGTCGGCTCGTCAGCTGTCTTGGATGGGCCGAAAGTAACCAATAATACTCTCCGGGTTTCTTACGCACATTTGCACATGATTCTTCTTCTCGATACGCGCACCTGGGTAGATTGGACCGCCTTCCCAAAAGGCCCGCGCACAGTATCGTACGATTGCAGCGGCGTTGTGCCAGGGTGTTCGTCTTGCCAATCATCGGACTGAGTAAGCGCTCGGAGTTCATGCACCATGTTAATGACTGCACAGTCCAACTTGCGGTCCCATAATCCCTTGCCATCGCCGTTTTTCGGCAGAAATTCCTCGCCACCGCGCTCAGTCAGCAGCGCGTCGTAGCCGGCTTCGAGGTAGCCAAGGCCCTTCGCATCCAGTAAATTCAGGCAAAGTCCTGGATCAATAATGGCGCCGGCTACAGCTACCTTTTCCTTGCGCCCTTGCCATTTGAACTTTTCTTGGGCGAACTGGTACGCGCGTAAGGGGCTGTATTCCCAAAAATAGATTCCATGACCGAGCCAGTCGTAGTCATTCTCGCTTGACGAGAGATGACCTTTGCCAGACAAAATTTTCTCGGCCGTCTTCACGTCGGTGCCGTGGAACCCGATAAGAAAACTTGGGAGTAGTTCGTAGCGTGATCCGTAGATCATCTGCTCTTATAGACTTTTTTCAGGTTACCGGAAACCGTAGTAATTCCGGCCTTCACGACGACGCTTCGCAGTTGTTCTGGATGATTTTTGAGCGTGGCAATTACCGTTCGAAACGTCGTCAGATCGTCGGTGGACGACCGTTTGGCATGGAATTGACCTGTATGGGATGACTTTAGCGTACTGTGCTTGGGCATGATGACCTCTCGGATGCGAACCATTGTAGCACCGCTGTTTCCGTCGCCGGTTCACCGTAATGCGAGGTAGTCAGGAGGCGCAACAAATTTACTGCTGTACACCTCGACATTTGCGGTCGAGACCTGCAATAGACCGGACACGAGGACTGCAAATCCCAGAAACGACAACGCCAACCTGAATGGGTTGGCGGGTTGGCGTTGTGTGAACGATATTCTTGGTGGCCCGGGGCGGAATCGAACCACCGACACAAGGATTTTCAATCCTCTGCTCTACCGACTGAGCTACCAGGCCAAGGCGCGAAATTATATCAGACCGGAAGTGTGGCTGGCTAGGGGCCCCCGGCGTAGGGCCCCCGGCGTAGGGGCCCCCGGCCTAGACGCCCGGCGTACGGGCGCCCGGCGAAGGGGCCGCCGACGCAGGGAGCAAAGCGAAGCAACCAAAGCAACGCTAGGCGCGCACCGCCACCACCTCCAGGTATTCGGCATCCACCCGCGTGCTGCCATCGTCGGCTTGGTTGTTGCTAATCCATAGCTGCTGAAAGTCTTTGCGCAGGGCATCCTGGCGGCCGGCATCTTGCCCACCGCTGTCGAGGGCGGCCAAAGCGCGCACCGCAGGTCCGTAATAGTTGAAGAAAAAATTGGCCACCTCGGCCGGCGGGAACGGGTAGCGCATCGGGTATTTCAGGCGCGTCATGTCCAGGCTGGACGTGCCTGGACGCAGGCGGTCGCGCACCACCGCCTCGTTGCCCCATTTCAGGGGCGACTCCATCAGCGGCGAAGGCGGCACATGCTTGCCGATGATCTTGAACATCTGGCCCACGTGGCCCTCGGCCGTCCAGTTGGCCATCACGATGCGCCCGCCCGGCCGGCACACCCGCAGCAGTTCGGCCGCCACCAGCTCAGGACGCGGCGCGAACATGGCGCCGATCAGGCTTACCACCAGGTCGAACTGGCCATCTTCATAAGGCAGCATTTCGGCGTCGCCTTCGTCGAAGCGCACGGTTAGGTGTTCGGCGGCGGCCAGCATGCGGGCCTGCTCGATCAGGTTGGTGGCGATGTCGACTCCCGTCACCTCCACCCCGGCGCGCGCGGCCGGTAGCGCGATCTGGCCGGCGCCACAGCCCACGTCGAGCATCCGGGTGCCGGGCGCCGGCGCCAGCCGTGTCAGGAACTCCAACGCGCCCGGCTCCATGTATTTTGCGAAATGGGCATAGTCGCCCGACATCCAGGTGGTCTTGAGCTTGGCCTTCAGGGCGGCCATCTCGGGCGTCATCGTCATGTCGTTCTCCTTTCCGAGCTGCCGGGTTCTCCTGTTTGGACGGGCGCGCGCCGATTTGGTTCAGCCGGGGCCGCAGGCCTTTGCCTGAGCTCGGTAAGCGGCGGCGCTCTCGGTTAAGATAGCCGTCTTCACTGATTGAAATGGGAGCAATATGAGCAGCACCGATTCCTATCTTGCTCCGGCCGGCGCCGCGCGCATGCTCGACGTGGCCCGGCGCGTGCGGGCGATCGAGCCGTTCCGGGTACTGGAAATGGTCAAGGCGGCCGGTCAATTGCGGCGCGACGGGGTCGATGTGATCAGCATGAGCGTGGGCGAGCCCGATTTCACCGCGCCCCCGTTGGTGGCCGACGCGGCGGTCGAGGCGATCCGCGCCGGCGTCACCCAATATACCGACGCGCTCGGCCTGCAAGCGTTGCGGGTGGCCATCGCCGCCCATTACGCCAGCGCTTTCGGCATCGAGCTCGACGCGCGCCGGGTGGTGGTCACCGCCGGCGCCTCGGCGGCCCTGCTGCTGGCCTGCGCGGCGCTGGTGGACGAGGGCGACGAGGTGCTCATGCCCGACCCCTGCTACCCGTGCAACCGTCATTTCGTGAGCGCCTTCGGCGGCCAGGCGCGCCTGGTGCCGGCCGGCCCCGAACAGCGCTATCAGTTAAGTGCCGACGATGTGGCGGCCCAATGGCGCCCGCGCAGCCGCGGCGTGATCGTGGCCTCGCCCTCGAATCCGACCGGCACCTCGCTGAGCGGCCCGCAGATGGCGCAGATGCTGGCGGCGGTGCGCGCGCGCGGCGGCTTTGCCATCGTCGACGAGATCTATCAGGGATTATCGTACGACCAGGCGCCGCACAGCGCCCTCCATTTCGACCAGGATGTCATCACCGTCAACAGCTTTTCCAAGTACTTTAATATGACGGGCTGGCGCCTGGGCTGGCTGGTGGTGCCCGAGGCGCTGGTGCCGGTGATCGAAAAGCTGGCCCAAAACCTGTTCATCTGCCCCTCGGCCATCGCCCAGCACGCGGCGCTGGCCTGTTTCGATCCGGCCTCGATCGCCATTTACGAACAGCGCCGCCTGGAATTTAAGCGCCGCCGCGATTTTTTGGTGCCGCAGCTGCGCGCGCTCGGTTTCCAGGTGCCGGTGATGCCGGACGGCGCGTTTTATGTGTACGCCGATTGCAGCGCCGTCAATCACCCGGACCGCGCCGACAGCGCCGCCTTGAGCATGGCCCTGCTGCACCAGGCGGGCGTGGCGATCGTGCCGGGCGACGACTTTGGCCACGCCGCGCCGGCGCGCCATGTGCGCTTTTCCTATGCCACCGATTACGCCCGGATCGAGCAGGCCATCGCGCGCTTGGCCGCCTGTCTGCGCTAACGCTTATTCGATCAACTCACTGAAAATGGTATGACATGAATCTCTTGTTTCGTATGCTCTGGATGTTTATCACGGTGCGCTGGCGCGGCGCCGCCGGCCTGTTCGATACCACCCGTTTGCGCATGATGGTGCTGCCCAACGATCTCGATTTCAACGGCCATGTCAATAATGGCCGCTATTTGACCCTGGCCGACGTGGCGCGCATGGATTTCGTGGTCCGCACCGGCTGCGCGCGGGTGGCTTTGCGCTTGCGCGCGCACCCGGTGGTGGGCGACGCGCTGGCCAAATTCCGGCGCGACCTGCGTCCGTTCCAGCGTTACCAGATCGAGACGCGCTTGCTGGCCTGGGATGAAAAATGGGTGTTCGTCGAACATCGTTTCGTGCGCCGCAAGCGGGTGCTGGGCGTGGTGCTGATGCGCGGCGTGTTCGTGGCCCCGGCCGGACCGCTCACGCCGACGGCCCTGCTGGCGGCAATGGGCGAGACGCGCGCTTCGCCTCCGCTGCCGGAATGGGTGCGCCAGTGGAGCCAGAGCTGCGACCGCCTGAGCGAGGTGCTGCGCGCCGAAGAGTCGCTGGCCGGCGTGGTCCACGCCGGGCGTGCCGCGTCCGCGGACCAATAACTGCAACGCCATCACGCTGTCGGCCGCCCCGGCCGGCCCGCGCCTGTCACACCGCTAAGCCGCCAGCGCGATAGCGAAGCGCGCATCGTTGGCGCAGGCTTTGGCGGCGCGGTGCGCGCGCACCGACACCGGCTGCTCCTCGCCGAGCAGGTTGACCATCGCCTGCACGTCGGCGCCGTTGATCGCGGCCTGGAAGCGGCGTAACAGTTCGCGGCACAGTTTTTCGCTGGGCGCCGCGCCGCCCTGGTCACGCAGCCGTCGCCGTGCGCGTGCCAGATGCTGGCGCGCGTTGACCGCGTTGGTGCCCAGCGCCGCCGCGATATCGGCGTGTCCGCATTCGAAAACCTCATGCAGCACCAGGGCCAGGCGCTCGGCCGGCGACAGACAGGCGAGCAGGCGGGCCAGCGCCCGGCCCAGGTCCGCGCGCCGCAGCAAGCCGTCTTCCGGCGACGCCGCCGCCTCGGGCGCCAGCGCCATGAGCTCGCGCGCGGTCAGCGTATCGCGCTCGCGCGCGCGCAGGCGGTCGATCGACTGGTGGCGCGCCACGGTGGTCAGCCATGCCGCCGGCGTGGCCAGCGCCGCCTGATCGGTGCTGCGCCATTTAAGAAAGCAATCCTGCACGACATCCTCGGCGTCCGCCTCGTTGCCCACGATGCGGCGGCTGATCGCTTTCAGGCGCGGGCGCAGCTGTTCAAACACGGCGCCATCGCTATCGGTGGTGGTTGGCATGGGCATTCTCCTGTGGGTGGCTGCTTGTATGACGTCCGGCGCGGCCTGGATGTGACAGTCCGGCTAATTATATGTTGCCCGTCACACGGCGCCGGCCGCATGCGTCAAGCGGACAGTGATTCAACTTGATGAGTTACTTTACCGCGAAAGGGCGATCATGACTGTATATTCTCCTCGGAGCCTGGGCTTGGTGCCCACCGTTATCGAACAAACAGGACGGGGCGAGCGCGCCTTCGACATTTATTCGCGTTTGCTCAAAGAGCGCGTGATTTTTCTGGTCGGCGAGGTGACCGAGCAATCGGCCAACCTGATCGTGGCGCAACTGCTGTTTCTCGAATCGGAACAGCCCGACAAGGACATTTCCTTGTACATTAATTCGCCGGGCGGATCGGTGTATGCCGGCATGGCGGTCTACGACACGATGCAGTTCATCAAACCGGACGTGTCCACCCTGTGCACCGGTTTTGCCGCCAGCATGGGTTCGTTTTTATTGGCCGCCGGCGCGATCGGCAAGCGCTACGCCTTGCCCAATGCCCGCATCATGATGCATCAGCCGCACGGCGGGTCCCAGGGCGTGGCGGCCGACATCGAGATTCAGGCGCGCGAAGTGCTCTACCAACGCCATAGCCTCAACACCATCTATGCCGAACGAACCGGGCAAACGCTGGCGCGGATCGAAAAGGATCTCGATCGTGACTATTACATGTCGGCCGGCCAGGGGGTGGAATACGGCTTGATCGACCGGGTGCTGAGCACGCGGGCCGGCGCTTGAGCGACGCTTCCGTCCCGCCTGCCTGCGGCCGGAAAATGGAACCGTTGTCCCCGCTCCGCCCACTCATGGCAGTGAGTGAGCGCTCCCTTTTGATCGGTTGCCAGGTCGTAGCCAAGCGGAGCATGACGAGATGGTTTTCGATGCTGACGTGGCGGGTTGACTTATGGTTGTCGCAATTTCCTCATCCACCCTGCACGGCAAGCGCGGCGGCGGCGATCTCGTCCACAGCGGCCAAGCGCGCCATTTCCTGCAAAACGTGGTGCGCAATTATGAGGCGCAGTCGTCCAGACTGACCGGCACCGTCGATGCGCTGGGCGACGCGCTACGTGGCAATAGTTTTCAGCTGGCTTTCCACCGGCGGCAAGCCGAGCAGCTGTCGCGTCACCTGCGCCAGCACGGCGCCGACGCCGAACTGGCGGCCGGCTTGGCCCTTGCGCGGCAGCGGGTCGATCACTTGAGCCTGCAAGACGCGCAGCTGCGTGGCCAACATCAGCGCGCCGTGCGTGCCGAAAGCGCCGCGCTCGCCATGGCGGCGCGCATACGGCACAGCGTCGACGCGATCGAGGCCAAGCGTGGCGGCCGGACCGGGCAGGTTGACCCGGGCAGGTTGACCCGGGCAGGTTGACCGCCTGTGGCGGCGATAGCGCGCCAGCGTGACCGTGCGGCGGGCGCGCGGCCAGTGCGACGGGCTACAGATCTTTCTTGCGCTAGGCCAATTTTGGTATCATGTCCGACACCGGCGCTCGGCCGGCATGCGAGATGGAGATGCTGGAATGAAATTACGACTGCTGCTATTAAGCGGCGCCTTGTTGGCAAGCGGTGCCATGGCCGCGCCGCGCGGCTTCACGGTGGAAGACTTGGTCAAGCTGGAGCGGATCGGCAGCCCGGCCCTGGCGCCGGACGCCACCCGCGTGGTGTACACGGTGCGCAGCACCGATATGGAAAAAAACCGCGGCAATGTGCAACTCTGGATGCTCGATTTGCGCTCGCCCAAGGCGGTCCCGCAGCGCTTGACCCAGGCCGGCGCCAGCAGCACCGATCCCGAATGGTCGCCAAATGGCGACGCCGTGTATTTTCTGTCCGCCCGCTCCGGCTCGTCCCAAGTGTGGCGCCTGCCATTGGCCGGCGGCGAGGCGATGCAAGTGACCGATCTGCCGCTCGATGTCGACAATTTCCGTCTTTCGCCGCAGGGCGACCGCCTGGCGCTGAGCCTGGCCGTGTTTCGCGACTGCGCCGACCTGGCCTGCACCAAGGATAGGCTCGACAGCAAAAGCAAGAGCCGCGCCAGCGGCCAGGTATACGACCGTCTGTTCGTGCGCCACTGGGATACCTGGTCGGACGGGCGCAACGCGGTGCTGTACTCGGTGCCGCTGGACGCCGCCGGCAAGGCCGGCGCCGCGCCGGTCAGCTTGAGCGGCAGCCTGGACGGCGACGTGCCGTCCAAGCCGTTTGGCGACCACGACGAATATCACTTCAGTCCGGACGGCAAGCGTATCATCTTTTCGGCCCGCATCGCCGGGCGCAGCGAAGCCTGGTCCACCAATTTCGATGTGTATGAGGTGGCGGCCACCGGCGGCACGCCGCGCAACCTGACGGCCGACAATCTGGCCTGGGACACCAAGGCCCGCTACGCGCCCGACGGCCGCACCGTGGCGTATTTGGCGATGGACAAAGCGGGCTTTGAGGCCGACCGTTTTCATCTGGTCTTGCTCGACGTGGCCAGCGGCAAGAAGCGGCGTGTGGCCGAGCAATGGGACCGCTCCATCGCCGAGCTGCGCTGGACGCCGGACGGCAAGCGCCTGCTGGTCACGGCCGACGACCTGGGCCAGCACCGCCTGTTCGCCATCGACGCCGCCAGCGGCAAGGTCGCCCCGCTCACCGGCGACGGCTATGTGGGCGAGTTCGAGGTGGGGGGCGACACTGTGGTGATGACCCAGAACAATCTCTCCTCGGCTGCCCAGTTGTTCAAGCTCAAGCTGGACGCTCCGGCCGCCGGGGCGGTGCAACTGACGCGCCTGAACGCGGCCGCCCTGGCCGATGTGCGCTACGGCCAGTACCAGCAGTTTTCCTTCGTCGGCGCCCTTGGCGAGACGGTGTACGGCCACGTGATGAAGCCGTGGAACGCTAGCCCTGACGGCAAATATCCGGTCGCTTTCCTGGTGCACGGCGGCCCGCAAGGCAGCTTCGGCAATTCCTGGAGTTACCGCTGGAATCCCCAGGTGTATGCGGGCGCCGGCTATGCCACCGTGTTCATCGACTTTCACGGTTCGACCGGTTACGGCCAAAAATTCACCGATTCGATCAGCGGCGACTGGGGCGGCAAGCCGCTGGAAGACTTGAAGAAAGGGTTGGACGCGGCCGTCAAGGCCTTCCCCTGGCTGGACCGGGAACGCAGCTGCGCGCTGGGCGCCTCCTACGGCGGCTATATGATGAACTGGATCGAGGGCAACTGGCCGGATGGCTTTCGCTGCATCGTCAACCACGACGGCGTGTTCGACCTGCGCGGCATGGCCTATGCCACCGAAGAGATCTGGTTCACCGAGTGGGAAAGCGGCGGCGCGTATTACGACGTGCCGGAGCTGCATGAAAAATTCAACCCGGTGCACCATGTCAAGAAATGGAAAACCCCGATGCTGGTGGTGCAAGGCGACCTCGATTTCCGCATTCCCACCAGCCAGGGCCTGGGCACTTTCAGCGCCTTGCAGCGCCAGGGCGTGCCGAGCAAATTGCTGGTGTTCCCGGATGAAAACCATTGGGTGCTCAAGCCGGCCAATTCGCTGCTGTGGCACCACACCGTGCTCGATTGGCTCGACAGTTACCTGAAAAAATAGTCGCGCGGGCGGGTCGGCGGCGCCGCCTTGGCTGCGCGGGTCCCACCGGGCGCGACGCGTCAAACCGTGTGGGACTGCGCCGGCGCGGCGGCGGTCACGCCGGCCCGCTGCACGATCGCGCTGAAGCGCTCGAAATAGTTGTCCGCGATGCGCTCCGGCGTTTGCCCGATCTGGTCGAGCAGGGCGCGCATTTCCGGATCGTCGCTGGTCCGGCATTCATGGCACAAGTCGGCGACCAGTGTGCGCATGTCTTGGCGCGACACTTGCGCCAACTGGCGCGCGGTGCGCAGCATCGGTGCCGGTTTGGTGCCGAATTCGCGCTCGTCGTGGATGACTTGCTTCATGATCGCCGCAAAGCTGGCCGAGCGCGGCAACGAACCGACCAGACCGGCCGTGGGCGAGACCTGGGTGAAATCGGTGGCGCGCCCGCGATCGAGCACGGCGCCCGGCAAGTAGTGGTGGCTTCGCTTGTTGCCCGGCGAGCTGGCCAGGAACGGGTCGTCGACCCGCGCCGGGGTGACGGCCGACCGCGCCGAACTTTCTTTTGGCTTGCCGGAAAACCCGGTTTCGCCGCAGACGCCGAAATCGACCGCGGTCGCCCCTTTCAACTCGCCGTCGCGGACGATAAAACCCACGTTGGCGCGCTCGTGGTTGGCGTAATCCCAATTTCCCAACGCTTCGGATTCATACAGCACTTGCACCAGCGCGTGATGGAAGGGCGGCGGCAACAGCGCCAGCATCCGGTCTTGCAAGTGCAGCCCCTGGCGCGCCATGCGGCGCAGCGGTTCCAGTTGCGCCACCGCATCGGCCGGCACCGTCAGGTACGGTTGCTTCGGCTTGTCGAGCAATCCCCGCACCTCGGAAGAATGCGTATCGTCGCCACGGAAGCGGGCGATCCTGGTCTGGATGGTGCGGTATTGTTTGAGCAAGTCCTGGTAAGCCGCCTGATGTTCGGGCGCCACATGCGCCAGCGCCGCACAGCCGCCGTGCTGTTCATTGACCAAAAAATCGCCCCAGTCCTGAAAACCCTTGACCATTTTTGACGCGATGCCGACCTTGGTGTAATTGCCCGCGTTGGTGGTCATCGACCCCAGCTCGCCGGTGTGGGTGCCGAATTTGACTTCGGGCGCTTCGGTGTGCGGGAACACGGCTTGATTGATGCGCGCCGCCAACACTTCATGAAAGGTGGCGGCCGCGCCATGGTGATTGAATTTGAGCCGATACACCGCGTCGCCCTGCTTGACCAGCAGCGCCGCATGGGAACTGGCCACCGCGCCCAGGCTGCCGGCCACCGTTTCGACGGCGCGCAAGTCGAGCATGCCCGATCGGTCTTTGGCCAGCTGCGGGTCGCTGTCGGGCCGCTGCGTCACCGGCGCCGCGCCGCCCGTGTCGCCGGTCTGCGGCGCCGCGCCGCCCGTGTCGCCGGTCTGCGGCGCCGCATTTTTGTACTCGTTGCGCTGCGCCGTGAGCAAGAATTTGGCGCAACCGTGAGGGTGCGCGGTGGGCTGGTCCGGCGCCGCCTGCCGCGGCGTGGCGGCCCCGGTCGATGCCCGGCGCGGCGCGGTATCCGTATCGGGCGCGAACTTGAATGCATCGAAATGCAATGCGGGCGTACTGCGGACGCAGCTTGGCATGCGACGACTCCTTGGCAGGGGATGGCCTGTGCAAAAGCGTTGACACAGGTTCGATCACGGGTGTTCGTTGCACACGTGCTTAGCACCGCGAGCGCACGCGTGCAGTGCTTGAGCTTGTGTGGTGAAAACGCCCGCTCCGGTTCCACGGCGCGCTGCCGCCGCCCCGCGTTGCCGGCGATGCCATTGCAGCGCCGGCGGACCGGGTTACAGGAAGCGGAACACGATCGGGCAGTTGACGATGAAGCCGGTCGAGCCGAAGGCGGCGCCGCCCGGGCCGGTCAAGTGGCCGGCGCGTACCATGCCGAGGATCTCGAACTCTTCCCGCAGGCGCGAGCGGTAGTCGTTGTCGATCGCGTCCTGGGTCCATTGGCCCACGTTCATGTCCCACAGCGGGCTGTAATCGGTGGCCACGGTGGGGATACCGCCGAGCACGTTGAGCGGGCCGCCGTCGCCTTTCAAAGCGCTGTTAAAGCCCTGACGCTGCGGGTTGACTTCGCCGGCCACGGTGTTGACCGCGCCATTGATGATGGCGAACAGGCGCTCGACGGCGCTAAAGGCGCTGTCGTCGTTGCCGACCTTGATGTCTTGCAGCGCGGGCGCGTAGGTGACCCCTTCCAGCGCCGCCGGCAAGGTGTGGCTGGCGTCCATGCTCAGGTACAGCACCGGGCGGGCGAAGCTAAAGCCGGTGGTCAGTTGCAAGGTGACGACGTTATCGCGCGGGCAAATTTTGAGGACCTTGTCATGCAGCACGGTGTGATCCGGTTTGCCGTCGCAGAAACGGTTCAAGCTCGCCTCGTCCTGATTGAAGGCCACCATCGGCGCGTTGTAGATGTAGGCGCCGATCTTGGCCAGCGGGCTGTAGTCGAGGTCGCCGACCGAGCCGGGCTGGGTGGCCAGCGGCGGGAAGAAATTGGGCGCCGCGCCCGGGGTGACCGAGACCGCCGGCGCAAAATCGACCCGGCCTTTTTCAAACACCACCGTGGTTTCGCCATTGATCAGTTGCTGGCTGGCCTGGCGCACGGCGTGGCCCACCTCGGCGTAGTTCAGCTTGGCCGAGAAATTTAAGCCCAGCGCCTGGGCGTTTTTTTCATCGGAGGTGTCGGTCAAGACGTACCACACCGTCTCGCCGCTGGCCAACTTGCCTTTATACAGCGGCAGCGTGACGCTGCCCGCTTCCTGGTCGACCGTGCCGGCCGTGAGCAGTTGGTACGGTCCGATCAATTCCTTCTGGACGGTGGACGGCGCGGTGCCGAAATAGGTGGCAGGCACATCGGCGCCGATCGAGGCCGGGGCCGGCGCGATTTCGCTGATCGGGGTCGGATTGGCGATCGCCGTCAAGCCGCTGGTAAAGTCGCCAGTCGCCGCGCCGGGACTGCTGGTCGCTGGCGGCGCGCCGGGCGCCGGTGGGGTGCCGGCCACCGGGGCCGCGCTGGTGTTGCTATCGCTGCCGCCGCCGCAGGCCGCCAACAAACTACTCAGCAGTACGGTGCATAAAAATTGTGTGCGCATGGAATGCTCCAAAAATGTAAGTCAATGAGAAAGGGTCGATTAGAGGAAGCGGAACACGATCGGGCAATTGACGATCAGACCGGTCGAGCCGTAGGCCTTGCCGCCCACTCCGGTGATCCAGCCGTTGCGCACGTGGCCCAGGATTTCAAATTCGCCCCGCACCCGCGAGCGGTAATGGTTGTCGATCGCGTGCTGGGTCCATTCGCCCAGGTTGATGTCCCACAGGGGGCTGTAGTCGGTGGCCACGGTCGGAATGCCGCCCAGTACATTGAGCGGGCCTTCGCCGTCGCCCCTGAGCGCGCTGTTCAAGCCCTGGCGCTGTGGGTTGACCACGCCGGGCGCCACGTTGACGGGGCCGTTGGTCATCAGGAAAATGCGCTCGACCGCGCTAAAGGCGCTGTCGTCCTCGCCCACCTTGATGTCGGTCAGCCCGGGCGCCAGGGTGGCGCCTTCGAGCGCGGCCGGCAAGGCGTTGTTGGCTTCGGTGCTCAAGTACAGCACCGGACGGCCGAAGCTAAAGCCGGTGGTCAGTTTCAGCGTCACCACGTTGTCGCGCGGGCAGATCTTGGTCACCTTGTCATGCACCACGGCGTGGTCGGCATTGCCGTTGCAGTACTGGTTCAGGGTGGCCTCGTCCACATTGAAGGCCACCATCGGCGCGTCGTACACGTATTCGCCGATTTTGGCCAGCGGTGAATAGTCGGCGTCGCCCACCGAGCCGGGTTGCAGCGCGGTGGGCGGGAAGTAGTTGGGGGCCGCGCCGGGGGTGACGGAATGGACCGGCGCGAAGTCGACCCGGCCGCTTTCGAACACCACCGTGGTGCGGCCGTCGATCAGGCGCTGGGACGCCTTGCGGGCGCCGCGGCCGACATCGGCATAACTGAGCTTGGACGAAAAATTCAAGCCCAGCGCCTGCGCGTTTTTCAAGTCGTTGGTGTCGGTCAGTACGTACCAGACCGCCTCCCCGCTGGTCAGCTTGCCTTTATACAGGGGCAGGGTGATGGTGCCGGCGTTCTGGTCGATCACGCCGGCCTTGAGCAGCTGATACGGTCCCACCAATTCCTTTTGCACCGACGATGGCGGCGGTCCGAAATAGGTAACCGGCACGTCGGCGCCGATCGATGGCGGCGCCGGTACGATTTCAGCCGTGGTGGTCGAGGGGGGCAGCGCTTGCGCACTGGCCAAGGTGGTCATGCAGGCCATGGTCATGGCCGCCAAACTAGTTTTCATACGTTCTCCATAAGGGTGAGGCCGCGAACTGTCATATCGGTCCCGGCAATCCTGCCGAGGAGCGCGCCGGGGTGGGAAAGGGACGCTCCGCAAGCTCTGTCGGCCCATCACGTCGTTTCATTACACATAAAAATGAATAAATGGAAATCTTGTGCCGATGGCAGGCCCCTCCGCCTTGGGCGGCGTGTTTGGCATTCGACCGGGCGGAACCGGATGGCGGGGTGTAAGGACGGCGAGAAAACGCGCCGCGGGGCGGTCTGGCCGCGCCGGTTCGGACCGGTTAGACCGGCCCTGAACGGTGCAAGCGCAGCTGGGCGGCGTCGGCCGCCGGCGGCCGGCCGAACCGGCGCCGGTATTCGCGATTGAACTGGGATGGGCTGTCATAGCCCACTTCGTGGCCGATGGCGCCGGCGTCCTTGCTGTCGGTGAGCATCAGACGGCGCGCTTCTTGCAGGCGGATGTGGGTGCGGTATTGCAGCGGGCTCATGGTGGTGACGGCTTTGAAATGGCGGTGAAACGATGTCACGCTCATGTGCGCCAGCGCGGCCAGCGCGTCGATGCCGACCGGCTCGGCGTAGTGGGCCCGTATCCAGGAGGTGGCCAGGCCGATCCGCGCCAAGTGGCTGCCGGCCGTGGCCACGTGGCGCAGCAGCGCGCCCTGTTCGCCTTGCAGCAAACGGTAGTAAATCTCTTGCTCGATGAGGGGCGCCAGCACGGCGGCGTCGGCCGGATGGTCGAGCAGCTTGAGCAGCCGCAGCAGCGGGTCGGCCAGCGCTTCGTGCATGGCGCTCACGGTCATGGCGCCGACCGGCCGTGGCGCCGGCCGCGCCGCGGGCATGGTCAGCAGCAGTCCGGCCAGCCGGCCCACATCGAGATCGAGCGTGAGCGACAGTAAGGGCCGCGCGGCGCTCGCTTCCAGAATACAGCCCCGCACCGGCACATCGACCGTCACGATCAGATACTTGCTGGCGTTGTATTCGACAATGCGCTCACCGAGCAAGACCTGTTTGCGGCCCTGGGCCACCACGCACAGGGTAGGGCGGTAGAGGGCGTTGACGGGCGCCCCCGGCGTTTCCGAGCGGAATAGGCTCAGCCCGGCGATCGCGGTGGTTTGCCGGCCGCCGCCGCAATGGCGCGCGATCGACTGGCACAACTGGTCGAACGGTGGCGGCATGATTGTCCGATGAGAAAAAGGATTGGCAGGATCAGGCAAGATATTAACAGGATGGTGCTCACCCTGTCACCGGCGCCGCTGCCATAGTGGGGGTGCGGCCCGACGGCTTGGCCGGGGCGCCATTTCCCTCATTGAAAAGGAGTCGACATGACTGACACGACACGCATTTGGTTGATCACCGGCTGTTCCACCGGGCTAGGCTTTGCCTTGGCCCAGGCCGTGCTTGAAAGGGGCGAGCGCGTGGTGCTGACGGCGCGCCGGCCGGAACAACTGGCCGAGCTGGCCGCACCGCACGGCGCGCGGGCGCTGGTGACCCGGCTCGACGTCACCGACGGCGGCTCGATCGACGAAGCGGTGGCCGCCGCCCATGCGCGATTCGGCCGCATCGACGTGCTGGTCAACGCGGCCGGCTACGGTTACCTGGCGGCGATCGAGGAAGGTCAGGACGACGCGATACGGGCCCAGTTCGAGACCAATGTGTTCGGCCTGCTGGCGGTGATGCGCCGCGTGCTGCCCGCCATGCGGGCGCGGCGCAGCGGTCACATTGTCAATTTCAGCTCGATCGGGGGGCTGGTGGCGCTGCCGTCCACCGGCTACTATCACGCCACCAAATTCGCGGTGGAGGCGCTGTCCGAATCGCTGTGGCATGAAACCGCGCCGCTGGGCGTGAAGGTGACGCTGGTCGAGCCGGGCCCGTTTCGCACCGAATTCGCCGGCCGTTCGCTGGTCACTTCGCCCATTGTGATCGCCGACTATGCCGACACCGCCGGCAAACGGGCCGCTCAGTCGCGCGCCCATTCCGGCAAGCAGGCGGGCGATCCGGTGCGGGCGGCGGCGGCCATCATCGAGGCGGTGGAGGCGGACCAGCCGCCACTGCGGCTGGTGCTGGGCCAGACGGCGCTGAAGATGGCGTACGCCAAACTCGACACACTGCGCGACAATTTCGACGCGTGGCGCGACGTGAGTGTGAACGTGGACTTTCCTCCGTTGTAATATTTCCATTAAACTGGGCCAACCGCCATTCAACCCGAAAGGAAATCTCCATGTCCGACCGCGACCCGCCATTCATCCTGTACGCCTTTTGGCGCACTTCGGCCACTTACCGCGTGCGGGTGGCGCTCAATCTCAAGGGCTTGAGCGCGCACGAGCAGATCGTCAATCTGGACGCCGGCGAGCAGCGCGGGCAAGCGTTTTTGAAGATCAATCCGCTGGGCGCGATCCCGGCGCTGGTGGTGCCGGGACACGCTCCGCTGACGCAATCGTTGGCGATCCTGGAGTTTCTGGACGAGTTCGCGCCATCGCCGCCCCTGCTGCCGCCAGACTTATATGCGCGGGCCCGGGTACGCGCCATCGCCGCCATGGTCGCCAGCGATGTGCATCCTTTGATTACGCCACGCGTGAAGGCTTACCTGAGCGGCAACGCCGGTTTCGATGCCGACAGCTGGCGCGCGTGGCAAACGCATTGGGCCACCACTGGTCTGGCGGCGGTCGAGCAACGCCTGGTGTCGGAAGCCGGCACCGGCGTGTTTTGTCACGGCGACACGCCCACCATCGCCGATATTTGCCTGGCGAGTATCGTCGCCGTGTTGAGGGTGTTTAAGATCGCCGTGCCCGACACGCCGACCATCGACCGCATCGTCGCCGCCTGCGACGCCCACCCCGCCTTCGCCAGCGCGGCGCCGCTGTTGCAAGCTGGGGCGCCGGCGTAGTGGTGCAGGCGCGCCGGGCGGCGCCAGTCGGGCAGTGCCGGGCCGAGCGGCAGGGTGGAAGGCGCGCTGACGCCGAACCGTCAAGCGGGCGCGCCGGACGATGATGCCAGCACCGCTTCGAGCTTGTCGAAGGAGCCGGTCCAGCCTTGCGTCATGCCGCCGCGCTCCTTGACGAAAGCGGCCCGCTCTTCGGCTGTCGCCTCGCCCGCCACTTCCCAGGTGATGGTCACCCGGGTCTGACCGCTCCCCTCCGGGTTGAACTCCACGGTGGTGCGCATGGTTTCCGGCCAGACCGGCGCGCCCGGATGGCGCGCCATGTTCTCGTGCTCGTCGCAAAACTGCTGGGTGTACACCAGGCGGTCCGGGCTGCGGATCTCTTCGTAGTGGGCGCGGCCGTGCATGGTCATGCCGTGCCCGCTCATCGAATAAAAGCTGCCGCCGCCGGGGCGAATGTCGGCGCGCAGGAAGCGCATCTCGAAACCGGTCGGCGCCAGCCAGCGGGCGAGGTGGGCGGGATCGGTCCACATGGCGAACAGGGTCGCCTGTGGCGCCTCGAAGCTGCGGTTGATGACGAACACCTCGCGCGCCGACAGGTATTCTGCCAGCCGGTCCCAGGTGGCATTGCCGCCGGCCTGTTTGATGAACTGGCGGGTCTGCGCGGCCGCTTCCGCGCTGGGCAAACTCATGCGCATATCCATGTGGGTTTTGCCGTCCCGCTCGGTGAATTCGACAGTGACCCTGAACATGGGCGGGCGCTCGTCGCTGGCGCCATGGTCATACACCAGCTTCGATAGCGGCGCCACTTCCAGGTAATGCGTACGGTTGGGGTAATCGGTGCCGTCCGGGCCGTGCATGGTGTAGACCCAGCTGCCGCCGGCCCGCAAATCTTTGCTGTGGGTGGTCAGGGTGAAGCCGCGCGGGCCCCACCATTGCGCCACCTGGGCCGGGTCGGTCCAGGCGTCCCACACGGCCCGCACCGGCGCGTCATAGGTGCGCAGAATGCGGATGTCCTTCGATTCACTTGTTTCGCTCATGGTCTTCTCCTGTCGATGCGGCGGGTGGGGTGACGGTTTTCAGGTAGGCGTCCAGGCGGTCGAAACTGTCTTCCCAGAACACGCGGTAGGGCTGCATCCAGTCGGCCGCGTGTTTCAGGGCGTCGCCCTTGATTTTGCAAGAGCGCCATTGGGCCTTGCGCGTCTTGGTGATCAGGCCGGCTTTTTCCAGTACCTGAAGATGCTTGGTGATGGCAGGCAAACTCATCTCGCCCAGAAACGGCCGGGCCAGATCCGATACATTCGCTTCGCCGGCCGACAGGCGCGCCAGCATGGCACGCCGGGTGGGATCGGCCAGGGCGGAAAAGGTCTGGCTGAGGTGGTCTTGCATCGCTACACCAATCGTTTAATTAACTAATCGGTTTAGTATAAAACAACTGCGTCGTGGGCGCTTAAAAATTTGCATAAGTGCTTGTATAAATCGCTAACCGGCGGCGCGCGACCGCTTTATTGCGAAAAGCTTGCCATCGCCAAGGCTAAACAGGGGATCATGGAGACAGCGAACCTGATCGACCGCATCGCGCCGGCGCAGGGCGCCTGGCGGATGCCTCTTGGAGAACGACGATGAGCACCACCACACGCCAGACCGGACCCACGTTACGCCTGATCCTGGGCGACCAACTTAATTTGCAGCATCCCTGGTTCAGCGAGATCGACGACGCGACCATCTATGTGTTGATGGAAGTGCGGCAAGAGACCGACTACGTCCACCATCACGCGCAAAAAATCCTGGCCATTTTTGCGGCCATGCGCGACTTGGCGCGGCAATTGCGCGCGCTGGGCCACCGGGTGCATTACCTGGCCATTGACGACGCGGCCAACCGACAATCGATTCCAGACAATATCGACGCGCTCACCGCGCACTACGGCGCCGCCGTGTTTGAATATCAGGCGCCCGACGAATGGCGGCTCGACGAGCAGTTGTATCAGCATGGGCGCGGCGCGTCCATTGCCTGGGTGATGGTCGATAGCGAGCATTTTTATACCGCGCGCAATCAGGTGGCGGATCTGTTCGCGGGACGAAAACAGTGGCTGATGGAGTCGTTCTACCGCCAGATGCGGGTCGAGCATCAGGTATTGATGGCCGATGCGAAAAATCCGCTGGGCGGGCAATGGAACTACGACCACGACAACCGCAAACCCTGGCGCGGCACACCGGCCGAGCCGGCCGATGTGCGTCTGTCGCATGACCATTCGGCGCTGTGGCAGACCATCGTGGGCGCTGGAGTGGACAGTTTCGGCAATCCGAACGCCGCAGCCTTGCCCTGGCCTTTGAACCGGCAAGAAGCTGAGCAACAACTGACAGCGTTTATCGCCGACGGCCTGCCTCACTTCGGCGATTTTCAGGATGCGATGAGCAGCAAGGGCTGGCGCCTGTTCCATTCGCTATTGTCGTTCGCGTTGAATGTAAAAATGCTCAATCCGCGCGAAGTCGTCGCCGCGGCGCAGGCCGCCTATCACGCGGGCGAGGCGCCGCTGGCCGCCGTGGAAGGCTTCATCCGGCAGATCCTGGGATGGCGCGAATATGTGCGCGGCGTGTATTGGGCGAACATGCCCGACTATGTGGAGAAGAATTTTTTCGGCCACACGCGCGCGCTGCCAAGCTGGTTTTGGGATGGGCAAACCAAGATGAATTGCGTCGCGCATGCGATCACGCAATCGCTGGAGCACGCCCACGCGCACCATATTCAGCGCCTGATGGTGATTGGTAATTTCGCTTTGCTGGCCGGCCTGCACCCGGCCGAAGTGCATCGCTGGTATTTGGGAATTTATATCGACGCGTTTGAATGGGTGGAGTTGCCCAATACGCTGGGCATGAGCCAGTTCGCCGACGGCGGCTTATTGGCCACCAAACCCTACGTGTCGAGCGCGGCTTATATCGACCGGATGAGCGACTATTGTAAAGGCTGCCATTACGATAAAAAAGCCCGCATCGGCGCGCGTGCCTGCCCCTACAACGCGCTGTATTGGGATTTTTTTCAACGCAATGCGGCGACCCTGTCGAGAAACCCGCGCATCGGCATGGTGTACCGGCAGCTGGAAAAAATGGATGCGCAAGCGATTGCGGGGTTTCAGCAGCAAGCCCAGACCATGACAGCGGACTTGGACCGGCTGTGATCGAGCCGGTGTGGCAGCGGTCGCCGCTTGCGGCGATAATGGCGCTCCATTTGCTCCAACCCGACCTATCCATGTCCATCCCGCGATTTAACGAAGACGATATTTATGACCATACCGATGGCCCCACTTACGAACGGGGCCGTGATTACTTCGAGCGCGGAAAAGTAAGTGCTTGCCAGGTAACGGGCCAAGATATTGAAGGGGTGGTCAGCGGCAGCGGTCGTCAAACCTACCGGCAGAGTATCTATGTGAGCGAGGAAGACGGCCTGTCGATCGACGGCGCGTGCAGTTGCCCGATGCAATACAATTGCAAGCACGTCGCGGCCGTCTTGTTCGCTTATCTGGAGCGCCACGGCGCGCCGATCGAGACCGCCGCAGCGCTTCCTTACGCCAGCGCGGTGTGGCTCGATCGGCTGGCCGAGGCCGTGGCGTCGCCGCAAATCAAAGCGGCGGCCAAGCCGTCCGCGCATCTGGTGTTCGTTTTCGTTCCTGACAAACATGACGGACCGAATCTGCTGGTGTGTCGCGCCCGCCCGCGTGCCGGTGGCGGCTACGCCAGCGCCAGCGCGATCACGCACAGTTATGAGCTGGCCATCGACCCTAACGGTGAGCGGCCCCAGGAACGCGCCCTGATCCGTTTATTTTTGGCCCTGCGTCCCGATGGCGACAATCACAGCATGGTGGCGCGGCCGCGCGAAGCGCTGGGCGCGCAACTGCTGTGGCAATTGCTGGAGCAGGGCGTCTTGCTGGAGGCCGATTCGCGCAGTGGCCTCAAGGGCCAGATGCGCGCGTTAGTACGCGGCCCGCAGCGCGCCGGCGCGCCCGCATGGCGCGCGCAGGACCGCCGGCTGCGCCTGGTGTGGGAAGCGGACGGCGTCGCCGTCGGCACCGTGTTGCCGACCGATCCACCGATGTATCTGCACCAGGGCCGGCTGGGCGAATTGACGTTGCCGGCCGCGCTGAGCGGCGTGGCCATCGATGTCTTGCTGGACATGGTGAAACAAGCGCCCCAGCTTGAGGGCGCGCAAGCGGCGCGCTTGGCCGAGGAAATGCGGATCTTGCGGCTGGACCGGTTGCTGCCGCCGCCGCCCGTGACGGGACCGGTGGTGCGCAGCGATATCCGCCCCACCCCGTTTTTATTGCTGGGCAGCCTGGAACGCGGTGGCGACGGCGGCGCCGACGCGCATGCGACCGACTACGCCGTGCTCGCCTTCGATTATGACGGCAAGCGGGCCACGGTCGACTCCAGCCAGGTGTTGCTGCGGCAAACGGCGCACGGCAGCGAGCAAATCGCGCGCGACCATCGCGCCGAAGCGACGGCCCATGCCAGCTTGCACGGCTTGGGATTCCGGCCCCATAGCGAGCCGGCGCTCGCGCCTTTGGTGGGTGCGCTCGAGCTGGCCGGCCCGCAGGCTTGGCTGGACTTCGCCGGCAGCGGTTTGCCGGCCCTGCGCGCCCAGGGTTGGTTGCTCGATCTGGCGCCCAGCTTTCGCTTCGACGTACGCCCAATCGACGAGTGGTACGCCGAGGTCGACCCGGGCGCGCAGGGGCAGGCTTGGTTCGAGCTGGAACTGGGCATCGTGGTGGAAGGCGAGCGGGTGCCTTTGCTGCCGATCCTGTTACAGTTGATAAGAAGCGCGCCGCAACAATTCGATGCCGGCGCCCTGGCCGCCCATGACGACGGCGAAGTACTGATGGCGCGTCTGCCCGGCGGCGGGCGCGTGGGCTTGCCTTGGAGCCGGGTCCGGCCCATCCTCACCACCCTGGGCGAGCTGTTTTTCCTGGAGCGTATCGGCAACGCGATTCGACTGCCCAGCCTGGACGCGGCCCGCCTGGCCGAGCTGGAAGCGGGCGCGCAGTTGCGCTGGATGGGCGGCGAGACCTTGCGCGCGCTGGGCCAGCGTCTGGCCGGATTCGACGGCGTGACGGCGGTGGCGCCACCGGCCGGCTTGCAAGCGAGCTTGCGCGGCTATCAATTGCAAGGCTTAGCGTGGATGCAATTTTTGCGCGAATACGGGCTGGCCGGGATTTTGGCCGACGACATGGGCCTGGGCAAAACCATCCAAACCTTATCCCACATTTTGCTGGAAAAAGAAGCGGGGCGGCTGGACCGGCCGGCCCTGGTGGTCGCGCCCACCAGCCTGATGGGCAACTGGCAGGAGGAAGCGGCCCGCTTCGCGCCGTCGCTGCGCGTGCTGCTGCTGCACGGCGCCGAGCGCGCCGAGCGTTTTGCCGCGATGGGCGAGCATGACCTGGTGCTCACCACCTATGCGCTGTTGCCGCGCGACGAAGCGTTGTTGTTGCAGCAAGATTTTCATTTGCTGATATTGGACGAGTCGCAATATATCAAAAACCACCGCAGCAAGGCGGCCGGCACCGCCACGCTGCTGCGCGCGCGTCATCGTCTGTGCTTGACGGGCACGCCGCTGCAAAACCATTTGGGCGAGCTGTGGTCGCAATTTCATTTTTTGTTGCCCGGCCTGCTGGGCGACGAGCAGCGTTTCAACAGCGACTTCCGCAAGCCGATCGAGCGCGACGGGGACGCCCGGCGCAACGCATTGCTAACCCGCCGCATCAAGCCCTTTCTGCTACGCCGCACCAAGGACCATGTGGCCAAGGAATTGCCCGCCAAAATGGAAATGGTGCGCGAAGTGACCCTGGTCGGCTTGCAGCGCGATTTGTACGAAACGGTGCGTTTGGCGATGGACAAGAAGGTGCGGGCGGCGATCGCCAGCAAGGGCGTGGCGCGCAGCCAGATCATCATCCTGGAGGCCTTGCTCAAGCTGCGCCAAGTGTGCTGCGACCCGCGCCTGGTGAGCTTGCCCGGCGGGCGCAAAAGCGACGCCCCTTCGGCCAAGCTGGCGGAGCTGACCGGTATGCTGGAACAGTTGCTCGATGAGGGCAGGACCATTCTGGTGTTTTCCCAGTTCACCAGCATGCTGGCGCTGATCGAGGAGCAATTGCGCGCGCGCGATATCGGCTATGCCTTGCTCACCGGCGAGACCCAGGACCGCGGCGCCCAGGTGGCGTTGTTCCAGGGCGGTAAAGTGCCGGTGTTTCTGATCAGTTTAAAGGCGGGCGGCGTGGGCCTGAACTTGACCGCCGCCGACACCGTGATCCATTACGATCCCTGGTGGAATCCGGCGGTGGAAAATCAGGCCACCGACCGGGCCTGGCGCATCGGCCAGGACAAGCCGGTGTTCGTCTACAAGCTCATCGCCAAAGCCACGCTGGAGGAAAAAATCCAGGAAATGCAGCGCGGTAAAGCGGCGCTGGCGGCCGGCGTGCTCAGCGGCGATGCCACCCACGGCGCGGCGATCACGCAAGAAGACTTGAGCGCGATATTTGCGCCGCTCGCTTAGGCGGCGGGGTGTCGGCGCGTCGCGCCCGAGGCCGGACGGGCAGCCGATATGCGAGGAGATGAGCTTTGTCGCAGATCCGGTTTCCCAGTCCGCTACCGCAAAAGCAGTCCGGCGCATGCTTTGGCTAACTATGCAAAGCATGGTCCGAAAAGCCTGAAGAATATCGCCCAAAAGGTGAAACGATTCGCAGTCGCAGGTGGACAAACTAACCGCAAATAACTTGGCGTGTTGGCATTGCGCATCCTAGAAACGACAACGCCCACTTCGGTGAGTGGGCGTTGCGTGAACAATGTTCTTGGTGGCCCGGGGCGGAATCGAACCACCGACACAAGGATTTTCAA
>JAZKGI010000002.1:0-193214 GCA_040385995.1 Pseudomonadota bacterium
CTGCATTACAGTCGATGCGCGAAGGGCACGGCTGAGTTGTGTATAACGATATGAGCTACGGGCCGCTTTCGTGCGACGAATCCGCGTATCTTCGGCTCGGTGTCGCATGGCACTGACCAAGACGGCAGTGACCTCGATCTGCTGGTCGATGCACTGCAAGGCGCCACGTTGTTCGAACTAGGCGGTTTGCAAGTCGAACTGGAACTACTGTTGGGCATTCACGTCGATTTGCTCACCCCCGCCGAACTGCCGCCGAAGTTTCGCGCTAAGGTGCTTGCGGTGGCACAGCCGGTATGACTGAAAACCGCCTTCTCGACTATCTAACTCACATGCACCAGGCTGCAACCGATGCGTGCGGCTTCGTGGAGGGTCTTGGCAAAGACGAGTTCCTTGAGGACAAACGCACTCAGCAGGCGGTCACCATGAGCCTAATTATCATCGGCGAGGCCGGCACGAAGGTAATGGACAGCCACGCCGAGTTCGCGCAGGCGCATGCGCAAGTGCCGTGGCGCAGCATGCGTGGCATGCCTACATCAACCCATGCGAGACGCGAAAACGTCTCAACGTCAGCGCTTCGCATGGGTATACCTGTACGGTACAATTTCCTGAATGCAACTTCCGCTTTCGGCCAAAAGCGGTCGTCTAACGTTTCGTTTCCCATTTTTCGCCTTGGCTGCTGCTGAGGCTTCGCTGAGGTGCGGTGGCTCTATTGCTGGTTGTAGGCCCAGGCGCCGCTGGACCCGAGGGCTGCCCTGAACGGCGCTTGGCCATCACCTGCAAGCCATGTGCGCATCGATTGCATCTCCGGGTTAATGCGCCGCAGTTCCTGCAGCGTGGCCTCATCTGCCGGCTGTGCCCGGTCCAGCATGGCGGTCAATTTTCCCAGGAATGGATTTGCAGTGAGCACCTCATCCGGAAAGCGGGCGTAGGCGATGGCGCCGCCAGCCGCTTCGCTGAACAATGTCGCGAGATCGTGGCCCGTGACCATGTCGCCGGCAAGGTCCAGCGTGGTGCCGGCAAAACGCGCCGGATCGGCGAAAATGGCCGCGACGCATAGACCGATGTCCCGTACGGCAAGTACGCCCATCGGCTGGTCCGGCCGAATGAAAAAGTTGAAGTGGCCGCGGTCGAGCCCGAAGCCTGGCATGACCAGCATTTCCATGAAGGCGTACGGCCGAATGATGGTTGCATTCAACGGCAGTGTGGCGATGTGTGCCTCGATCGTGAGCTTGCTCTCGAAATGGCCCAGTCCCACGCCAGCCTCGACACTGGCAACCGAACTGTAGACGAAATGCGCAACACCGCACGCGCGCGCCAAGTCGGCGATGGTGATGCCAAAGCGAATCTCGTCGTCGTCGGTCACCGTGCCGCCAGGTGAGCTGGGCTGGACGCTGAACACGCCGTACACACCCTCCATGGCGGCGCGCAGAGACGCGGCATCGCTTAAATCTCCCTTTACGGTTTCCGCGCCGGCGTTACGCAAGGCGGCCGACTTGTTGGAGGCGGGATCGCGCACCAGCGCGCGCACGGACCAGCCCGCTTTCAACAGTGCAGCGGCGACGGAGCCGCCTTGCTGACCAGTCGCCCCGAAAACCAGAATCACACGTTTATTGTCAGACATATATACATCCTCTTTCATCAATGAGGGTTACGAATATATACTGGTAAAAAAAGCGTCGCAAGACGGCACATTTTCCATCCTCAGGCACAAAGTTGATACCCATGGACAAACTCATACATGGTCGCCCGTACGAACAAACCGACGCCGGGCCGCGCTTCAAGCCTTGCGTGCCGAACGGCGTACTGGCCCGGCTTGGCGATAAATGGACGATCCTCGTGATGTCCCATCTTGCCGTGGCGCCAGGCCACCGCCTGCGTTTTTCGACACTCAAGAACGGCATCGAGGGCATCACGCAAAGGATGCTCACGCTCACCGTCCGCAACCTCGAACGCGATGGGCTGCTGCTGCGGCATTATTTCCCGGAAGTTCCGCCGCGCGTCGAGTATGAGCTGACAGCCATGGGAGCAAGCATGTTGCCCGCATTGGAAGGCTTCACATCGTGGATTCGCGATCACTGGCCAAGCATCAGGGAGTCCCGCGCCAGCTACGACGCGTCGCACGACGCGCCGCGCGGGCAAGAGGATGGGAATGGTACTAAAGTATATACATACAAATGAGTAATTTATTGTAGCAGTGGGACTCGATCTAGCTTCGTGGAACATTATTGACCGTCTGCTATGGGTCGAAAGCGGCCTGTCGACGTAGGTTTAATTTCACTTGCAGTTAGCGCGAGCACCTCGCCGTCCAATGCAAGCCGGCGCCATGGATTGCGGGCATATTTGCAAATAGTGTGAGCACGAGCCGTCCGTCATTTGCGCTGAATCTGAGCCGGAAAGCGCGTCGAATGCGGGCATGCCCCGTTTCAAACGCGAGCCGCTACAGTTATTGGCCTTTGAGATTTTCACGCTGTCAGGTCACGGTGTGACAGTGACGTGGAGAATGCTGCGCGTTGTCCCGGCCATGCGTATCGAAGTATCACGCGCCTGCATTTCATTGATTTGCTGTTCTGCTTTGACCAACATAGCCATTAACTGAGCCTTGGCCTGTTCGTTCTGGATCAAGCCCTGTTCCACAGTGACGCGTGCCTGCAATTCAGCAATGGCCTTGGGGTCTTGCGCCGCCCTTATTGCGACATCAAACCTTCAAGGTTCAAAAGCCGTTGTTGGGCCGCGTCATACGCTTGTACGCTCAATGCCTTGTTGTTAGCTGCACGGGCATGTGCAACCGCATCGCTCACGCCTAACGCGGTGTGGGAGACAGTAAAGACGGCGCTGCCGGATTTACTCGAGATTGTGCCCATCGTTTGCCAGAATACCGTAAGGGAAATCCCAATAGCGATGGCACGCGGAATAAATTTTCGTATATATCCATTTTTATCTCGCGCCCCCGAAAACTATTGATTGCTCATCTAGTCCTAAGGCGCCCGCCACGCCTGGCATCCAAACGCCGCCGGGGCGGGAAGGCCTCGACTACATATGCTCGCCCAGGAACACCAGCGAATTGCCGTGCGATAAAGCGGCGGCACGTTGGTTATAGCTGGAACGGTGCGAGCAATTAAATCCGTGCTCGCCTTCCGGGTAGATAAACACTTCCACCTCTTGGTTTTCCTCGAAGCGGCGGGCGATCGCGCGCACCGCGTCGTTCGGGATATGGCTGTCCTGACCACCGAAATGCATCTGTAACGGAATCTTGATCTCGTCGGCGCGGTCCAGTTGCTCCTGAATGCCGCCACCGTAATAGGCGATGGCGGCATCCACCAAGCCGTTCGCCGCGGTGTTGTACGACAACATGCCACCCCAGCAAAAACCCAGCGACGCCACTTTGCCGTTCAATTCGGGCAAGGCACGCAGGGCTTGCACGGTCACGGCGATATCTGCCTGGGCCTTGGTCAAATCGCTAGCCTTGAGCAACTCCACTGCTTTTTTCCAGCCCGCCTCATCGTAGCCCAGCTCGATGCGCGGGGCGCTGCGCCAAAACAGGTCCGGCACCAGCACCACGTAGCCGTCGGCCGCGTACTGGTCCGCCACGCTGCGGATGTGGGCGTTCACCCCGAAAATCTCTTGCAACAATACAATTCCCGGGCCCTTGCCGGTGTGCGGCAGCGCCAGGTAAGCGCCGAAGCTGCCATCGGCGGCGGATAGATCGATCCACTTGGAAGTCGTGCTCATTATTGTTCCTTTATGTGCGAGTGGGAATGATGAAGCAGGAAGGAAAAGCGCGCCCGATCCTGCCGGCGCACCCCGGCGGGCGGGGTGTGGCTCGATTGTAATGCAGTTAGCGTAGCGAGGTGATGCGCTAGCGCGCCCGTCCGGCCCGCCGGGCAGGCGCCGAATGGCCGGACGCGACGGCCCAAATCAGCATGCTGTATCGGACCCCATAGCAAACCCAAAAGCGGCCCCGATAGCCGGGTGACCCGATCGGGCGCCATGGCCGCTTCAGCGGTCCAGCCAGCCGCCGCTGAAACCGGCCCGCCGCAAGCCGGCGGTCAGATAGGGGCATTGGCGGGTGAGCGACCACAACAAGTCGCTACGGTAATTTTCAATCATGATCACAGTCGGCCCTTCATTGATGCCGAAGTGGTAGGGCGAGACCCAGCCGCAGCTGCGTCTGGCGTTGCAGGGAAAGGTCGCGTTAAACGATGCCTTGAAGCCATACGGATTGACTTCGCGCAGTTGCAAATTGTTGAAATAGCGCACCGTCGGCAATACCACTTCCGGCGCGAACGGCAAACAGGCCACCACCGCCCAGGGCGCCAGGGTGCCGTCGTCAGGGCCGTAGGGCGCGCCGCGCGCCACGTAATCGAAAAACACCCGTTCCACGCCGCCCACTTTTTTGGTGACGGCGCCGGGGCCGTCGCTTGCGGTGATGCCCCAGCAAAACTCGCCATATTGCTTGAAGCCCATCGGGTTATGGATCGCATATTGCTGCTGGATCAGGGTGGCGCGCCGGCTGTTTTCGAAATAATCGCTGTCGTGCTCGCGCATGAAGCGGTCGCGGATGCCGCGGAAATCGACCCACACATGGGACATCTGGTGGATGAACAGGGGACCGGCGTACAGAAAATCGATGCCGTACAGCCGCTTCCATTCGTAGGTGGCGGTCCACGCCTCGTAACTGTCGGCGCCGATCGGATAGGTGGGCGAACCCAACGCGAGCAGATAGAGGATCAGGGCTTCGTCGTAGCCTTCCCAGTGCCATGGCAGGAAACCGGTTTGCGGGTCCCAGCCGTGGCAGATGACCTTGGCGCCATTGAGCATCCAGGCCCAGTCCACCCGCCGGTACAGGCCGTCGGCCAGGCGGCGAATTTCAGCTTCGTCGCTCTGCTGACCCTGAAAATAGGCGGCGGCGGTCAGCATGCCGGCCACCAGCAGCGCGGTGTCGATGCTGGACAATTCGCTGTCCCAGGCGCGGCGCCCGCTCCCCATGTCCAGAAAATGGAAGTAAAAACCTTTGTAGCCGGTCGATTCCGGCCCGCCGCTCTGATCGCTGTCGGCGAAAAAACGCAGCGCCGTCAAAGTCCGCTCGACCGCTTCCTCGCGCGCCATGAAACCGCGCTCGACGCCGACCGGATACACCGACAGCGCCATGCCCACGGCGGCGATGCTGGCCGGCCAGCCTTCGCAAGTCTTGTCACGGATCAGCCCGTTGGCGCGGTTGCACTCGACCATAAAATAATCGAAGGAATCCTGTTGCAGGATATACAACAGATTATCCAAATCCGGCCCCGCCAGGGCTTCCGGTACGTCCATGCTGAGCTCCCTTTTATTGACGCCCAATTCTATCTGCAATATTGAAACTCCTGCCACGCATTATCTTTGCGGCATCGATAGGGCACCCCGCCGCGTCGTCTCGACCGGGCGGCGTGCGCCATCGCACCGACCGGCCCCGCCGCCCCGCCCTACACTGGCATATCGTAAGCTATCAGCCCTGTAACCTCAGCCCAAGCAACCTCATAGTTGCCCAGCGGCGCAATGGAGACCGCCATGTCAATGCATGTGTTCAAAGCCTGGGCGCTGGCCCTGCTGTTATCGATTGTGGCTGGCTGCGGGGGCGGCGGCGGCGGCGCCGGCAGCGAGCCCAACGCCAGTCTGGCCGTCACGGTCAGCGGCTTGCCAAGCGGGGTGAACGGCGCGCTGACGGTAAGCGGCCCGTCCGGCTACAGCCAGGCCCTGACGCAAAGTCGAACACTGACCAATTTGCTGCCCGGCGCCTACACGGTGGCGGCCGCCCTTGTCGCCAGCGGCGGCGCCGGGCTGGCGCCCACGCCCGCCAGCCAGACGGTGCAGGTGGCGGCCGGCGCCACCGCGACGGCCGCCGTGGCCTACGGCCCGGGCGCGCCCTTGACGCTGACCTTGCAGCAAGTGGCCAGCGGCCTGGCCTTTCCCACCTTGTTAACGGCGCCGCCCGGCGACAGTCGCCAGTTCATCGTCGAGCGGGCCGGCCGCATCCGCATCCTCGACAACGGCAGCTTGCTGGCCACGCCGTTTCTGGATATCCGCAACCGGGTCAACACCACCGGCGAAGGCGGCCTGCTATCGATGGCGTTCCATCCCCAATACGCCAGCAACGGCTTTTTCTTCATTTACTATACCGATGCCGGTGGCAATATCGTGGTCGAGCGCCTGACCGTGTCGGCGGCCGACCGCAATCTGGCCGATGGCGCGTCGGCCAGCGCCATCATCAGCATCCCCCACCCCGCTTACAGTAACCATTACGGCGGCCAAGTCGGCTTCGGGCCGGACGGTTTTCTGTATCTGGGCACCGGTGACGGCGGCGGCGCCGGCGACCCGGCCCGCAACGGGCAAAACCTCAATTCCCTGCTGGGCAAGCTGCTGCGCCTGGACATCGATCAACGCAGCGCCACGCAAAATTATGTGATACCGGCCAGTAACCCCTTCGTCGGACAGAGCGGGCGGCGCGGCGAAATCTGGGCTTACGGCTTGCGCAACCCGTGGCGCTTCGGCTTCGACCCGGCCAGCGGCTTGCTCTATATCGCCGACGTCGGGCAAGACCGGTTGGAGGAAGTCGATATCAGCGCCGCCGCCCAGGGCGGGCGCAATTATGGCTGGAACATCACGGAAGGCAGCGCGTGCTACAACAGCGCCACCTGCGACAGCGCCGGCATCAGCGCGCCCGCCTTCGAGTACCAGCACGGCACCGACGGCGTCAACGGGTGTTCGATCACGGGCGGCTATGTTTACCGCGGCAGCGCCCTGCCCGAACTGGCGGGCCGCTATCTGTATTCCGACTTTTGCAAAGGTTTCTTGAAGAGTTTTACGTATGCCAACGGCGCGGTCACGCAGGCGATGGACTGGGCCATTCCCGACATTGGCAACGTGGTCTCGTTCGGACAAGATGGGCAAAACGAACTATATATGCTCAGCAATGGGGGCGGCGTTTATCGCATCGTGCGCAAGTAAATCAACCGGGCCGATCCTTGAGAAACGCGGCCTGGAACCAGTCGTCCAGCATGTGCTTTTCGTAGCGTAAGCTGTCGCCGCTGTTGTAACGGTTGATGCGGTTCAGATAATTCATGTTCGACAGATCTTGTTCGCCGCTATCGATCACCCTGCCCTGCGCTTCGAGCACGTAGCGCAGGCGCAGACGGGGCCAGTCGGCGCCGCCGCGCAGCAAGCGGATATCGTCGGCCGATCCGCGGTTCGGTTCGAGCCGCCCGGCAAGATCGAGATCGGTGATCTCGATTTTCACATGCTGTTCCGGCGGCAGCGCACGGCCCAGCTTTTCCAGGTGCGCGCCCAGATCCTTGAGTATGCGCTCGCGCTCCCAGGGCGAGCGGCCGGCGTCGGCGAACCGCTCCGGATTGACATATGTGACGCTGGCCGCCGGCCACGCCGCTTGCGTGACCAACCACCCGGCCGCCGCCCAACACCACCGAGACCATTGAGTCATCGCGTCCTCCTCGTTCCAATCGCTTGCGGCGGCGCCACGCACGGTTCCGCCTATCGACCAATATAGCGCGTTTCGTCGCCGGCGCCAGGCGTTTGCGGATGGTTAAAGATGTCACGCCCTTGTCACATCCGGGCACTACCATCTTGCTCGTCGGGGTGCGCCACCACCCCGGATGACGCCACCCGCCTGCGGCCCCGGCGGCGCATCGAATGGCCAACCAACCGGATTACCTTCAAATGAGCCAGTCCCTCGATCTGTCCCGCCGTCGCATGATCAAATTCTTGTCGGGCGCGCCGCTGCTGCCGCTGGCCGGCGCCAGCGGGGTGTCCCTGTTGCTGTCGGCGTGCGGCGGCGGCGGCGACGCGCCCACGGTGCCGGTTGGCCCGGCCGCGCCGGCGGGTCCGGCCGCGACGCTAAGCTCGATCAGCTTCAGCGCCATGCCGGCGCCCGGCCTGGGCGAGCCGGCCAAGATGGCCACCACCACCGTCGCCTCGGCGCTGAGCGCCACTTTCAGCGATGGTTCCAAGCAAAATTACAGCTTGAAATATGACACCTTCTTCGTCACGGGCGGACCGGTGCCGAACGGCGCCGGCGGCACCATTTTGAGCGGCGGCTATTACGACATCAACAACCAGCCCATCCTGGACGCGACCGACGGCGCCAAGCGCCAATTCTTTTCCGACTGCCCGGACGGCACTTCGCTGCTGAAACTGGACGCGCCCATCGTGGCCGGCATCAAGGGCAACACCGTGTTCGCCGTGGTGCAATTCGAATACACCAGCCGCAACGTGGCCGGCGCTTCGATGTACGGCATGCTGCCGTCGCCGATCGCGGTGCTGACCCTGGACCAGGACCACACCACGGGCGCCCTCACGCTGGTGAAATACCACAACGTCGACACCAGCGCCGCCCATGGCCTGTGGATCACCTGCGGCGCCAGCCGCTCGCCCTGGAACACGCATTTATCGAGCGAAGAGTACGAGCCGGACGCCACCGTCATCGGCAAGAACGCCCAGTTCGCCTCGTTTAGCACCCATCTGTACGGCGACCCGGCCAAAGCCAATCCCTATCACTACGGCCACCTGCCGGAGGTGACCGTCCATCCGGACGGCAGCGGCAGCATCAAGAAGCATTACTGCATGGGCCGCATCTCGCACGAGCTGGTGCAAGTGATGCCGGACCAGCGCACCGCCCTCATGGGCGACGACGCCACCAACGGCGGCTTGTTCATGTTCGTGGCCGACCGGGCCCAGGACTTGAGCAGCGGCACCCTGTACGCGGCCAAGTGGACCCAGAAAACGGCCGCCAACGGCGGCTCGGCCAACTTGTCGTGGATCAAGCTGGGCCACGCCACCAGCGCCGAGATCCTGGCCCTGGCCGACAGCCTGACGGCGGCCGCCATCGTCGACGCCAAAATCGCCGATCCGCTGGACGCGCGTTACACCAAGATCGCGTTCAGCGGCAAAAGCAATTGGGTCAAATTCGTGGCCGGCCAGGACAAGGCGGCCGCCTTCCTGGAAACCCACCGCTACGCCGCGTTCAAGGGCGCCAGTCTGGGCTTCACCAAAATGGAAGGCACCACCGTCAACGCCAAGGACAAGATCGCCTACACGGCCATGAGCTATATCCAGAGCGCCATGACCGACGGCTCGGGCGGCATCGCGATCGAAGGCCCCAAGGCGGGCGTGGTGTACGCGCTCAATTTGAAGGACGGCCAGCGCGACGACAGCGGCGCGGCCATCGACAGCGCCTGGGTGCCGGTGGACATGGCGGCCGTGCCGGCCCTGGTCGGCGAAGACTTGGCCGTGCCTGACGCCTTGGGCAATCTGGCCAACCCGGACAAGATCGCCAATCCGGACAACATCAAGTTTTCGGAAAAGCTGCGCACCCTGTTCATCGGCGAAGACAGCGGCCTGCATGTCAACAATTTCCTATGGGCGTATAACGTCGATACCCAAAGCTTGTCGCGTCTATTGTCGGCCCCGTCCGGCGCCGAATCGACCGGCTTGCACGCGGTGGACGATATCAATGGTTTTGCCTATATCATGAGCAACTTCCAGCACCCGGGCGACTGGGAATTGCTCAAAGACGCCAGCGGCGCCGTGACGGGCGGCTTGCATGCCAAGGTGGCGGCCACGCTCGAGCCGCTCATTCGCGCCAACTACCGCGACCGCTACGGCGCGGCGGTCGGCTATCTGACGGGCATGCCCACTCTGGCGTAACGGACTCGGGCACAGGGGCCGCCGGCCCCTGTGCCCGGCATGGCGCATATGTGCGCTCGCGCACGGCCGGGCGCACTGCGGCGCGACACAATCGACACTTGATCAATCTCAGTGTTACCGCACAGCGCCAGGAGTTCGCATGCCAGAAGGTCCATCGATCGTCATTTTGCGGGAGCAGGCCGCCGCCTTCGTCGGCAAAACCATCACCCGCGCCGAAGGCAACAGCAAAACGGTGCGACTGGCCCGTCTGGCCGACCAGCCCATCGTCGCCTTGCGCAGCTGGGGCAAGCATTTTCTGATCGCTTTGCCGGAACTGACACTGCGCATCCATTTCATGCTGTTCGGCAGCTACCGGATCAATGAACGCAAGGATGCCGTGCCGCGCCTGAGCCTGGGGTTCGACGATCACAGCGAGCTCAATTTCTACGCCTGTTCGGTGCGTGAAATCGAGGGCGACCTCGATCTGGTCTACGATTGGCGCGGTGACGTCATGTCCGATCAATGGAAGCCGGCGCTGGCGCTGAAAAAGCTGCGCGCCGCCCCCGCCATGCTCGCTTGCGACGCCCTGCTCGACCAAGCCATCTTTTCCGGGGTGGGCAACATCATCAAAAACGAGGTGCTGTTCCGGCTGCGCATCCACCCGCTGTCCCGGGTCGGCGCGCTGCCGGCGCCCAAGCTGCGCGAGCTCGTCAAGCAAGCGCGGCTCTACAGCTTCGAATTCAAACAATGGAAGCAGGCATACGAGTTGAAAAAGCATTGGCTCGCGCATACCAAACGAACCTGTCCGCGCTGCCATATCCCTTTTCACAAGGCGCATCTGGGCACCAGCAAACGACGCAGCTTTTTCTGCGAGCAGTGCCAGAAGCGCTATGACTGACGGGCAAGCGGGCAGCGACAGCCACGCCGCCCGTCAGCGGCCCTCGTCTGGCGTGTCCGACGTGTCCGGCGCCCGCCGATAGCGCGTCAGCACCGCGATCAGCTGCTCGATATCGAGCGGCTTGGCCACAAAATCGTCCATGCCGCACGCGGCGCACTGGGCGCGCTCGGAGGCCATCACGCCGGCCGTCATGGCCACGATCGGCAACGCCAACCCCAGCTCGGCGCGGATGGCGCGCGTGGCGGCAAAGCCGTCCATCACCGGCATTTGCACATCCATCAACACCAGATCGAAGGGTGGCGCGCCGCCGCTCGCGCGCAAAGCGTCGAGCGCCTGGCGGCCGTCGCCCACCACTTGCACCGCCGCGCCGGCCATCTCCAGCACGCTGCGCGCCACCAGCTGATTGAGCCGATTATCTTCCACCAGCAGTAGGCGCATGCCGTCGAGCCGGGCGCCGGCGGCCGGCGGCGGCGACTGGCCGACCGGCCCGGACGGCGCGGCCCGTTGCGCCAGCGCAGCGCGCACGGCCGCGAACAACGCCGCCCCGGTGAGCGGCTTGGTCAGCACGGCGTCGGGGCGGTCGGCCTGGCCCTCGAGCTTGAGCCGGCCGCGCCCGAAGGCGCTGGTCATCAGCAACACCGGCAGCGCGGCGCCGCCGGCCGCGCGCAAGGCGCCCATCAGGGCCGCACCGTCCATGTCGGGCAGGTGGCAATCGGCCAGCACCGCGTCGTAACGGCCGCCGTCCGCTTGCAGCGCGTCGACCGCGGCCAGCGCCTGGGCCGCCGAAGCGGCACCGTCGGCCCGGCTATCGCCGGCGGCGATGCTGCGGCACAGATAATCGCGGCTGGTCGGGTTGGCGTCCACCACCAGCAGGCGCAGGGCCGGCGGACGCAACGCCCGCTCCCGCTCCTGCGCCGGCGCCAGTTTGAGCGGCACACTGACCCGAAAACGGCTGCCCCGGCCCAGTGTGCTGCTCACCTCGATGCGCCCGCCCATCATGTCCACCAGGCGCTTGCAAATGGCCAGTCCCAACCCGGTGCCGCCGAAACGGCGGGTGGTGGAAGAATCGGCCTGGGCGAACGGCTCGAACAGGCTCGCTTGCTGCGCCAGATCCATGCCGATGCCGGTGTCGGCGATGGAAAAAGTCAGCAGCGTCATGCCGTCCGCGTCCGCGTCCGGCCCGCCGGGCGCCATGTCGACCAGCAGCGACACCTCGCCGGCGGCGGTGAATTTGATCGCGTTACCGGTCAAATTGACCAGCACTTGCTGCAAGCGCAAGGCGTCGCCGATCAGGACGGCCGGCACGCCGGGGTTCACGCCGATCGCCAGTTCGAGCGCCTTGTCGCCGGCGCTCACGGTCATGATGTCGGCCAACGCCCCCAGCAGATCGGCCAGTTGAAACGGCGCCGCCACCAGTTCCATGCGGCCGGCCTCGATTTTGGAAAAGTCGAGGATGTCGTTGAGGATGCTCAGCAGCGATTGCCCGGCCACCCGTATCATGTCGGCATAGGTGCGCTGCTCGGGCGAGAGCGCGGTGCTGCCCAGCAGATGGGCCATGCCCAGCACCGCGTTTAGCGGGGTGCGGATTTCATGGCTCATATTGGCCACGAACTCGGTCTTGGCACGGCTGGCCGATTCGGCCTGTTCCTTGGCCGCCAGCAGCGAGTCCTGCAACAGCAGCTGCTCGGTGATATCGGTGGCGATGCCGAGAAAGCCGCACTGGCGCTGGGCGCTGTCGCGCAGCGGGGTGAGGAACAGGCGCACCGGCAGGCGCGAGCAGTCCTTGCGCACATAAGTCCACACGCTCTGGTCCCTGCGTTCGCCCAGTTCGGCGAACACCTCAAAGCCTTGCATCGGCCGCCCCAGCTCGGCGCTCAATTGCCGGCCGCGCGCGGCCACCTCGTCGGCCAGATGGATCAGCGCCGGGCTGTGCCGGCCCACCACTTCGTCGGCGCCGTAGCCGAGCATGCGTTCGGCGCCGGCGCTAAAGAGCGTGATGGTGCCGTCGTTTTGGGTGGAGATGATGGAAAATTCGCTGGCCGCCCGAATGATACCCTCGACCATGGCTTGCGCCGCCAGCTGCCCCTGCTGCGCTTTCTTGAGCGGGGCGATGTCGCTGACGAAGGCGTAAAAGCCGCGCACCACCCCATTGTCAATGTCGGGCAAAAAAGAGGCGAGCAATTCGCGCGCCACGCCCTTGTGGTCGAGCAGCGCGCGCTCGAACATCACCTTTTCGCCGCGCAGGGCGGCTTCGATATAGTGCCGGTTCAAGGCGAAGGGCTCGGCGCCGATCACTTCCGACAAATGCATGCCGTTGACTTTGCTGCTATCGCAGCCCAGCCATTCGCCATAGCTCAGGTTGCACAAGCGGCTGCGCAAATCGCTGTCCCAGTAACCGATCATGGCCGGCATGTGGTCGATGATGAGTTGCAAGTCCTCATTGCCCCGCTTTAGCGCTTGCTCCAGCTGGCGCCCGTTTTGCTCGCGCAGCCGGGCCTGATGGGTGCTGGCCGCCAGCACCAGCGGCGGAATCATGGTCAGCAAAATCGGCAAATAAATCAGCAACTGCTGCCAGTTCGACGATACGGGCGGCGCCACGAAATGGCCGGTGGCGATAATGATGCCGGTGGCCATGGACGACAAGCACATCAGGGCCGCCACCCCCTCAAAGCTGAGCAGCACCGCGGCGATGATCGGCGTGACCATGATGTAGACGAAGGGAAAAGGCAGAAAACTCAAGGCCAGCAGGCTGATGCCGATGGCGGCCGAGAGCAGCGCGCCCAGCCGCGGCCAATCGATGGCGCGGCCGACCGCCCCGCCTTGCTGCGACACCAGCAGCGCCAGCGGCAGCAAGCCGACATTGCCGATGGCGGCGCCGGCATACCAGGCCGGCCACACCCGCGCGAACTCGGCATAGCCATTTAGCGCCAGCGCGGTGGCGCCCGCGCTCGCGCCCAGCAAGGGCGGCAGGCAGCAGCCCAGCGCCAAGAAGCGCAAGAAGCGGCGCGGACCATGGTAAAACTCGCGCGCCGCGCCGGTCCAGCCCAGCAGCAGCGCGGCCAGCGCCATCTCCAGCAGATTGGGTAACACCAGCATGGCGGCCAGGGGCGCCGGGTCGCCGCCGCACCAATTTGCCAGGAATAAGACCAGCGCGTCACCGCTCAACAGCAAGGCGGCCCGGGCCACCGGCTGACCGACCAGGTAGGCCACTCCCAGCGCGTTGGCGTACCACAGGGTGGCGATATTGCCGGGCTGGCGCGACAGATATAAGCCGGCCAGCGCCAGCAAGAAATAGAGCGTGCAAGACTCGGCCAGCAGGGCCGGCAGCGCACGCGCGGGCGGCGCCCTCATCGCTGCGCGCCGGCGCGCGTCGGCACGGCGCCAAAGTCCCGCCTGCGGTCGCTGCTAATCAAGTGCAAGAAGTCGAGAGACATGCCCTGGGGCGCTCCTGTGGCATCGGCAAACATGAAGGGACCGTCATCGGGGACCGTCACACCGGCGATGCGCCGATGCCGGGCCAGCCAAGCCTGCTTCGCCCGGTTGATCTAGGCCGACGCCCAGACCGGGGCGGCGCGCCGCGGTCATGGCGCGTGGTCCGGATGACACATGTGAAGTGGTCTCGACCATTCTGCGCAAGGGGCCGATCCCTGTCAAACAACTTTGCCGGAAACACGCCTGCCCGGGCCGAATCGCAACACTGGCGCGTTGCGGTCGCGCCGCGCGAGCGCCGCAGACGGCCCGCCGCGCGCCCCCCCCGCTTTAGCCCGGCTTGCGGAAATCGTTTTCGATCCAGGCGCCGGCGCTGGCGGAAGTGAGCTTGAAGGCGGCCGTGGTGCGCACTTGCGCCAGCTGTTCGCCGTGCTGGTCGAACGCGGTCAGCACGGCGTAGGGATTGTCCTCGTCGGGCACGATGTCGAGCGTGACCTTGTACTGGCCTTCGGCCGCGCCGACATACAGCGTCTTGTGCAGCTGGGCGTGCAATTGCTGCTCGTGCCGGCGCAGCACTTCGGAGGCGGTCTTGACCAGCGTGTGAAACGCGCTGGTGTCGAGCGGCTTGGGATTTTTCTTGTCGCGGCCCATGGTCCAGGGGCCGACCAGGGCCGGCTCCGGCTCGCCATCCTTGATCATGGCCACCGCCCAGCCCTCGTCGTCATCATTCTTGATCACGCGCGCGGTCCAGCCGTTGCCTTGCCACAGGCGCGGCGCTTGAATCGGGGACTGGTCCTGCGGCTCGGAAAAATCGTCGGCGTCGGTACTCATGGCTAGCTCATATCAGGAATGATCGGGGCTAGCATGATAGTCGAAATCGGACCGCGGCGCGTACCGCCCGCTTGCGCCGGCGGGGCCGCGCGCCGCGCCCGATTGGCGCCCGAATTGTTGTCCGAACCGTTAGCCGCTCTCTACCCGAACCGCAGCGACATGGCCGGCCGTTGCGGCGGCGTGATGGGCGGACTGGGCGGCGGCCGGCGCGGGTCGATGGCCGGTCCCGGGGTGTGATAATTGAACGGCGTGATGATGATAGGCGGGATCGCCGGCGGCGCGCCTTTGGGTCCCGCTTGGCGCGGCGCGCTGCGTTGGCGCGTGGTCCGATCCGTTGCCGAGGATAGCGATTGATCCTCTGTCTGTACACACAAATGCATAGTGCCCTCCTTGGGTCAGTGCAGACATTCAGTATAGGCCGTCATAACGTTAACGCAAGAAATTAACGCCTATAAAATCGGCCCCTCCGCTAGCTTGCGTCCAGCCCGGATAGACCGGGGTGGACCTCAATGCGGTTGCGCCCGCCCCGCTTGGCGCCGTACAGCGCCTTGTCGGCGCGCACCAGCACCGCGTCGTAGGCCGGCTCGGCGCCGGACAGGGAGGCCATGCCGATGCTCATCGTGACGGCGATCGGGACCGCGCCGGCCATCACGGGCGCGCCGGCCACGCGCTGGCGCAGGCGCTCGGCAAACATGCGCGCCTGCGCCAGATCGGTGCCCGGCAACAGAATGGCGAACTCCTCGCCGCCGACCCGGCCCAGGGTATCGATCTTGCGCTGACCGTCCAGCATCAGCGCGGCCACGTGGCGCAGCACGGCGTCGCCCATGGCGTGTCCATGCTCGTCATTGATGCTCTTGAAATGGTCGAGATCGAGCATCAGCACGGTGGCGCAAGCGGCCGGGTCGCGTTGCAAGCGGGCGTGCTCGCCTTCCAGGCGCGCCATGAATTGACGCCGGTTGGGCAAACCGGTCAGGGAATCGGTGCTGGCCAGTAGCACCAGCTCGTCGTTCATGCGCTTGCGCTCGGTGATATCGAGGGTGGACACGATCAGAAACGCCAGGCTTTGCTCGTGTCCCGGCATGACCAGCAAGGTCAGCTCGTTTTCGCGCGCCACCCCGTCGAGCCGCACGAAACTGCTCTCGCAGGCGACGATGCGGGCCCCGCCGGCCAACTCGGCCATGGCGCGCGCCAGGGCCGGCAAGGCGCGCCGGTCGAAATTTTGCTCCAGACTGAGCATGGCCAGATTCTTGCCGGGCGCGGCGCCCACCTGCGCCAGCGCGGCCGCGTTCACATCCTTGATCTTGACCAGCGCGCCGATCCGGCACAGCTGGTCGGGATCGGCCAGCAGATGGGCGGCCAGATCGGCCACCCCGGCCGCGATCAGCTGGTCGAGCGCGGCGCGCACCTGCGACCAATCCTGTTCCCACAGCGCCACCGGCGCGTGGTCGTACAGGCTGCGGAAACGGGCCTCGCCGGCGCGCAAGGCCAGCGCCGACTGGGCTTGCTCGATGGCGATGCCGGCCAAATGGGAGGCTTCCTCGATCAGGGCCAGATTGGCCGCGTTGGGGCGCTCCGGGCGGCGCTGATAAATGGCGAAAGTGCCCAGCACCTTGCCGCCGGCGGCCCGCACCGGCTCCGACCAGCACGATTGCAAGCCGGCCTGGGCGGCCACGTCGCGGAACGCGCGCCACAGCGGATCGCTGCCGATGTCGGCCACGATCACCCGCTGGCCGCTGCTGATGGCGCGCCCGCACGAGCCTTGGTCGGGATCGACCAAACGGCCGTCGATGGCGCGGTTATAAAAGTCGGGCAGGCTGGGCGCGGCGCCGACGCGGAAATGTTTACCGCTCGGATCGAGCAGCAAGATACTGCACAGCATGGCCGGATTGCCCGCCTCCACCCCCAGCACCACCGCTTCGAGCACGCCCGGCAGGGGCGCGCCGCTGGCCAGCAATTCCAGCACCTGGCGCCGGGTCCGCTCGCGCTGCTCGACCTGGCTGCGCTGGCTGATATCGCGAAACGACCACAGCCGGGCGCGCTCGCTGCCCAGCTGTAAGGCGCGGGTGTATTGTTCGAGCACCCGGCCATCGTTCAATCGCAGCACGTCGCGCCCCTCGTGGCCATCGCGCGGGGCCTGTTCGCGGCCATGCCGGAACGGCGCGGGCGCCACCAACTGACGCTCGATATGATCGAACAGGGCGGCGCCGTCTTCCTGGCCATCGCGCCCCTCGGGCACTTGCCACAGTTCGCGAAAACGCTGGTTGACGCTGATCACCCGCCCGTCCAGATCGTCCACCAGGATGCCGTCGACGGTGGCGTCCAAAATGCTGCGCAACATGGCCTGGCTGCGCTGGGCGCTGTCGGCCAGCGTCAGCATGCGCGCCTGGCCGGCCCGCGCGTTGGCGCGGCTGCGCGCCAGCACCCAGGTCAGGCTAGCGAGCCCCAGACTGAGCAACAGCCCGGCGCCGGCCAGAAAGCGCGGCTGATCGACGCCGGCGTGCTCGAAGCCGGGCAAGGCGCCCACCCGCGCGCTCCAGCGGTGGCCGGCCAACTCGATGTCGCGCACGGTGCTGCGCGCCCGCGCCGCCTGGAACGGCTGGCCCAGCATGCGGCCGGCTTCATCGACGCGGACGCCATCGAAAATTTCCAGCGCCAAGGTGGCGCCATGCTCGTCGTCCAGACCGCTCATCAAGTCGCCCATCCGGACCGCGGCGTACACGAAGCCGTCGAGCGCGCCGCGCCGCTGGGCGACGCTGTCGGCGGCCATCTGGTTGCGATAGATCGGCAGCACGATCAAGAAGCCGGACTGCTCGGCGGTGCCGCTCTCCTGCACCAGCCGTATCTTGCCCGTCATGACAGGCTGCCCGCTGTCGCGCGCCTGGTCGAGCGCCAGCTGGCGCACCGGTTCCGAGTAGGCATCGAAACCGAAAGCACGCAAATTGCTGCCGCTAAACGGCTCCAGATAATCGACCGGGGTGTAGACCGCGCGCTCGCCGGCCGGGCGGATGGTGTACTCGGCAAACCCTTGCCGGCGCAGCGAAGCGACGTGCTCGTCGCGCTGGGCGCGCGTGAGGCGGCGCAAAAAGCCGACCCCGTGGATGCCGGGGAAATGTTGGGCCAGTTCCAGGGTGCGCACGTACAAGTGAAATTCGCGCCGGTCGACGAAGTCAGAACTGGCATACAAGCCCTGCAAGCCGTATAACACTTGCATGTAAGCTTGCATGCGCAAGGTTATACGGTGCAGCAATTCCTGCACCCGAAAGTCGAATTCGGTCTGCGCTTCCTGCGCCACATCATGCTGGGCGCCGCGCCACATGACGAAGGTCACGCTCAGGCACAGCGCCAGCACCAGGGCCGCCAGCAAATGGGGGCCGAGCCAACCCGGCGCCTTGCCGTGTGCGAATGGCCGGGAAACAACGTTGTTCTCGTTTGCAGTCATGCGTCACGCGTTGGCGAACCATCAATAGCGACCATGGCGCTATGCAAGCAGCCGGGGGATGCGACGATAGTACGTGAGACATGCATACTTGCAAACAAGCACGTCACGTGGCGTGTATGTTATCGGCCACATGCGCGGCCACATGCGCGGCCGCCTGGGACGCCGGCGCACCGGTACCGCCGCTGCGCGCTTCGGCTATCTACTGCGCCCACCGGCCGCGCAAACAATGCTCATTTGGTATAACAAATATGCGCAGCTAATACGGGCACGGGCGCAAACAGGTGCTCAACCCAGCCGCGCCAACACGAAATCGACAAAGCTGCGCACCTTGGCGCTGGGGCGCGCTTCGGGGCGGCGCACGATGTGCATCGGGCGCGACGGCAGCTGCCATTCCGGCAGCAAAGCGACCAGTTCGCCCGTCAACAGATACGGTTCGATCAGGGCGTCGCTCTGCACCACCACCCCCATGCCGGCCAGCGCTGCCGCCACCAGAGCGTGGCCGTGATTGCACACGAAGTTGCCCTCGACCGTTACGGCAATGGTGGTGTCGTGCCGGCTATACCGTAAACAGTGTTGGCTGCCCCAGCCGGCGAAAACCAGCAGATTGTGGGCCGCCAGTTGATCGGGCTGGCAAGGCGCGCCGTGCCGCGCCAAGTAAGCCGGGCTGGCCGCGCTAAGCATGCGCAGTGGCGCCAGCGGGCGAGCGATCAAGTCCGTGTCGGCCAGCACGCCGGAGCGGACCGCCACATCGATCCCCTCCTCGGCCATGTCGACCACGCTGTTATTGAGGGTCAGCTCTATCCTCACTTGAGGGTGGGTGGCGCAATAGGCGGCGATTACCTGCGTGAGGCGCTGCACGCCATACACCACCGGCGCGCTGATGCGCAAACTGCCCTGGGGCACCGCCCGCAACTGTTCGGCCACCCGGTCGGCAGCTGCCACGCTGGCCAGCACATCCTCGCAGCGGTCCAGATAACTGGCACCGATTTCCGTCAGGGTCTGCTTGCGCGTGGTGCGCTCGATCAGGCGCGCGCCCAGCTGGCGCTCGAGCGCGCCGACATGTTTGCCGACCATGACGGCCGACATGCCCAGCGCTTGCGCGGCGCTGGCAAAGCTGTCGGACCGGGCGGCGCTGACAAACACTTGCATGCTGCGCAGCTTGTTACTCATACGATGTGCTCACATTCGAAATGATTAGTTAGCAGTGAGCGAATTGTAGCGGTGTTTACGTCGAGGTGGTTCTTACCCAATAATGATTGCAAGACAAGTGTGGCGGCCATCGGGGCCGGCGCGCGTTGGTCCCTCCAAGGAGTGTCACATGGCAGCATACGCAATCGGTTCTTTAACGGTACACAATACGGATTGGCAAAAGGAATATGGCGCGAAAATGCCCGCCCTGATCGAAAAGCATGGCGGCAAGGTGCTGGCCAAGGCGCCCGCCCAGGGCCTGGAAGGCCAGACTCTGCTGCCTGGCACCATCGTCATGATCGAATTTCCATCCGAGCGGCAGGCCCTGGCTTGGAACGAGGACCCGGATCACGCGCCGCTCAAACAGCTGCGTCAGGGCGGTTCCAATTTCGATTTGATGCTGCTCAACGGTTTATAATCGGGGCCCGATCACAAGTTCATTGAACCATCAACATGGCGAAATCGGCCGGAGACAAGGAACAAAGCAGGGTGGCTATTTTCAACGCCAAGTCCGCCGCCATGAATTAATCAGTGCTTCCTAGGGAAGCACGCAAGCGCCCTTGGCCGCCGCATACTGCTGGTATCCGCGCGCGCGCAACTCGCAGGCCGGACAACTGCCGCAGCCATAGCCCCAGTCATGCAAGGCGCCGCGCTGGCCCAGATAACAGGTGTGGGTGCCGGACCGTATCAAGTCGACCAGGGCGGCGCCGCCCAATTGCTCGGCCAATTCCCAGGTCTGGCGCTTGTCGCGCCACATCAGCGGCGTTTCCAGCTTAAAACGGCTGGCCATGCCCAAATTCAATGCCACTTGCATGGCTTTCATGCTGTCGTCGCGGCAATCCGGGTAGCCGGAAAAATCCGTTTCGCACATGCCGCCCACCAGCACCGTCAAGCCGCGCCGGTAAGCCAAGGTGGCGGCCACCGTCATGAATAACAGGTTGCGGCCGGGCACGAAGGTGTTGGGCAAACCATTGTCTTGCATGGCGATTTCCACGTCGCGCGTGAGGGCCGTGTCGGAAATGGCGCCGATCAGCGATAAGTCGATCATATGGTCCGGCCCCAGCCGCTCGGACCATTCGGGCCGCTGGGCGCGCAAGCCATCCAACACGGCCGGGCGCACCGTTAATTCGATGGCGTGACGTTGACCATAATCAAAGCCGATCGTTTCGACCCTCGGATAATGCCGTAGCGTCCAAGCCAGGCAAGTGGTGGAATCTTGTCCGCCGCTAAACAGCACCAGGGCCGCGTCAGTAGGAAGCATGTGTTCTCTCTTCAAATTCGGTGGCCGCGCCGCGCCTGGCCGGGCCGCGCCAGGCCGGGGCGCGCAAGGCCGCGCGATAAATCGTCCGCCATTTCCCTGCTTAATTCGGTAATATGCGGCAGGTATTTTTCCCCACGGAGCAACATGTTTTCCGCACCAGTAGCTCAGCGCAAGGCCAAGCGGCCATTCCAACGACGAATTTTGACACAAGTTGTGGCAAAAGTGATGGGACAACTCACCCGCAATCTACCCCTCGCCGCCAGTTTGGGTCTGCCGATGGCGGCCATGGCGGCCGAAAGCGCGCCCCAGGGCATCGCTTACAAAGTGGTGATCGCGGCGCCCAAACCGCTGGAAGAGTTGCTGCAAAACAATTTGGACGTGCTGCGTTTTCGCGGCAATCCGCGCATCGACCGCGAACAATTGCAGCGTCTGGTGCGCGCCGCCCCGGAACAGATCAAGACCCTGGTCGCCACGGCCGGCTATTACACCCCCGAGGTGAGCGCGCGGCTCGACACCAGCAACCCGCCAACCGTGCTGATCAATGTCGATCCGGGCCAGCCGGTGCTGGTCGGCTCGGTCGAACTGGTGCTGCAAGGGTTCGACCCGGTGCCGGGCGGCGCCACCGGGGCCGACGTGGCGCCGGCCAGCACGCCGTTCGACCGGCGCGCCCTGGAAGCGAGCTGGACCCTGCCGGAGGGCCGGATTTTCCGCCAATCGGACTGGGAACAAGCCAAGCGCAATTTGCTGCGCCAGGTGGTGCAAACCCGCTATCCGCGCGCCCAGCTCAGCGAAACCAAGGCCACGGTCGATCCGCAAACCCAGCGCGCGGCGCTGCGGGTGGTGCTCGATAGCGGCCCGGAGTTGCGCTTCGGCGCGCTGCGCATCGAAGGCTTGCGGCGTTACCCGGCTTCCATCGTGCAAAATTTGAACCAGATCAAGCCGGGTGATTACTACAGCGAGGCGGCGCTGCAAGCTTACCAGGCGCGCTTGCAAGACAGCGGCTACTTTAGCGGGGTGGAAGTGAGCGCCGACTTGTCGAGCGTGCTGAGCCAGCAGATCGACGCGGCCAAGCAAGCCCAGCCCGGCGACCCCGACGCGCCGGCCGCCGCGGCCAGCCCGGCGCCGGCCGCCATGGTGCCGCTGCCGCTGGTGGTCAAGGTCACGGAAAACAAAGAAAAGAACGTCACCGCCGGCTTGGGTTACAGCACCAATACCGGCGAACGGGCCCAGCTGAACTACGACGACTTGAGCGTATTCGGCCTCAAGTTCAAGAGCGCGCTGACCTTGGAGAGCAAGAAGCAAAGCGCGCGCGGCGACTTCTTTTTCCCCACCACCGCCGACGGCTACAACGACAGCGTGGGCGCCTCGTTCGAGCGCAGCGACATCAAAGGCGAGACCACCGCCGTGAGCCGGGTGGCGGCCAAGCGCGCCTGGGGCAGCACCCTGCTCGAGCGCAGCCTGATCGTCGAATATCTGAGCGAGCAGCGCAGCGTGGAAGGGGTGAAAAAGGGCCGCAGCCAGAGCGTGCCGCTGACCTATGGCTTGACCAAGCGCCAGCTCGACAACCTGCTCTTCCCCACCCGCGGCTACGTGGTGAACGCCCAGCTGGGCGGCGCCGTGCTGCCGGTGCTGACGGATGAAAAATTCCTGCGCGCCAGCGCGCGCGGGATCGTGTATCTACCGCTCAACAAACGTAGCACCGTGATCCTGCGCGGCGAAGCGGGCGTGCTCAGTTCCAAAAACAAGGCTGGCGTGCCGTCCACCTTCATGTTCCGCGCCGGCGGCGACCAGTCGGTGCGCGGCTACGCTTACCAGGAATTGGGGGTCAAGGAAAACGACGCCACCGTGGGCGGGCGCTACCTGGCCACCGCCAGCGCCGAATACCAGTATTGGGTCACCCCGACCTGGGGCGCGGCCACCTTCTACGACGCCGGCAACGCGGCCGACAGCGTCAAAGACTTGCGGCCGAAATCGGGCTACGGCCTGGGGGTGCGCTACAAAAGTCCGGTCGGTCCGATCAACGTGGATGTCGCCTATGGCCACCCGGTCAAAGACGGCAAAGAGGTCAAACAAATCCGCCTGCACTTTTCACTGGGATTTACTTTCTGATGTCCGAACCGACCACCACCTCCGTCTCTGCGACCCGCGCGCGCCGCTGGCCGCGCATCCTGCTGGCCGGCTTGGCCGCCCTGGTCCTGCTGCTGGGCGCCGCGCTCTGGCTGCTGGGACGCGAATCGACCCTGCAAACCATCTTGAAAAAAGTGGCCGACGCCAGCGGTGGCCAGATCGCCGTCAGCGGCGTGTCCGGCTCGCTGTACGGGCGCATGCACCTGGACCGGCTGCGCTACCGCAGCGCCGGCCAAGCCATCACCGCCGACCAGATCGACATCGACTGGTCGCCCTTCCAGTATCTGTCGGACGGCATCGTCATCAACAGCTTGCGCCTGGCCAGCCTGACGGTGGAAAGCATCGGTCCGTCCGAGCCGGCCACGCTGCCGGCCAGCCTGGCGCCGCCGTTTCGGATCAAGGTGGAAGACGCCCGCCTGGGCCGCCTGACCCTGCTCAACAAGGGCGCCAGCACGGTGATCGACAACGTGCGCCTGAGCGTGCACGGCGACCGCGCCAGCTGGCGCGTGCAGCAAGCGAGCGCCGGCACGCCCTGGGGGCAAGTGGCGGCCGACGCCACCATCGGCGCCCAACGCCCATTCACCCTGGCCGGCAAGGCCAGCTTGAGCCAAACCACTCAAGCGGCCGCGCCAAATCAACCGGCGCCCCAATTGTCCGCCGAGGTGGGCGGCAACCTCTCGCTGATCGCCCTGACGGCGCGCGCCAGCGCCCGCCAAGCGAACGGCAGCGCGGCGCTGACCCTGGCGCCATTCGCGCCCATCATTTTGCGCAAGGCCGATATCACGGGCACCGGCATTGACCCGGCCCGCTTCAACCCGGCCTGGCCGCAGGCCGAGCTGCGCTTCGACATGAAGGCCGAAATCGCCCCCGACCAAACCATCTCGGGCAGCGTGGCGCTCACCAATCAGGGCACGCCCGGTCCGCTCGACCAGCAACGCCTGCCGCTACGCGCCGTCAGCGGCCAGTTGCGCGGCAGCCTGACGGCGACCCGGCTGGAAGCGGTGTCGATCGACCTGGGCGAGGCCGGCAAATTGAGCGGCAAGGGCAGCGTGGCCCGCACCGGCCCGGAGGCGGGGGTGGCCAGCGCCACCTTCGGCCTGCATACCGACCGCATCGACTTAAAAGCGATCCAGAGCAGCATGAAACGCACCGCCATCGCCGGCGACATCACACTGGGCAGCGACAGCCAGGGCGGCGCGCAAGTGGTGACCCTGAACGCGCTGCTGGCCGAACAGGGCCTGCGGCTCGACTTACAAGCGACCCTGGCCGACGCCCTGCTCCAGGTCCGGCAGGCACGCCTGCAAGCCGGAAAAGGCAGCGTCAACGCCAGCGGCCAGGTCAGCTTGAAAGACAAGCAAGCATTTACCTTGAAAGCCAGCGCCAGCCGCTTCAACCCGGCCGATTTTGGCGCCTACCCGGTGGCCGACTTGAACGCCGACGTCACATTGAACGGCAGCTTGCAGCCGCAGTGGCAAGTGGCGGCCGACGTGGCATTGCGCCCAAGCCGCATCTTCAACCAGGCCCTGGGCGGCGGCGCCACCCTGAGCGCGAACCCCAGCCATATCAGCGCCGTGCAGGCCAAGCTGAACCTGGGCCAGAATGTGGCGGAGCTGCGCGGCAGCTTCGGCGCCCCCGGCGAACAGCTGACATGGCGCATCGACGCCAAACAACTGGCGGCCGCGCGCAGCGACTTGCGCGGCTCGCTGGTGGCCAAAGGCGTCGTCACCGGCACCATGGCGGCCCCGCGCACCAGCTTCGAGGCCGACGCGCGCGGCCTGGCCCTGCTGCCGGCCGGCGCCGGCGCAGCGGCCAAACGCGCGCCGCCCGACAGCGTCTTGCACGCCAGCGGAGAGGTGGCCCTGGCGGCCGGCGCCGAGCGCAAGGTCGATTGGAAAGTGGCGGGCCAAGCCCAGCGATTGAACCCGGCCGCCTTCGGCGCCTACCCGAACGGCAGCATCGGCGCCGACTTCAAGGCCAACGGCCGCCTGGCCAAGGATTGGCGCCTGACGCTGGACCTGGCCTTGCAGCCATCGACCCTGGCCAACGCGCCGCTGACCGGCTACGCCAAGTTCGACGCCGACGCCGTGCACATCGACGGCGCCGACATCAACCTGCGCCTGGGACCGAACAGCGCCACCGCGCGCGGCGCTTTCGGCGCCGCGCGCGATCGGCTCGACTGGAAAATCGACGCGCCCCAACTGGCCGCCATCGGCCCCCAATTCGGCGGCGCCTTGCAGGGCAGCGGCGTATTGTCCGGCACCAGCGGCGCGCCCGCGCTCGCCCTGAACCTGGACGGCAAGCAGCTGCGCCTGTTCGGCGAACATCAGATCAAAACCCTGCGCGCCAGCGCCACCCTGGGCTCGGGCCAGGGCGCGGCCGATCCGCTGGTGAGCGAAGTGGACGTGGTGGGCTACAGCTCGCCGGCCCTGAGCCTGGCCGGCGCCCGCCTGCAAACGGCAGGCACGCGGGCCGCCCACAGCATCGCCGTGTCGGCCCGTAACGACGACATCGACGTCAGCGCCCAGGTGCGCGGCGGCTGGAACGCGGGCCAATGGAGCGGCGCCGTCGAGAGCTTGCAAAACCGGGGTCGGCTGGCGTTTGCCTTGCAGGCGCCGGCGCCGCTGCGCCTGGCCGGCGCGCCCGGCAGCGGGGTGGCCGGCTTGCTGCATCCGCAGCAACTGAGCCTGTCGAACGCCGTCATCAAACTGGCCGACGGCACCCTCAATGTGCAAAGCCTGGACAAGACCGGCCCGCGCTGGCGCAGCAGCGGCCAAGCCGCCGCCGTGCCGCTCAGCTATCTGACCCAGCTCTCGCCGGCTTGGCGCGACAATGCCAGCAGCGACCTGACCCTGGGCGCCCAATGGTCGCTCGACTTGCAGGCGGCCAGCGCGGCCCAGCCGGACGCCGCCCTGGCCGGCATGCTGCACGTGTACCGCGAACAAGGCGATGTCACCATCGGCGCCGATGTGCCGCTGGCGCTGGGCTTGCGCAAACTGGACGCCCGCTTCGACGTGGCGGCCGGCGCGCTGCGCATGCAGTTCGAGCTTGACGGCAGCCGCGCCGGCCAGGCCAGGGTGGACGGCACGGTGCGGCTGCGCCAGGGCCGCGTGGCCAACGACAGCGCGCTCAATTTCACCGGCAGCGCCAACATGGCCTCGCTGGGCTGGCTGGCGCCCCTGACCGGCCAGCAGGGCCTGGAGCTGGACGGCGTGCTACGGCTGGCGGTGGCCGGCGGCGGCACCGTCGGCAGTCCGGTTTTGAACGGCGACATCAACGGCGAAAAACTGACGGTGAGCTGGGCCGATCAAGGTTTAAAGCTGCGCAACGGAGTGCTGCAAGCGAAGCTGGCCGGCGACCAGTTGCAACTGCAACGCCTGAGCTTTGACGGCAGCGAGGGCCGCGCCACGGCCGACGGCTGGGTGCGTTTTGCGGGCGGCGAGGCCAGCATGCAACTTAAGCTGGTGGCCGACCAGCTGCAAGCGCTGTCGCGGCCCGACCGGCGGCTCACGTTAAGCGGTCAAAGCACGCTCACGCGCGACGCCAAACGCTTCCAGCTGGACGGCAAGTTCAAGGCTGAGCGGGCATTGATCGAATTGGCCGCGCAAGACACCCCCACCCTGAGCGACGACGTGGTGGTGCTGGGCCGGGCCGGGGCCGGCGCCGCGCCGGGCGCTACGGCGGCGCCTTCGCTGCCGCTCAATATCGACCTGGAAGTGGACCTGGGCGACGACTTCCAGCTGCGCGGCAAGGGTTTGGACGCCAAGCTCGATGGCAACGTACGGGTGCGCGTGCTGGATCGGCGGGCGCCGCGCGCGATCGGCAATATCCGGGTCGTGAGCGGCACCTACGCCGCCTACGGCCAAAAACTGAGCATCGAGCGCGGTTTGCTCAACTTCACCGGCGCCTACGACAATCCGGGCTTGAACATTCTGGCCGTGCGCAAGCGGCCGGAGGACGAACCGCTGAGCGAAACGAACGTCGAGGCCGGGGTCGAGGTGCGCGGCACGGCGCTGGCGCCGACCGCCAAGCTGGTCTCGATTCCGAGCGTGCCCGATAGCGAAAAACTGGCCTGGCTGGTGCTTGGCCATGGCACCGAAGGCACCGCCAGCGACGAATTGGGACTATTGAGCACGGCGGCCGGCGCCCTGTTCGGCGGCGGCGGGGGCGGCGGTTCGTTGCAAACCCGGCTGGCCAATTCGCTGGGCTTGGACGAAGTGGGGGTGGGCCAGAAGTCGGGCGCCGGCGCGACCCAGGCCAAGGGCTTGGAAAACACCGTGCTCACGGTCGGCAAGCGCATCTCGCAGCGCGCCTATCTGAGCTTCGAGCAGGGCGCCAGCACGGCATCGAGCCTGGTGAAGCTGCGCTACAAGCTCAATCCGCGCATCTCGCTGCAATTTCAGACCGGCACCAACAACGCGCTCGACGTGCTCTACACCTGGGCCTTCGATTGATACGAGGGAGGTGAGCGGGCCCGGCTGAGTTCAGCTGGGCTTGGGATCGGGCACCGGATCGTCCTGCGGCACCGGATGAACCGGGTTCGGATGGTGGCGCGGATACTCGTCCGGCAGCGGGTCGTCCACCGGCGCCGGGTCGGGCGCGCGGTGGGCGTGGATAGGATTGGTCTCGATCATGCCGGCCTCGATCATGCCGGCCTCGATCATGCCGGCCTCGATCATGCCGGTCTCGATCAAGCCGGCATACAGGTTCACGGCATGCCCATCGCGCACGGTTTGCAACATAAACGGTTCCATACGGCCTCCGGTGGGGGCCGAAAGCGGCCCGCAAACGCGACCTTACCATGGCCGCGGTTGGGGCGCCGCGCGTCAGGCCGTCTCGGGCCGGGCGTGTTTCACATATTTCTCCAGCCAGCGGTTGGTCTCGTAGAGCATGTGCATGATCGATTCGCGCGCCCGGTAGGCGTGGCTTTCGTTGGGCAGGATCACCAGGCGCGCGGTGCCGCCCAAGCCCTTGATGGCCTGGAACATGCGCTCGCTTTGAATCGGGAAAGTGCCCGTATTGTTATCCTGCTCGCCGTGGATCAAGAGCATGGCGTCCTTGATCTTGTCGGCGTTGTTGAACGGCGACATGGCTTGATACACCTCTTGCGCCTGCCAAAACGGCCGCTCTTCCGACTGGAAACCAAATGGCGTGAGGGTGCGGTTGTAGGCGCCGCTGCGCGCGATGCCGGCCCGGAACAAGCGGGTATGGGCCAGCAGATTGCCGGTCATGAAGGCGCCATACGAATGGCCGCCGATGGCGATGCGATGGCGCTCGGTCACCCCGCGCCGCAGCACCTCTGCCACCGCCGCCTCGGCGTCGGCCACCAATTGCGGCAGATAGGTGTCGTTCGGCTCCACGTCGGCCACGCCGACAATCGGAAACGACGGGTTGTCGAGCACCGCGTAACCCATCGCCAGGAAAGCGGCCGGGCCCCAGAAGTCGACCGAATTGAAGCGGTAGGGCGAGCCGGTGGTCTGGCTGGCGGCGCTGGCCGACTTGAACTCTTGCGGATAGGCCCACATCAGCATCGGCAGCGGGCCGTCGCGCGCCGCCTGGTAACCGGGCGGCAGCATCAAGGTGGCCGTCAAGTCGACCCCGTCGGCGCGACGGTAGCGGATCTGCTCTTTCTGCACCCCGCGCATGTGCGGCAGGGGATGGGGGAAATCGGTGAGCGCGGTGAGCCGGTCGCCGCCCTGCTCGCCCTGGCCCAGCTCGCGCACATAAAAATTGGGGCGCTCGGTGGGCGACTCGCGCGTGGTGAGCAAACGGGTGCCGGCCACGTCGAGCACCGCCACCACGTTTTCGTAATAAGGCGCGGCGCTTTGGAACAGGCGCTGTTTTTCCTTGGTCAGCAGGCTGAAACGGTCGATGAAGGGGCGCTCGCCTTCCGGCGTGGCGCCGGCGCCGTCGAGCAGGATGGTGTCGCCGGGGCCGATCAGCAGGCGCGGCAACCCGGCCGCGTCGGCCCGCATCACCGCCCCGCCCGGGCTGCTGTAGCGGTCTTCCGAGGAACCGGCGTAAATCAGCTCGGGCGCCGCGTCGGGCTGGTCGGGCGCGATGCGCCAGCGCTGGATGCGGCGCGTCTTGTACCAGTGCTCGGTGAGCAGGGCCAGGTCGCCCCGGCCCCAGGCGATACCGGCATAGCGCGACACCAGCCGCGCCAGCACGGTGGGCGGCGCGCTGAAGGGCGCGGCGCGGCAGTAGACGATGTCGCGAATCTCGCTGGCCACGGCCGGGTCGCCGCCGTCCTGGGCCTCGGCCCAGACCAGGGTGGCGGGCGCGTCCACCCGCCAGGACACGTTGCGCACGCCCAGAGAGACCGCGTCATTGCCTTGCGGCAGACCTTCCTCCAGCGGCAGTTCGGCCACGGTATGCACCGTGCGGCAGTCCGGCTCGCCCGGCCGCTCGCCCAACTCGCGCACCTCGATTGTCTCGCCGAAGCTGGCGGCCGGCACCAGATAGGAATACGGGCGCACGATGCGGTGACTGAGCACATAGCGACCGCCGGGCGCGACCGCCAGTTGGGTGAATTGATCGGGGCGGCCCAGCAGGCGCACCTGGCCGGACAGATCGAGCATGGCCAGCTGCACCGTGATGTAATGCTCGAACATGGCCGCGTCAGCCTCGCTCTTGAGCAGGTCGGGATAGGTGCGCAACTGGCGCGCGCCCGCGCCCGGTTCGCTGTCTTGCTGGCTGGGGCCGGTCGGGATGCCGCTGCTGTGGGGCGCGGCCCCGGGCGGACGCAGTTGCACCAGCAAAGCCTGGCTATCCGGCATCCAGTGAAAGCCCCGTCCGGCCACCGTCGACAGCGGCTGCTGGGACAGTTTGCGCGCACTCAGGGCCGCCACATCGACCAGCCACAGCTCGACCGCCGCCTCGGCGTCGACGGCCGGATTGGCGTAAGCGATATGGGAAAACGCCAGATGGCGCTGATCGGGCGACCAGGCCAAATCGGCCACCCGCAGCGCCGGCGGCAAGCCGCTTAGCGCGCACTCGCGGCCGGCCTCGATATCGAGCACGGTCAAGCCGGTGCCGAAGGAAAAGCGGCTCTGCGAATAAGTGCGCGGATTGATGCGCACACCGGCCAATTTCAACTCGGGCTGGGCCACCTCGCTAATGCCGGGCAAGGCTGGACTGCGCAACATGGCGGCCAGATCGCGGCGCGGACTCAGATTCATGGCCGGCGCGCGCGGCGCGTCGACAATCGCTTGCAGCGGCAACGGCGGCAATTGATAGCCACCCTGCTGGGCGCCGAAAGCGGGCAGCGGCGCGCTCAGGTTGATGCTGGGCGGAATCACAGGAATGCGTGTGGTCATGGGGAATCCGATCGGAACGATGAGGCATGGGTGGCTCAATCGCGGCCGGCACTGTTGCCCGGACCACGCCGTCTGACGGTCCATATTGCTTACCCGCCACAGAAATGTCAACCGACAACTTTATTTATCTGCGGCAAGTATGACGGCGTGGCCGGCGCATCTGGCTTACAATCGACGCTTTTATCGGCCCTTCCCGGGGCCACGGACGCTCTCGCCATGGAAATGACCACGCTTGCCTTGCTGGTGTTGATGCCGCTTTTAGTGTGGCGTATTTACTCGCGCTTGAAACGCATGATGGGGCGTACCCGCTCGCAACTGTGGCGCCACTGGCTGATGGCGCTGCTGTTTCCGGCGCTGCTGGTATGGCTGGGGATGGCGAGCAGGGGCAATGTGCTGGCCGTGTCGTGTTTGGCGGGCGCGGCCATCGCGGGCGCCTGGGCGGGCGTGCTGGGCATCAAGCTGACGCGCTTTGAAACCACGGCCAAGGGCTATTTTTACACGCCCGATTCGCGCCTGGCGATGACGGTGGCCATGCTGTTCGTGGCGCGCCTGCTGTATCGGGGGCTGGAACTGTATATCAATAGCCGAACGGCGGCGCCGCAGCCTGCGCCCGCTTTCATGGAAAGCCCCTTGAGCCTGATGGCGGTGGGTTTGCTAAGCGGATATTTCGCGGCATATGGCTGGGGTTTGCTGCGCTGGCATCGCCGTCAGCGACCGCTGCACGGCGCCGGATAAGGCGTGGTGACGTAGCTGTTTTAATACGGGCAGTTTTGCCAATCCAGCGGCAACCATTCGTTTGCGCCAACAACGCTTTCATGCCGCCTGATCGGCTTTCAAATTACAAGGAAGAGATCAGTTTCGCGCCACACGCGGTCGGGTCGCCATCGTACGCCACCGCCTTGCCGTGGTGGCGGCGGGTACTGCCGGGGGCCCCAATCGCGTGTTTGCCGTGGCAGTTGGGACAAGTGGCCATGTCGCCTTCGCAAGCGACAGCTTTGCCCAGCACCTTAAAATCGGCGGCCGCGCTGACCACTTCACCGCCGTGCGTGGTCCGGTCGCCGAGGCGGATGACGCCTCGCCCTTGGGCGTCCTTCATGGCATGCCCCTGTGCGCGCGGGACCATGCGGCGCCAGCCAAACAATGCGTCGTCATTACGCTGCCTTTCTTGTGAAGTCACGCAACTCGACTGCTTCGTCCAGCGCCAGATAATCGTTATGGTCGAGCAAATCCCGCACGTCGCTCCAGCTCAGTTGCGCCTGCGCCAAAGCAGGCCAGGCAGCCACCAGTTTGGGGTGCCGGTGAAACGCGTCGCCGTAGCGCACGCCATGGAACGCATACTCGGTCAAGTCGTCGTGTTTGCTGATCTTGAGCTCGCGTTTGGCGTGGTGCAAGACCCGGTCGATATGGCGCTGGCATTGCAGGCATTGGGCGTCGGACATACGCTCCCTTTCTTTCAACCGCCACAGCACCGGTCCGATCAGTTCACTATGATCGAGGCTGGCCCATTGTCCGGGACTGGGCCAGGCCGGCCGGTAGCCGTTCAGCGGATCGACCGCGCGCCCCGGCCCCGTCGCGCTCCACCAGCGCTGGCACCATGCGAAACGCCAGTCCGAGATCGGCCCCAATAACGCTTCCATCTGATCCGGGGAGAAGAGCGACAAGGTCAATGCCATCACGCGCGGGTCGTGGTAGCGCCAAAACAGCAAGTGCCCGTTCGCGCCGGGACCAACCAGAAAGCGCGCGATATGACGTGCCACGGTGGTGGCGTCTTCGGTGCTATCGAGCCAGGCGCACAGCACGGGCGGCCGTTCGCAAGCGGACTCGCGCAGCAAGGCCGTGCCGAGCATGGACTGCTGCTCCGGCGTCAAAGCCACCACGTCAATCAGGTGCGGCATCATGTCGTCCACACTGCACATCGTGGGCGGCACGCAAGGCAGCATGGGCAGGTCCGAGGCGAACGTTTCGCTGTCCAGATTGGACGGATCGATCAGGACATAGCCGCTGCGAAGGGGGACCGGCGGCGCGACGGCACGCATCGAAGGAGATTGCGACATGGTAGCCTTTAAGTTAAGCGAACGGACGAGCTGCCCGATTGTGCGGCGCTGGCGGCTTGCCCCTTGCACATCTGAGACCCCGGAAATGTCGCCTCCACGCTTTGCGGCCCCATGGTTTGATGATCGGCGGCATGCATATGATGGACACCAGCCGTCCTACCCTTGATGCCTTCGGCGCTGATCTCCAGTTCGCTACCGCCAGCGTTGATACGCACCCCTTTTTTGGCGCGCAGCGTGATCCAATCGGTGGTGCTGATAATTTCCACCACCTTCTTCGCCAGCAGTTCGAGCGCATCGTTTTGGGCCTGGATTTGCACGTTGCCACTGGCCGCGATCAGCTTGATGCCGAGTTGGTGGACGAATAAGGAAAACTTGTGCGCCACGCTGGCGAACAGCGATTTGCCGGCGGCGATGGACAGATGGCGGCCGGCGGACATGGCGATGTGTTCGGCGCTGGCGATATGGGTCGAGCCGGCGCTGGTCGTTTCGATGCCGCTGGGACTGGCCAGCACCATATGCGGCTCGCTCAATTCCGGGAAAGCACCCTCTTCGCTCGCGCCACCTTTGATGGCGTCGTGTTGCAGCTTGATGGCTTGGGCCACCACGCTCTGGTCGCTTTCGAGCTCCTGGGCTTGGTGCTGTTGCGCCAGCTTGGCCAGACTGTCGTGCGTGCTGCCGGCTTGCGCCAGCCGTTGCACCGTCTCGTCCATATCCGTGATGTGACCGTGGGCGCGCGGCCGCGGCTGCGTGCTGATCAGCAAACCCTGGGCCGCCCTCAGCACTCCGACCCCGTCCGATCTGAGCTCGAAACCTTGACCACGACCGTCGGTGCGCCCGGCATTGTTTTCGATGCGCGTGATGTACCCCAGCGACAGCTGACTATGCAAATGGTCGCTCTTGAGCTGGGTCTGTATTTGACCATTAGTATCGTCGAACACCAGATGACCGCTGCGGCCGCAGATGCTATTGCCGCCACCCCTGGTCAGCTCGCGGCTGCGCATGCCGGTCAGCGCCAGTTGCGACGGCAAGGCCCAAGCCGGCATATTGTCTTGATTCACCACCGAGCCGGTGATAATCGGACGGTCGCAATTGCCATCCAAAAATTGCACGGTGACAGACTGGCCGATGCGCGGAATCGGCAGAAAACCTTGCTGGGCGCCGGCCCAGCTACTCGAAATCCGCACCCAACAGGAACTGGCTTGATTGTTTTTTCCGACCCGGTCCCAGTGAAATTGGACGCGCACGCGCCCGAAGTTGTCGACATAAAGATTTTCGCCGTCCGGCCCGACCACGGTGGCGGTCTGGATGCCGTAAATTTTCGTCGCGGTGCTGTGATAACCGCGACCGGGCCGCCACGGAATCTTCTTACGCAGGCATACCAGCTCATTGGTGTAATGCGCGGCTTGATCGACGTTTTGCAGATAATTGTTACCGGCGCTATGAACCGCGCTCACGATCAGGTATTCCCGTTGCGCCCGGTCGCGGGCACTCTGGCGGGCCTGGCGGCACAGGTAAAAGACACGTCCCGGTTGGACAAATCGGCTGCTGCCGCGCGCGTCCACATGCTTGGCCGCCGCTTCGATTTCCTCCATTCTCAAGCGGCCCAGGCGGTCTCCATCGGCGCCGTTGGCAAAACCATAGGCCCCGACATATTCATATGTTTCGATGGCCGGCACTTTGCCTTGTTGATTGAGAGTGGGAACCTGGGCTTCGCGCGGACCCGGATTTTTGAAATCGAAACTGACCAGCGCCACTTCCGAGGCCGAAAATGTTCGCACCGGCGACCATACATGGATGCCGTCATCCTCGGCCGATCCGGTGTGCTGTTGGAAGACGATGTCGCCGCCGCCATCGATCTTGGCGGCGTAGGTCGAGTCATCCGACAGCATGAGCCGGTGGCCCTCGGCGGTATGCTCATACCAGTAATGCCATCCCAACGCTTCCCACAGCCGATGCAGAAAATTATGATCGGATTCATCGAATTGACACGTTTGCGTCAAGATCGGATCCTTGTGACGCACGGTGCAAGCCCAGACCGGTAAGACGCCATAGTCGCGGAAGACGGTGTCGGTGATGTCGCGCGTGGTTCGCTCGTGGAACAGATAATTATCTTTGCGAGAACGAAGAAAGCGCAGCCACGGTCCGATCTGAACGACATAATGCGCCACCCCGTCATCGGTGGACTTGAGACTGCTGGAAAAAATATAGCCGGTGAAGTAGCGCAGACTGCCATCGGCGCGCACCAGCTCGACCCTGACCAGCTTCCCTTGTAAAGCCTTCAGCGGGATGGTGGCGTCATCGGACAACAGCTCCAGTTCGTACTCGAAGTCGCGGCTCAGCGCCTCGCGCGCATCCAGTTTATTGATCAACAATTGCGCGTCGGGACCGTCGCCGTGGATAAACGCAAAGCGCAAAAAGCGCTGATGCTGGCGGCCCTGGAACAAATTTTTTGGAATCGGGTTAGTCTTCATCATGCCGATCTTTCTTCAAAATTGAGGGGTGCGAATGCCGAACGCCCGGCGTTAAAATCAGCATGGCCGGACCGAAGCACGCTGGTTGGGATCGATAGTAGATCGCAAAGCGCGACGCCTTCCCCGACTGGATCAAAGAAATTGCTCGACAGAATTTTTTCTTGATATGGAATAAGTGCTGATGCGCGCGAAAATGGCTCGCGGCGGTATGGTTGGTTTGCGCTGAGGTATGGAAATAATGGCACTGGAATGCCGGCGTTAATTTCTCTCAACAGCTGGCCATGACCGCGCATGATCAACGGCCCACAACGACAATGACGCAATCAAGCTTGCGTTACAATCGGCCGAATCGCCCTGGCAGGGGACCGTTTTTCTCCGCATATTCAATTTGGCGGTGGCACCGGCCACCCGCAGTTGTGCGATGGGGGCGGTCACCAAGGGCGTCCATCGGCGCCCTTTCCGTTCATGGCAATCTTCTTTGCGGCTGTGCCGCCGAGGCGGGCGGAACATCTTGCGACCATAACTTAGCGTTGTAAGCGGGGTCAGGTTCGCCATGCCAGTTGGGCATCGCTTTCTTCGGATCGAAAGGATAGGTGTGCTGATCCCGCGCCAAGCCAGTTTTGGCCCATCCGACCGGCGTGTTTCCCCGAGGTTCATCGTAAGGATCGTCAGGTTCGATCGCGCTAGCCGCCTCCACCTCTTTAGGCCAAACCGGATCACGGCAGGTCCACAGCGCAAGCACGCGAAAAGTCGTTAGTAGCAATATCGCGGGCATCATTGCTATTCGAAATGCACTGCTTGCTTGATAGCCAAAATCATACATGCAGTACAAAAATGATTCCAGTATGCTTTCCTTTTCGCTGAGGAACAGTGCAGGTTTCGGCAAGTCGGCTGGTCCGTCGTTCATATACGCGCACCAGTAATTCCACTGCGAGAGCAAGCCCTGCAACGCTGCATGCCCTTCCCATTCGCGTCCAATTGCAAAAGCGCGCAGCACGTTGCCATTGTCATCGATCGTATAATGGCGTATGTGATATTGGTCACTGTTCGCCCCAGTTCCACGATGAATACAAAAAATCGAGCTTTCACTCCACGGTGCTTCCCATGAAACATCCCCCCGACTCAAATCAAAAAAAAATCTTCTCCTCCGGATTGCAAAAATTCTTTGCTCTTTACGACTAAAACGGATGGGCCGACGCTTGACTGAAAAAATGTCTTCCCGATTAAATGTAAATAAAAAATACAGAAATCCAGATAACGCTGCAAATATTATTAAATACCCAGGGATCAACTCAATTTTTAAATTTTCAGGCAGATAAAAAAACATAAAACAAGAAGACCATAGCATCAATATTACGCCTAGAACGACAACAAACGCAGCTGTCGCGGCCCATTGACGGGTCAAATGCGGCTGATCGGTCACATCCATATATGACGAATTTATTCTAAAAATTGTGGCGGTATCTTTGCACTCGGGACCAACTGCGAATTTTGTGGAGAGTCTATGCTTCATATCCCAATCGGGGATTGGCTTCCCAGCTTTATATCGAAATACACGCTCATCCATTTTTAAGCCCCCAATGCACTATGATAAGCCTTCAACTCTTCAATCAATTCCGGATAAGGATACGGATTTATATCTCTATTTTTAATCTTCGCACTAGCATCAATACTAAAATAACAGTGCGATATCCATTGTTTAAGGGCACTGGGATTGACAATTGCAATGAGGATACCAATGATAAATGATGCTACTAAACATGACCAGAAAACAGCTCCAGTTGCGTACAATGCCACGGCCGCCAGCGAAATTCCCAATACTCCATTCACCACATATAGTGTACTCAGCAAATATTTTCCGTTACCATACGCTTCTCTCATATTGAAAAAAATATCATAGGCGCCAGCAAACACTCCGGCGGCAGCACCAACATATCGCGCTCCCTTTGCGACAACCTTGGCCGTATCCAAACTCATCGCCCACTGTCCACGCAAAAAACTAGCGAATGGGTGTGAGTAAGATTTTTCTATAGAAGATGCAACGACGTCCACAATAGTTGAATTCAAACTGATAATAGCGATAATGGTTTTGGTACGTGTCTCGCGCTCGTTGAATCGATCATTGTTTATCAAATCTTGAGATGCAAATCCCAACGCAATCATCTGAATAATCGTAGTTGCAACACCTAAATGAAATTCTGCCGGGAGTGTCGAACCCAACCACTTTTTCGTAGTGGCAAGTCCAGGAATTTTGATATTCTTCAAAGTTCCGGGCGCGATATAGCCAGTACGCTCCAGCTGCGCAATATCTAGTTCAAAAGCAATAATACCGGGATTAATAACCCGGCTTTGAACCGCCCGCTTTGCTTCTTTGTAAATAGCAACCCGTGTTTGCATGTTCGAGGTATTAAATTGAACTCCATTTTCACGCGCCTGCTCAATTATCCATTTTGATAATTCACCAGCTTTCACATTGCTGGCTTTAATCGGATTTCCAGTTAGAATCGACATGTGCAATATAGCCATGCTACGCATCGTGGATGCAGCCGCTCTTAATCCACCTATCAAAATATTTGCTGTGGCCAAAGCTAGACGATCAAATAATTTTCCAGCCACATTTGGTACCACCCGTTCCAAAGCTCCTTTATAGATGTTCAATATAGCTTCAACCTGGAAATCGCTGCCTTTTAGATGTGATATCGTTCCAGCAATAATCAAATCCTGATTAAATAGCAATGCTCGACTATACAAATTTCGGACATCATCTAATTTATCGCTGCTGAGCCACAACTTGAGTAGATCCGCACAAGGCTTAGTCGTAACCGCCTTTCCTATGCACTGCGCGACCGATTCGCTGTAGGCATATCCACTGACAATATCCTTGCTGTCATGCACGCCATTCATCCAGTTAGCTAACTGTTCACTTTTCAGCCAGCTTGCATGGGCATGCGTTAATTTGATATATAACGGCTCAAATTGTTTTATTTCCAGTTCGTAACGCGTGGGAAACGCTTCCAGGCGCGCCTTGTCTATATTTAATTTTCCGCCATCAGTGATCAATTCGTCCCAGGCATTCGCGGCAGCTGCTTCTTGCCTTCCGGCCAAATCGTCTCCGAATTTTTTTCTACCTTCTGTCATTTTTCGCTCGTAATTACCCAGCCCGCCAGCTGTAATCATTCCCCATCCCATTTTGATACCATTGTACACATCACCTTTCGGATCATCTTTCGCAAGCGTGGCTATGTTTTCATCAAACACCAAGTTGTTACGTGCTTGTTCCTGCACCTTATGCTTAGTCGACTCGATCAGGTCAGCGATCATCTTGCCACGATAAACGTCCTCGTTAAATCCCGCGTCCAGGGTGGGCAAAACCAATTCGCTCAAATCGTTGGTGATGCCAACCGGATCATTGACCGCCACGATAAAACCTTTATGGTATGGCGCTTGCGTGGCCATCGTTTCTGCGAGCTTGGCACCCCAATTATGTTGGCGTGTCTCATCTTTGACGGGTGTATTGCTGTAAGAATATGCTTTCTTCATGGCTTTGGTATCTGCCCCGAAGTGGGAGACTTGCTTGTAGTGCTGCTTGAATTCGGCGCTGTGGGCCGCGCTCCCGGACAGCATGGCTAGCACGTCAATGCACTGCATGTGTTTGCGGCGCCAGGCCGCGTCATGGACCTGCTTGAGCAAGGCGGGCGTCCACACCACGCTGGACCAACCAAGCCAAAGTTTGGTGGCCGGATCGCTGGGCGAATGGTCGATATCGACGCAGTGTGAGCGCACCAAGTCACCCGGATCGATACAGCGAAACTGGATGCGCGCCGGTTCGGGTGGCGCCATTTCAACCGGAAAATGCCACAAATGCCCCATTGGCAACACCAAATACGCCTTCAAACGCTTGCGTTTTTCATCGTATGCATAGAGATAGCCTGCCCGCATCGCCCGCAAGGTATATTTGGCGGTGCCGATCTCTTGCGGTGCGGCGTCGATCTTGAAGTTGCCGGACAATCCCGGCACGCCGTCCGCGCCGGCCGGGCAAGCCACCGCATAACGCACCGGATAGATCATCACGCCGGTACGGTCGCAAAATTCACATGTAGGCATTGCACCACTCCTTCAGATAGGTGTTGCAGACGGGTGGTTCGTCCAGTGCAGGGAATCGTTGTGGTCCGATGGGCCCTTCACGCCCCTCCCGGCCACTTCCGCTTTGCCAGGATCGTGCCAGGCAGGATGCGCTTAGCATGCCGATGGAGGGCGCCGCCTAGCGAATGCCATCAACCGTGTGATCTGACCCAGTCGCCGTCTGTGTTGAGATTGACTGCAAACATAGCGCATCTGAAACGCGCACGTTTTGATCCAGCAACAGTCGGAGCGCATTCTTGATCAGTTCGCTTTGATCGAGGCAACTTTGTCGTCATGGCAGAAATACCAACGCGATTGGCAGGGCCAGCTGCACGATGATGTCGTGTCAAACATGGCCGCGTCGGCCTCGCTCTTGAGCAGATCGGGATAGGTGCCCAATTGGCGCACGCCCGCGCCCGGCTCGCTGTCTTGCTGGTAAGGGCCGGTCGGGATGCCGCTGCTGTGGGGCGCGGCCGTCGGCGCACGCAATTACACCAGCAGGGCCTGGCTAAATGGGATCCAGTGAAAGCCCCCTCCGGCCACCGTCGACAGCGGCTGCTGGGACGGTTTGCCCGCGCTCGTTGCACGGACGTGTTTGGCGGGCGCGGCCATCGCTGGCGCCTGGGCGGGCGTGCTGGGCGTCGAGCTGACGCGCTTTGAAACCACCCGTCCTGGACAAGAATTAGCTTCGAGCTGTATGGAATGTGATCGCGTAACCATCCGGATCGGCAGCCACGAAGAAGCGCCCGAAAGGACCGTCGGCCAGCGCGCTAAGAATCGTGCCACCGCGCCGGACAACCAGGTCGTGCAGCGCATCGGCGTCGTCGCATGCGATCCAGAGCGCCATGCCAATTCCAAGCGGCCCCGTGTCGGGTAGTGGGCGCAGCGGATCGCGCAACGCCAAGGGGATGGGTGCCGTCTTGAAAATGACCGCGCCCGGAGGACAGTGATCCGAGACCTCGAAACCAAAAATCTCGTGGTAGAACTTGCGGGATGCGGCGAGGTCGCGCACCTGCAATGCGATAAAGTCGGGGCCGATTGGGATTGTCATACGATCTCCTATTGCGTAATATAAGGACCCTGATCTTAATATAAGGACCCTGATATGTCAACAACGAAAACATCGTCCCGGAGCGGGATCGACTGGGTGGGGTACAACTTAAAAATGACACAACATCGCCTGAGGAAGCGACTCGATGCCGAGCTCGCGAAGTTCGGCATCACGGCACCGCAAAACGCAGTCTTGCTGGCTGTTGCCGGCAACCCCCGCATTTCAAATGCGGAATTGGCGCGCTCGGCGTTTGTAACGCCGCAGACCATGCAGGCAATCCTCGTCAATCTCGAACGTCGTGGTCTGATTACGCGCAAAGCACACCCAGAGCATGGCCGGGTCATCATGACCGAGTTGACAAAGGCAGGTGAGACCGCTGTCACGGAGGGACGACAGGCCGCCGACGTGGTCGAGCGATTGATGCTGTCCTCGCTGTCGACGGAAGAACAGGGTCTGCTGTGCGAGTTGCTGAAGCGTTGCGCCGTCGCGTTGGACGCCAACCACGATACAGCGTGAAGATGTGCTGTTACCGCGTCCATGCTCGCTGCCACGAATCCCGACGCGATCACGGTAGAAGCAATAACATAATATTAAGAGAACTATACAGAATACTTCCAAAAACCAACAAAATACAGACGCTTGTAGTAAAGACGCGGATTCTCGTGCTATGCTTAAATTACAACAAATATCCACGCCGCAATATTCACCAAGCAGGCGGGTGGGGGCGACAGCCCCTTGTCATACCGGGCCCTGCCACTTGAGGCGTAACTTACAAGACTAAAGAGACCAAGCATGTTGACCAGCGTGATGAATACGACGATCTACGACAAGACCGAAAAAGGCCGCGACGAGATTGCAAATCGCAAATATCAATTGAACCCGCGTCTGCGCACCCTGCTGGTGATGATGGACGGCCATAATTCGATCGAGGAACTGTTGGCGAAGGTCGGATCGCTCGGCTTGAGCGAAGAAAGCTTTCACGAGTTGCTCGCCAACGATTTCATCGCCTTGGTCGGGGCGCCGGGGGCCGGCGCCGCCAAGCCGGCGGCCAAGCCGCTGCGCCCGCCCGCGCCGTTCATGCCGCCGGCTGCGGCGGCGCCGGCACTCATCGTCGATCCGGCCCAGCAATTCAAAGCGCTCTACGATTTTTACAATCAGACCATCAAAAGCACACTGGGCTTACGCGGCTTCACTTTGCAATTGAAAACGGAAAAAGCGGGCAACATCAGCGATTTCCGCGACCTGCGCCAGCAATATGTGGAAGCCGTGCTCAAGGCGAAGGGCCCGGAGATGGCGCGCAGCCTGCGCGACCGGCTCGACCAACTGCTGGGCGGCAAGCCCGATCAGGAAACGGTGTTCCTGCCGGGTGATTAAACAGCCGGCCGCGTCCCCTCACGCCGGCGGCCGCTCCAGCCATTCCAGATCGACACCCTGGGCCGCGGCCACCGCGGCCACGCCGCGTATGGCGGAAAAGGCGGCCGCCACCTCCGGGGTGGCCCGGCCCGTGATGCAAGCCATCTGTTCCAACACCTGATCCACCATCAAGCCGGCCCGCGCCAGATCCATTGCCACGTCGGCGATCGCTCGGTCCGGCGAGATGGTGACGATCCACCCTGTGCGCGCAGTCATGATTGCTCCTCGGTCACCAACCTGCGCCGCCCAACGGCACATCGCGCACAGCACACCCGGCGTCCATTACAGCGCAGCGCCAGCCCCCTGTCGATGACGATCAGAACCGAGTTAGAGGCCGCTCAATGCCGCCCCGCCTGCCGCCTGCGCGACGCGTTTTACGCGGCCTTGGGCGCGCGCCGCTGTAGCACGAAGATCGGCTGCGCCCACTGGGTATCCTTTTTCTTTTTGCTGGTGATCAAAGTGAGCTCGGATGGATCGTAGACATCGGTATTGTGCGTGAGCGGCGTGGTCATCAAATACTGCGCCTCGGTATTTTTGAGGAATTCGCCCACCAGCTGAATGTTGCGGATATCGAGATGAGCAAAAGGCTCATCGATGAACACAAAGCCGCCCGAGCCATCCTCCGACTTGAGCAAACCGATCAACAGCACCAGCGACTTCATCACCTGCTGGCCGCCCGACGCTTCGCCGTCATTCATGCCGATCGGCCCCTTGCCGTCGAACTTGAAACGCACGTGCAACCCGGCCTGGGCCAGTTGAACGTCGTCGTTTTCCAGCCGTACCTGATCGGCATGCACTTCGATCCCGGCCAGCTCGCCCAGCTCCTTGATATTGCGGCTGTACGTCTTGACGGTATAGCGCAGGCGCTCGATATAGGCGCCGCGCGCGTTGCCGGTCGCCTCGATGGCGCGGTTGTTCTGATAGCGTCGCTCGTCGGTTTCGGACTGGCGCCCGTGCAGCTGATCGGACAGGCGCTGATGCTGGTCGATCACCGTGGCGTCGAGCTCCCAATCCTCGCGCGCCAGGCTGGTTTGCAAACTGGCCACGCGCAGATCGACCTGGTGCGCGTTCTGGTGCTCGGCCACCAGGGCCGCACGGCGCGCCGCGCGGCGCCAGCTGCGCGGCAGGTGGCGCCAGCCGCGGCGCATCGCCAGCAGCGTCTTGGCGTGTTCGGCGCGCTGCTCGATTTGACGCTTGTGACCCAGGCGCAGACCGGCTTCGGCCTCGGACAGGGCCAGGCGCGCGTTTTGCCACACCGTGTCACTGCGGGTCCGGGCCACGGTGGCGTTTTTGATCAAGCCTTGCAGCTCGCCCAGGCGGCCGCCCACTTCCAGCCGCTCGGCCTTGAGCGGCGCGCTATTGCGCAGCGCCTCGTCGAATTCGGCCTGGCGCGCGCTCAATTCCTTGGCCGCGTCGACCCCGGCGATGCGCGCCTTGAGGGCGCCCACCTCCCCGGCCAGCTTGCTGATCGCCAGGGTCAGGCTGTCTTCCTGCGCTTCCAACGCCGGCAGCGATTTTTGCACCGCGTCGAGGCGCTGGCTGCGCCCGGCCTGACCGAAGCGATAACGCGACGCCTCCACGTACAGCGAGCGCCCGCCGCGCCGCTCGCGGTGATAAGCCTCGGGCGTGATCCATTCCTCGGCGCCGGCCAGCTTGAAGCCGGCATCGACCGAATCGACCCGCGCGATGCGCGCCAGCTGCTCGATCAGCCACGCCGGCACCGGCGCCGAAAAACGCACCACCGACAACAGGCTGGCGTCCTTCGATTGAGGCGCCGTCACCAGGTCCGGCACGATGAAGTGACGGTAGCGCTCCTGTTCGGCCAGGCGGTAGGCGGCCCCCGCGTCGCGCGCCTTGTCCAGCAAGACCACCGAGGCGTAACCGCCCAGCACCCCTTCCACCGCGCCCTGCCAGCGGCTATCGCTGACCTCCACAATATCGGACAACATGGCGTGACCGATGCCGGCCTCGCGCAGCGCGCGCCGCATGGCGCGCACATTGTCCGGCTCCGGCATGGCCGTTTTGCCCTGCAAGGCGGCGATGGTGGCCTGTTCGGCCGCGATGCGCGCCGCCAGCGCGTCGCGCGCCTGCTTCTGGCGCAGCCATTCGGCTTCCTTTTGCTCCAGCTGGACGGCGACGGCGGCGATGTCGCCGCCGGCGTCGGCCGCCAGCTTGCGCAAGCGCTCACGCTGTTCAAGCAAGCCTTCGAGCGGCTTGAGTTTGGCGTTCACATGGGCCAGCCGGCTTTGCAGCGCGGTCGACTCTTGTTCCAGCAGCGTTTCGCGCTGCTGCGCCTCGCTCAGTGCCTTGGCCTGGGCCGCCAGCGCGCCGCGCTTGTCGCTCAGTTGCTGGTCGGCCTGGGCCATCGGTTTGCGCGCCTCGCGCAGCTGGCGCCCGGCGCCGGCGGCTTTTTCGCGCGCTTCGTGGTACTGCAAACTGGGCAGCACTTCTTCGAGCAGGTTGCGGCGTTCCTTGTGCAAGCCTTCCCATTGGTGGTAATTGGCCACCCGCAGACGCAGCCCCTCCAGATTGGTTTTGGACGCTTCCAGCTCGCTCTCGAAGCGCTTCAATTCCACCTCGGTGTCGCGCTGGTGGCGCTTCGCTTCGTCGTAGGCGTCCAGCACCTCCTTGTCGCCAAACACTTGGAACACCAGGTCGAGCAGCTGGCGCGGCGCGTACTCGCACAGCTTGTCGGTCTCGCCCTGCTCCAGCGCCAGCACTTTGGCCATGGCCGGCGACAGGCCGGCGTTGGCCAGGCGCTTGCGGTAGTTTTCCACCCCCAGCCAATCATTGGCCTCGCCCACTTCTTCGATCTGCACATTCCCGGGCCGCATCAGATACTGGCGCTTCCAATCGCCGCCGTTTTTCTGAATCTGGCAAAACAGGGTCACCTCGTCGTCGCTGAAAAACCCGGAACTGCGAAACGGCCGGTTCGATAGCTGCTGGCCGGCGTTCTTGTTGTCGACCACGGCGCGCAGCCAGGCCGTCTGCTGCCCCGAGTGACGCGCATAATGTTTATAGGTGCGGCCCATGGAGCAATCGAGCCCGAACAGGGTGCGCAAGGCGTCGAGCAAGGTGGTCTTGCCGGAGCCGTTCTGGCCGGCGATGGTGATGATCTTGGCGTCGAGCGGGATGTTTTTGATGCGCTGCCAATAATCCCAGTGGACCAGCTCAAGCGATTTGATATGAAACATGGCGGCTCTCAGTGTGGGATATCGTTGGCGGCGATGTCGCTGTCGGCAGGGGCGTCATCGAAGTCGGCGCCGTCGTCGTCGCTCGGGCCCGGGGGCAGTTCGTCCCCGCCCGCGTCAACCGGCTGGGCCGGCGCGCGCTTGAACACGTCGGCCAGGGCGCCGTTGATGATGCGCTCCTTGAGCACGTCGGTGTCCATCATCAGGTCGAGCAGCGGCCCTTCCACCAGCATGTCGTTGCGGCGCTCGATGAAGCCCAGTTTGGCCAAGATCCCCAGGTTCATGTCCATCCTGGTTTTTTTCCCCAGCTTGTCGCCGAAGTCCGACAGCAGCGCCTTGTACGAAATGCCGATCGAGCTGTCCTCGGCGCGCGGCAGCGGTTTGTCTTTGTCGAACATGTCGTTCTGGTCGTCCTCGGCATGCTGATGGGTTTCCTGCCGCTCGCGTTTGGGCAAAATGATTTGCGCCCACAGCACCACCAGCAGCGCCACGCCGTCGCGCGCCAGACCGAAGTTATTGTTTTGCCAGACGTCGCGCGCGCCGAAAATCTTCGGCTCGATCGCGCGCGTGAGCGCCAGCGTGACGTGGTCGGCATACACATTGTCGAGCAATTTCATGCCGCAAGCGAGCAGGCGGGCGTCGATCTCGGCCCGGAACAGTTCATCCGACAGCACCCGCTTGACCAGTTTATCGTCGCGCCGCAGCGTGTGGTGGGTGAGCAGGCGCGCAATCAGGATTTGGCAATCGTCATTCATCGGGCGGGCTATCCAAATCGAGGGAAAAGTTGAGGGAGAGCGAGGCGACCGACATGGCCGCCACCTGCGGGTCGGACAAGCGAACCATCTCGTCGGTCGCGATGAAGCTGATCGGCAGGCGCGCCAGCTTGGCGGTGGCGCCCTGCAAGCTGGCCTCGGAGGCGTCGCCCAGCAGCGGCAGCATGGAGGCGCGGTAGGAAGCGACGGCGAAACTGGCCGGCAGCAGCGAATCCTGGATCGGCACCGACGCCGGCCCGGCGCCGACGGTGGGCCCGGCCAGACTGGCAAAGCTGGACAGGCGGTCGAGCCAGTCGTCCAGTTCCAGCTGCATGGCCGGCGCGTCGCTGACGGTGGTGGGCGCGTCCTGCCCGTCCGGCAGCCCGGTGTGGGCCACGCCCGCGGCGCGCTCGGTAAGCAGTTCGGTTTCGGCCACGTCGATCATTTCGGCCGGGGTGGCAAACAGCGGCATGACCGGCTGGTCGATGGCGCCGTCGGCCAGCTGCGCCAAATCCTCGTGCTGGAGCAGCCAGCGCTTGATGTCGGTGGTCGACAGGCCCGACTGGCCCAGGTGCACGCGCTGGCGCTCGATCTGGTTCAAGGCGCGCGAAAACATGCCCTGCATGTTGAGCAGCATGCTTTGGGCGCGGCCGATGGCCTGGGCCGCCTTGTGGGTGGCGGCGTCGGCTTGTTGGTCGGCCGTAATCGCCAGGATGATCTGGGAACCCTTTTCCACCCAGTCGCAGGCCGTGTTCCATTTGGCCTGGGCGGTGCGCAGGCGGAACTCGGAACCGGAGGCGATCGCATCGGAAAACTCTTCGGTCAAGTCCACCAGACGGCCCAGCAAATGCTGCAACTGCTGGGCCGACACCCCGCCCACGGCCTGGGCCCCGGCCACTTGCGATAGCAGGAAACCCATTTCGGCCTGGTCTTCCGTCTGGCCCAGACCCAATAAACCGTCGATGGCCGAGAGCACATTGCGCGCCATGGGTGTGACGCGGTACACGGCTTGCTGAGCGTCCCAAGCGAGCAGCTGGTTGCCGCGCAGGCGCATGAGCACCGTTTCCAGGCTTTCCGGCAGCAGATACGCCAGCTTTTGATTGATGTCGGCGCGCGTGTAGGCCGGCGTGGCGCTGTCGGCCGCCAGTTCGCGCAGCACCAAAAGGCGCACCAGCACGCCGTCGAAGCCGCCGTGGAACAGGGCCGTGAATACTTGCAGCAGCGGCTGCGCCCGTTTCAGATGAAACACCTGTTCAATTTCATCGGCCGCCACATGGGCGTGAAAATGCGATTGCAGCGTATCTTGTTCTTGCTCGATGCGGTGGAACTCGGCGGCGGCCGCATTCGCCGCGTTCGCCTGGGCGGTTAGCTTACTCATGGTATTCCGGTTGCTTTTTGTACGGGGACGGCGCGCGCCGGCGCGGCCTGCGGCCGCCGCGGGGGGGCAAGTATAACAGCTTGGGCGGCGCCGCTTTTGCGCCGGCGGCCGGGCCGGCCGGGGCGCGCGCGCTATTTTTTGCTGACCTTGTTGAGCGTCTGTTCCACGAAATCGCCATCCTCGTCCGCATAGCGCAGTTGCACCGGATACCAGTCCAGCGACGGCGCCAGCCAGATGTCGACCTGCTGCCCCTTGCGGTCCGGCGGCGGCGCCTTGCTCAGGTGGACGGCGCTGATCTCGCCCTGCCCCGTGTGCACGGTTTCTTGCTTGATCACCTTGAAGGTCCACGGTTCGGCGTCGCGCCGGCCGGCCACGAACAAGGCCAGCTCGGCGCCCGGTTTGAATTTCTCGGGCGCGCTGCGCGCCATGGCCAGCAACTGCCAGGGCGCGCTGGTACGGTCCTGCTCGCCCCCCTTGAGCGGATAGCTTTCATCGGATTCGCTAAAGGAGATGGTCTTGCCGTCGCGCTTGAAGCTGGTGGTGCTCGCTTCCTTGCGGTAGCGCTTTTCCACGTACTGCGCCGGCGCCAAGCCATACTCGTCGACCGTGCCCTCGCTCTTGTTTTCCAAAATCTTGCCGAACAGGGCGACCTTGGCTTCGCTCACGATCGAATAGCTGCGCTCGTCGGCCCGCCAGACCACACTGCTCTCGCCGTTCGCGCTCAGGCCGCGCTGGCGCGCCTTGAGGGTGTAGCTCAAATCGGCCGAGGGCGGCAAGCTGAACGCATGCTTGGCGCTGGGATGGTCAGCCGCGGCGGATGTGGCCGAAGCGGCCGAAGCGGCGGAGGCGGCGGCGGAAGCCGGGGCCGATGCGGCCGGCGCGGCCAGGGCTGGCGCAAGCGCGGCGGCCAGCACAACGGCCAGCACGCGGTGGGGAGAACAGGACGTCGACATGATTATTTTCCGGATGGTTCTGTAACGGTGATGTTGGAAACGGTCTGGGTGGTCACCGCGCCGTTCGATTCGGTATTGCGTATCTGCACAGGGTACCAGCCGCGCGCGGGCGCCAGCCACACGTCCAGGCGCGACGAGTAACTGCCGGGGCGCGGCGGGCGCGTCAAATGCCAGGTCACCAGCCGGCCCATGCCCGTTTCCAGCTCTTCCTCGCCCACCAGCACGAAGCGGAACAGGCTCGCCTCCTTGTCCTCGCCGACGAACAAATCGATGTCGGCGCCGAACTGGTTGACATCGCCGCGCCCGATCGCCGCCAGTTGAAACGGCACGGTGGCCTTGTCTTGCGCGCCCGGCGGCAGCGGATAGGAACGCTCGCTGGCCGAAAACGTGATGCGGCCTTCTTCGCGGTTGAAATGGGTGGCCGTGAGCGAGCGGCCCTTGCGTTTTTCGGTCGCCGTGAGCGGGGCGATGCCGTCGCCGTCGAGCAGCCCTTCGCTGGTGAGCACCAGCAAATTGATACGCGTGACGAGCATGCTCAAACCGGCTTCCACGGTCAGCTTGTAACGCTCGCCGGCCGGTTGCCAGGACATGGCGCCCACCCCGTTCCACACCGTGCCGTCGGCATCGACCCGCTTCAAGTCGAGCGTGAATTGCGCCGCCTGCGGCATGTCCACCTTGTAGGTGCGCCGGGGCGGTTTGGGCGGGGCCGTCGGCGCGCTGACCGGTTCGGCCGCTTGCGCTTCGGCCGGCGCCAAGGCAGGGCCGATGCGCCCCTTGCCGCTACCCGGGCGCGGCGCGGCCGAGGTGGCCGGCGCGTCGACCGCCTCCTCGGCCGTTTCCGGCGGCGCCGGTTCCGGCTCGGGCGGCGTGTCCGGCGCCGGCTCCAGGGTCGGCTCCGGATCGGGCGGCGGCTTGGGGCGCGCCTTGCGCGCCGGCTTGGGCGGCGTGGCCACGGCGGCCGGCGCCGGCCGGGCCGGCGCGCTCAAGCCCGGCTCGCGCGGCGCGGCTGGCGGCAGCGCCAGCCGCAGTTGCGCGATGATGGGCGGCGGCACCACCTTGGGCGGCGCGCTGCGCATCGGTCCGATGTGCCCGCCGAGCCAACCGAGCGTCAAATAATGCAGTCCGGCGGTCGCCACGCAAAACGCCATCACCTTGCGGCGGCGCTGGAAAAAGGAAAGGGCAATCGTCATGGGCGCTAGTTTAACGCGTTCAGCGGCCATCGCGCGCAAGCGCGGCCGGCCCGGCGCCACCCGCCCGGCGTGGCAAGAAGTTTTGAAGCACCTGGATTTATCTGCTACGCTAAGGTTTCATCCCAATGGAGACTAGACATGGCCAATCCCCCAATGCCCACCATCCCAGGCGCCGCTGTCATGACGGATACGCTCGACTTCGTCAAAAACCTGTGGGGCAGCATGGGCGTGCCCGGCATGGCCATTCCCGGCATTACCGCGCCAACCTTGTCAATCGAAGAACTCGACAAAAAGATCAACGATTTGAAAGCCGTGGAAGCTTGGCTCAACCTGAATATGACCATGCTGCGCGGCACCATCCAAGCCCTTGAAGTACAGCGCGGTACCATTGCCACCCTCAAATCGATGGGCGCTTCGATGGCCGCGGCCATGAAGCAGCCGGGCCAGGCCGGCAAGGGCGAGGCGTCCCTGTTCGATGCCGCGCCTTACGCGGCGGCCTTTTTCCCCACCAGCGCCGCTGGCGCCACGGCGCCGTCGCAACGTCCGCCGTCGGCCAACGAGGCGGGCGCCGATAGCGCCGCCGCCGCCGCGGCGGCCCAGATGGCCAATCCGGCCGCATGGTGGAATTTGCTGCAAGATCAATTTAATCAGGCGGTCAAGACGGCCATGCATGCCGATCCGGCCAGCGCCGACGGCAAGGCCGGTGCGGCTCCGGCCGCGCAAGGCGGCGCCAGCGCCGCCGACACGACCCCCGACAAAGGCGCGGCCAAACGCGAGCCGCCTAAAACACCGAAATAACCGAGCGCCGGATCGATCGCCGGCGGGCGAACCGGCGCGGTGGTCACCTGCGCCGCGCCGCCCGTGGCGAGCGCGCGGCCGCCCGCCGTCAGGCCAGGCGGTGGATACGGATCGCTTCGATCAATCCGTCTTCCTGGCGCTTGACCTCGCCGATCGTGATCAACCCTTCTTCGGCCAACTGCTTGGCGCTGTCGTGCGCGCCCTGAAACGAGGGTACCGTGTCGCCCTTGGCGGCCACCGGCCGGATCCACGCAGCACTGCCCACTTTCATTTTTTCGTACACTTCTTTGGCGACATCACGCATCTTATTTTCCTTATCGTTATAAACTTGCCAAGGCGCGGGCCAGCCCGCACGACTGTGTAGTTTACCACCCACCCGCCCGGTTACAAGGTGCGCTAAAACAACGCGGTCAAGCATGCCCCTTGTCCGGCGGCGCCAGGGCGGTCAATTGGTCCATCAATTGTGCCAATCGCTGTGGGCTTGGCGATAGGCTGAGCACCGCGCGGCGGCATGGCGACAACCGGCACCGGTGCGGCATTTCGCAGTCGCCGCGCGCCCGTCACGACGTGAGGCGGCGCCGCTGTTTGAGCAAAAATCGGCCCGGGTCCAGCGCCGTCACCAGCGCCGCTTCCAACGGCGGCGGTTCACCCTCCAACTGGCACGCGAGCAGCTCGGCCGCCAGCGGCGCCCAGGTCAGGCCGCGCGACGCATAGCCGAGCAAGCCATACAGATCCGGCCAGCGCGCCAGGTCGCGCAGGCGCTCGACCCGGCCCGGCGCGCGCGGATCGGGTAGCGCGCCCACCAGCGGCAGGCGGTCCGGCGCCACACAGCGAAAGCCCACTCGCCCGGCCAGCGGGGCTTGGGCCGGCAAGCCGTCCACCATGGCCGCCAGGCGGGCCAGATTGTCATGCTGGCTGGCCGGGCGCAGCGCGCGCTCCTGGTCCGCGTCATAGGTGGCGCCAACACTGACCACGCCGTCCACGGGCGGCGTCAAATACGCTTCGCGGCACAGCACCAGATCGAGCGCCGGCGCGTTTGCCGCGGCCAGGTGCGTGACTTGGCCGCGCACCGCTGCCAACGGCAGTTGCGCGGCCTGCGACAAGCCGGTGGCGCCGGCGCCGTTGGCCAAAATAAGTACGGGCGCCTCGGCCAGCACGGCGCCGCCGGCGGCCAGCACCTGCCATTGGAAGCCCACCCGCCGCAGTTGCAGCGCGTCCGACCCGAAGCAGCGCCGCAAGCGCGGCCCGCACGCCGCCAGCATGGCGCGGCACAAGCTGCCTGGATGGGCCCATCCGCCCTGCGGGAACAGCCAGCCGCCATGGGCCGTGGCGTCGGCACGCGCCGTCGGGCCAAGCGCGGCGACGGCGGCATCGGACTCCAGCCAGCGCGCGAAATGCGATGGATACCGGGCCGCGGCGGCGAGCTCGCGCTGCAAGTGGCCATGCGCCTCGTCGCGCGCCAATTGCAGCACGCCGCACTGGGCGCCGCCCAACGCCGCGATGCCGCCCAGCCGATCCCAGTAGCGCAGCGCAAACAGGAAGCCGGCTCGGCTCAGGCGGGTGGCCGGGTTGTCGTCCCTGGACAGTTGCGGCATGAAGATGCCGGCCAGGTTACCCGACGCTTCTTGCGCCGGCTGCGCATGGCGTTCGATCAGTGTGACGTGCCAGCCGCGCGCGCACAAACGTTCGCAGGCTGCTGTCCCAGCCAAGCCCGCGCCCAGCACAATGGCGCGGCGCTCGATGGCGCGGCGCTCGGTGGCGCGGCGCTCGGTGGCGTCGCGCCCGGGGGCGCCGCGCGCGCCGGCCCGGGTCGGCTGGCGAGCGCGATAAACGGCGCCGATCCGCTCCTCGTCAAGCGGGGCGCAGACAAAGCCGGCGGCGGTCAGCGACGGCTGGCGGGACGGCGGCGCCACCACCGTGGCGCCCGGCGCCAGCAGCCGCACCAGCGCGGCCGGCGCGACGGCCGGCGCGCCGCGCGCAGGATCGATCACGACGTCGATCGCGGCGTCGATTTGCGCCAGACACGCGGCCGGCGGCCCCACCAGCACATCGAGAACGACGGCGCCGTCGTCGAGCAGCAAGCGGTGAAAACCGGGCAAGGCCGATGGCCACTGCGCGCGCAGCGCCGCCGGCAGCGACGCGCATGGCGGCGCCGGCGCGATACCCGCCAGCGCCAGATAAAACAGGCGGCGCGGGCGCTCCGGGTCCGCTTGCCACGCTCGCCACAGCGCCACAAAATGCTCGCCCGCGCCGCATTCCGTATCGAGCACCACAAACCGCTCGGCACCCGCCCAGCGCGCCGGCAAACCGGCGCCCGCCAACCATGGCGACAGCGGCTGCGTCATGCCGGGGCGGCTCGGCAAAAACAGCTTGGATCGTGATCGTCCACCATGCCAATGCCCTGCATATAAGCGTAGACGATGGTCGAGCCGACGAACTTGAAGCCGCGCTTGGCCAAATCTTTCGACACGCGGTCCGACAGCGCCGTGGTGGCGGGCCGCTGGCCCGGCCCCCAACTGTTGACGATGGGCTGGCCGTCCACGTACGCCCACAGCAAACCGTCCAGCGTCAAACCGTCCTCGCGCAGGCGCAGATACGCCTGCGCGTTGCCGATGGCGGCCGCCACTTTGAGGCGGTTGCGCACAATGCCGGCGTCGGCCAGCAGCGCGGCCACCTTGGCGCCGTCGTAGGCGGCGATGGTGGCGGTATCCCACTGATCGAAGACGAACCGATAATGATCGCGTTTATTGAGGATGGTTTCCCAGCTCAAGCCGGCTTGGGCCCCTTCCAGATTGAGCATTTCGAACAGGCGGTTTTCGTCGTGACAGGGCACGCCCCATTCGTGGTCGTGGTAGGCGAGATAACGCGGATTGGCCGGATTGGCCCAGGTGCAGCGGATGATGGTCATGAGGCGCTCAAATAGGACAACCGGGAAGGGAAAACCAGAGCGGCAGTCTACCCTAATCGTTATCCCCGCTGGTACGCAAAATGGCGGCCAGCTGGCCGATGCCATGTTCGATTTCGGCCAGCGGCAGCGCGGCGAATCCCAGCAGCAGGCCAGGCCGCGCGCGGCAAGCGGCGGCGGCGGCCGGGTCGGCGTAGTGCGACAGGGGCCGCAGCTCGATGCCGCGCGCCGCGCCCGCGCGCGACACCGCCAGCTCGTCGTGGCCGCGCCGGAAGTAGGCGCACAGATCGAGCCCCGTATCGGCCGGCCCGGCTTCGAGCTGGTCGCCCAGCTCGCGCGCCAAACCGGCCAGCAAGGCGTCGCGCCGCGTGGCGTTGACCTCGCGCGTGCGTTTGATGTGGCGCCCGAAGTGGCCCTCGGCGATAAAGTCGGCCAGCACCATTTGCGGCACGATGGCGGTGTGGCGGTCGATCAGGGCCTTGGCGCTGACCAGCGCATCGGCCAGCGCGGCCGGCGCCACGATATAGCCCAGCCGCAGGCCGGGAAACAGCACCTTCGACAAGGTGCCGACGTACACCACGCAGCCGGCCCGATCCAGACTATGCAAGGAGGCCAGGGGCGGGCCGGCGTAACGGTATTCGCTGTCGTAATCGTCTTCGATGATCCAGGCGCGCGCGGCGCTGGCCCAGGCCAGCAGTTCGAGCCGGCGCCGCAGGCTCATGGTCACGCCCAGCGGCAGCTGATGCGAGGGCGTGACATACGCCAGTTTGGCGTGCGGGCCGTGGGCCGCGCCGTACGCCACGTCCAGGCCCTCGGCGTCGACCGGGACCGGGCACAGTCGGGCGCCCGACGCTTGCAGCGGCCCGTAGGCGCCACGGTAGCCGGGCGATTCGATCCAGGCCGCGTCGCCCGGCGCCAGCAGTATGCTCGAGAGCAGAAACAGCGCTTGCTGGGAACCGGAGGTGATGACGATTTGCCGCGGCGTGCAGTCGACCCCGCGCGCAGCCTTGAGATACACGCACAGCAGCTCGCGCAGCGGCCCATACCCGGCCGGGTCGCCATAACCCAGGTGATGGTCGGGCCGCCGCCAGCGGCGCGCTTCGAGCCGGCTCCACACGTCGAACGGAAACTGGTCGAGCGCCGGCATGCCGACCCGGAACGCGCGCAGGCTGCCCTTGTGCCAGCTGACATTGCCCATCGCCGCGACCATGGCTTGGCCGCGCGCCGAGATCGGACGCAGCAGGCCGGGCGGGGCCGACTTGGCGGCGATCGGCAAGTGGCCGCTGACATACGTGCCCTTGCCGACATTACCGCTCAGGTAGCCTTCCGCGCTCAGCTGAGTATAGGCGTTGAGCACGGTCTGGCGCGATACCGACAGCAGCCGGCAAAACTCGCGCGTGGGCGGCAGCTGCGTGCCGGGGCCGATCGCGCCGTTCAGGATGGCGTGCTTGAGGGCCGCGTACAGCTGGCGAAACAGCGCAGTGGGCGCGGCACGGTCGAGCGGCAAGATGGCCAGCAGGTGAGTCGGGTGCATGGGGGAAGATATAAACGGCGTCGCCAATTGGCATTCTTAAAATAGCAGATATTGGATATTTTAAAAAGCCAAGGCGGCCATTAAGATAAGTTTTTCCCTTTCACGGCACGCACAGATGAATACTGAAAATCCGCCCGCCACGCTGACCGACATCGACTTCGATACCACGCGCCCCGTTTCGGCTGGCGTAAACATGCAATTTAGCTCGACGGTGGTATGGCGGCGCGGCGCCCAGCCGTTTGGCGACCAGCGCTACAGCCGGGCCCATGAATGGCAGTTTGACGGCGGCTTGCGCGTGCCCGCGTCCTCCTCGCCACTGTCGGTGCCGGTGCCGATGTCCAATCCGGACTGCGTCGATCCGGAAGCAGCATTGGTGGCGGCCGCCGCCAGTTGCCATATGCTGTTTTTCCTGTCGCTCGCGGCGCGCCAAGGCTACGTGATCGACCACTACCGCGACCACGCGCTAGGCATGGTGGGCAAGAACGAGGATGGCAGGCTGGCCATGATCCGCATTACCTTGCGTCCACGCATCGTTTTTTCCGGCGCGGCGATACCCGACCGGCAGCAGCGCGCGGCGCTGCATCACGCAGCCCATCAACAATGCTATATCGCCAATTCCTTAAAGTCGGATGTGGTGATCGAACCGGAAGAGGATTAACCATGTACAACAGCGACCCGTTCGCGGAAACCCGGCTGGAAGTGCTGCACGGCCTGATCGCCGCCCATCCGCTGGGCACCCTGGTCACCCAGGGACCCGACGGCCTGTGCGCCGACCATGTGCCGTTCGAGATTGGCGCGCCAACGGCCGCCGCGCCGTTCGGCGTCTTGCGCGCCCACGTCGCGCGCGCCAATCCGCTGTGGCGCACGCAGCGCCACAGCGAACAATCGCTGGTGGTGTTTCAAGGCCCGCAAGCGTATATCACGCCAGCCTGGTATGAAGAAAAAGCACTCAGCGGCAAGGTGGTGCCGACCTATAACTATGCGGTGGTGCACGCGCATGGTGCGCTCACCGTGGTGGACGATCCGGCCTGGCTGCTGGCCTTGCTGGAACGGCTGACCACGCGTCACGAAGCCGGCCGGCCCGTGCCCTGGAAAGTGGGCGACGCCCCGCCTGCTCATCTGGAACGATTGCTCACCGCCATAATCGGCATCGAAATGCCCGTCAACCGGATCGAAGGCAAATGGAAAGTCAGCCAAAACCGGTCTCCGACGGACCAAGCCACAATCGCCACCGGGCTTGCCGCTGATGGCACGCAAGCATCGGCGGCCATGGCGGCGATGATGTCGGCGCTCACAGCTTGAACATGGCGTGGTCCGATGCGGCGCTTCATGCTTTGCTCAAGCAAGCGAACCAAGCTAAGCGTTCACACGCCGAGCCCGGTCCGCCACCGCTACAGCAGGCTTGCTCCCGGCGTCCGGTCAGGTACCCGGTTTCACCGCGCCGGCGGGATCGTTGGTGCCGGTGGCGCCCGATGTGCCCTGCTTGCCGGAGTTGCCCGTGTCGCCGCTCTTGCCTGGCGCGCCGGCGCCGCTGGTCCCCATGGTGCCTGAACCACCGGTGGCGGTGCCGCTATTTTTCATGGCGGCGGTCAGCTGCTGGGTCGATGTCATATGCTGCTCGACCGTGGGTTGCAATCTGGCTGCCAGGGCCTTGAGATCGGGATCGCTCGCCCGCGCCTGCACCCGTTGCAGCAGACTATGCGTTTGCTTGTGGTCCGCCACGCCGCTTTGGTCCATATAACGCCGGTCGAAAGCGTCACCGCTCAGGGCGCCGAGCCTTTGAGCGAGTTTCTGATGTTTGCGATCGGTCTCGGTCGGCAAGGTAACGCCTTTGGCCTGCGCCAGTTGCTGCACTTCTTGTAGCGCTTTGGTATGGTCATCGATCATTTGTTGAGCGTAACTTTTCACTTGCGCGTTCTGGCTTTTGCTTTGGGCCAGACGGCCCGCTTCGATTTCGGCCATATTGGCCTGCGCCAATTGGGACAGCATGTTGTGATCGGACTTGTTCATGACGCCGGTCTTGCCGCTTGCGCCGGCTTGTTTGGACTGATCCATCGAAGTGGTGGCGCCGGCGGTGCCGCTGGTGCTGGCCGGCGTGCCTTGCGCGGCCGTGCCGGAGGCAGGGCTTTGGCTGGTCTGTGCCTGCGCCGCGAGCGTGCCAAACAACAGGGCGAACGCCGCCGCGCCGAACAACCGTTGACGTATCGTGAGTTTCGACATTTTTTTCTCCGTTAAGTGGATTGAAGCATCGCGGCAGCGCCGCACTGCATACCGTTAGCTAGGCTAGGCAGAATTTTGGACCGTAAGCAGCTTGACAAGTTCAGTCTGCGGAGGTGGCGGGCCGTCGCCCGCGCCCCATGCTACGACGGCGTCAACTCCAGGCGAGCGGGCCGCATACTTTTAGCCCGATCCGAGGTCTACTTACGTATTAGCCCTGCTTTTCGATGAAAGGATGCGCCATGTTCAGCGCGCTGCGTTTCGCCCCGCTCTTGCTGGCCGCGCTCGTGGCCGAGGGCGCCCTGGCCCAGGATCTGAAAAAAGTCGACGGGGTGCTGGTCACCGCCGCCGGCCTGGCCGTGTACACCTTTGATCGCGACGTGGCCGGCAGCGGCAAGAGCGCCTGTACCGGCGCGTGCGCCAGCGCCTGGCCGCCGGTGGTGGCGCCGGTGGCGGTCAGCCCGCCGTATTCAGTGCTCACGCGCGAAGATGGGACCAGGCAACTCGCCTATCGCGGCAAGCCCCTCTACCGCTACGCGTTTGACCAACAAGCGGGCGACCGCGGCGGAGACAATGTTCAGCGAGTGTGGCACCTGGTAAAAGATTAGCGGCCGCCCTCAAACCATCCGCCCGCTTTCGCCGCGGGCCGCTTCGAGCAAGGTGGTGCGCATGCTGTCGCTGGCCGCCGGACCGGGCGCGAAACCATAGTACTCATCGTTGATGGGCAAACCTGTCATGGCGTCCACCAGCACCGGGTCCGCCGCCAAACCGGTTTCGCGGCTGGCGATCACCAGGCTGGCGCCCTCCGGCGCGAATTGTTCGTTACCCCAGGCGATGAAGGCCAGCAGCACCGGCTTGAAGGAACGACCGGTCTTGGTCAACACATAGTCGTAGCGCGGCGGCTTGCTGCAATACAGGCGGCGCGTCATCAAGCCCCCTTCGACCAGGCCGGCCAGGCGGCGGGTCAGCATGGTGGGGGCGATCTGCAAGCTTTTTTCAAATTGGTCGAAGCGGGTCTTGCCGTAAAACGCTTCGCGCAGGATCAGGATGCTCCACCATTCGCCGACCTTGCCCAGACCACGCGCTATCGGGCAAGGCATGTTGCCAAAATCAGTATGTTTCATCGCTATCTCCAGTTAACCAGCATGATGCGCCGCACCGGCCGTGTGGCAGGCCGTGCTCGGCCGCGTGTTCAACAACAGCACGTTTGTACAAAAAGCCAAGCGGCGAACGCCGCCTGACTACCGCTATACAAGCCTGAATCGCCCTACATTCGCCTTTTCGGGCAGCGCGCCACGGCACACGGCGGCCGAGGCTGCGCGGTCCGCTCCGACGCCGCCGACGCCCTGCCCCTCATAGGGTAAACCCACGTCCGCTCGCCTTCCGATAGCGAAAAAACGTGGATATTCACGCGCAAATCTCACCAACATACACACGAATACAACACACACGGAAAAATAGTCACACATCCTCACGCTTAATTTTCTTTTCAACTATAATTATATCCATGCAGAAACATTCTTAACCCTGATAGTGAATAACTCTCACAACTCTGCTGTAGCACAGTCCGCCCGCCAGACGTTTGGTTAGGCTGAGCAAGAAGCTTGATTCGTCATCGCCATGCATAGAGCCCATAAAATGAAACTTATTTCTGTTATCGCACTTGCCCTGTTCGCCCTGAGCCCATCCGCGCAAGCCGCCGGCAAAACAGCCAGCAACAGCTTTCAAGTCAGTTTCGTGGTCAACGAAGCCTGCGCCGTGCAATCGGGCGGCGCCAGCCGGCCTGTGGTGAGCTGCCAATTCGCCAGCCCCTCGCACGTGACGCAAGCGACCGACACGGCCCCGGTCGCCAGCGCCGCCCCCGCCGCCACGACGGCAGGCGCGCCAGGCCGGGTCTGGGTCGTCACCTTCTAAAGCTCGGCCCGCCTAAAAATAAATGGTCGCCGTGACCGTGTCCTTGTAGTCGCCGGGCGCCGGCGTGCCTTGCACCGGCACCATGCCGTACACCGTCACCGTTTGCGTGCTGCCATTGCCGGTGCCGGCCACCACGCTGGTGCCGGCGCTGCCGTCACCCCACAGCGGCCCGTCCAGACTGGCCGACAGCCGGTACGCCACCTGTTCCGCCCCCACCGTGTTTTTCATCTTGCGATTGGCCACATCGAGCGCGACGCTGCCGCCATTCAAGGCGATCTGATACGCATTGTTATTGACACACTTGACCGACAAGCTGGCGGTGCTGCGCGATACGCTGCTCAATACGCCCTTGGTGCCAAAAGCGAGCGGCGCGGCGCTGATGGTGCAGTTATTGATCACCGTGGCGTCGGCCTGAAACGAGAAGGTGGCGCTGCCGCCGGTGGCGCAGGCCGGTGCCACCAGGTTGTAGAAGGCATAACGGATACTGGCGTTACCGCTAAAACTGGACAGATACACCGTGTTGCTGTTGGACACGGTCGGCACCGCCGCCAGCGTGGTCCCGGCCGTGATCTTGCCGTATACCGTGAAGGGTTGGGCCAGGGTGCCGCCGACGATCAGACTAGGCGAGGTCAAGGTAAGCGTGATCGGGGTGGGCGTGGCCGCCAGCGACGGCTGGCCCCAGATCGCGGCCGCCGCGTAGGTGGCGTTGCGATATAAATTGTATTCCAGCCGGTTGCTGCCATTGCCCATGGTGCGCGGATTCGACGACAATGAATTTGTGCCCAGGCCGGCATACACGCACACCACCACGTTCGGAAACAGCAACAGGAACGGCGGCGTCGCCGCCAGCAAGTTCCAGGTGCAACTGACACTGCCGGTGCCGGTGGTGACATAGTCGCTGGCCGAGATCGGGCTGACGGCGCTGAAACTGACATTGGACATGGTGGCGCTGCACGAGTCGGCGCGGGCCTGGCCGGCCGCGCCCAGCGCGGCCAGGCAAAGCAAAGCCGGCGCCGTCCTCAAGGAGCCGCCCCGGCCGCCACCGCGCGGCACATCAGCGGGCCGATCACGGGCAAGCTGGGCGCCGCCTCGCGCCGGTAGGCAAAGCGCAGCTGGCACAGGTCGGCGCCCTCGCCGATCTCCACATGGTTGTCCTCGCTTAAATGGTCGAGAAACACCATGCCGTCATAGCCGCTCAGGGTGCGCGCGCCGCTTTCCACATGCCGCACCGGCAGGCCGGCCGCCAGCGGCGCGCCCGCGCCGTCGTGCACCAGCACGGTGGCCGCCGCGTAACGCTCGACCGGAAAGCTGGCCAGCACGCCGGACAGCTGGGCCGGCACCACATTGAGCGTGGTGACGGGCACGCGCGCGTCAAGCGGCAAATCGCTGATGTCGATGGCGATCTGGTTATTCCCATATGGATTCAAATTCGGAATCAGCAAATGACCGCCGCGATCGGTCACGCCCACGCGGCGGTTTTCATGGATCACCGGCACCCCGGCCACGCCGCCGGTGGCGACCATGGCGAAGCCGGCGCCCACTTGGCGCGCCGCGCCCAGGCCGCCATCCATCCACACCAGGGCGCCCGACAGGTCGAGCGCGGCCGCGCTGGTCTCGGCGCTGTGCTGCACCGTGGCGCTCAGCTGACCGGCCCGGCCCAGATATTGGGCTTGCCCCTGCTGATACGGGGCATGGTCGACGCGGCCGACTTGAAAACCCCAGCCGAAGCCGCCGTCGATGTCGGCGCCGCGCGTGATGCCCACGCTGCGGCTGGCCTGGCCGTTTTGCACGCTAGCGGTGGCGGCGGCCGACATTTGGCCGCCAAGCGCCAGGCTCACGGTCAACGACAGGCCGCGGTTGCGGCCATCTTTCAGGTCGCGAAACGCGCTCGCGCTCGCGTACAGGTCGCCCGCCAGGGTCACCGAATACGACAGCGCCACGATGCGCGCGGCCGCGCTGCCCGGCGTGCGCGCGCCGACATAGCTGACACTGGCGCTCTGGCCGGCCGGCAGCGCCAGCGTGAGCGCGGCGCGATCGGTCAGCAAGGGCGTCGCGCTGCCGGCGCGGGTGGCGGCGTCGCCGTAGCCGGCGCTGGCGCGCACGGTTTGCAAGTCGATACTCACGCCCGGCCCCAGGTACTGGTAACCGAGGCCGCCCTGCACGCCCCGCTGGGCGCCGCCGCTGGCGGCCAGGCTGGCGCTCACCACGCCCGCCGAACCCAAGCGCACCAGGGCGCCGGCGCCACTGTTGTAGACCAGGGCCGACAGTTCGACATGGCCTTCCACGGTGAGCCGGTCGTCGACCCCATAGCGGGCCGAGCCGCTTGCCAGCGGCGCGCCGCCGTAGGCGAAGGAACGGCTGCCGTAATCGCGGCGCGGCAGGCCCAGCTCGACCGAATAGTCGAGCAGGCCGGGCGCCAGCATGCGGCTGTCGACATACAGCGGCAAGGTGGTCGAGACGGTGCGCCCGAGCGGGTCTTCGGTCAGCAAGGTGGCTTGGCCGGCGCCGTTCAAGCCGGCCACCTGGTTGAGCACGAACGGGCCGCTCGGTACGCTGGCACTGTATTGCTGGACCCCGTTCACATACAGCGACAGGGCCGAAGGCAGCGCCGCCGAGCCGCGCAGCGAGGCCACGGGAAAGGTCAGCAGATCGGGGCGCAAGGCGAAATTTTTGCGCCATTGCAAGCCGCCCAGGCGCACCGAGCGGCTCCAGCTCAGCGAGGACGTGATCAGGTCGCCGGCCTGAAACACGGTCATGCGCTCGGCGTCGGCCTGATACCAATAGCTGTCGTAGCGCAGATACGGCTTGCCTTCGCCGCGCACGGCGGCGGTGCCGCTGGTGGTGAACACGCCCGCTTCATTAAACAGGCGCAACTCATGGAACATGGCGCTGCGCGCGCGCGCGCCCAGCTGGTGGCTCAGGTCGTAATTGAACACGGCGCCCGGCGTCACCTTGGCCGGCGGCGGCGGGTCGATGGCGCGCGCGTTCAAGGTCAACGGGGTGCGCAAGGCGTCGTCCACCTTGAGGGCGAGGCTTTGGCGGGCCGCGTCGTATTCATAGGTGAGGCCGGTGACCGCGTCGAGCGCCACCTCGCTTTGGCCGGCCGCGCCGAACAGGGCCGGGTCCAGGCCCAGTTGTTGAAAGTTATCCGTGCTGCTCAGCAAACCGGCGGCGCCGCGCGTGAAACGCAAAATCTTTCCGGTGGCCACCCCGTTCAGGCTCACTTCCAGAAACAAATCCTCGGCCGCGTCGGCGCGCAATTCCGGGCCGGCCGGCATCATGATGTCAGCCCGCGCGCAGTCGGCCAGCAGAGCCAGCGCCAGCGCGCCGGCCAAGTGCAGCAGGCAACGCCGGGCCAGACGCCTGAGCCGCCGGGCATGCCGGGGCGACGCGGCCGGGCCGGTGGCGCGCCGTGGCGCCACGCCTTACTCGACACCCGCATTGCCGGCGCTGACCGGTTTGCCATTGACCAAGACCTTGATCGCCAGCGGACCGCCCAGCGCCGATTCCTTGGGCAGCGGCAAGCGCCATTCGCGCGACTGGCCGGCCAGCACATAGCCGAACAAACCTTTGCTGATCGCAAACTCCTGGCCGGCGCGGTTTTGCACGCTCATGGCGCCGATCTGGGCGTGGCGCTGGCCGCTGTTTTGTATGGTCAGCATCCATTCCCCCTGTTTGCGGAAAAAACGCCAGCTCAGCACTTCGCTGGCGGCGCCGGCGGCCGCCACGAACACCGGCACCGAATAACGCAGCCGGATATCGACCCCGCTGGCCGCGCCACCGTCGCCGCCGTCGATCTCGTCGATCAAGACCCGGTAGGTGCGCTCGCGCTCCTGCTCCGGGGCGGCGGCGCGCACCAGACGGATGGTTTGACTGCTGCGCGCGGCGATCTGCACGATGGGCGGGCTGGCCAGCAGTTCGCGGGTCGGGGTCAGCACGTCCTCGCCGTTTTGCTGCTCCCACAAAAACACCCGCACCTGCCCGTAGACCGGGTTGTCGGCCTGGTTTTGCAAATTGATGCCGGCCGCGTTCTGGTCGGCGCGGAAATTGATCATCACGGGCGAGATCTGCAAATTGGCGGCCGTCGTCCGCCCCGCTCCCAGTGAGCAGGCCAGCAGCACGGCAGATGACAGAACGGCGCCTGGCCTCATCGATTTCCCTAGAAATATACGGTGGCGGTGATGGTCGATCGGTACGTGTCGGGCACCGGCGTGGCCTGGGCCGGGACCTGGCCATACACGGTGATGGTCTGGGCCGCGCCGGTGCCGGTGCCGGCCAGGGTATCGGTGCCCTGGGTGTTGCCCCACAACGTGGAGCCGGCCGCCTGGAACAGGTTGAACTGGACCGTGGCGGTATTGCCGCCGGTGCCGCTCATATAGCGCGTGGTGCCGCTCGAGCCGACCCCGGTGCCGGCGCTCAAGCCCACGTTATACTGGGTGGTATTGCTGCACGTGACATTGAGCGAGGTGTTCACGTTGACCGCCGTGGCCAGCACGCCCTGGGTCTGGCCAAAGTCGAGCGGGGTGGCCGCGATCACGCAGTTGGCCACGATTTTCAAGGTCACGTCGAACGTGGTGCTGGCGGTGCCGTTGGAATACACGGCGGCGCCGGTGACAACGGGATACAGTGCGCTGACCAGGGCCAGGGTGCCCAGGCGCGCCAGCCTGACGCGTGCGCGCGCAGCGCGGGCCGCGCCGCGCGGGGCGGCCAATGACGCAATACCCAACATACAACCTCCAGATGATGACAACATCAATGGTTGACCCGTCCGCCTGGAACGGGAAAGGATGTCACGGTAATGCCGGCAAGTATGAGGGCGCGCAAACCAGGACATACGCATCGGCCACGCGTCGCGGGCGCGGTTTCACAGCTTGAGCAAGCGAGCGGACACCGATGTTTGAATCAGCGGCACAGGGTCGAAATTGCCTTGAACCAATGCTTAGAATCATTATTATCGATCTAAAAAAAGACCGCTTTTGCTTGCTGAGAAATCGGTTCTGAAAGAAGAGAAATACTGTAAAAAACTGGAATAGAAGGCATAATAAACCACACTCATGCTTCAATACCGCTCGCATTTTCATGTATCTATCCAATGACGCAACCGTAAAAAGCATACTCATCGTGGATGACTCCCCGTTCGAGCAGCGCATTTTGATGGATCTGCTGAGCGACCAACCTTATAAAGTGAGCGTCGCCTTCAATGGCTTGCAGGCTTATCACCTGGCCATGGCCACCCGGCCCGACCTGATTTTGCTCGACGTGCGCATGCCCAGCATGGATGGTTACACCGCTTGCCGCCTGCTCAAGGCCAATCCCGACACGCACGATATCCCCGTCATTTTCCTTAGCGGCGCCGACGCCGACGAAGAGCGCATCATGGGCTTGCAAGTGGGCGCGGTCGATTATGTATCGAAACCGTTTACGCCGGGCGAGCTGTCGGCCCGCATCAATGTGCATCTGAACCTGATGCGCCGCACCGGCACCGGCGCCAGTACCAACGCGGGCGCGGCGGCGGCCACGCCGGCCGAGCCCACCTCCACCGTCAGTCCCTTCGAACAAGACGCGGTGCTGGTGGCCGCCGCCAAACGCCTGATCCGCGACAACCTGGCCGCCCTGCCCACCCTGGCCGAGATCGCGCGCAGCGTGGGCACCTACCGCGAAAAATTGTCGCAAGTGTTCCGCGAACAAACCGGCATGACGGTGTTTACCTTCATTCGCGAAGAGCGCATCGCGCGCGGCGTGGAATTGTTGTGCCAAACCGACATCGATATTCAGGATATCGCCCTGCTCACGGGTTTTAACAACGCCGGCAATTTCGCCACCGCCTTCCGCGAACGCATGGGCGTGACCCCCACCGCCTACCGCCAAAACATGCTCGACCGGCGCGACGACCCGACTCAGCTGTCCTGACGCGCTTGCCGCGCGCGCCCATCCAAACCGCTCGAGTACGCTCAAGTGACGCGGCACGGCCAAGTCGTCATGCCGTCCCTTTGCGCCGCCTCACAGCGGACCCGTTGCGCGACCGGCGGCGTTGAAAAAGCGCGGCCGGCCGACTACTATCAATTAGCCACACCATGTATGCACACGGTGTATGCCTCGCTCAGCCCGGGCAAAGGTCCGCGCGCGAGCGCCTTTCAGGAGACAGCCATGAATGAAAACCTCAACAGCGGAAACGACGAAGCCGAAGTACGTGCGCTCATCGGGCAATGGAACGCGGCCGTGCGCGCGCGCGACATCGGCCGCATCATGGCGTGCTATGCGCCCGAGATCGTCGCCTACGATTTGCCGCCGCCCCTGCAATTTTGCGGCGCCGACGCCTATCGGGCGGACTGGGAAACTTATCTGCCCATGATGCCAGAGAGCATGGACCTGGACATCCGCGACCTCACCGTGATGGCCGGCGGCGGCCTGGCCTTCTCCCATTACCTGAGCCACTTCACCGGCAAAACGAAAGATGGCAAAGACATGGATGTGTGGATGCGCGCCACCGACTGTTATCGCAAACGCGATGGCCAGTGGCAAATCGTGCACGAACACATGTCGGTGCCGATCGACATGGAAAGCAACCAGGCACTCTACAACGCCGCCCCGGCCTAGACGGCCGCAGCGACAGCCACGGTCGGCCCGCCGGCCTATCACAGGTCAACTAAGCTTTGACATTCGTACGCTGGTATTCTACTATTTCTGTAACGACAGAAATAAAGGAAATCACCATGTGCGGCGATGTCAGCGCTCAATCGGGCCGGCCATGAACATCTTGCTCCTGGGCGCCACCGGCTTCATCGGCCGCCACGCCGCGCCGGCCCTGCGCCAGGCCGGCCACCACGTCATCGGCACCAGCCGGCCCGGCCTCGACTTCGGCGCCATGACCACCGAGGCGGCCTGGCTCCCGATGCTGAACGGCGTCGACGCCGTCATCAACTGCGTGGGCATCATCCGCGAACGCGCGCCCGGCGACTTCGCGCTGCTGCACCGCGACGCGCCGCGCGCCCTGTTCTGCGCCTGCGAACGGGCCGGCGTGCGGCGCGTGATCCACATCTCGGCCCTGGGCAGCGCGCCGCGGGCGGCCACCGCCTATTGGCGCAGCAAGGGCGAGGCCGAGCAAGACTTGCTGGGCCGCGCGCTCGAAGCCACCGTGCTGCGGCCCTCGCTGGTGTACGGCGCCGATGGCGCCAGCAGCCGCCTGTTTTTGGCGCTGGCCACGCTGCCGCTGGTGGCGCTGCCGATGGCGCACCGTTCGCGCGTGCAGCCGATCGACGTCGCCGACTTGGCCGCGCTGCTGGTGAAACTGGTCGGCATGACGCGTCCGCCGCGTGAGTTGGCCGCGGTCGGCCCGCGCGCGCTCAGCATGGCCGCCTATCTGGCGGCGTTGCGGCGCGGCATGGACGCCGGCCCGGCCGTGGTATGCGAACTGCCGCTGCCCCTGGCGCGCGTGGCGGCCGGCATGGCCGCGCTGCACCGCGCCAGCCCGTTGACGCCGGACGCGCTCACCATGCTCGCGCACAGCGCCGATGACGCCAACCCGGCCGACCCGGCCCCGGTGGCGGCCCTGCTCGGCCGGGCGGCGCGCGATCCGGACCGCTTCACGCGCCCGGCCGACAAGGCCGCTGCCGTGCTGGCGTGGGGCGCGCCCCTGTGCCGCATCGCCATCGCGCTGCTGTGGCTGATCACGGCGGTGGTGTCCTGGTTCGGCTGGCCGCATGCGCAAAGCGCGGCCTGGCTGGCGGCGTGCGGGGTGCCGCCCGCCTGGCGCGAAGCGGCCCTGCTGGGCGCGTCCGTGTTCGACGCCACTGTGGGTCTGGCCCTGCTGCTGCGTCCGCGCAGCTGGCTATGGCCCCTGCAAATTGCCGCCGTGATCGGCTATACGGCGATAATGAGCCTGCGGCTGGCCGAATTCTGGCTGCACCCGTTCGGCCCGCTCAGTAAAAACCTGCCCCTGCTCGCACTGATGATCGTGATGTGGCGCCTCAACCTAAGGAAGCATTGACATGGATTTTTTATTCACAAAATGGGTGCACATTCTATCCGCCACCTTCCTGTTCGGGACTGGCTTTGGCACCGCGTTCTATATGTTCGTCACCAACCGCAGCGGCAATGTGCAAGCGATCGCCGTGGTGTCGCGCTGGGTGGTCAAGGCCGATTTGTGGTTCACCGCGCCGGCGGTGGTGATCCAGCCGCTGTCGGGGCTGTGGATGATGCACCTGGCGATGTTCCCGTTTAGCGCGGGATGGATCAAGCACTCCATCTATTTGTATATTCTGGCCGGGCTATGCTGGCTGCCGGTGGTCTGGCTGCAAATGCAGATGCGCGACATGGCCGCCGCCGCCGCCACGCATGGCCAGCCGCTACCGGCGCGTTACTGGCGCTTCGAACGGATCTGGACCGCGCTCGGTTTTCCCGCCTTCTTCGCCCTGATCGGTGTGTACTGGCTTATGGTCAACAAGCCATATTGAGAGGCGGCGCCGGCCGCCGGCAATGGAAAAAACCCCGCTCAATCGCTTCAGCGGGGTGTTTGCTTGCAACGCTAGCCGTACCCGGCGTGGTCGCTGTTTTCCCGGTCAACGGTTATGAAAACCGAGCCGTGGCGGCCCGCTTAGCGTACCGCGCAAAAGCCAAACGATTGGTTGCCGTAGGCCGGTACAAATGCGTTCGAACCCTGGCCCCATGCCGTCAACACACCGCCTCCCTGAGTGTAGTTGGCGTTCCACACATTGTTGGCCTTGCCTTGCACCGGCACTTGCACCCGCCACTCGACCTGTGACGCGCCGGAATTACGGACTTGCACGTCAACGCAATACCCCGACGACCAGTCCGAAGTCACTTTCACCTCGGTCGTGATGGAAGGCGTGGGTGTCGGCGTTGGCGTTGGCGTTGGCGGCGGTGGTGGTGGCGGCGGCGGCGTTGGCGTTGGCGGCGGCGGGGTCGGCGTTGGTGTTGGCGTCGGCGTTGGCGTCGGCGCGCCGGACCACAGATTTTTCAGCAGATCGACTTTATCGGTCCAAACCCCTTTCCAGTCATCTTGCAAAATGCCGCCGGTATCGCCACTATTCGGATTGAGCGACCAATAAAAGCCGCTGATCATGCCCCGTTGTTTCAGATATTGGACCAGGGTGTCTTGCCAAGCCCGGTCTTTTGGATCGCCGCCATGACCGTAACGGCCGCCAAATTCACCCAGCACCACGGCGTAATCCCGGGCGAATTTACCGAATTGCGCGTCCCAAATGGCCGGCAAATTGTTAGGGTAATTCGGATCGTTGAAATAGGTCATCGGGAACACGTCGGGTCCGTAGACGTGCGGCGACAACACCAGCTTGTTGCGCGGGATATTCAAGGGCGTGCAGTTGAGCGGCTCCAGATTGCCGCCCCAGAAATGACCGAAATTGCCTTGGCAGCCGCCCGGATTGCTGGCGATGCCTTCGACGAAAATCAGTACATTCGAATTGACGGCCAAAATACGCCGCGAAGCGCGCTCGGCGGCAAGGTTCCAGTCGGTGGCCACATTGCCGGTGCCCCAGCTGGCTTGGCCGTGCGGTTCGTTCTTCAGATCGATCCCCACCAGATTGCGCAAGCCCGAATAGCGCTGGGCCAGGTATTCCAGGTCGGCCAGCCACTGTTCTTCCGAATACTGGGGCGTGTTCCACAACTCGGAAATGTTTTGGCAATCAGGGCGGTGATGGTCGAGCAAAATATAAATACCGCGCCGGTCGACTTCGGCCAGGAACACGTCGAGCCATTGGCGGCTCTTCATATTGGCCAAATCGGGATTGACCGAGGTGTTAATGCTGGGTGTCACGTCGCTGCGAAACGAGGCCGGACAGAGCGGAATACGCAAGGCGTTAAAGCCGTTCGCCTGAAACTGGTCCAGCATGCTGATCCAGTTGCGCGTCCATAGGCCATGCACCGTGCCGTCGCCGGTTTCAAAACCGAACCAGTTGGCGCCTTTCAGCACCACCGGGCGGTTGGCATCGTCCAGGATTTGATTGCCTGATACGGTATAGGCTTGAGCGCTGGTGGCGGCAAAAGCCAGCGCGATCGATAGCGCTAGTTTGGATACAATTTTCGAGGTCTTCATCATGCGGCTCCAATACAAATGTGGGTAAGATGACTTGAAGCGGCCACCCGCGGATTCCATCTGGCGCAACTCGTGGCATGCGTCCGAAGGCGGGTGATCCGAATATTGCCGGGGTGCCGCAGCTTGCACGCTGCACTGCACGCGGGCCGGTCCTTGAAACCGGCCAGCGCCAGTCTCGCACATACGTCATACGCATTACGAATCAACAATACTTCGGTTTTCGGCCCCTGTGAGGTCCTATGTTGTCCGGCCGCCCGGTCGTTGTTGCTATCGGCGACCAAGTCTTTCCACAACTTTCGATACGTTGCCGATGCCGTGTTGATCTAGAGTAACCGCTTTAAAAGTTAATTGTCAACAACATAAAAGTATCGGATTTGCACTACTTAAACTACCATTACTTACTAGAAACTTTTTAACTTGAGGTAAGCGCAATCGGGGCGCCATGTCGCGCCTGCTGCTGCCAAACAGAATTTTTTAGCCGGACAGGCCGACGCGGAAGGTGAGGTGGCAAGCACAAGGTGGGCTGAAAACGGTGGCGCAGGTGGGCAAGCCGAGGTGGACCGCGGCGCGGCCACGATCCGCCTGCCAAACGGGGAACGCCCTCTTAAACGGGCGCCGGCGCCTTGCTACCGCGCCACTCCATGTACACATTGGCACGGTGGTAATGGGTGCCCCCGGCCGGCGGCGTGGCGTGCACAAAGCCCACGCTTTGGTACAGCGCCAGCGCCGGCGTCAGTTTGCTATTCGATTCGAGAAATAGCAGCCGCGCGCCACTGGCTTCGAACCTGGCCAAGGCACGCTCGATCAGGCGCCGCCCCACGCCCAGTCCCTGGCATGGCGCGGTGACCGCCATTTTCGACAATTCAAACCGTTCCGCGTCCGGCCGCAATAGCGCGCAGGTACCCACCACTTGGCCGTCGAGCAGGGCCAGGAAGATCGCCCCGCCCTGTTCCAGAATCGAGCGCTGCGGGTCCGACAGCACCTGGTCGTCAAGCGCCTCGACGTAGAAGTAGCGCTCCAGCCATTCGATGTTGAGCCGTTTGAAGTCGGCCGCGTAACGGGGCGCGAAATCGATCAACTCCACCTGGGCCATTTCGCGCGCCCGTCTGCGCGCCGCGATCCGCTCGCTAAACGGGGTGGTGTGCAGCGCCGTTTCGATTCGGTCGAGCATGGCCAAAAAGGCGCCGGTGCCGTTATCGGTGGCGCTATCGACCGCCGCCATCACATCTTTCCACAAGGGCGCCATGCGGATAAGCAGAGTATGGCCCTGCGCGGACAGCGCCAGCAGGCGGCGCCGCTCGTCACTGGCATCCGCCCCGGTGCTCACCAGTCCGGCGGCCAGCAGCTTGTTACCGAGCTGCACCACCACCGGATGGGTTTGCCCGATTTGCGCCGCCAGCACCGTGATCGCGGTCGGGCCGTTATCGCGCAGCAGAAACAGCAAGGGCAAGCAGCGTGACGGCAAATCGATCCCGGCCGCGCGATAACTGGCGTCCACGCCGGTGTAGAGTTGATCGGACAGGCGGCGCAGGCGGCTGCCCAAGGTCAGTGAACCGTAATCGCTCAAGTTGGTCATGGTGTTCGTATTTATGTAAGGACTTACGTAAACCTTAACGCAACGAGTTGCCAGTTGTCAATTTATTTCCCGACTTGGAACATGGTTTGGCACGGTGCTCAGGCGAACTTCGAAAAATCCGGCCTGCGCTTCTCGAAAAAGGCGGTGAACGCTTCCTTGGCTTCGGGCGCCACCAGCATGGCGCCAAACAGCTGGTTTTCGGCGCCCATGGCGGCCTTGATCGGCTCGGCGCGGCTGAGCTTCATCAGGCGCTTGGTGGCGCGGATCGACGCGGCTGGCATCGCGGCCAGCTTGGCCGCCTGCCCGCGCGCGAACGGCAGCAGCTCGGCCACCGGCAGCACTTTCGATACCAGCCCCATGTCCAGCGCTTCCTGAGCCGGGAACGCTTCGCCCAGCATCAGCTTTTCGGCCGCCCGCGGGTAGCCCGCCAGCTGGGTAAACAACAGGCTGGAGGCAAATTCCGGGCACAGGCCGAGCTGGGCGAACGGCATTGAAAATTTGGCGTTGTCGGCCGCGTACACCAAGTCGCAATGCAGCAGCAAGGTGGTGCCGATGCCCACCGCCGCGCCGGCCACCGCCACCACCACCGGTTTGGCAGCCCCGCTTAACTGCGTCATGAACTGAAACACCGGCAGGTCGGCGAACGAGCCGCCGGCCGCGACCGGGGCGCTTTTCATGAAGTCTTCCAGGTCATTACCGGCGGTGAAAATCTCCGGCTGGCCGCTGATCAGGATCACCCGCACCGCCGGGTCCTGCTCGCCGTCGGCGATGGCGTCGGCCATGGTCCGGTACATCGCCGAGGTGATCGCGTTCTTGCGCTCGGGGCGATTAAATTCGATGCTCAGAATGCCGTCCGCCTTGCTGCACACTATATCCATGGGGTCTCCAAATAAGATGAAGGGCGCCGCAGTGATCCCGCGGCGCCCTTGGGGAATGACTGGCCGCGGCCTTACACCCGTTCGAAAATGCCGGCCGCGCCCATGCCGGTGCCGACGCACATGGTGACCATGCCGTATTTCAGGCTATTGCGCCGCAGCGCGTGAATCACGGTGGCGGCGCGAATGGCGCCGGTGGCGCCCAGCGGATGGCCCAGCGCGATCGCCCCGCCCATCGGGTTGACCTTGGACTGGTCCAGACCGAGGTCGCCGATCACGGCCAGCGCCTGCGCCGCGAACGCCTCGTTCAATTCGATCCAGTCCAGCTGGTCCTGGGTGATGCCGGCGGCGCGCAAGGCGGCCGGAATGGCTTCCTTGGGACCGATGCCCATGATCTCGGGCGGCACGCCGCGCACCGCGAACGAGGAGAATTTGGCCAGCGGGGTCAAATTGTGCTCGCGCAGGATTTTCTCGCTGACGATCAGCAGCGCGCCGGCGCCGTCCGACATTTGCGAACTGGTGGCGGCGGTGACGGTGCCCTTGGCGGCGAACACGGGTTTGAGTTTGCCCAGCGATTCCATGCTCGACTCGGCGCGCGGGCCTTCGTCGGTGTCCACCACGCGCTTGGCGATGTCGATCTGGCCGGTGGCCAGGTTCGGCGTGCGGGTGATGATTTCCACCGGCGTGATTTCGTCCTTGAACCAGCCGGCCTGCTGGGCCGCGATGGCGCGCCGGTGCGACTCGACGCCAAACGCGTCCTGCGCCTCGCGCGAGACCTTCCATTGCTTGGCCACGTTTTCGGCCGTCAGGCCCATGCCGTAGGCCATGCCGACATTCTCGTCGGTGAACATGTTCATATTCATCGACGGGTGGTGGCCCATCATCGGCACCATCGACATCGATTCCACGCCGCCGGCCAGCATCACGTCGCACTCGCCGACCCGGATGCGGTCGGCCGCCATGGCGATGGCGGTGATGCCGGAGGCGCAGTAACGGTTGACGGTGACGCCGCCCACCGTTTTAGGCAGGCCGGCCAGCAGCACCGCCATGCGCGCGATGTTAAAGCCCTGCTCCGCTTCCGGGAACGAGCAGCCGATGATGGCGTCGGTGATCAGGGCCGGGTCCAGATTCGGCACGGCCGCCATGGCGCCCTGGATGGCGTGCACCAGCAGGTCGTCCGGACGGGTGCTCTTGAACATCCCGCGCGGCGCCTTGCCGATCGGAGTGCGGGTGGCTGCGACGATGTAGGCGTCTTGAAGTTGTTTGCTCATTTTGCTCTTTCAAATTTGATCGGCGTAAACGGCTTGGCGGCCGGCTTGGCGGCTTAGTTGCGTACCGGTTTCCCGGTTTGCATCATGCCCATGATCCGCTCCTGCGATTTCGGATGGTTCAACAGCTCCAGGAAGGCCTTGCGCTCCATGTCGAGGAACCACTGCTCGCCGACCACGCTGCCCTGGTCGACGTCGCCGCCCGAGACGATTTCGGCGATCATTTCGCCCAGCTTGAAATCATGCGCCGAGATGAAACCGCCGTCGCGCATATTGACCAGTTGCGCCTTGATGGTGCCCAGCCCGTAGCGCCCCGCCACCGGCACCGTCGTCTTCAAAGGCGGACGGAAGCCGGCGTCGAACATGGCGCGCGCTTCCACCTTGGCCACGTGCAGCAGCTCGTAAGGGTTGAAGACGATCACGTCGGACTCGGACAGGTAACCCATCTGCTTCGCTTCCAGCGCCGATTTCGAGACGTTGGCGGTGGCCGCGTTGGTGAAGCCGGTTTTCAAAAATTGCAGGATGTCGCCACCCTTGGCTTCGCGCGCCGCGCGCAGCGCCGCTTCCTTCAAGCCGCCGCCGGCCGGAATCAGGCCCACGCCCACTTCGACCAGGCCGATGTAGGATTCGATCGAGGCCACCCGCCGCGACGCGTGCAGCGCCATTTCGCAGCCACCGCCCAGCGCCAACCCGGCCACCGCCGCCACCACCGGCACGTTCGCGTATTTCATGGCCATGAAGGTGTCTTGCAAAGCCTTGATGGTCGGCTCCATCGCCTTGGCGCCACCCTGCATGAACAGCGGCAGCGCCGATTGCAGGTCGGCGCCGGCCGAGAAGGCGCCGCCTTCGGCCGCGTCGGCGTTCCAGATCACCAGACCCTTGAAGTTTTTCTCGGCTTCGGCCAGAGCGCGCCGCAAGCCGTTGATCACGCCTTCGCCGATCACGTGCATTTTGGTTTTCAGCGAGATCACCAGCACCTCGTCGCCGCTATGCCACAGGCGCACCGAGTCGTCCTCGAATACGGTGCTGCCGGCGGTTTTGCCATCGGCCTGGCCGCTGCCTTGCACCGGCGCGCGGAAGGTTTGACGCTGGTAGACCGGCAAGCTCGAACGCGGCACGAAGCTGTTGCTGGCGGCCGAGAACGAACCGTCGGCGGTGTGCACGCCCGTTTCAGCGACCACGCCATGCAGCACCCAGGCCGGCAGCGGCGCGCCGCATAGCGCCTGGCCGGCGGCGATGTCCTCGTTGATCCAGGTGGCGATCTGCGACCAGCCGGCCGCCTGCCACGTTTCGAACGGGCCGACATTCCAGCCGAAGCCCCAGCGCATGGCAAAATCGATGTCGCGCGCGTTGTCGGCCACGGTGTCCAGATGGACCGCGATGTAGTGAAAAGCGTCGCGGAAAATCGCCCACAAAAACTGCGCCTGCGGATTGGTCGATTCGCGCAGCGCCTTCATTTTCTTGACCGGGTCCTTTTCCTTCAGGATGCGGCCCACGATGTCGGCCGCCTTGCCGCCGCCGGCGACATACTCGCCGCTGGCGAAGTCGAGCCGCAAGATGTCCTTGCCGACCTTTTTATAGAAGCCGGCGCCGCTCTTTTGGCCCAGCGCGCCCTTGGCCACCAGACCGGCCAGCACGTCCGGCGTTTTGTAGATGGCGAAGAAGGGATCGTCGGGCAGGTTGTCCTGCATGGTCTTGATCACGTGGCCCATCGTGTCCAGACCCACCACGTCGGCGGTGCGGAAGGTGCCGGACTTGGCCCGACCGAGCTTGGCGCCGGTCAGGTCGTCCACCACATCGACCGACAAGCCGAATTTTTCGGCCTCGTGGATGATGGCCAGCATGCCGAACACGCCGACCCGGTTGGCGATGAAGTTCGGAGTATCCTTGGCCCGCACCACGCCCTTGCCCAGGGTGGTGGTCAGGAACACTTCGAGCTGGTCGAGGATCTCGGGCCGGGTGGCGGTAGTCGGAATCAGCTCCACCAGATGCATGTAGCGCGGCGGATTGAAGAAGTGCACGCCGCAAAAGCGCGCCTTCAACTCTTCGCCGAAGCCTTCGGCCAGCTTGTTGATCGACAGGCCGGAAGTGTTGGAGGCGAAGATCGCGTCGGGCGCGATATGCGGCGCCACTTTCTGATACAGATCGTGTTTCCAGTCCATGCGCTCGGCGATGGCTTCGATGATCAGATCGCAGCCGGCCAACAGGTCCAGATTGTCTTCGTAGTTGGCCACCTCGATCAGGGCCGCGTCGTCCTTGTTACCGAACGGCGCGGGGCTGAGCTTTTTCAAGTTCTCGATGGCGCGCAACACGATGCCGTTCTTGTTCCCGTCCTTGGCCGGCAGGTCGAACAGCACCACCGGCACCTTGGCGTTGATGCAGTGGGCGGCGATTTGCGCGCCCATCACGCCGGCGCCCAGGACGGCTACTTTTTTCACGATGAAGTTGGTCATGTCGGTCCTTTAGTCTCTTAGAACAGGTCGGCGTCGAGCGCCAGCAGATTGGCGGCGCCGGAACGGGCCTGACGGATCAGGGTCGCCGTTTCCGGTTGCAGGCGGGCGAAGTAAAAGCGCGCGGTGGCCAGCTTGGCTTTGTAGAAGTTGTCGCCGCCCGCCTCGGCGGCGGCGGTTTTTTCCAGCGCGATCTTGGCCATCTGGGCGAAGAAGTAGCTGTAGATCAGGTGCCCGACCACGCGCAGGTAAGGCACGGCGGCGGCGCCCACTTCGTCCGGATTTTGAAACGCCTTCATGCCGATTTCCATGGTCAGCTTGGTGACCTTGTCGCCCAGGTCGCCCAGCGGCGTGATGAACTCGGAAAGCGCCTCGTCGGTGCCGTTTTCCTCGACGAAGGTCTTGATCTTTTCGCCGAACTTGCGCAGCTTGGCGCCGTTGTCCATCAAGACCTTGCGCCCCAGCAGATCAAGCGACTGGATGGTGTTGGTGCCTTCGTAGATCATGTTGATGCGGGCGTCGCGCACGTACTGCTCCATGCCCCATTCGGCGATGTAGCCGTGGCCGCCGAACACTTGCATCGCTTCCGAGGTGGCGATCCAGGCGTTGTCGGTGATGAAGGCCTTGATCACGGGCGTGAGCAAAGCGACTTCGTCGGCCGCTTCCTTGCGCACCTCTTCGTCGGGATGGTGCAGCTCGCGGTCGATCTGAAGCGCGGCGTAGGACGAGAAGGCGCGCGCGCCCTCGGCGTAGGCGCGCGCCGTGAGCAGCATGCGGCGCACGTCGGGATGAACAATGATCGGGTCGGCCGCCTTGTCCGGCGCTTTGACGCCCGACAGGCTGCGCATCTGGATGCGGTCGCGCGCGTACAGCACCGCGTTTTGGTAGGCGATCTCGGTCAGGCCGAGCGACTGCATGCCCACGCCCAGGCGGGCCGCGTTCATGAACACGAACATGGCGTTCAAGCCCTTGTTGGGCTGGCCGATGATCCAGCCGCGCGCGCCGTCCAGATTCATCTGGCAAGTCGAGTTGCCGTGAATGCCCATTTTTTCTTCGATCGCGCCGCAGGTGATCGGGTTGCGCGCGCCCACGCCGCCGTCGGCGTTGGGCAGAAACTTCGGCACCAGGAACAGCGAAATGCCTTTCGAGCCTTCGGGCGCGTCCGGCACCCGGGCCAGGACCAGGTGCAAGATATTGTCGGCCATGTCGTGCTCGCCGGCCGAGATGAAGATCTTGTTGCCGGTAATGAGCCAGGAGCCGTCTTCCTGCGGCAGCGCCTTCGAGCGCAGCATGCCCAGGTCGGTGCCGCAATGGGGCTCGGTCAGGCACATGGTGCCGGTCCATTCGCCCGACACCAGTTTCGGCAGATACAGCGACTTTTGCTCGTCGGTGCCGTGTTCCAGCAGGCACTCGTAGGCGCCGTGCGACAGGCCCGGATACATCGACCAAGCCTGGTTGGACGAGTTGAGCATCTCATAGAAAGAATTGTTCAGCACAATCGGCAAGCCCTGGCCACCGTATTCGGGCGAGCACGCCAGCGCGGCCCAGCCGCCGTCCACGTATTGTTTGTAGGCTTGCTTGAAGCCGGCCGGGGTGGTCACCGCATGGGTGGCGGCATCGTGCTTGCAGCCTTCGCGGTCGCCCGAATGGTTCAAGGGGAACAACACCTCGGACGTGAATTTCGCACCCTCTTCCAGCACCTGGTTGATGATGTCGGCGTCGACTTCCGCATAGTCCGGCATTTGCTTGAGTTCGTCTTCCACCTTGAGGAACTCGTGCAGCACGAATTGCATATCCCGGATTGGCGCGATGTATTGACCCATAATATTCTCCTGACGGCTAAATGACTAAATGATGCTCTCGTGGGACTGCGGTTGACCGCGCGGCAAGCCGCCAGTCGCGATGCTTACGGCGCCGCCTCCTGGCGGGGCGGCTGCGCGTGTTGATACGTGTCGAGCAAGCGCCGGAAGCCCAGTTCGGTGCGCTCCACGCTGCCCGGGCTGCGCAAAAAGCGCGCGTCGTGGTGCAGCGCCAAAATCAAGCCATACATTTCATACACCATCTGCCCGGCGTCGGCGCCCGCTTTCAAGTCGCCGCAGGCGATCGACTGGTTGACGCAGCGCAGCAAGGCGCCCTGCCAGGCCTTTACCATCGACACCAATTCCTCGCGGATGGGGCCGGGCCGGTCGTCGTACTCGACCGCGCCGCTGATATAGATACAGCCGGAGGCGATTTCCACGCTCACGCGCTTGATCCAGCGGGCGAACATCGATTCCAGACGCAAGATGCCGCGCGGTTCTTTCATGCTCGGTAGAAATACCTCCTGTTCAAAACGGTGGTGGTATAACTTTAGCACTTCCATCTGCAAATCTTCGCGCGAACCGAAGTGAGCGAACACTCCTGACTTGCTCATGTTCATTTTATCGGCCAGCAAACCGATGGTGAGGCCTTCCAGCCCTTCGCGGCTGGCCAGCTCGAGCGCCACATCGAGAATGGCGGCCCGGGTCAGCTCGCCCTTGCGCATGAATTTGATCGAGGTATTGATGATGGTGCTCACTGTTGAATGGTCGGTGTTCGCCGCTCGCCCGCTGGCGGTCGCCCGCAGCCGGTCGCCCGCAGCCGGTCGCCCGCCGCCGGTCGCGGCAACGCGCCCTGCCCGGCGAAAAAATCCGAACGCTCGTACTATTATCCAGCCAGTGGTAAAAGTCAAACAAGAAGTGTAGAGTCGCGGTTCTATTGCTGCGTTGCAGCATAACCGGAGCGTGTGCGGCGCGCGGTGGCGCCGGCGCGCTTAAAAGTCGCCGCCGGCCTTGCTCAGCTGGCGTCGGTCGCGCTTGGTTGGCCGGCCCTTGAGGGCTTCGCCCGGCTCACGGAACAGTTTGCGCCGCTCGCCTTCCTTCTCGCGGCGCGCCACGCTGGCCGGGGTTTCCGCGTACAAGGTGCGCGCGATGGGCGCGGCGGCGCGCTGGTCCGACATGCCCAGCACCACCACGTCCCACAGGTCGGCGCCATTGTCGATGCTCAGCTGGTCGTTCAGGTGCACCGGCCGGGCCGGCTTGATGCGCTCGCCACCCAGCTTCACCTTGCCGCTGTCGACGGCGTCGGTGGCCAAGGAGCGGGTCTTGAAAAAGCGCGCGGCCCACAGCCATTTGTCGATGCGTACGGTGTGCGATGGATTCATGGTGGCAAAGTGAGGCTAAGGTTGGGGTGAGGCGATCAAGCGTATTTGCCCATCGCCACGATGCGCATGACCAGCGCGTAGACCACAAACGCCACTTCATAACCGATGCGGCGGATGTGGCCCACGTGGGCATAGTCGTGCTCGTGGATCACCACGCCGTCGGCGATGGCTTGTTCGATATGGCCGCGCAAGCTGCGGGCGAAGGCGGCGTCTTTGACCACCACGTTTGCTTCCTGGTTCAAAAACAGGCTCAGCCCGTCCACATTGCTGGAACCGACGGTGGCCCACTCGTCGTCGATCACCGCCACCTTGGCATGCAATTGGGTCTTGTGGTATTCGATCACCTTGACCCCGGCCGCCAGCAGCTTGGGATAAAAGGAATGGGCCACCGCGTCTTGCAGCCAGATCTCGCCCACGCCGATCAGCAGGTTGACCTGCACCCCGCGCCGCGCGGCCGAGGCCAGCGCCTCACGGAATTTGTGGCCGGGCGCGAAATAGGGATTGGCCAGCCACACGCTCTTGCGGGCCCGCCCCAGCGCATGCAAGTAGGCACGCTGAATGGTGCGCCGGTTGCGCAGATTGTCGCGCACCACAAAGCCGGCCGTGACCGGGTTTTGCGCCAGCGTCTTGCCGATGGCGCGCATTTCCTTGTACAAGCCTATCCGTTTGAGCAAGCCCATTTTGCCCAGCCGGGCAAACTGGGTGTGCGCCTCCTGATGGATCACCGCCACCAGCGGGCCGCGCACCTGGACCGCGAAGTCCCAGCGCGGCGCCGACAGGCTGACGTTATGGTCGTAATCGCAAAACATGTCGTCGTTGATATTGATGCCACCGACAAAGGCGACGTCGCGGTCGACCACGCAAATTTTGCGGTGGGTGCGCGTGACGCCGCGTGCAAACCAGGGATTGAACACGCGGTGGTGCACCCCGGCCGCGGCCAGCTGGGCGTGCATGCGCGCCACCCGCGCCCGGCCGGTGCCGAACCAGTCCGTGATCATGTACACCGCCACTCCGCGCCCGGCGGCGCGCATCAGCGCGGCCAGCACGTCCTGGCCGGTTTGATCGTCGGCGAAGATATAGGTTTCAAAGTACACATCGTACTGCGCCGCGTCGATGGCGCCGATCAGGGCCGGAAAAAAATCGGTGCCGCAGTGCAGCAGGGTGACCTCGTTGTGGGTAACAAAATTTACGGATCGCATGAATCAATCAAGCCAAAATAAGCGAGGCGACAATCGGCGCGTGATCGGACAGCTTGGCCCATAAGGTGCCGTGCATCACCTGCGCCGATTCGACCTGGAAGCCGCGCACATAAATGCGGTCCAGACGGAACCAGGGCAAAGCGGCCGGAAAGGTGCGGGCCGGGGCGGGATCGCGCTTGCGGCGCGCGAAAGTGCGCACCAGTTCGCCCAGCGTGGTGCTGGTCGCGCGCTGGTCGAACACTTCCACCACCCCCAAAGTTTTGCGCAGTTTTTCGCCCAGCGTATTGCGCCAGTCGTTAAAGTCGCCGGCGATGATGACCGGCTCGCCGTTCGGCGCCGAAGCCATCACGGCCTCGATCAACGCTTGCGTCTGCCGCCCGCGCCCCGATTCGAACAAGCCCAGATGCACCACATAACAATGCACGTCCGCTTGCGGCGTCTTCAACACGCAATGCAAGATGCCGCGCTGTTCATAGGCATGGTCGGACACGTCGTGGTTGTGCGACTGGGCGATTGGGAACGCGCTCAGCAAGGCGTTGCCGTGATGGCCGTGGTCGTACACCGCGTTCATGCCGTAGGCCGAATGGTGCGACTCGCCGGCAAAAAATTCGTGCTGGGCCTCGCCCGGCCAATGCTTGTGGCCGTTGCTTTGCTCGCCGTACTGGGCCGCGTGACGGTCGTGCCTGCCCTGCACTTCTTGCAAAAACACGACTTCGGCGTCAAACAAGCCGATGGCTTTCTTGAGCGCGTGAACGCGTGGTTGACCGCGCACCGAAGTGACGCCCTTGTGGATGTTATAAGTTGCTACGCGGATTTTCATAATGCTGATTTTAACCCCATAAGCAGGGTTTGCCCTCGCCTGTCAATCGTGCGCGGCGGAATTGCTTTAATTTCCCAAGAAAAACATCGGCTTGGCCGGCGGGGCGCCAAGCGCCCGGCTGGTCAACAACCTGTTGCGACAAGTCAAGCCAACCGTTCACCCGCATGGAATAGTGGATCAGCCCGCCAAACCGCTGGCAATCCCAACATTCATGGAGGTGCGTGATGGCGATCCAAACAACCACAACGTCCGTGGCTGCCGGTCAGGAAGGGTGCGCGGCGCCGGCCCGGCCCGCGAACGGGGCCATGCCGGGCCACGCATTGGGCATGGCCGGCCCGGCCGACAGTCCGATGCCGCGCCACGCGACGGGCGGGGCCGATAACGGGGGCGCTAACGGGGCCAATAACGCAGCCGATAACGGAGCCGATAACGCAGCCGATAACGGGTCCGATAACGGGTCCGATAACGGGTCCGGTAGCGGGGCCGGTAGCGGGGCCGGTAGCGGGGCCGGTAGCGGGGCCGGCGCCATGCCGGGCGCCCCGGCTGGCGCCGGCGGCATGGGCGGCATGGGCGGCGAAGGCGGCATGGGTGGCATGGGCGGCCATGGCGGCATGGGTGGCGGAGGTGGCGCCCACGGTGGCGGCACCCCGCGGGTGCGCACCTGCGCCACCATGGAAGTGCATCGCCGCCTGCTCTCACTCGACCCGGCCTATGTCCACGCCAGGAACGAGATCGAGAATCTGGCCCAGCTCTATGAAAGCGGCGCGGCGCTGGCCAGGCGCACCGGCGTGACGCGCATTCCGGTGGTGGTGCATGTGGTGTGGCACACGGCCGAGCAAAATATCGCGGACGCGCAGGTGGCGAGCCAGATCGCGGTGCTCAACCACGATTTTCGCCGTACCAACGCCGACATCGACAGCGCGCCGCCGCCGTTCGCCCGCTTGGCGGCCGACGCCCGGGTCGAATTTTTCCTGGCCGGCGTGGACCCGGCCGGGGCCCCCACCGGCGGCATCACGCGGCGCCAAAGCCCGGCCGTCTCGTTCGGCGCCGACGACGCCGTCAAGGCCCATGCGAGCGGCGGCACCGACGCCTGGCCGGCCGCGCACTACCTCAATATCTGGGTCTGCCCCTTGGGTGGCGGCCTGCTCGGCTACGCCCAATTCCCCGGCGGCCCGGCCGCCACCGACGGCGTGGTGATCCTGCACGCGGCTTTCGGCACGCTGGGCACCGCCGCGCCGCCGTTTCACCTGGGCCGCACGGCCACCCACGAAATCGGCCATTGGCTCAATCTGAACCATATCTGGGGCGACGACGGCAGCGGCTGTTCGGGCAGCGACAACGTGGCCGACACGCCCAACCAGGCCGGCGCCAACACGGGGGCGCCCAGCTTCCCGCACCTCTCCTGCGGCAACGGGCCGCACGGCGACATGTTCATGAATTACATGGACTATGTGGACGACCCGGCCATGTTCATGTTCTCGGCCGGCCAAGTGACACGCATGCAGGCTTGCCTGGACGGCCCGCGCGCCGCGCTGGGGGTGGCGGCCGGCGCCCACGCCCCGCGCGCCAGCTCGTCGCCGGTGGCGGCGGGCGGCGCTGGCCGGCTCGATGTGTTTTTGCTCGGCGGCGACCGCCAGCTGTACCGCAAAGCCTGGAACGGCAGCGCCTGGGCCCCGGCCGACGGGTACGAGGCGCTGGGCGGCTTGGGCACCAGCGCGCCGCAAGCGGTGGCGCGCGCGCCGGACCGGCTCGACGTGTTCGTCATCGGCACCGACAGCGCGCTGTATCACAAAGCTTGGGACGGCGCCGCGTGGCGCCCCTCGACCAATGGCTTCGAGCGGCGTGGCGGCGTGTGCGTGGGCGACCCGCGCGCGCTCGCCTGGGGGCCGGACCGGCTCGACGTGTTCGTGCTCGGCAGCGACCGCGCGCTCTATCACCAGTGGCGGGACGGCGACCGCTGGCTTCCTTCGCTGTCCGGTTTCGAAGCGCTGGGCGGGGTATGCCTGTATCAGCCGGAAGTGGTGTCATGGGGCGAGAACCGGCTCGACGTGTTCGTGGTCGGCACCGATCAGGCGCTGTACCACAAATGGTGGGACGGCGCGGCCTGGCAACCGGCGCCGGACGGCTACCAACGCCTGGGCGGAGTATGCGCCGCGGCGCCACGGGCCGTGGCGCGCGGGCCGGACCGGCTCGATCTGTTTGTGCTGGGGACCGACCAGGCGCTGTACCACAAGGCGTGGGACGGCGGCGCCTGGAACCCGCCCGGCGAAGGCTTCACGCGGCTCGGCGGCGTGTGCATGGGCGAACCGGAGGCGGTGGCATGGGGACCGCGGCGGATCGATCTGTTCACGCTCGGCACCGACCGCGCGCTGTACCACAAGTGGTGGGACGGCGTGGCCTGGCGCCCCTCGCCGGAAGGGTTTCAGTCGCTGGGCGGCGTGTGCACCGGGCGGCCGCGCGCCGTCACATGGGGCGCGAACCGGCTCGACGTGTTCGTGGTCGGCACCGACCAGGCGCTGTACCACAAGGCGTGGGATGGCAACGCCTGGACACCGTCGGCCACCGGCTACGATAAGCTGGGCGGGCCGGTCACCACCTTTTGAAGGGGACATCCGATGACTGCGATGGGGAGCGGCGCGCGCCCGGCCAGCGGCACCTGGAGCCATTCGTTCGAAGAAGACCGCGACCAGGTGCTGGTGTTTCGTCCCAGCGCCACGTTCCCGTTTCCGCCCAGCCGGTCGCCGCGCACTTGCCTGCACTTCGACGCCGGCGGCGAGCTGACCGAGCATGTATCCGGGGCCGACGACCGGCCGCGCGTGCGTCCGGGCCGCTGGTCGGCCATGGGCCGCAACCGCTATGCCTACGCGGCCGAAGGCGCGGCCCCCGAGCGCGTGATCGAAATCGTCGAGGCCAGTCCGGAGCTGCTCATCCTGCGCCTGCTATGAGCGGCGCGCTGCGTATCGGGAAGCCGCAGCTACAATTTCTAAAAGGAACTATTCTTGTCGATTCACCACTGACTGTTTAGACGCCAACCTGATTGCACCATCATGAATATTCCCACCTTTAACTTCCCTTCCATCGGCAAAGCAATTGGTTCGATCGTCGAAGGAAAGCCGCTCGGTTCCACCGGCTCGTCTACCGCCGCACACGTCGCGCCGGCACAGTCGAAGTCGGCCGCCACCGACCATCGAGGACATAAAAGGCTGATGATGCAAATCGAGCGGATGCAATCGCCGCCCGCAAGCTGTGCCACCATCGGCACGCTCATCGTCTCGGCCACCAATGCGGCCGGCGCCACCGCCAGCGGCGGCGGCCCGATGTCGGCAGCGACACTGGATAAAATCCACCGTGGCGCGGTGGCGTTACTCGGGCAGACCGATTGGCCCGGGATTGAACATCGTATCGAAGACGCGCATCAAAATCGCTGGCAATATGGCGCCATCTATCCCTCCCACGTCGCTTTGGGACTGGTAATCGATGCGGTGCAAAAGTCGGCCGAGAAACACCATGTCACCCTGAGTGAAAATAATCTGGGCCAAGCTTTGGGCCTGTTTCCCGAACTTTTGTCACATCCCACTTTCAGCGATACTTCTGACATTTTTCCACCGGCCGACCAGCATCGCACCGTCAATTGGGTACCACTACGAGAACGCATGCCCAAGCAAGTGGGTATCCGAGAAACCGCTGTGCGCCTGTCTCACAATCTGCATGCCGACGAGATCGCGCAAGCGCATGGCCAACTTGAGCAGCTGTGCGACAGCCATCCTTCCTTTCAACATATCACCGGCCCACGGCGCAAGCAGTTTATCGTCGACAAAGCCAGTATCGATATGGCCAAAACGGTCGTTGGCATGGCCGACGGCCCCTTGGCGATTGCGCTGTATGAAGGCGGCGGTCTTGACGAAAAGAGCTACGCGTTTCCGCTAATGCAAGGCTGGCATAAAATGCTGGCCAGTCTGGAGAACGATCCAAAGACCAACGCGATACCGCCATTTACACCGAAACTGATCAGAGAACTGCACGACATTTTTAGCGAGGAGAACTACGGTCTCGGTCACGGTTTCGATGATTGTGGAATCATGTATGAAAATGTATATACGGAGGCGGGAGAGCGCTTTCACAAAGAATTTTTAAAAGAATTGAAGGACAATTTTAGTGTCGAGGCCGATTTTGAACGCGACGGCATGCCACAAAAGCAGGTCGCCGGACAGCCGACACTGCATAGCACCGCCTACTTCCGGGATGCGAACTACGGCGCTAAGCCGGAGAAAATTGTCGCCGCACTCATCTCGGATTATGAAAAACAGGTGAAAGACACGCATGGCGACCAAGACAAAACGCTGCTGGCCATTGCCACGTTTTGTCTCAAACTCGCGCATTTGCACCCTTTCCCAAACGGCAACCATCGCACTTTCGGTATGCTTGCCTTAAATCGTTGCCTTATCGAACATGGGTTTCCTGCGGTCGCCTTGCCCAGTTCCATCGAGTTTTTCGGTGTCACGCCGGAAGAAGCGGTCAAGCTGCTGCGCCCCCAAACACACCCGGCGTAACGACACCGCGCGCTGCTGGCCGAAGCGCTGCCGCGGCGCGGGGTGACGCTATTTTTGCACGTCAAAACCGACAAGGGCGCAGCGGCCCGCATGTGCCGCGAGCCGGGCTTTGCGGTGCGCACGGAGCTGGAGATCGCCTCGTTCAGGAAGCGCTGAGCCGGCGCGGCAGCTGCAAGATGGCTTCCGCGTTGGAGGCGGAAAAGCAGCGCCCGGCCGCCTCCAGATAGGGCAACCACAGGTGGCGCAAATGTTCGCGCGCGCTCAATGTGATGGCGCTGTCGCGCGCCACCTCGACGCTAAACACATGTTCGGTGTTGCGCGTCACACCGGGCGCGTAGCGGTGGCGCCAGACCGGGTAGATATCGTACACATTCGACAGTTGCCAATCGCGCAGGCGCACGGCCGCCCCGTCGGCGACGATGCCGGTCTCCTCGAACAGTTCACGCGCCGCGGTCGCGGCCAGGGGCTCGTCCTCGCTGTCGAGCGAACCGGTCACCGATTGCCAGAAGCCGGGCCGGTCGGCCCGTTCGATCAACAGCACGTGCAGGTCGGCGGTGTGGATAAGCACCAGCACCGATTCGGGAATTTTATAGCGCATATAAAAAGAAAAGGCGCGGTCGCCCGCGCCTTGTGCCTGATCCGGGAACGGCCGCCGGGCGGCGGCCAGGCTCCATGTTAAGCCAGTTTCGGCTCGGCGCCGCGCAGACGGATATGCAGTTCGCGCAATTGCTTCTCGTCGACCTCGGACGGCGCGTGCGTGAGCAGGCACTGGGCGCGCTGGGTTTTCGGAAAGGCGATCACGTCGCGGATCGAATCGGAACCGGTCATCATGGTGACGATGCGGTCCAGGCCGAAAGCGAGGCCACCGTGCGGCGGCGCGCCGTATTGCAGCGCGTCGAGCAGGAAGCCGAACTTGAGCTGGGCTTCCTCCGCGTCGATCTTGAGCGCGCGGAATACCTTGCTCTGGACTTCTTCGCGGTGGATACGGATCGAACCGCCGCCCAGTTCCCAGCCGTTCAAGACCATGTCGTACGCCTTGGCGATGCAGGCGCCCGGATCGCTTTCCAGCATGTCCTCATGGCCGTCTTTCGGCGCCGTGAACGGATGATGGGTGGCCGACCAGCGGTTGTTTTCCTCGTCGTATTCGAACATCGGGAAATCGACCACCCACAACGGCTTCCAGGTGTCTTCGAACAGGCCGGCCTTTTTGCCGAAATCGCTATGGCCGATTTTCACCCGCAACGCGCCGATCGCGTCGTTGACCACCTTGGCCTTGTCGGCGCCGAAGAAAATCAGGTCGCCGTCCTGGGCGCCCGTCAATTCGACGATCCTGGCCAGGGCCACGTCGTGCAAGTTCTTGACGATCGGCGATTGCAGGCCGTCGCGGCCCTTGGCTTTTTCATTGACCTTGATGTAGGCCAGGCCCTTGGCGCCGTAGATCGCCACGAACTGGGTGTAGGCGTCGATCTCGGAGCGCGGCATGCCGCTGCCTTCCTTGGCGCCGCCCGGCACCCGCAGGCCGACCACGCGCCCGCCGTCCATGGCGGCCGCGCCGGCGAAAACCTTGAAGTCGACATCTTTCATGACGTCGGTCAGGTCGGTGAATTCAAGCTTGACGCGCATGTCCGGCTTGTCCGAGCCGTATTTGCCCATGGCGGTGGCGTAATCCATCACCGGGAAGGGGTTCGGCAGTTCGATGCTCAGCGTGTTGCGGAACACCTTGCGGATCATGTCCTCGAACAGATCGCGGATTTCCTGCTCGTTGAGAAACGAGGTCTCGCAGTCGATCTGGGTGAATTCGGGCTGGCGGTCGGCGCGCAGATCCTCGTCGCGGAAGCACTTGGTGATCTGGTAGTAGCGGTCGAAGTTGGCCACCATCAGCAGCTGCTTGAACAGCTGCGGCGACTGCGGCAGCGCGAAGAAGTTACCGGCGTTGACGCGCGACGGCACCAGGTAGTCGCGCGCGCCTTCCGGCGTGGACTTGGTCAGCATCGGCGTTTCGATGTCGATGAAACCGAGGGCGTCGAGGTACTTGCGCACTTCCATCGTCACCTTGTAGCGCAGGCGCAGGTTGTTCTGCATTTGCGGACGGCGCAGGTCGAGCACGCGGTGGGTCAGGCGGGTGGTTTCGGACAGGTTGTCGTCGTCCAGCTGGAACGGCACCGCGACCGAGGCGTTGAGCACTTCGAGCTGGGCGCACACCACTTCGATCCGGCCCGATTTCAAGTTGTTGTTGACGGTGCCTTCCAGGCGGTCCTTGACCACGCCGGTGACCCGCAGGCAGTACTCGTTGCGCACCACTTCGGCCACCTTGAACACCTCGGCCTGCTCGGGATTGCAGACGATTTGCACCAGGCCCTCGCGGTCGCGCAAGTCGATAAAGATCACGCCGCCGTGGTCGCGCCGACGGTGCACCCAGCCGCACAGGCTGACGGTTTGGCCAAGCAGGGCTTCGGTGACGAGGCCGCAGTAGTGTGTACGCATTGACATGTTATTTCTCAGTCCAGGTTAAATTATTCAACGGCCGCGCCCGATCACAGGCGCGCGCCCGGTTCTTGCGCCGCCAACGGTGCCGCCACGGCCGCCGGTACGGGGGCCGGTACGGGGGCCGGTACGGGGACATGTTCCGGCGCCACCACGCCCATCGAGACGATGTACTTGAGGGCGGTGTCCACGCTCATGTCGAGCTCGACGACATCGCTGCGCGCCATCATCAGAAAAAAGCCCGAGGTCGGGTTGGGGGTGGTGGGCACGTACACGCTCACATAATCGCCCAGCAGATGGTTTTTCACGTCGCCGCCCGGGGTGCCGGTCAAAAAAGCGATGGTCCACGATTTCTGGTGCGGATACGGAATCAGCACCGCCTTGCGGAAGGCGTTGCCCGACGAGGAAAACAGGGTGTCGGACACTTGCTTGACGCTCGAATACAGGGAATTGACGACCGGAATGCGGTGCAGCAGTTTTTCCCACAGTTTGAGCACGTAATTGCCGACCAGATTATTGGTCAACAATCCGGTCAAAAATACGATCATCACGGTCAACACCACGCCCAGGCCGCGCAACTGCTGCAACTCGTAACCGAGCAGCTTGGCCCTGCGGTATTCCTCGGGCAGCAGGAATAAGGACTGGTCCATGGTGGTGATCACCAGGTTCAGCACCCAGGCCGTGATGGCCAGGGGCACCAGAACCAGCAAGCCGGTAATAAAATATTTGCGCATCATGTTCTCTTCTAGGGTGGCGGGCATGGCCCGCCTGCCGTGCATCAAGCTGAGCCGGTTGGCGCGGCGGGACTACTTTTCGCTTCGGTGGTCGCTGGCGCGCTATCTTTGCCGGCGGCGGCGGCCGGGGCGGCGGCTGGCGCGGCCGCACCCGCTTCGGCCGGCCCGGCCGGCGCCGTCGTGGCGGGCGCTTTGCCGCCGCGGAAATCGGTGGCGTACCAGCCGGTGCCCTTGAGCTGGAAGCCGGCGGCAGTCAGCTGCTTCTTGAATGCCGGTTTGCCGCAGGACAGGCAAACGGTGAGCACAGGGTCGGATATCTTTTGCAAGACATCCTTGGCAAAACCACATTCGTCACAGCGGTAAGCGTAAATCGGCATCAGTTACTCCGCAAAAATCATCAAAAACCCCAGATTATAAAGCTTTTCACCACACATAAGCCAATTCGGGCCATGGAGCAACAGTTGTCGACCATTCTCGGCCATGGCCGCCCGGCGCCGCCTCAGTCGGCAAGGCGGCGCCACACCATCCAGCGCTCGCGGCCGGCGAACACGGGGATGGAGTCGCGCACGTCCTGGTCGGTCAGACAAATGAAGGCGGGACACAGCAATGCTTCCAGCGCGGCCCGTTCGATGCCGTAGGGCGGGCCGCGCGGCGTGTGGTCAAGCAAGAAATAGCCGATCAACAAGGCGCCCGGCGCCAGCAGCGCGGCCCAGCGCGCCGCCACCCGGGACCAGATGGCGGGCGGCATGGCGCACAGGAAGGCGCGCTCGTACACCGTGTCAAACGGCGCCGATGGCGCGAACTGGAAAAAATCGGCTTGCTCGACCCGCGCCGCCCATGGGCCGGCCGCTCCCCGCGCGGCCGCCGCCGCTTGGTGCGAAAAATCGATGGCCAGCGCGTCCCAGCCGGCCTGGCTCAGGAAAGCGAGCTCCCGGCCGGCGCCGCAACCGGGAATCAGGCAGCGCCGCCCCGGGTGGGCCAAGGCGAACGCGCGCAGCGCCTGCGGCACCGCGCCCCGCTCCCATGGGGTGATGCCGTGGGCGAAACGCTCGTCCCAGAACGCGGGCGAGAGCGGATCGCGCGCGTGCAGGGTCGGCACGCCGGGCTCAGGAAAAATGGGGCCAGCGCAAGGCGATTTGCAGCCCCAGCGCGCCAACGGCGAAGGCGCCCGCGAAATAGACCACAAAGCTGAGCAGGCGGTTGGTGCGCTGCTGCTCGCCGATCAGGGTCTTGAGCAATTGGGTATTGCCGTCGCCCGGTTCGCCGGCCACCGTCAAGGCCCGGTGCACCAACCGCGGCAGTTGCGGCAGAATGTGGGCATAGCGCGGCGCCTCCGCCTTGAGGCGCTCCAGCATGCCGCGCACGCCGATCTGCTCGCCCATCCAGCGTTCCAGATATGGCTTGGCCGTCTTCCACAGGTCGAGATTGGGGTCGAGCTGGCGGCCCAAGCCTTCGATATTGAGCAGGGTTTTTTGCAGCAACACCAGCTGCGGCTGGACTTCGACATTGAAACGGCGCGAGGTCTGGAACAGGCGCAGCAGAATCTGGCCGAAGGAAATGTCTTTCAGGGGCCGGTCGAAGATCGGCTCGCAGCACGCGCGCACCGCCGATTCGAGCTCGTCGACCCGGGTTTCCTTGGGCGCCCAGCCCGATTCGATATGGGCCTCGGCCACGCGCTTGTAATCGCGCCGGAAAAACGCCAGGAAGTTTTGCGACAGATAATCCTTGTCGAAATCGTTCAAGGTGCCGACGATGCCGAAGTCGAGCGCGATGTAGCGGCCGAAGGTGTCGGGCGCCACCGACACCAGAATGTTACCCGGGTGCATATCGGCATGGAAAAAGCCGTCGCGAAACACTTGCGTGAAAAAGATTTCGACCCCGTCGCGGGAGAGCTTTTGCAAGTCGACCCCGGCCGCCGACAGGCGCTCGATCTGAGACACGGGAATGCCATACATGCGCTCCATGACGATCACGCTGCTGGAGCAATAATCCCAATACATTTCCGGCACCATCAGCAAATTGGAGCCGGCGAAATTGCGCCGCAGCTGGCTGGCGTTGGCCGCCTCGCGCATCAGGTCGAGCTCGTCGTGCAGATATTTGTCGAACTCGCCCACCACTTCGCGCGGCTTCAAGCGCTTGCTGTCGGCCCAGATCCAGCCGATCCACTCGGCGGCGATGTGCATCAGCGCCACGTCCTCGTCGATCAAGCGCTTCATGCCGGGGCGCAGCACCTTGACGGCCACTTCCTTGCCATCCTTTAAGGTGGCGAAGTGGACCTGGGCGATCGACGCCGAGGCCACCGGGGTGCGCGCGAAATGGGCGAACAATTGATCCGGGTGGGCGCCCAGCGACTTGGTGATCTGGGCGATGGCCAGATCGGAATCGAAGGGCGGCACCCGGTCTTGCAGCCGGGCCAGCTCGTCGGCCAGATCGGGCGGCATCAAGTCGCGCCGGGTGGAGAGCACCTGGCCGAACTTGACGAAAATCGGCCCCAGCTCTTCGAGCGCCAGACGCATGCGTTCGCCGCGCGGGGCCGACAGATCGCGCCAGAAAATCACCGTATCGATCAGCTTGGCCGTACGCGGCACTTTCAGGCCGGAAATGGCGATTTCATCGAGGCCGTACTTGACCGCCACCCGCAAGATTTTGAGCAGGCGCAAAAATTTCAATATCATCAATGTTCCAGTCGTGGTGGCACCGCTGCGGAGGCACGCGCCAGTTTTTGTTCCAGCTTCTCGATCCGCTTGGCGGCGCGCTCGACATCGTCGCGCAGGCGCGTGACGTCGGCCGAAAAGGCCGCCGCGTCAAGCGTGCGCACCAGCACGGGCCGCTCTTCGAGCAAATATTCGGCCACATTGTCGGCCAGCTTGGCGCCGGCGTTGCCGGCCGCCGCCATCATGGCCCGGGCGCCGGCCACCAGGCGCGCGGCCGCGATCGGCCCGACCACGCGCTCCAGATCGTGCGCCGCTTCCCAGCGCACCGTCTTGCTCAACTTCGAGATCGTATTGGCGAACTCGGCGTCGCCGTCGATCCGCACAAACGAAAATGCCCGCTCGGGCTGCTGCGCCATCAGCGGCAAATCGGCCAGCTTGAGGCCGATGGTGACCTGGGCCACGCTGTCGCTTGGCGCCGCTTCGAGCAAGCCATCGGCGCCCACCCGCAAACGCAGCGCCAGGGCGCCGCCGTCGAACACCGCCACCTTGCCCGCATGGGGCTGCAACTGGCGGCGCGCCCAGTCGTCCTGGGCCAGCAAATGATTGATGGTGGCGATCAGGGTAAGGTCGATTGGAGCCATGAAGGTAGACATAGATATCAAGATCGCGGTAGATGTAAACAACAAAACCGCCCGAACATTGCGCGGGCGGTTTTGATCTTACCAGCTTGCCGGCAATTTCCAGACGTGATCGGCACCGAAACACCGATTAAATGCGGCGCGCCGATGGCTACAGTTTGACGCCCGTATGCAGGGCGGCCACCCCGGCCGTCAGATTGTAATACTGCACCCGCTCCAGACCGGCCGCTTGCAGCATGGTTTTCAAGGTTTCCTGGTCGGGATGCATGCGGATCGATTCGGCCAGATAGCGGTAACTGTCGGCGTCGCCGGCGATGCGCTGGCCCAGCCATGGCAGCACCGAGAAGGAATACACATCGTAAGGCTTTTGCAGCGGCGCGGCGACCTTGGAAAATTCCAGCACCAGCAACTTGCCGCCCGGCTTGAGCACGCGCCGCATCTCGCTCAAGGCGGCATCCTTGTGGGTCATGTTGCGCAAACCGAAAGCGACGCTGACCCGGTCGAAATAATTGTCCGGGAACGGCAGCTTTTCCGCGTCGCACAGCAAGGTCGGGGTCAGCAAACCGCGGTTGAGCAGACGGTCGCGGCCCACCCGCAGCATCGATTCATTGATATCGGTGAGCCACACCTCGCCGGTCGGCCCGGCCTGTTTGGCGAAGACCTTGGCCAGGTCGCCGGTGCCGCCGGCGATGTCGAGCACCTTGAAGCCGGGGCGCACGCCCGCGTTGGCGATAGTAAACGCCTTCCACAGACGGTGCAAGCCGGCCGACATGACGTCGTTCATGACGTCATATTTGGCGGCGACCGAATGGAACACCTTGGCCACCTGGTGTACTTTATCGTCCTCGGAAACGGTTTTATAGCCGAAATGCGTCGTATTGGTCATATGAATGCGCCTCAATGGTCTGACGTCATTATACAAGCGCGACCGACTTTTACTCGGACTGCGGTGCAAACGCCGGCCGACCCACGGCGATGGGAAAAAGATTAAGATGACAATTCGACCAATCCGGAGACCGGCTTATGACATATCACGCATCGAACACCCGCTATGACGAGATGGAATACCGCAGTTGCGGCAAAAGCGGGCTGAAATTGCCGGCCCTGTCGCTGGGCCTGTGGCACAATTTCGGCGACAGCACCGCCCTGGCCACCCAGCGCGAGATGCTGCGCACCGCTTTCGATCTGGGCATCACCCACTTCGATCTGGCCAACAATTACGGGCCGCCCTACGGCAGCGCCGAGAGCAATTTCGGCCACCATTTCAAACACGATTTGCAGCCCTACCGCGACGAATTGATCATCTCCACCAAGGCCGGCTGGGATATGTGGCCCGGTCCCTACGGCCAGGGCGGCGGCTCGCGCAAGTACGTGCTGGCCAGCCTGGACCAGAGCTTGAAGCGCATGGGCCTTGACTATGTCGATATTTTTTATTCGCACCGTTTCGACCCGGATACCCCGCTGGAAGAGACCATGGGTGCGCTGGCTAGCGCGGTTCAGCAAGGCAAGGCGCTGTATGTGGGCATTTCCTCGTATTCGCCCGAAAAAACCCGGCTGGCCGTGACCTTGCTCAAGCAATGGAACGTGCCCTGCTTGATTCATCAGCCGGCCTACAATATGCTCAACCGCTGGATCGAGGATGAATTGCTCGACACCCTGGAGCAGCAAGGCATGGGTTGCATCGCCTTCACCGCGCTGGCCCAGGGGGTATTGAGCGACAAGTATCTGAACGGCGTGCCCGATGACGCCCGCATCAACCGGCCCGGCGGCGGCTCCCTGCACGTGGAGCACATCAGCAAGGACAATCTGGCCAAGGTGCGGGCCTTGAACCAGATCGCCGTGGCGCGCGGTCAGACCCTGCCCCAGATGGCGCTGGCATGGGTGCTGCGCGACGCGCGCGTGAGCTCGACCCTGATCGGCGCCAGCAGCCCGGCCCAGATCCGTGAAAACGTGGGCGCGCTGCGCAACATGGCTTTCTCGCCTGAGGAATTGGGCGCGATCGATCAAGCCGCCAAGGATGGCGGACTCGATCTTTGGGCCAGTTCGTCTACGCTATAGCGACTTCGATGGCATCAGTTTCTGGGCAACGCACATCTGCGTTGCTAGACTGTGTTACGTCATCGCGGTCGAGTCTTCAACTTGATCTAATGCTTGCCGCAAGCGGGAGCCTTGGCCGTGCCGGACGGCGCGCTGGCCTGCGGCGCGCGACCGCTGTCGCCGGGGTGGCCGGCCGCATGCAGACGGTCCAGATAGTCTTGCCATAGCTGCTCTTGCTTGCTGCCCAGGTGATACAGATAATCCCAGGTGTACAAGCCGCTCGCGTGGCCGTCGCTGAAAATCGGCTTGATCGCGTAATTGCCGACCGGCTCGACGGCGCTGATGCCCACCTCGCGCTTGCCGATTTGCAGCACTTCCTGGCCTGCGCCGTGGCCGCGCACTTCGGCCGACGGCGAATATACACGCAGCAATTCAAAGGTGATCGCGAACACGGCGCCATCGTCGAAAGCCACGTCCAGCACCCGCGATTTGCTGTGTACGGTGAGACCGGTCGGTTGCGGAGAAATGGGTGTGCTCATGGTGCTCTCAATGGGTTGCGACGCGCCTGCTCAGGCGTCCAGACGTTCGATGATGGCCGCGCGCAAACGGGGCAACAGCGCGCGCCGCGCCTCCAGCCCGGCCGGGTCCGGCGCGCGCTGCGCCACCGCCCAAGTCGGCTGAGGAAAATGGACATCGTCCCGGTAGCGCGGAATCACATGCCAATGCACATGGGGCGTCATGTTGCCGAAACTGGCCAAATTGATTTTTTCCGGCCCCAGCACGGCGCGCTGGGCCGCTTCCACTTGCCACACCGCTTCCATGATGGATTGCCGTTCGGCAGGCGCCAGATCGCTCATTTCTTTTACGTGTTCATGCCAGAGCACCCGGCAAAAACCCGGGTAATGGGGCTCGTCGACCAGCAGCACGGCCAGCCGGGCATCGCGCCATATCACGGCGCCGCCCGCCTGAGCGGGGTCGGCCAGCAAGGCGCACAGTTCACAGGCGGCGGCCGTCACACCAGCACCCGTTCGATGCCGCCGTCGTTGGCGCGCTTGACGTATTCGGGCATCCAGTTCTCGCCCAGCAAATGCCTGGCCAACTCGACCACGATGTAGTCGGCCGTGGTACCGGAATCGTCGTTGTAGCGCGACAAGCCCTGGAGGCAGGACGGGCAGCTGGTGAGGATCTTCACATCGCCGGTGAAACCGTCTTCGCGCAGCTTGTCGGCGCCCTTGACCATCTCGCCTTCTTTCCGGTAGCGCACCTGGGTGGCGATATCGGGCCGGGTGATACCGAAGGTACCCGACTCGCCGCAGCAGCGGTCGTTTTTCTCGATCTTGACATGGTCCACCGTGGACACCAGCGCGTTGACGGTCTTGACCGAGTCGCCCAGCTTCATCGGGTTGTGGCAAGGCTCGTGGTACATATAGCGGGTGCCGTTGACGCCTTCAAGCTTGACGTTTTTTTCGAGCAAATACTCATGGATGTCCATGATGCGGCAGCCCGGGAAAATCTTGTCGAACTCATAGGTGGCCAGCTGGTCGTAGCAAGTGCCGCACGAGACCAGCACGGTCTTGATGTCGAGGTAATTGAGCGTGTTGGCCATACGGTGGAACAGCACGCGGTTGTCGGTCATCATCTTGTCGGCCTTGTCGTACTGGCCGGCGCCGCGCTGCGGATAGCCGCAGCACAGATAACCGGGCGGCAGCACGGTTTGCACGCCCACTTCCCACAGCATGGCCTGGGTGGCCAGCCCCACTTGCGAGAACAGCCGTTCGGAGCCGCAACCCGGGAAGTAAAACACCGCTTCCGTGTCGGCGTTGGTGACCTTGGGATTGCGGATGATCGGAATCACCTTGTCGTCTTCAATATCGAGCAGCGCGCGCGCGGTTTTCTTGGGCAAGTTCCCCGGCATCTTTTTATTGATGAAGTGGATCACCTGCTCGCGCACCGGCGGCTTGCCGGTGCTGGGCGGCGGCGCCTTGGTCTGGGTTTTGGCGAACTTTTTCAGCACCCGGTTGCCGAGCCGCTGGGCTTTGAAAGCCCAGCCGGCCATCACGGTGCGGGTGGCGTTGATGGTGACCGGATCGGTGGCGTTGAGGAAGAACATCGCGGCCGCGTTGGCCGGCTTGAAGCTCTTCTTGTCCATCTTGCGCAGCAGGTTGCGCATGTTCATCGACACGTCGCCGAAGTCGATGTTGACCGGGCACGGGGTGACGCATTTGTGGCACACGGTGCAGTGGTCGGCCACGTCCTCGAACTCTTCCCAATGGCGGATCGAAATGCCGCGCCGGGTCTGCTCTTCGTACAGGAAGGCTTCGATCAGGGCCGAGGTGGCCAGGATCTTGTCGCGCGGCGAATACAGCAGGTTGGCGCGCGGCACGTGGGTGGTGCACACGGGCTTGCATTTGCCGCAGCGCAGGCAGTCCTTGATGCTGTTGGCGATCTCGCCGATATCGCTTTGCTGCATGATCAGCGATTCATGCCCCATCAAGCCAAACGAGGGCGTATAGGCGTTGCGCAAATCGGCGTGGGTCTCTGGCGAATTGAGCAGCTTGCCCTTGTTGAAGCGGCCTTCCGGATCGATGCGCAGCTTGTACTCGCGGAAATCGTGCATTTCCTCGTCGGTCAGAAACTCCAGCTTGGTGATGCCGATGCCGTGTTCGCCGGAAATGACGCCATCGAGGGAGCGCGCCAGCACCATGATGCGGGCCACCGCTTCATGGGCGTCCTGCAACATTTCATAGTGGTCGGAATTGACCGGCAAATTGGTGTGCACATTGCCGTCGCCGGCGTGCATGTGCAGCGCCACGAACACGCGGCCGCGCAACACGCGCTGGTGGATGGCGCCCGCCTCGTCGAGGATCAGCTTGAAGGCGGCGCCATTGAAAATCTGGCGCAGCTGGGCACGCAGTTCTTGCTTCCAGGTGATCCGCACGGTGCGGTCTTGCACCACGTCAAACAAGGTGGCGTCCGGCTGCTGGGCCAGACGGGCGGCGAACACGGGGTCGAGCCGCTCCAGGCCCAGGGCCGACAGTTGCTCCCTGGCCTGGGCCAGCGGCCGGTCCAGCTCGGCCAGCAAATAGGTCCAGCGCGCCCGCACCTGTTCCAGCAAGGCCGAGGCTTGCTCGACGCGGTCGCCCAGCATTTCGGCGTCGCCCACGCGGTCGTCGGACACGTCGTCGCTCTTGCCGATGGGCAGATTGCCGGCGGCGAAAAACTCGGCCAGGGCGGCCGCCAGTTGCAGCTTGTTCTTGATCGACAGTTCGATGTTGATGCGCTCGATGCCATCGGTGTATTCGCCCATGCGATTGAGCGGAATGACCACGTCCTCATTGATCTTGAACGCATTGGTGTGCTTGGCGATGGCGGCGGTGCGGGCCCGGTCCAGCCAGAATTTCTTGCGCGCTTCCGGGCTGACGGCGACAAAGCCTTCGCCGACCCGGGTATTGGCGATACGCACCACTTCCGAGGCGGCCATGGCCACCGCGTTGTCGTCGTCGCCGACGATGTCGCCAAACAGAGCCATTTTCGGCAACACGCCCCGTTTCGACTTGGTGGCGTAGCCGACCGCGCGCAGATAGCGCTCGTCCAGATGCTCCAGTCCGGCCAGCCGCACGCTCGCGTATTGGGCGCCGGTGGCCGGCAAGCCGTCCAGGTAATCCTTGATTTCGACAATCGATGGAATGGCGTCGCGCGCCTGGCCGAAAAACTCCAGACACACGGTGCGGGTGTACTTGGGCATCTTGTGCAAGATCCAGCGGGCCGAGGTGATCAAGCCGTCGCAGCCTTCCTTCTGGATGCCGGGCAAGCCGGCCAGGAACTTGTCGGTGACATCCTTGCCCAGCCCTTCCTTGCGGAACTTGCGACCGGCAATTTCCAAGATCTCGCTCTTGAACGGCGCTTGGCGGGCGCCGCCGCGCGGGCTCGGGTGGCGCCATTCGAGCTGGAACTTGGCGGTGGGGGCGTCATGGATCTTGCCCAGATTGTGCTCGAGCCGCGTCACTTCGAGCCAGTCGCCGTTCGGGTCGACCATGCGCCAGGACGCCAGATTGTCCAGCGCCGTGCCCCACAGTACGGCTTTCTTGCCGCCCGCGTTCATGGCGACGTTGCCGCCGATGCAAGAGGCCTCGGCCGAGGTGGGATCGACGGCAAACACGAAGCCGGCCTTTTCGGCCGCGTCCGACACGCGCTTGGTGACCACCCCGGCGCCCGACGCGATGGTGGCGTATTCATGCGCCACGCCCGGCAGCATGGTCATCTCGACGGCGCCCAGATCGATCAGTTTCTCGGTGTTGATGACGGCCGACATGGGCGTCAATGGAATCGCCCCGCCCGTGTAGCCGGTGCCGCCGCCGCGCGGGATGATGGTCAGCCCCAGCTCGATGCAACCTTTGACCAGGCCCGCCATTTCCTCTTCGCTGTCGGGCGTGAGCACCAGAAACGGGTATTCCACCCGCCAGTCGGTGGCGTCGGTCACGTGGGCCACCCGCTTCATGCCGTCGAAACAGATATTATGCTTTTCGGTGTAGCGGCCCAGCACCTTGACGGCGCGCTTGCGCAAATCGTAGACGGCGCGGAACTCGTCGCCAAAGTCGGCCACCGCCTTGCTGGCCGCCTTGAGCAGCGCCTCCACGCTGGCGCTGCGCTCGCGCGCCAGCTCCGGCGCGGCGTCGGCCTCGGGCGAGCTATCGACCACCAGCCGGCGCTTGTCGACCTCGGCCAGGCGGTGATGCAAGGCATCGATCAATTCCTGGCGCCGCTTGGGGTTGTCCAGCATGTCGTCTTGCAGATAAGGATTGCGGCGCACCGCCCAGATGTCGCCCAGCACCTCGTACAGCATGCGCGCCGAGCGGCCGGTCTGGCGCGCGCCGCGCAAGGCGTCGAGCAGGCGCCAGGAATCCTCGCCCAACAGCCGTATCACGATTTCGCGATCGGAAAACGAGGTGTAGTTGTAAGGGATTTCGCGCAGGCGCGTGGGCGCGTGACCGTTCGGCGTTTCAGCGAGCAAAGCTTTGATGTGTGCGGGGGCGTTCATTGTATGTGATGAGGTGGGGCTGACCCTATGGGAGGTCCATTCTAGCGTATTGCGCCGCCCCACGCGGTAACAGCCTTTGCTTGCCTACGGGTTAAGCCGGACACGATCGACCAATCAAAATTTTGCGGTTCCGCCATGAAGCCGCATTTCGCATGGTCTTTCCGGACCGGATCAGGTAAATATTCCAAATGGCGTAACAAAATTCAAATTAGCCATGCTGCCAATAGGCCGCGATCAAGCTTAACCAATGAACGAGGCGGGTCCAGACGCCGTCCGGAACATATAACAACAGGAAGGTCATGCTCACATAGCGCAAGAATTTGCCGACCGCCATGTAGGCGATGCTGGGCCAGAACGGCAATTTGAGCCAGCCGGCCAGCGTGCACAGGGGGTCGCCGATGCCGGGCAGCCAGGCCAGCAACATGGTCTTGGCGCCATACCGCCCCAGCCAGCGGAACCAGCGGCTGTCGCGCTCCTTGGCAAAAGCTTGCTTGGCGCGATAACCGAGCCAGTAATCGACCGCCCCGCCCAGGGTGTTGCCAACCGTGGCCACCCCGATCACGGGCCACAGCAGGGCGGCGTTGGCCTTGACGACGGCAAACACGGCCGGCTCCGAGCCCAGCGGCAACAGGGTGGCGGAGACGAAACTGATGAAAAATACCGAGGTCAAGCCTATTTCTGGCGCGGCCAGCAAATGCAACAGCCAGGCGATGGCGGACTCGATCATGGAACTCTTTGAGGATGGCGAAGTGTGTCCATTATAATGAGGTGCAATACCCGCACGATACGGACTCAAGACTCAGAGACGCACGACTCAGCAACCGGCTCACCGGCCGCTGCGCCGCGCCGCCGCTCCGGCCCACCCGCCGCGATCGGACGGTTATGCGGCAATACGTACCAGCCTGGCTGGCCCAGCCCCCACCGTTTGCAGACTATGACTATCGACTACCTGAAGAAAATATTGACCGCGCGCGTGTACGACGTGGCCACCGAAACGCCGCTCGACCTGGCGCCCGGCCTGTCGCAGCGCTATGAGAACCGCATCTATTACAAACGCGAAGACATGCAAAGCGTGTTCAGCTTCAAGGTGCGCGGCGCCTATAACAAGATGGCCCATCTGAGCGAGGCCCAACTCAAACGCGGTGTCATTTGCGCTTCGGCCGGCAACCATGCCCAGGGCGTGGCCCTGTCGGCGGCCCGGCTCGGTTGCCGGGCGCTGGTGGTGATGCCCACCACCACCCCGCCGGTCAAGATCGACGCGGTCAAGGCGCGCGGCGGCCAGGACGTGGAAGTGGTGCTGTTCGGCGACTCGTACACGGACGCCTACAACCACGCGCTGACTCTGGAAAAGGAACAAAAGCTCACCTTTGTGCACCCGTTCGACGACCCCGACGTGATCGCCGGCCAGGGCACGGTGGGCATGGAAATCCTGCGCCAGCATGCCGGCCCGATTCATGCCATCTTCGTGGCCATCGGCGGCGGCGGCCTGATCGCCGGCGTGGCCGCCTACGTCAAGCAGATCCGCCCGGACATCAAAATCATTGGCGTGCAAACGCTCGATTCGGACGCCATGGCGCGCAGTTTGAAGGCGGGCGAGCGGGTCACCCTGCCCGACGTCGGCCTGTTTTCGGACGGCACCGCGGTGCGTCTGGTGGGCGAGGAAACGTTCCGCATGGCCCAGTTGTATGTGGACGACATCATCCTGGTCGACACCGACGCCATCTGCGCCGCCATCAAGGATGTGTTTACCGACACGCGCAGCATTCTGGAGCCGGCCGGGGCGCTGGCCGTGGCTGGGGCCAAGGCCTATGTCGAGCGGGCCGCCCTGAGCAAGAACCCGATCCGCAACGAAACGCTGATCACCATCGCCTGCGGCGCCAACATGAATTTCGACCGGCTGCGCTTCGTGGCGGAGCGGGCCGAACTGGGCGAGGCGCGCGAAGCCGTGTTCGCCGTCACCCTGCCCGAGCAGCGCGGCAGCTTCAAGCGCTTTTGCGCCCTGGTGGGCGCGCGCAATGTGACCGAGTTCAATTACCGCATCAGCGACGCGGCCTTGGCGCACGTGTTTGTCGGGGTGCAGATCGCCAACCGCAACGAGTCGGGCGCGGTGGCGCGCAAGTTCGAAGAACATGACTTCAAAACGCTGGACTTGACCCACGACGAACTGGCCAAGGCCCATATCCGCCACCTGGTGGGCGGCAAGAGCGCGCTGGCCAAGGACGAGCTGCTATACCGCTTCGAGTTTCCCGAGCGGCCGGGCGCGCTGATGCGTTTTCTCGACAGCATGGCGCCGAACTGGAACATCTCGCTCTGCCACTACCGCAGCCAGGGCGGCGACGTGGGCCGCATCCTGGTCGGCTTGCAAGTGCCGCCCGATGAAATGGCCGCCTTCGGCAGCTTTCTCACCACTCTGGGCTACCGTTACTGGGACGAAAGCGCCAACCCGGTCTACAAGCTGTTCCTGGGCTAGCCGTCCCGGGTGACCGGCCGCGCGGCCGGCCGCGCCGACCAAACAAGGCGCTTTGCTCTATCATGCGAAGCTGGCGCCAGCGCGGCGCCCTTCTTCAACGAGATTGCCATGACCCATACCGCCGACCTGTCACCGCTGGGCAAAAGCTCGGCCTACCGCGCCGATTACGCGCCCGAGCTGCTGTTCCCGATTCCGCGCCAAGACAAGCGCGATCAATTGCAGCTGCACGGCACCCTGCCCTTTTTCGGGGTCGATATCTGGAACGCCTACGAATTGTCCTGGCTGAACTTGCGCGGCAAGCCGCAGGTGGCGATCGGCCGCTTCACCTTCGCGGCCGACTCGCCCCACATCATCGAATCCAAATCGCTCAAGCTTTACCTCAATTCCTTCAATCAAACCCGGCTGGCCGACGCGGAAGCGCTGCGGGCCCTGTTGCGGCAAGATTTGGCCGCCGCCTGCGGGGCGCCGGTGCAGGTGGCGCTGACCATGCCGGACGGCTTTGGCGCGCTGCGGATGGGCGAACTCGACGGCGTGCTGCTGGACCGGCTCGACATCGAGGTCACAAGCTATACGCCCGCGCCCGAGCGGCTGGCGGCGGCGCACGACGAAGCCCCGGTGGAGGAAAGGTTGGTGTCGCACCTGCTCAAATCGAATTGCCTGGTAACGGGCCAGCCCGACTGGGCCAGCGTGCAGATCGACTATGCCGGTCCGCAAATCGACCAGGAAAGCTTGCTGACCTACTTGATCGGCTTTCGGCAACACAATGAATTCCATGAACAATGCGTGGAACGCATTTTTGTCGATATCTTGCGCCAGTGCGCGCCGCAAAAATTGGCGGTGTATGCGCGTTATACGCGGCGCGGCGGACTCGACATTAACCCATGGCGCAGCAATTTCAGCGCCAGCGCCGGTCCACCCAATCTGCGCGGCGCGCGTCAGTAAGCCGTGCGCCGACGCGAGCCGTGCGCCACCCGCGCCGGTTTTCCTTTACAATATATCAACAGGCATGGCCGGCGCCACCGTCAAGGTGACGGCCGGAACGACATAGCCGGTCAGGGTGTCAGCCGGCAATGCGGGTTACAATGGCTGTCTAGTTTAGTAATACACTTTCAGTAACAGGATCTGCTTGGGACCACCGTTGCGCGGGCGCGCCAAGGGTGGGCTGTACGGATGAGATTTCATGTTACACGGCGCAAAAACAGGCCTATAATTCTGGCACGCAAGCCCCTTTTGTGCGTCGCACCATTCCACATCGTGTTATGACCAATCTTAGCAAAATACTCTCTCTCGAAAACGTCTTGCTGGACCTGGAAGTGTCCAGCAAAAAGCGCGCGTTCGAGCAGGCCGGCCTCATCTTCGAAAACAATTGCGGCATCGCCCGCTCCGTGGTGTCGGACAATCTGTTCGCGCGCGAGCGTCTGGGCTCTACCGGCCTGGGCCATGGCGTGGCGGTGCCGCATGGCCGCATCAAGGGCATGAAAACCCTGAAGGCGCCGCTGGCCGCCTTCGTCCGGTTGGCCGAGCCGATTCCGTTCGAATCGCCCGATGGCAAACCGGTCAATCTGCTGTTTTTCCTGCTGATCCCCGACCATGTGACCCAGCAACATCTGGAGATCCTGTCGGAAGTCGCTGAAATGTTTTCCGACGATGCCTTCCGCAACGCGCTGGCTACCGATCCGGATCCCAAATCGGTCCATTCACGCATTGTTAATTGGCAACCGAGCCTGCAAGCGGCAGGTTAAGCTGCGGCTGCCAATCCACTTTTGATTGAACCCATCCATGCTGCAAACGCCGCTGACGATCCAACGCCTGTATGACGACAATCGCGAAAGCTTGCAACTAGGCTGGTTCGCCGGCTTCCCCGGCGGTGAACGCCTCATTTCGGGCGACGCCGCCTCGGCCGCCGACCAGGTGGGCCACCTGAACACCATCCACCCGGGCCGCATCCAGGTGTTTGGCCACCAGGAAATCAATTATTACCAGCGCCTCAAGGCGGGCACCCGCAACCATGTGGTGAGCGAACTGGTCTCGGGCGGCCCGCCGGCCCTGATCATCGCCCAGGGTTTGGAAACCCCGCCCGATATCTTGACCGTGTGCGACGAGCAAAACATTCCCCTGTTTTCAACGCCGCTGCCGGCGGCCCAGGTGATCGATTTCCTGCGCGTGTATCTGTCGAAAAAACTGGCGCAGCGCATTATCATGCATGGCGTGTTCATGGACGTGCTGGGGGTGGGCGTACTGATCACGGGCGACTCCGGGCTGGGCAAGAGCGAACTGGGCTTGGAATTGATTTCGCGCAGCCACGGTCTGGTGGCCGACGACGCGGTCGAGTTTTCCCGCATCGCGCCCAATATGATCGAGGGGCGCTGCCCGCCCTTGCTGCAAAACCTGCTCGAAGTGCGGGGCTTGGGATTGCTCGACATCAAAGCCATCTTCGGCGAGACGGCCGTGCGCCGCAAGATGCGCTTGAAATTGATCGTCCACCTGGTGCGGCGCAGCGCGCTGGAAGAGGAAGTCGAGCGCCTGCCCTTCCTGTTCCCCACCGAAGACGTGCTGGGCCTGGCGGTGCGCAAGGTGGTCATTCCGGTGGCGGCCGGGCGCAACATTGCAGTACTGCTGGAAGCGGCCGTGCGCAATACCATCTTGCAGCTGCGCGGCATCGACACCTTACAGGAATTCATGGAGCGCCAGCGCCAGGCCATGAGCGCGGACTGAGCCTCGGCGCGCGGATCGGGAACACGTCGGCCGGCATGCGACCCGCCGCCGCTCAAGCCGGCGTTGGGCGCCCGGCGCTGCCGCCGGACAGCGCGCTTTCCCACCTTGCGGTATCATCTAGACCATGCGTATAGTTCTCATCACCGGCATTTCCGGTTCCGGCAAATCGGTCGCGCTCAACGTGCTTGAGGACGCGAGCTATTATTGTGTCGATAACTTGCCGCCCGCCCTGTTGCCCAATCTGGTCGACACCCTTGTTGCCGAGGGCACCGAGTCGCTGGCGGTGGCGGTGGACGCCCGCAGCGCCGCCTCGCTGGCCACCTTGCCGCACGATGTGCGCCGCCTCAAGCAAGACGGCCACGACGTCAAGGTGATGTTTTTGACCGCCAATACGCATTCCCTGGTGGCGCGCTTTTCGGAAACCCGGCGCAGCCATCCCTTGTCGCACGAACTGCGCCCCGGCCACAATCCGGCCGCGCGCCGCACCCTGATCGAGTGCATCCACGAAGAGCGCGAGCGCCTGTCGGCCATCGAGCAGCTGGGCCATGTGATCGATACCTCCGAGCTGAGCGCCAACAAGCTGCGGGCCTGGATCAAGGAACTGGTGGAAATCGAGCGCGCTCCGCTGACCCTGTTTTTCGAATCGTTCGCCTTCAAGCTGGGCGTGCCGCTGGATGCCGATTTCGTGTTCGACGTGCGCGCCCTGCCGAACCCGTATTACGATCTGGCATTGCGTCCCTTGACCGGCCGCGACGGCCCCGTGATCGCCTTCCTGGACGCCCAGACCAGCGCGGTGGAATTGTTGGACGACATACGCCGCTTCATTGAAAAGTGGCTGCCTTCGTTTAAGACCGACAACCGCAGCTATCTGACGGTGGCGCTCGGTTGCACGGGCGGCCAACACCGCTCGGTCTACATGGCCGAGCGTCTGGCCGCCTATTTCAGCCCCAGCGAACGGGTGGTGTTGCGCCACCGCGAGCAATCCTGACGCCGGTCCGGACGGCGGGCCCGTAGCCCCCGGCATGGAACCGCGCCTCTACCGGCGCCACCCACCGATGTCGAACTCTCGCCGGCGCCGTATGGGTGCCGATCGCGGGCGGCGTGCCGTGGCGCTTGCAAACGGGCGGCCCTTCATCAATCTCACTCGATCACGCATACACATGGCTATCCTATCGACTTCGCAGTCGGCTGCTATCGCCGACACCCAGGGCTGGGTGCCGCCGGCCCCGCCCCCCACGCCCCAGCCGGCAGCGCCGGCCGCCCGCGGAAACAGGAACGGCGTGGCGGCGATGGGAATGGTGTTCGGCATGGTCAACTCTTCGGCCACCTCCCACTCTTCCCACTTGCAGCACGCCCTGCTCGGGATGCTCCGGAAACAGCAGGAAAAAGAGATAGCCAACAATTTTCTGCAAAAAATGAGTGTGGCCGCCGACGCCTTCGAGCGCGCGGCGCGGGAGGCGGGCGACGCGTTTGAGCTGACGGGGCGATCTAGCACAGACATCACGCCGGCCAAGGAACGCGACGGCATCACTGCGTCGGTACTCAAGGGCGTTGACGGCATTCCGGCCGAGGTGCGGCAACTCATGGCCAGACGCATCGAGTATGCCCCATTCCCGCCGCTGGCACCCGGCGAGCGTCCTGCTTCGATCGATGCTTACCTTGAAGGCATCTTCAAGTCGGCCAAGTCGCAGGGCGAAGTCATGCTCATGGCGCTCGATTACTTCGACCGCGCGCAAGCCAAATTGGCCAAACAGCCCAGCGCAGTATTCGATCACCTTCCTGGGCTTGGATCGTCCCGGCAGTTAACAGCGCGCGACGCTTTCCTGCAAAAAATGACCTTGTCTTGCGTGATGCTGGCACAAAAATTCCAAGATGACGTGCACGAGACCACGAATACCCGCTGGAGCGCCATCAGTGCCTGGGGCGCGGCCGAGGACAACGTGGCCGCGCGCGTCCTCCGCAGCTCTCAATGTGATCCCAAGGAAATCGGCACCATGCAATCCCGGGTGTGGGCACTGCTCGATCACCAATGCGCCGTCCCGCCGGATCGCTTCAAGCGGCAGATCGCCGCCTTGCAAGCGGACCTGGCGGCGCAGAAGTAAGGCCGCCAGTCGCCGCGCCGGCTCAGGCCAGGTGGCGCAAGGGATGGGCCGCGTCGGGCCAGACCGGCGCAAAAAAGCGCGCCACCATGGCCGGCGTCACCTGTTCCAGCGTGGGCGGCGACCAGCGCGGCGTCTGATCCTTGTCGATCACCAGCGCGCGCACCCCTTCGAGCACCTCGCCATGCTCGAAATTGTGACGCACCAGCGTGCGCTCCATGCGCAAACAGTCGGCCAATCCCAGGTCGGCGCCCCGTTCCAGCAACTCGAAGGTGACCGCCATCATCAACGGCGAGCGTTGCGCCAGCGCCGCCGCGCTCTGGCGGGCGAAGTCGCTCGTGTCGGCCGCCAGCGAACGGACGATGGCCGCCACCGAGGCGGCGCCAAAGTGATGATCGATGGCCGCGCCGTGCGCCGCGAACAGGCCGGCGCCCGCTTCGGCGCGGTGGGGCGCGGCGAAGTCGGCGATCGCCAGTGGCAGCCGGTGGCCCGGGGTGGCTTCGATCAACTCGATCAGCGCGGGCATGCGCGCCTGCGGCACAAAATAGTCGGCCAGGCCGGCATGCAGCGCGTCGGCGGCGCCGATGGTCAGCCCGGTCAGCGCCAGATACCGGCCCAGCCGGCCCGGGCAGCGCGGCAAGAAATAACTGCCGCCCACGTCGGGAAACAAGCCGATATTGACTTCGGGCATAGCCATCTTGCTGCCCTCGGTGACGACGCGCACCCGGCTGGCGGGCCCGGCCTGCGCCACGCCCAAGCCACCGCCCATCACCACCCCGTCCATCAGCGCGATATAGGGCTTGGGATAATGATGGATCAGGTGGTTGAGCGCGTATTCCTCGGTGAAAAAATCTTCCAGCGCCGCGCTGCCTTCCTGCGGCGTGGCGCGTCCAACGTCATGGAAAAAGCGGATGTCGCCTCCGGCGCAAAACGCCTTGGCGCTGCTGCCGCGTATCACCACCGCGTCCACCTGGGCATCGTCGCGCCAGGCCAGCAAGGTGGCATGCAGCGCGCGCACCATCTCAAGCGACAGCGCGTTGAGCGCCTTGGGCCGGTCCAGCACAATGCTGCCGGCGCGCTGGGCGATGCTGGTGCAAACGCATGCGGATCGGATCATGGCGGGCGGCCCGCGCCGTGTCGGGCCGAAAAAAATATCGAAGCCTATTGTAGCGCGGCCGGCGGATACACGAGGCGCGCGCAAAAAAGGGCGCAATCGATGCGCCCTTTTTGGTGGGGAAGCGGCCGGCTTAGGCGGCCGCCTCGCTGGTGTCGGGCAAGTGTTTGATGGCCTGGTGGTTGTGCTCCTGCACCTTGGTTTTGTATTTCATGACCTGGCGGTCCAGTTTATCGATCAGGGTATCGATGGCCGCGTACAGGTCGTGCGCCAGACTTTCCACATACACGGTCTTGCCCGACAAACGCAGATTGATCTCGGCTTTTTGTCGTTTCTCTTTTTCTTTAAGGTTGTCGACGGTCAGAATGACAGCAATATCGATCACTTGATCGAAATGACGTTGTACGCGCTCCAGTTTGGACCGCACATATTCCCGGATGGCCGGTGTCAATTCGAGATGATGTCCGCTGATTGTGAGATTCATACACACTCCTAAAGATGATGTCGCCTAGAGTTCGTGCGAAAACCGTGTGCCGGCCCGCAGAGGAACCAAAGTAAAACTTCAATTACAAGCACTTGCGCAGACCGACCGGCGGGATCTTCAAAGCTTCACGGTATTTGGCGACGGTGCGTCGCGCAATGACCATGCCCTGTTCCCCCAGCATGTCCGCAATCTTACTATCGGATAAAGGATTTTTCGGGTCTTCAGCTCCTGTCAATTGCACGATCAGTGCCCGTATCGCCGTCGAGGATGCTTCTCCGCCCGCCTCGGTGGCGACATGGCTACCAAAAAAGTACTTCAACTCAAACATGCCGTGCGGCGTCAGCATGTATTTTTGAGTTGTTACACGAGAAATAGTACTCTCGTGTAAACCCAGTGTATCAGCTATTTCACGCAACACAAGGGGTCTCATGGCAACAGCGCCGTGCGAGAAAAAATTCTTTTGGCGCTCCACTATTGCCTGGGCCACACGCAAAATCGTGTCGAAACGCTGGCGCATATTCTTGATAAGCCACTTCGCTTCCTGTAGTTGCGCGCCCATGGCGCCCTCGCCCTTGCCCTGTTTCAGCAGGTTGGCGTACAGGGCATTGACCTTCAGACGCGGCATCACGTCATTGTTGAGCGTCACTTGCCAGCCGTTGCGGGCCCGCTTGACCACCACGTCCGGCACCACGAAGTCGGACACGTCGGAGGCGAACAGGGCGCCCGGATGGGGATTGCACAGACGGATCACGGTCTGGGCTTCGCGCAAATCCTCGTCGTCGCAATCGAGCGCCTTTTTCAGCTTGTTGAAGTCGCGCTGGGCAAACCAGGTCAGATGGTGCTCGACGATGCGCAGCGCCATGCGGCGCGTGACCAGGGCCACCTGCGGCATGCGCCGGATCTGGAGCGCCAGGCATTCGGCCGCGCTGCGCGCGCCCACCCCGACCGGGTCGAAGCTTTGCAGCAGCGCCAGCGCGGTCTGCAATTCCTCGATCTCGATGTCGAGCTCGGGCGGCAGGCGCGCGAAGATCTCGTCCAGACTCTCTTCCAAATAGCCATTGTCGTCCAGCGCGTCGATGATCAACTCGACCAGGGCGCGGTCGCGCAATGGCTGCACCGTCACCCGCATTTGCTCCATCAGGTGGGCGCGCAAGGTGCAGTGGGCCGCTTCGAGCTGGGGCCGCGCATCCTCGTCGTCGGGCGCTTTGCTGCGTCCGCTGTCGCTCCAGTCGGTGTCGCCCTCGGCGCCACTATCGGCGGCGCCCTCGCCGTCGCCGCCCTCGGCCGCGCCGCCCTCGCCTTCGGCACTGGCGGGCGCTTGCTCGCCGGGCGGCTGGGGCGCCGCCTCGGGCGCCGGGCCGGCGCTGATGGCGCCGTCGGCCAGCAGGCGCACCGAGCGGTCGAGCGGATCGTCCAGGCGTTCGAGCAAGGGATTATCGGATAGCAGCTGTTCCAATTCCTGGTGCAGCTCCAGGGTCGACAATTGCAGCAGACGTATCGATTGCTGCAACTGCGGGGTCAGCGCGAGATGCTGGGAGGTGCGAAGTTGGAGGGACTGTTTCATCGCTTACATCCGAAAATGTTCGCCCAGATACACCCGCCGCACCGATTCATCGGCGATGATGTCGTCCGGCCGACCCGAGGCCAGCACCGAGCCCTGGTTGATGATATAGGCGCGGTCGCAAATGCCCAGTGTTTCGCGCACATTGTGGTCCGTGATCAGCACACCGATGCCGCGCTCCTTGAGAAAGCGCACGATGCGCTGGATTTCGATCACGGCGATCGGGTCGACCCCGGCGAAGGGCTCGTCGAGCAGCACGAAACGGGGATTGGTGGCCAGCGCGCGGGCGATTTCCACCCGGCGCCGCTCGCCGCCCGACAGCGACAGGGCCTGGTTGCCGCGCAGTTTTTCGATCTGCAAGTCGGCCAGCAAGGCATCGAGCCGTTCCTCGATCTCGGCCTTTTTCAGGCGCCGCCCGTCCACGCTTTGAATTTCCAGCACGGCGCGGATATTGTCTTCCACCGTCAGCTTGCGAAACACAGAAGCCTCTTGCGGCAGGTAAGACAGCCCCAGCACGGCGCGCCGGTGGATCGGCAAGCGCGAAATGTCGACCCCGCTGATATCGATGGTGCCGGCGTCCGACGGCACCAGGCCGACGATCATATAAAAGGAAGTGGTCTTGCCGGCCCCGTTCGGACCCAGCAAGCCGACCACCTCGCCGCATTCGACTTGCAGCGAGACGTCGTGCACCACTTGGCGCTTGCCATAACTTTTTTGCAAGCCACGCACGATCAGGGTGCTGCCGCAGCGTTGGTCGGCCATTATGGTTTTCCCGCCGCCGCCGGCGCGTTTTTGTCGGTTGGCTGAAGCACCATCTTGACCCGTCCGCCGCCGGTTTTGCTCTCGCCGCTGGCGTTGTTTTCCATCGCAAACACTTCCTTGCGGCTATCGTAGGAAATGAAGGGGCCCTCGGCCTGGTCGGTGATTTTCTTGCCTTCGAGCCGGGTCAGCTTGGCTTTCGAGTACAGCTTGACGATGTCGGCCTTGTCGTCGTATTCGACCTTTTCAGCTTCGCCCTCGACCCACAGATCGCCTTCGCCGTCGCGCTTTTGACGGAAGGTGGCGCGCCCGCCCGGCGCGGCCCAGAACGTGACAAAGGTGTAACCCTGGGGATCGGTGGTCATCACGGCGCGCCCGGCCTTCATGACCAGGGTGCCCTTGGTCAGCACCACATTGCCGACCAGGGTGCGGGTTTGCTTGACGTCGTCGGCCGAGCCCTGGTCCGCCTCGATCACGGTTTCCTTATTGGAATCGGCCTTTTCGGCGCGCGCCACCCCGCTCAAGCCCAGCGACAGCAAAACAACCAGCACAATCTTGTTCATATGATTACTCCAAACACAAAATGAGTCGGCCCGCGCGCAGCGCGCTTAAGGTACCGGCGGGGAAATGATGCGCATGCGCTCGGCGATGTCGATCTGGCGCGTGGCATTGTTGGCGGCCATGCCGATCCCGGTCATCAGCGAATCGCCGACCCGGATCGCCACCGGCCGGTCGCTGAGCATGCGGTCTTCATCGGGCAACACGGTCAAGGCCTCGGTGCGCATGGCCATGCGCTTGATATTAGGCGCCTCGGCCCGGTCCACCAGCACATTGCCGTTCAGCTGCACCCGGCTATTGCCCTGGTCGATGCGGGCCCGGTCGGCATGCATGTCCATCGGCGGCTCGCCCGGCTTCAGGCTGCGCATGAAAGGCTGCTCGACCTCGGACGAATCGTCCAGCGGTCGGTGGGTCAGGCGGGTGCCCGAGATCAGATAGCCGGGCTGGCCGGTCTGGTTCATGCGCACGAAACTGAAACGGTCGACGATGTAGTCCGGCTCGTTGCGCTGGTCGGCCCGCTTGCCGGCGCCGCTTTGCTCCATCACCAGCCCCAGCCAAAAGGTGCCAAAGGCCAGCAGCACGCCGGCCAGGATGGTGAGCAACAAGCGGGTGCGATGCGCGGTTCTTTGCTTACGCATGGGCATAACCATCTCCTAAATGTTGAAGGCGCCGCCTCATGCCAGAAACGGGGCGATCACGCGTTCGAAGTTGCCCTGCGCGCGCAGCACGAATTCGCACACTTCGCGCACGGCGCCGGCGCCGCCGCCGGCGGCGGTCACATGATGGACACGGGCCCGTACCTCGGCCCGCCCGCCCGGCACGCTCACGCTAAAGCCGACCCGGGTCAGGATCGGCAAGTCGATCACGTCGTCGCCGATATAGCCGCACTGCTCGGCCGTGAGTCCGGTTTTGGCGAGCAGCGCGGCGAACGGGGTCAGCTTGTCGTGCCCGCCCTGATGCACATGGTCGATGCCCAGGTCGCTGGCGCGGCGCGTCACCACGGCCGACTGGCGCGCGCTGATGATGGCCGTTTGCACCCCCGATTGCTGCAACAGCTTGATGCCCAGGCCGTCGTACACATTAAAAGTCTTCATCATCTCGCCATCGGGGCCGAAGTGCAGGCTGCCGTCGGTAAGCACGCCATCGACGTCGAAGATCATCAGTTTCACTTGCGCGGCGCGCGCGAGGTTGGCGGCGAGGCTATCCATCAGATCACCTTGGCGCGCGTTAAGTCATGGATATGCAGCGCGCCCACCAGCTTGCCGTCCGCGTCCACCACCAGCATCTGGTTGATGCGACATTGTTCCATCACGGCCACCGCGTCCACGGCCAGCTGGTCCGGGCCGATGCTGCGCGGGTTGCAGTGCATTACGTCGCGCATCAACACTTTACTGAAATCTTGCACCCGTTCAATCATACGGCGCAAATCGCCATCGGTGAAGACCCCGACCGGGCGGTTGTCGGCGTCGACCACGGCCGTCATGCCCATGCCTTTCTGGGTGATTTCCAGCAGAGCCGCCGGCAGCGCCACCTCGGCCGTGACGGCCGGCACGTCGGCGCCGCTGCGCATCACGTCGCGCACATGGGTCAACAGGCGCCGTCCCAGCGCCCCGCCCGGGTGGGAACGGGCGAAATCCTCTTCCCGAAAGCCGCGCAGGTCGAGCAGGGCCACGGCCAGGGCGTCGCCCAGGGCCAGGGTGACGGTGGTGCTGGCGGTGGGCGCCAGATTGAGGGGGCAGGCTTCCTTGGCCACCGACACGTCCAGGTGCACATCGGCCAGGCGCCCCAGGCTCGAGCCCGGATGGCCGGTCATGGCGATCAGGGTGCCGCCCATGCGCTTGACGGTGGGCATGATGGCCATCAGCTCGGCCGTTTCGCCGGAATGGGACACGGCGATGAAGGCGTCTTCCGGGCGCACCATGCCCAGGTCGCCATGTGCGGCCTCGGCCGGGTGGATGAACAGGGCCGGGGTGCCGGTCGACGCCAGCGTGGCGGCGATCTTGCGCGCGATATGGCCGGATTTGCCGATCCCCGACACCACCACCCGGCCGGTGCAGCCGAGTAACAGGGCGACCGCGCGGCCCACGCTATCGTCGCGTTCCAGACGGTCGTGCAAGGCGATGATGGCGTCCGCTTCAATCCGCAAGGTGGCGCGGGCCAGTTGCAGGGCGCGCCGCGCCGTGTGTGCATCAAAAGCTTTCAGCATTGTTTTTTCATGGGTTACACTCATGCCCAGAGTATAAACGAAATCCTAAAGCAAAAAACTTGCCAGTTGCGGCGAGCCGCCTCCTTCCCTCACGGACTTGATCAAGGCCATGTTTTCATCGCTAGAACTGACCCTCATGTTGCTGGGCAGCGCCGTTCTGGGCGTGGTCGGGTTCCGCATGCTGCACTTGCCGCCCATGCTGGGTTACCTGACGGTGGGCATCGTGATCGGCCCGCACGCGCTGGGCCTGGCCGAGCAAAACGAAGCCAGCCACACCCTGGCCGAATTCGGCGTGGTGTTCCTGATGTTTTCCATCGGGCTGGAATTTTCCCTGCCCAAGCTGATGGCGATGCGCCGCATCGTGTTCGGGCTGGGCCTGGCGCAGGTGGGCCTGACCATCGCCTCGACCATCGTATTCGGCTGGCTGCTGGCGTTCCAGCTGCCCTCCTATATTCATTTGAGCTGGCAAGCCTCGCTGGCCCTGGGCGGCGCGCTGGCCATGTCGTCGACGGCGATCGTGTCGAAAATGCTGACCGAGCGGCTGGAACTGGAAAGCGAGCACGGCCGCAAGATCATCGGCATCTTGCTGTTTCAGGATCTGGCCGTGGTACCGCTGCTGATCCTGATCCCTTCGCTGAGCAAAAATCCGCACGACTTGCTTGAAACGCTGGCCTGGGCCGGGCTGAAAGCGGTGGTGGTGCTGGTGCTGCTGCTGTTTATCGGCCAAAAGCTGGTGCGCGGCTGGCTCACCATCGTGGTCCAGCGCCGCTCGCAGGAATTGTTCATGCTCAACCTGCTTTTGATCACCCTGGGCGCGGCCTGGATCACCGAGCGCGCCGGGCTGTCGCTGGCGCTGGGCGCTTTTGTGGCCGGCATGCTCATTTCGGAAACCGAATTCAAGCACCAGGTCGAGGAAGACATCAAGCCGTTCCGCGATGTGCTGCTGGGCCTGTTTTTCATCACGGTCGGCATGCTGCTCAATATCGGCTTGGTGCTACAGAACTGGTGGCTGGTGCTGATCTTGCTATGCGGGCCGGTGCTGCTCAAGTTCGCCTTGATCGCCCTGCTGGCCAAGCTGTTCGGCTCGTCCGACGGGGTCTCGGTGCGCACCGGCCTGGCGCTGGCCCAGGCCGGCGAGTTCGGCTTCGTGCTGCTCAACCTGGCCGGCGGGGTGGAATTGATGGACCCGTTCGTGATCCAGGTGGTGCTGGCCTCGATGGTGTTGTCGATGCTGGCGGCGCCCTTCATCATCGCCAAGTCGGACCGCATCGTGATGAAAATTTCCAGCAACGACTGGATGATGCAATCGCTGGCCCTGACCCGCATCGCCAGCCGCACCATGGCGGCCCAGAAACACGTGATCGTGGCCGGCTTCGGGCGCAGCGGCCAGAGCCTGGCCACCCTGCTCAGCGAGGAAGGCATCGAATACCACGCGCTCGACCTGGACCCGCAGCGGGTGCAGGAAGCGCAGACGGCCGGCGCCAATGTCTCGTATGGCGACGCGGCGCGGCGCGAAAGCTTGATCGCGGCCGGCATTTACCGCGCCAGCGCGGTGGTGATCACCTACGCCAGCACACCGTCGGCGCTGCGCGTGCTGCACCTGGTGCACGAGCTGGCGCCGACCCTGCCGGTGATCGTGCGCAGCCATGACGACGCCGATCTGGACTTGCTCAAGCAAGCCGGCGCGGCCGAGGTGGTGCCGGAATTGCTGGAGGGCAGTCTGATGCTGGCCTCGCATGCCTTGATCATGCTGGGGGTGCCGCTGCGGCGCGTGGTGCACCGCGTGCAAAGCGCGCGCGAAGAGCGCTATGCCTCGCTGCGCGGCTATTTTCACGGCGCCAGCGACACCGGCGAGGAGGCCGATCTGGTGCGCCTGCATTCGGTCATCCTGCACCAAGGCGCCAGAGGGGTGGGCCAGATGCTGGGCCAGATCGACCTGGCCGGCGCCGAGGTGAGCACCATCCGGCGCGGCAAAGCCAGGCTGGAGATCGGCAAGGACACGGTGCTGGAGGCGGGCGACGTGGTGGTGCTGCGCGGCGCCGCCGAAGCGGTGGCGCGCGCCGAAACGCGGCTACTGCGCTAGCGCGGTGTTGCGTTAGCGGTAAGCGACCACCTGATTGCGGCCATGGTGTTTGGCCTGGTACAGCGCGGCGTCGGCATGGGCGATCAGTTCATGGGCCACCACATCGATGGCGCTGTCGGCGGCCACCGGCCCAAGGCAAGCGACCCCCACCGACACGCTCACTTGCAGCCTGGCGCCGGACGCCAAGTCGACCGGCTGGCCGGCCACGTTGGCGCGGATGCGCTCGGCCACCTGGGCCGCACTGTCGAGATCGGCATCGATCAGCAGCACCACGAATTCCTCGCCGCCGAAGCGGCCCAGCGCGTCCGACAGGCGCAGCTCGTTCTTGATGCGGTTGGCCACCTCGCGCAGCACTTCGTCGCCGCCCTGGTGGCCGACGCTGTCGTTGACGCGCTTGAAATGGTCGATATCGATATACATGCAGGACAGGCGATAATCCTGGCGCCGCGCGCGCGCCACTTCTTCCTGCAAACGGCGGTCGATATAGCGCCGGTTGTAGACGCCGGTGAGCGAATCGGTCAAGCCGATGTATTTGAGCATTTCATTGCTGATCACGTTTTCCAGGCAAATCGCGATGATCGAGGCCATATGCTCGATAAAGTCGGTGCCCAGGCGCGCAGTGAAGCGGGCCGGGTCGGCGCTGCCCAGGTTCAAGGCGCCGATCAGGCGCCGGTTGCGCAGCAGCGGCACCAGCGCCACGCTGCGCAGCGTGTCGGAGCGAAACATGGCGCCATGCAGGGCCGGGTCGAACGGGCCCAGCAAGGGCTTGGGCGGCGCGGGCGCGGGCGCGGCAGCGGCGGCGCCGGCCTCGGTGTCCGGCCCGGCGAAGCCCAGCGCCGCTTCGCTACGCACAAAGATCAAGTCGGGAAAACGGTCGAAATCGACACCAAGTTTGGCCATCACGGTGGAAATGTCGTCCTCCTCGTCCAGCAGGCTCAAGGTAACATTATCGAGCTCGGAAATGACGGGCAAGGTACGGAAAATGGTGTCGATCAACTCGGGAAAATTGGCCGAGCCGACGATTTCCAGATCGAAGGCTTGATGCCGGCACATGATCGCGTGATTGTGCCGGGCTTGTTCCAGCAAACCGTCCAGCCGCGCCTGCAAGGCCCGGTTTTCCGCTTCCAGCGCGCTGCTGCCTGTTTCGTTGTGCGTCATATCAACCTTTACTGGGGTACTTGGGGGCCGCCATCCCCCGCCTTGGCGCGACGCCTGGCACCATGGTAGCGGGATTGGCCAAGCCGGCACGCACGTCAGGCCCGCGCGACATGCTCAAAAAGCCAATTCGATGGTCACCTCTTGCCCCACGCGCACCCTTTCCTCGCCGCCTTGCATTACGATACTGTTCATGCCGAAACAAATCGCGTCGTCGAGTTCGGCCTTGCGGCGGTAGCCTTGCAAGATGTCGAGCGGGTCGGGGCCGAACTGGCCGCTGGCCTGGTCGATCGACGGCATCGGGCAGCGTGGACAAGATTTGACCGGTTTCAAGACGGTCGCGCCCAGCTGGAAGCTGGCGCTGTAGTCTTCCTCGAAGGCGTCGATACCGTCGAGCACCAGATTAGGGCGGAAGCGGTTCATCGGCAAGGCGGCGCGTCCGGCCGCCAGCAATTTGTGGTTCAAGTCGGCCAGGGAAGCGCGGCTCAGTACCAGCAGCGGAAAGCCGTCCGAAAACAAGGTGGGCGCGTCCACGCCGCCGGTCCATGTGGCGCTGGCCAAGCGCCGCGCCGCCGGGTGAAAACGCACCAGCCGGCAGGCGGTGCCGAGCGCGCGCGACAACCAGGTCGCGCACAGTTCGTCGCAATCGTAGGCGAGCAAGCGCTCGTCCCAGATGCCTACTTCGCGGGTCGGCGCCAGCGGCCCTTCGGGCAAGCCGAGCGCGATCTCGAGCGGGAGCATGCCGGGCGCGCGCAACTCCAGGGTGTCGGCGCGCAGACGCGGCGTGATCAGCGCCATGCGCGGATGGGTACGCTGGCTCATGCATTGGCCGGCGCCGTCGACCACCATCCATTCGCGGTCGTAGACATGTTCGCTCATTAACCCGGCGCGGGTGAGGATGGCGCTGTCAAGCGCGATGCCGGCGCACGATTTGATGGGATAGAGGGTAAGTTCGGAAACGATGGCCATATATTAAGGGGAGGCGGGTGTCCGGCCGGGCCGGCGCAAGAGAGGACGAGAACGCAGTATGGCAGCAAAGCGGCGCGGCGTAAAACGGCGGGCCGGGCCGCCCGGCTTGGCTTGGCGCGGCGCGCTGGAACACCGCATCGGCCCGGCGATGGCGCCGGGCCGGGTGCCGGCCAGGCCCGGCCAGGCCAGGCCAGGCCCGGCTGAGTACTACCAGTTTGCTTGTAAGATGTATTTCCCGGCGGTGGCGCCGACGCCGCCATCGAAGTAATACACTTTGGCATACACATCCATGCTTACCCGGCTTGAATTAGCGTAGGAAATGCTATCGCTGGAACCGGTGCCGTTGAAGCTGAAGCCGAGCTCGACACCGGATGCGCTGTACAGTTTCAAGTCATAGTCGGAAGTGGCGTTGGGCGTGATGGTGACGTTGGCCGACTTGCCGGCAGGCACAGTGATTTTGAAGTAATCGACATCGGTGCTGCTGCCCGCCACGGCGTTGACGATCGTGTTGCTCACACTGATGACATTGGCCGTGGCGATCGTGTTATTGCTTTCCACTTCGGCGATGGTGGGGCCGGGCGGGATCACCGGGCCGATGATCTTATGGGCCGTGAAGCGGGCGCGGAACGTGTCTTCATAGGCGGCATCGGCCGGGAACAAGGTGTGGGCGGCATTGACGATGGCGGCGGCCATGGCCGGCATCTTGATGTTCGAACCGAGCCCGAAATGGGCTTCCAGAATGATCTTGTCGATATTGGCGCGCGGCTTGCCGGCGCTCAGCAGTGCCACCATCGATTCGTACAGCGGCGCCGACCACAGCTCGTCGGACTGGAAGGTGATGCCGTTTTCCGTCACCGATTGATGGGCGCCGTAATTTTTGTTGGCGTTGTAGAGCGCCCCGGTGCGGTTGGTCACGCGCCCGCCCCAGCATTCGCTATGGCCGTCCCAGCCGAACACCCATTCCGGGTGATACGTTTTGCCGTTGGGCGTACTGTAGGAATACGACACGGCCCAGTAGTCGCCAAAGCCCTCGCCCATGGCGCCGGTGTCGCCACCGCTCCAGCCGGAGTTGATATTGTATTGAATACCATGGCCGTATTCATGCAAGATGACGTCCGCGTCTTCCGAATCGTTGACGCAGCCGTGGCCGAAGGCCAGGTAATCGGTGCCGCCGTGGCTGTAATGGGAATTGTCGTCGCCATTGACGCCGTTCGTGTCGACATTGAATGGACGGTTGATGATGGACTTGGCGCCAACGAAGCCGAGCGACTGGATGTAGCGCTGGTTTTGGTCGAGGTGGAAATAGACATTGCTGTCGTCGAAGGCGTTGTTGCCGCGCTTGGCGGTCCAGACCCCGTTGCTGGTGGTGCTGGGCGCCGTGTTGGGGGCTTCGATATCGGTGATATTGACAAACGGGCCAGACAATTTATACACGCCGCCGGTGACCGTCAAATCGCGCAAGCTCTTGTTGGCATAGGCGGGATCGAAGGCGGAGGCGGGCGAAGCGTCGCTCAAGGCGTCGGTGTTGAGCGCGGTGCGCGGATCGGGATCGAACACCAGGCCCATACCGTTGACGCCGGACGGCGCCAGCGTGCCGGCGGCCAGGCCCATCCTGCCGGTGAACGGCGGCTCGATGCGGCCCTGCGCGACAGGGTTGGCGCTGGCGCTGGCGCGGTCGAGCACGGGGCCGGCCACGCTGGCGCGGGCGGCGATACTGCGTTCGCCATTCTTATTGGTACGCGGCAGCGAGGTGGAATACGAATCGAGCAATTCGCCGTTGTGGGCGTTGATGTACTGGACGAAACCGCCGGTCGGCATTTGCGCTTCGATCTGCACTTTTTGCGCCAGTTGCACCCCTTGCTTGGTCTTGACCCACACCAGATTGCTGGTCGGCGCGGCCACCAGCGCGTGCTGCACTTTCATATTGTTCCAGCCGCGCTCGAGCGCCGCCTCGGGTGTGATGCGGCTTTGCACATACAGCTGATTGACGGCGTCCGCATCGACTTGCGGTGAAATATATTTGGTTTCGTTGAAAATCTTCAGCAATTGACCGTCGCGGCCGATCGACACCACGATTTCGGCCCGGTCCACCGGCAAGCCGCGCAGGGTTTGCTGGAAGTAGTAATGTTTAGCGGTCAAGGATTCCTGAACCCGGCTCGGCACCAGATTGTCCAGGTTGGCCGGCAAGCCGAAGCGGGCCGCGTACTGACGCAGCACATCTTGCGCCGAGCCGGCCTGGGTGGCCGTAAACACGGTCAAATTATCGGTGGTGACACTGGCCGCCTGCGCCACGCCAGCATAGGCCAGAACCAACAGTGTTGCCAATACAGTACGCTGATAATGCTTCATATACACTTCTCTCCCAAGTTGATCGACCAGACATTACATTTACACAATTTAACCGAGAGTATAAGGTTAAGTGTAAGGACTGGTTGAAACATTTAACACTGTATTTAATTAACAACAGAGTTGTTTGACACGGCACCCCGGCGCGCGCTTGAAGCGCGATACTGGGCACCGGATCGGCGCGACGGGTCGCCGCGACCAACGAAGGGAGGCGGTATGGGTAGGGCTTTGATACTGATGATGGTGGTCGCGCTCGCGTGCGGCTGCGCCGGGGCCGCGCCGGACGGCCGGGTGGCGCCGGCGGCCGGGCCGGCGCCGATTGCCGACCAGGAGCCGGATGTGACGGCGCAAGTGAGCGACATTTTGGCGCAGTACGTCGCTGGCAGCCTGACGCCGGAACGCTACACGGAGCGGGCCGGCGCCGCCCTGCTTCCAGATCAGGCGGCGCAAACGGCGGCGCGACTGCGTGCGTTTGGCGAGCTGGACAAATTGGAATTGCTGGCACGCAGCACCGACGGCGAAGACCGGCTATACCGCTACCGGGCCCGCTATCGCCAGGGCGGCGCGGTGGTCGATATCACCTTCAGCAAGGGCGGCAGGATCGCCCGCCTGGCGGTGCGGCCGGAGTGACGGCAGCGCCTGGTCATGCTCATCCTCCTTGCCCTGCCCTATCTAGGTGCGGTAGGCGATCCATGTCAGAGTAATGGATGGAAAAAACAGGCAGCGGACGACGTCCAACCGCGCGCTCGCGCGCGACCATCATTGAAGCGCCGATCGCGCTGCCGGACGGCAGCGGAGAAAGCGGGCTGACCTTCCGTACCCTGTCCGAACGGCTGGCCATTGGTCCCGGCGCCATTTACCGGCACATCCACGAGAGCGACCGATCCGCGATGTGAGGATCGGTGGCGCACATGTGGTTGCAGCTCGACCCCGATACGTATCCGTTCAGGCGCAGCGTGGCCGAACAGTTGCGCGCCGACCGGACATGTCAAAACGGTACGTGTGCTGGCACACAGACAAGTTCGCAGCCCCTGCGTACTCTGTCCTGAGCGAAATAATACTTGCAGCTGGTCTCCCCTGCGGGCTTGGGCCAGTTCCGGAACTACACCACGCAACCACTACGGGCATGATGCCCCAAAGGAGTCTGATCATGAAATGGGCAGGAATGTACTTGGTAGGCTTTGTTATCCTCGTTGGCGGCTTGCTGGCCGCGCTCTGGCAGCTCGGCATTCTTGCCGCCATTGGAACCACCTGGACCGTCATCGGTGTCGTCATCCTGATTGGCCTGGGCATTATGATTTCGGTGGCCAACGGCGGCAGTAAGGAAAATATTCACATCGACCGCAGTTGAGGGTCTGGCAGCGAACACGCGTCGGCTTCGACTTACGGTCAATAGATCACAAATAACTGCCGTAAAAAAACCGCGAATCCCGCGGTTTTTTGTCAAATGATGCGGCATAGCGCATATTGTGAAACTGAACTAACCTCAGCACGCTGAAACACGCGCGAATGCACAGCCAGTTTGCGTCTCGCTATGTGATGAAGGGGCAAGCGGCTAAAACAACTATTTGTACTGTTCGAAAAAAGCGATATGCTCCGGGCTCATCCTGCTACCCGCCACCCCGGCAATAATCCGCGCAAATACCGTTTGACTTATAGGTGGCGGTCGAAAAATGATTGTTCGCGCAGCGATCAACTGGCGTAGCTTCACTACACGCGCCCTACGGGACTTCTCGTACAACATATAACTTCTGTGTCGGATGAAATGATGATCTCCGACTTCCAAGTAACAAGATGGATCGTCGGGAACATCTGCGTAACAAGTTGTGGCGTTGACCAGCAATACAGCATCACTTTTGCCGGGATCAGTTAAAACGGTAAAAAAATGAAATGATCCTCGGCCAAATTTGGACCAGATGGTATCAGAAAGGCATCTCGCTGCGATATTGGAAACTGGGCAGGATTCGCTGGACTAGCCATCAACATCCTCAAGCAGTTGATCAAAATACTGCTGCGCCCGCAATTCCTTAGCCATCACTTCAGCTTCCGTCGCGGATCTACCTGTCGCCATAAAAACTCGCTTAGCGGGAATAGGCAAAGATGATCCATCCGGGTCTTCCCACTCTGCGCATTGATCGTGCGTATAGTTGACCAAATCCCATTGGCTCATATGGCCGAACTCAGCCCAAATAGCGTCCACTATTTCGATAGTCGCATCATTCAAGGCACTCAGATCTTCACGAGCAACAACGTTTTTGAGCTTTACGTCATGACGTTCTCGATCTTCGACAAAAGCGTCCCATTCTGCCGACTCGACAGAACCATTTGTCAAATCAAGCGTGTGAGACAAAACCGGCCCCTTGGGCATCGAAACCATCTGGTCGTCTGAAACCTGAAAACCATACCGCTTCATTGCTTCGCGTTCGACAAGATACAGCAATTTGGTGAGTTTGAGCACGTTCAATCGACCGCCCGCTCTGTCGAGCAGTGCAGCGGCCAACTGCGCTGCTTTGCGTTCCTTAAACATACTAGCGCCTCAAAAAATTTCTACTAAACAACGATTTTGATTGGCAAAAATGAAACTTAATTCTAGCGAAAAACCGATGATTATACGTGAAGACAGCACGGTAGCAGCGCGTCACTAATATAGCTTAAACCGAAGGCCCGTGCTTACGCCTACAACAAAGAAAGCCGTGGAACTATCGCCACCCCACCGACACGCTTCCAGTGATGCCGAACAGGCAGCTTGCCGATAGGCGGAAACGCTACAAGCTGGAGCATATCGTGGCGACGGGACTTCGCCAATGGGTTCGAGGATGTCTTCGTGAAACCTTACGAAAACACCTGCAACATGACTGCCAACTCAGACGTTAAACCGCAACACCAAGGCTATTCCGTTGATTTTCACATAATTTCTAAAAATCTTTCCTAGTGTACCCACGGATGTACCCACTTTTTCCCCGATTACGGAAAAGATCAAAAAAATAAAGTTTTAACTTGCATATGCCGCCCGAGGGCACGCATCGGATCACATTTCTTGAACTCATAGCTTGACCCGACGACGCCCGCAAGCATGTCAGTGAACTGAAGAGACAAGCAATCACTACTGTCTCGAACCACCGTTTCCAATCTAGTCGCGGCTTCCTTTTCGTATAGCACAGCATCCAGGTAGTGATGCAGACTATTGCCGTTCTGAACTTTAATCGAACGTGGATCCGGCACCAATGTGACGAAAGGATGCTTCGCCATCTCGTCCAGTAGCAGCAAGCGGATCATGTAGTTATATAGCTTATTGCTGTCGCGCCGAAAATTGGCATTGACATTCAGCTTATTAACAACAATTGCCTTATACGAAATATCTGCATTTTTTTCCCGCAACAACACTGCTGCTTTGGCAAAGGTAAGGCGAGCGTCGGCCGACATCTCGACCCACTTTTTCTCGCGCTTGGTATCCCACTTGCCGTACTTGTATAGATCTTTAACTTTTCGCTTTGGGAGGTGATCAAGCTCGTCAGGCACAAGCAACGATGCGATTGTAAGGTACCTACTAGACCCACCCTGTCCGTATGGCTGCTCAAAGGACCAGCCCAAGTCCCCACTTTCATCAACGTATATCAGCACACGGATGCCTTAAAATAAAAATGGCCTCGTTCAATACGAGGCCATTTATGCAATATGGGGACAGCCCCTAAGATCGACGCGTTTACAACGCGCTTACGACGCCTTGCGGGTATCGCGATTTCCTCAGGATTTACCTGTCCCTCCAAATCTTAGCGAAATCTGAGTAAGGAGGCAAGCGAAATCAGGCCAGAATCATAGAGAAAAACCTCGATAAATCCTAAGTTATTGATTTTTAACGATATTTTTTTCTGAACTTGTAGCATCTTTAGCATGGCGTATAAAGCTTAGCTTTATACGCCATGCTGATGAGGTTGTCAATCAAGCCGCACACCGTCCCCGACGGACCTACCGCGGGTCTCTCGCTTGCGAGGCGGCAGGGGATGGGAAGAAAGTGCCTTCCCACCCCTACCTGTAGCGTAACTCGCTTCAAGGGCGTAAAGGGCCGAGTCCTCGCTTCGCTGCGGGCCGCACCAACCCCTTGACTCCCTTTCCGCTACGAGCACCGTCAGCGCTGAAACGCTTACATTAGCGAACCAACACGTGCGTTACGAGAAGGCTTTGGCGTCAAGGCTGGGCATCCGGTCAATGTACTGAAACCACTTATTGATCGCACTGATCTGCGACTCGGAAAGCTTCAACTTTTGGTGCAGTTGCGTCAAGACCGAGCTAACGAACTCATTGAGACCTTTTTTCGCCAGATAACGCTCAAGCCAAAAGGCATATGCATAACAGTTTTGCAAGTTCTTGGGCGAGAAGAGCGGCTTTTCTAACGTAACTTTATGAATCAGATTCGACAGGTATGCCATGTCACCTACATCCAAGCCCTCGCCCTTGTACTTAGCATACATCAATTCTAGCTTTGGAAACATAGCCCCTTTAAATTTGGACAATTTTTCCGCCCGTAGCCGTAGATATTCTAGTTCAGCAAACCCCTGGGGTTTCGCGCGTCCGCCCCCGCTACGTTCACCGCCCCCGCGGCCGCCACCGCCGCCATCTTCCCCATCCTCCTCGGCGACATCAAAAGACGCTTTAGTGAAATCCGGAATCTTGTCACCTTGATTACTGCCGTTTTTCTTCGCACACGAGGGGCCGGACGGAACTTCGATGCCGTTGGCAACAAGTATGTACGCTATGTTGCTCTTCAAGCGCCGGTTGCAAAAGTGGCAGGGCGCGCTGTCGACGAAATCGATTCGATCAATTCTCCATTCTTCCATGTTATAGATCCTCGGGTAAGCTCACTCGTCTTCATGATTGATGCGTGGCATGGCATTTACTGCAATATTATCAAATAATTTCCGTACCGAGGCGTATTTCTCAACATTAAGCCAATCTATAATTTTGTGACTTGCAACAACAAGAGCACCTCAGTCTTCTCATCCGACGCCGAAGACGAACGCATGAACTTTGGCAAGAACAATTGACCCGATCCGCTGGTCATGGTCTTATCCTGCGTCAACCCACCAAGAATGTAGTCATTGACCGGGTAGAGCTTCTCGCGAGGCTTGGCATTGCGGCAATGGGCATCAGTTAGCATTACGTCTCACAATCGGTAGCGATGATCCGATTGTACCCACCTCTTTTCTGCGCAACAAGGATTTATACCCGCTCGTGTACCCGTGATTTTTATGAATACTCACGAAAAATCATGAAACAACAGGAAACAAAAAAGCCGCTATTTCAGCGGCTTTCATAGCGGAAAACTGATTCGATGATGTCTTCTTGAAACCTTAAGAAAACACCTGAAACGTGCGTGGCAACTTAAACGTTGAACAGGAAATTGAGCACGTCGCCATCCTTGACCACATATTCCTTGCCCTCGGCGCGCATCTTGCCCGCCTCCTTGGCGCCGGCCTCGCCTTTAAAGCCGATGAAGTCGTCGTACGCGATGGTCTGGGCACGAATGAAACCGCGCTCGAAATCGGTATGGATCACGCCAGCCGCCTGCGGCGCGGTGTCGCCCACGTGGATGGTCCAGGCGCGCACTTCCTTCACGCCGGCGGTGAAATAGGTTTGCAGGCCCAGCAGCTTGTAGGCGGCGCGGATCAGACGGTCCAGACCCGGCTCTTGCATGCCCATGTCGGCCAAGAAAGCGCCCTTGTCGGCATCGTCCAGATCGGCGATTTCGGACTCGATGGCGGCGCAGATGGCGACGATGGGCGCGTTTTGCGCCTTGGCATAGGCGGTCAACTGGTCCAGCAAGGGGTTGTCGGTAAACCCGGTGTCGGATACATTGGCGACATACATGGCCGGCTTGGCGGTGATCAGACACAGCGGTTTGATCAGCAGCATTTCCTCGGCGTCCAGCCCCATCGCGCGCACCGGCTTGGCGTCGTTCAAATGCGGCATCATGCGTTCGAGCAGCGCCACCAGCTTGGCCGCGTCCTTGTCGCCCGAGCGCGCCTTCTTGTTCTCGCGGTGGATGGCTTTTTCCACCGTGCCCATGTCGGCCAGCGCCAGCTCGGTTTGAATCACTTCGATATCGTCTAGCGGGCTGATCTTGCCGGCCACGTGGATCACGTTATCGTCCTCGAAGCAGCGCACCACGTTGACGATGGCATCGGTTTCCCGTATGTGCGACAGAAACTGGTTGCCCAATCCCTCGCCTTTGGACGCGCCCGCCACCAGACCGGCGATGTCGACAAATTCGACAATGGCGTTGACCTGCCGCTCGGGCTTGACGATGGCGGCCAGCGCCGCCATGCGCGTGTCGGGCACTTCGACCACGCCGACGTTGGGCTCGATGGTGCAAAACGGATAATTTTCGGCCGGAATGCCGGCCTTGGTCAGGGCGTTGAAAAGTGTGGACTTGCCGACGTTGGGCAAGCCGACGATGCCGCATTGGAGACTCATGAAAAACCTTTACTGTTCTAGGCGCATGGCGGCGCGATGGCGACGCTGCCCGACGCCGATGTGGCGGCCGGGCTGGGTGAGGGAAATGCTGGTACAAGGGTCAATTGTACCCCCCCGGCCCACTCCGATCAAAACACTTATGCCAGCGGCCACCGGCTCCATCGGGCCGCAAGCTTCGATCGGCTGCCAACTCGCTGCAAACAGACGTGCCGCACGCTGACCGGCACAGTGCCAACTCGTCGGGCCTCACTGAAGATAGGGCGCCGCACATGGCGCGATTATCCGCGGCGCCTTTCGAAACAGGGTCGGCCAGCGCAGGCGGCCGAGCGGGCGCGCCGGGCAAGGCCCGCCGTCACGCCCCGATAAGCTAGCGGTTGCGGCGGCGCCGCCACCTGATTGAGCGCAAACCGATCAAGCGCCCGCCGTGTGCAGCTGCATGGTGGCGATGTCGAACTTGCCTTCGCATACCAGCGGCATCACGCGCAAACTCTTTTCGATCGCTTCGTCGATCAAGCTTTGCTCTTCCTTGCGCGGCCGATGCAGCACGAAATCGGCCACCGCTTGCTGGGATGCCAGCGCGCGCGGATGACCGATGCCCAGCCGTAGGCGCCAATAGTCTTGCGTGCCGAGCGCGGCGGTGATGTCCTTGAGCCCGTTATGTCCGCCCGAGGAGCCGCCTTTTTTCATCTTCACCAGGCCGGGCGCGATATCGAGTTCGTCGTGCACCACCAAAATATCGTCCGGCGCGATCTTGTAAAACCGGGCCAGCGCGCCGACCGATTGGCCGGAACGGTTCATATAGGTTTGCGGCTCCAGCAGCCATACTTCGTGGCCGGCGATGCTGGTCTTGCCGAGCAGCGCGTTAAAGCGCGTCTCGCGCTGCAAGCGCGCACCGGGCAGGCTGTTGGCCAAATTGTCCACCAGCCAAAAGCCGGCGTTGTGGCGGGTTTGTTCGTATTCGGGGCCGGGGTTGCCGAGGCCGACGATCAGGCGAATGGGCATGACGTTCCAGATGGGAAAAGGCCGATTATGGCGCAAACGGACAAAAAAAACCCGCCAAGTGCAGCCGGCGGGTGATTTGTAGCGGGCGGACCCGCTTGTCGCAGCAAGCCTGCTTGATTACTTCTTGCCGGCTGGCTTGGCTTTCGCGGCAGGCGCGTCGGCTGGAGCCGCTTCGGTCGCTTCAGCCGACACGTGGCCAGCTGGAATCGACGCGGTGGCGACGGTTTGCTTAGGACCGGCCAGGGCGGTCACGCCTTCCGGCAAGACCAGATCGGCCACATGCAGCGAGTGACCGACGTCGATGTTCGACAGGTCGACGGTGATGAACTCTGGCAGCTGACCTGGCAGGCAAGACACTTCCATTTCGTTCAGCACGTGGCTGATGGTGGCGCCATGCAGCTTGACCGCCGGCGATACGTCGGCGTTGGCGTAGTGCAGCGCCACTTTCATGTGGATCTTTTGATTGGCATCGACGCGCTGGAAGTCGGCGTGCAGCACCAATTGTTTAAACGCGTGGACCTGGAAGTCGCGCAACAGCACTTGCTGGCTGGTGCCGTCAATTTCCAATTCCAGGATGGACGAATGGAACACTTCCTTTTTCAGCGCGTGGTACAGGGCGTTGTGATCGAGGGAAATGGACACCGGCGCGGCGCTGCCGCCGTAGACGATACCCGGGGTTTGACCGGCGATACGCAGGCGGCGGCTCGCTCCGGTCCCCTGCAATTCGCGTTTGAATGCGATAACTTTCATGTGTTACTCCAAAATAAACAGGGCTTGCGCCCCGTGTTGTGACGGTCCCCGCGACCAGGGACCCTCGAAATCTGAGCTGAACGCCCAGGAAATAGGTAGTGCTGCCACCGCGCCGGATGGCCGGCTTAAAAAAACGACGGCGGCGCCGCCGGCACATGCCTGGCGCGCCGCCGAACATGCAGGCGAAACAGATTCAGTCGATAAACAGCGACATCACCGAATCGCCCTTGATGATGCGCTTGAAGGTTTCCGCCAGCAGGGGCGCGCACGTCAACACCCGGATCTTGCCGCAGGCTAAGCCTTCGGCCGACAGCGGAATGGTGTCGGTCACCACCAGTTCGTCCAGCGAGGACGAGGCGATGCGCTCGATTGCCGGGCCGGACAGCACCGGATGGGTACAATACGCCACCACTTTCTTGGCGCCGCGCTCTTTCAACACTTCGGCCGCCTTGGTCAGGGTGCCGGCGGTGTCGACCATGTCATCCATGATCACGCAGTTGCGGCCTTCGACTTCACCGATGATGTTCATCACTTCCGACACGTTCGCCTTCGGGCGGCGCTTGTCGATGATGGCCAGGTCGCAGCCGAGGCGCTTGGCCAGCGCGCGGGCGCGCACCACGCCGCCGACGTCGGGCGACACGACCAGCAGGTCGTCGTAATTCTTTTTCTGCAGGTCGCCCAGCAAGATCGGCGAGGCGTAGATGTTGTCGACCGGGATATCGAAGAAGCCCTGGATCTGGTCGGCGTGCAAGTCCATGATCAGGACGCGCTCGACGCCGGCTTCTTCCAGCATGTTGGCCACGACCTTGGCCGAGATCGCCACGCGGGCCGAACGCGGACGGCGGTCCTGGCGCGCATAACCGAAATACGGGATGGCGGCGGTGATGCGGCCGGCCGAAGCGCGTTTCAGGGCGTCGACCATCAGGATCAGTTCCATCAGGTTGTCGTTGGTCGGGTTGCAGGTCGACTGCAGCACGAAGACGTCTTTACCGCGGACGTTCTCGTTGATTTCGACCATTACTTCGCCATCCGAGAATTTGGAGACGTTTGCCTTGCCAAGAGGGATGCCGAGATTTTTTGCGACTCCTTCTGCCAGCGCCGGGTTAGCGTTGCCGGTAAAAACCATCAGGTTTTCGTAAGCCATGGGAGTCCCAAGAGAGAAGCGTTGATTCTTGAAAGACGCCAGTCGAATCATGCTGACTGACGCTATGCTAAAGATGACCCGCGAGAGCGGGTCCATCGGATTCACCGGCTGGACGCGGACTTCGCATCGACAGGCAGTAAAACGAATGGCAGGGGAACAAGGATTCGAACCTTGGTATGCTGGAATCAAAATCCAGTGCCTTAACCAGCTTGGCGATTCCCCTACGCAACTGACTGCTTCGCGTTACATCGGCGAGTATTTTATCGCCAAATTCACGTTAAGCCAAATTTATTTATTCCCACTCACAACAGCGCGGCCAGTGGATGATGCGCCAGCGCTTTTGCCTTCCATGCGGTCCAGACTGCCGGTAGCTCACTGAGCACCGCGTCGGCTTGTTCCTCGCAGGAAAACGCGCAAAACACACAAGCACCCGAGCCAGTCATCCTGGCATCGCCGTAACGGCCCAACCATGTCACCGCTTCTGCCACCGGGCGGTACAAGCGGGTCGCCACTTGCTGCAAGTCGTTCCTGCCAAACCCCGCTGCAACTGTGCCATTTGCGTGGTGGCTGGAAAAGTCCGCTATTTTGACCGGTTTGCTATCCCTTGTCAAATCTTCCGCGCAAAATATTGCGGCGGTCGGCACCGCCACGCCCGGCTCGATCACCACATACCAGCAATCGGGGGCCGCCACGGGCTGCAAGGCTTCCCCCACCCCTTCGGCAAAGGCGGTCTGGCCGAACAGGAAAAACGGGATGTCCGCGCCCAGCGGCAAGCCCAAAGCCATCAATTCGGGCCGGGTCAAGCCCACGTCCCACAGGCAATTGAGCGCCATCAAGGTGGTGGCCGCGTCCGAAGAGCCGCCACCCAGGCCGCCGCCCATGGGCAGCCGCTTGTCGAGCGCGATATCGACCCCGGCCGGCAGGCGGCCGGTGCGGCGCAGCGCCTGCGCTTGCAGCGCAAGCGCCGCGCGCACCACCAGATCGTCTTGCTCGGGCACGCCGGCCAGCTCGCTGCTGCGCCGTATCAGCGTGTCGTCCCGCAGCTGGAAATGCAAGGTGTCGCCATGGTCGAGCAACTGAAACACGGTTTGCAGCAAGTGGTAACCGTCGGCGCGGCGCCCGGTCACGTGCAGGAACAAATTGAGCTTCGCCGGGGCCGGACAATCGCGCAGCGCGCCGGCCGCCCTGTCGAGCATCATGGCTGGGCCGGCGCGTCGAGCACGATGCGCAGCGCGATCTGATCGGCCTGTTCCTGGCCATTGCGTTCGGCGTCGATGCGCTTGGGACGGGGTGTCGCCGGCGCCCCCTCTTGCCACGATACGAAGCGCAGGCGCCAGCCGTCGGCGGTGGTCACGCTGTCATGCTCGGGGGTGGCGACAAAGCGGGCGCCGTCGGCTTGCCGCGCATAACCTTGCAGCCAGTCGCGCAAGCCCGATACCGGCAGCGACCAGCCCAGCGATTGCGCGCTCAGGGTGTCGATGTCGGGAGCCACGCGGGGTGGCTGGCCACTGCGGGTCAAGCTCGCCTCGCCGGGCGTGACGCTGATGGTGGCGATGGTCTGGCCCAGCGGCGAGGCGAGGCTGACATCGGTGCGCTCGGCGCTTTGGCGCCAAGTGAATTTGCCCGACAGCGATTCGCTTTTGCCATCCTTTTGATAATTGACCGAGAGCCGGCCGCTCAATTGCACGCTATCGCTGTAGGGCGCCACCGTCCGCCCGGCAGGGGACGCGGTGGGCGCGGTGGTCGCGCAGGCGGCCAGCATGGCGCACAGGGCGGCGCACAGGAGCAGTTTTGTTGGTGCCATGAAGATGCAATCGTAAATGTAAAAAAATGTAAACCGGGCTTGGCGCTACAGGCTCAGGTTTAAACGGGCCAGCGTGCTTTTCAAGGCGTCGTTCTTGGGGTCTTTGGCGCGCGCTTCGCGCCACAGGCTGCGCGCCTTGTCCTGCTCGCCCTGTTGCCACAGCACTTCGCCCAGGTGGACCGCGATTTCGGGGTCCTTGCGCAAATTGTAGGCTTGGCGCAGCAAGGCTTCCGCTTCCGCCAGCCGCCCCAGACGGAACTGTACCCAGCCCATGCTGTCCATGATGAAGGGATCGTCCGGCGCCAGCTTGAGCGCCGTTTCGATCAGGGTGTAGGCTTCCGGCAAACGCACATTGCGTTCGGCGAGGGCGTAGCCGAGCGCGTTGTAGGCTTGGTGATTGTCGGGCGCTTGCGCGATCACTTGGCGCAAGCTCGCTTCCATCACATCGAGCTTGCCCAGCTTTTCGGCCGCCAGGGCCAAGTCGTACAGCAGTTCGGGCTGCTTTGGAAAGCGCTTCAAGCCGTTTTCCAGCACCGTGTAGGCGCTCTGGTCGTAGCCGCCGTCGCGCAGGATCTGGGCGTCGGTCTGCAAGAGCCGCGCTTGTTCGCCGGCGTCGCCACCTTGCAATTGGGCCAGGGTGGTGCGGGCGGCGTCGAGCTGACCATGGCGCGCCATCAATTGAGCGCGCTTGAGGCGGGCGTTAAAGGTGACGCGCGGGTCGGGGCCGTCGATCCTGTCGATCCAGGCCAGGGCGGCCGCGATGTCGCCGCGCTCCTCGGCGATCTGCGACAGGATCAGCAGCACTTTGGCGCTATCGACCTGTTCGCCGGGCTTGGCCGCGACCACCGTCAAAAATTGCTTGAACCAGGTTTCGGCCACCGCTACCTCGTTTAACTGCATCGACAGGATGCCCAACGCGTATAAGGTGTTGAGATTATCGGGCTGGCTCTTGAGCAGCAATTGGTATTGGACGCGGGCGGGGGCATACTGTTTTTGTTCGATCAACAGGCGCGCATAAGCGGCCCGCACCTCGCGCGCGCCGGGATTGCGTTCCAGGAACTCGGTCAGTATGGCGCCGCTGTCGACTTCGGCGCCGCTGACCTGGGCCAGCGTCAGCACGGCCAGCTCGGAATCGGGTTTGAGCGCCAGCGCCTGACGCGCCTGTTGCACCGCGCGCGCGCCCTCGCCCATGGCGCCCAAGGCCTGGGCCAGCACCAGATGACTTTCCAGATCCGCGCCATAGGGCGCCAGCACCCGCTCCAGCAGGGCCAGCGCGCGCGCCCGATCCTTGGCGCGCGACATGAATTGATACATCTGGAACATGGCCAGCGGGCGCGCCGCCGGCGCCGCCTCGCGCAGGCGCCGGGCGAAAATCGGTTCGGCTTCTTCCATCTGCTCGCTAAGCACCACAAACCCGAGAAAATACTGGGTCGCCTCGTCCGACTTGGGCGCCAGCGCGCGCCACAGGCGCACCGCCGCCATCGCTTCGCCGCCCTGTTTGGCGGCCAGCGCCATTTCCATGGCACGCCGCGCCAGGCGCGGGTCGCGCGTGTGCTGGGCCGCGGCCAGCATGGTCACATACGGACCCTGCCAATTGCCGTTTTTGAACTCCAGTTCGGCTTTGGTCAGCCTATACAGCAGATCGGCGCTGAGCGCCACATTGGGCAAGGGGTCGGCCTCCGGCGCGGTTTCCGGGGCGGCTACCAGCGCCGCGTCCGATGCGGTTTCCGGCCCGGCTGGCTTCCCGGCCTCGGCCGCTGGCGCCGCTTCCCCGGCGCCCGGGCGCGGCGGGGCCGGCGCGGCGGCAGGATCTCGGGCCTGGCCGGGCGCGGGCGGCGCCGTCACGGCGCAGGCCGACATTAATGCGGTCAGCGTTACAATGGCGAAAGCGTTTTTCAATGGCGTTCCTGGCTGTGCGGGAATGATCGGAAAAAGACGATTCTACGCCCAACCCAACAGCGGCGTGCGCGACCAGTGTAACGAAATATATAGCCCCAGCAATATTGCCGTTCCTTGCGCCGCGCTCCGCCGTGCCTCCCTAGCGAGCCAGCCATGCCAGAATTGCCAGAAGTAGAAGTCACCCGGCGCGGCGTCGCGCCCCACCTGGAAGGGCACGCGGTGCGGGCGGTGGTGCTGCGGCGCGCCGGCTTGCGCTGGCCGTTTCCGGCCGATCTGGCCGAGCGGCTGGACGGGCGCACGGCGCTGCGCACCGGGCGGCGCGGCAAATACCTGCTCGTGCATTTCGAGCACGGCAGTCTGATCATTCACCTGGGCATGTCCGGTCACTTGCGCGTGCTGCCGGTGGGCACGGCGGCGCTCAAACACGACCATCTGGATCTGGAATTGGAAGGCGGCACCGGGCGCCATCTGCTGCGCATGACCGACCCGCGCCGTTTCGGCGCCGTGCTGTGGCACCCGGCCGAGGATGGCCCCATCGATCACCATCCTTTGTTGCGCGGCCTGGGGGTGGAGCCGCTAGAGGCCGACTTTTCCGGGCAGTTGCTGCACCGCTTGACGCGCACCCGCAGTGCTCCGATCAAACAAGTGTTGCTTGCAGGCGACATTGTAGTCGGAGTTGGCAATATTTATTGTTCGGAAAGTCTGTTCCGGGCCGGCATCAATCCGAAGACCCCCGCCAAACGCATCGGCTTGGCACGCTATATCAAGCTGGCCCAGGCCATCCGCGACGTGTTAAGCGAGGCAATTACGCAAGGCGGCAGCACTTTGCGCGATTTTATTGCAGTAAATGGTCAATCTGGCTATTTCCAGCAGGCATATTTCGTCTATGATCGTACTGGTGTTGCTTGTCGCGTATGTGGTGTGCCCATACGGCAAATTAAGCAAGGGCAGCGTTCTACATTCTACTGTGTATATTGCCAACGGTAATTTTTGGTAAGCGTGAACGCAAAAATTAACTTTTTATCAATCCCGAATTCGTGGCGGGTGGGGGTAACGTGGGCAAAATGGTCAGGGATTTTGAACAATACAGCGCGTGGCGTCAGGGTGTTGTTGCTGCTTTGCAACAGTATCAGGAATGGACCAGCGGCACCGAGTTGTCGGACGCGGCCAGCGAGCAGCGCATCAACCGCACCCTGTCGCGCCTGACGGACGACAAGCTGTCGGTGGCCTTCGTGGCGGAATTTTCGCGTGGGAAATCGGAACTGATCAACGCGATCTTCTTCGCCGATTACGGCCAGCGCATCTTGCCGTCGGCGGCCGGCCGCACCACCATGTGCCCGACCGAGCTGCTGTACGATCCGGCTTACCCGCCGTCGATCCGCCTGCTGCCGATCGAAACCCGGGCCTTCAACCTGTCGACCAGCGATTACCGCGACGACCCGTCGGCCTGGACCGTGCTGCCGCTGAACCTGAGCGCCGGCGACGACATGCATGAAACGTTCAAGCAAGTGAGCATGACCAAGAACGTGCCGGTGGAAGAAGCCCAGCGCTACGGCTTGTACGATCCGAACGACCCGGACGCGGCCGTCACGCGCGACCAAAACGGCTTGATCGAAATTTCGCTGTGGCGCCACGCCATCATCAACTTCCCCCATCCCTTGCTCAAGCAAGGCTTGGTCATTCTCGACACGCCGGGCTTGAACGCCATCGGCACCGAGCCGGAATTGACCCTGAACCTGATTCCGAACGCCCACGCGGTGTTGTTCATCCTGGCCGCCGACACGGGCGTGACCAAAAGCGACATCGAAGTGTGGCGCAGCCATATCGGCGCCGGCGCCGGCCGCATGGTGGTGCTCAACAAGATCGACAGCATGTGGGACGAGCTTAAAAGCGACGCCGAAATCGCGCTGGAGATCGACCGTCAGCAAGCGAGCGTGGCCCACATGCTGGCGCTGAACACGAACCAGGTGTTTCCCGTGTCGGCCCAAAAAGCGCTGGTGGCCAAGATCAATGGCGACCCGGCCCTGTTGGAAAAGAGCCGCATGCAGATTTTGGAATCGGCCCTGTTCAACGAGCTCATTCCAGCCAAGAAAGATATCATCCGCAAGCAGCTGTCGGGCGAGGTGCAAACCATCGCCAGCGCCCAGCTGGCCATCGTGGCGGGCCGCGCGCGCGGCGTGCTCGAGCAACTGCATGAATTGAAGGGGCTGCGCGGCAAGAACCAGAGCGTGGTGGCGCACATGATGCGGCGCATCGACGTGGAAAAGAAAGAATTCGACAGCAGCCTGTTCAAACTACAAGGCACGCGCGCCGTGTTTACCCGGCTGTCGACCGAGTTGTACACCAGCCTGGGCATGGAAGTGGTGCGGCGCGATATCGACCAGGTGCGCCAGACCATGGCCAACAGCCGCTTCTCGACCGGGCTGCGGGACGCGGTGCGCGATTATTTCCGCAGTGTGGACCGCAATTTGGATGTGTCGGCCCGTAAAACCGAGGAAATCAGCGACATGATGATGGCCATGTACCGCAAGTTTTCTAGCGAACATGGCTTGACCTTGACCATGCCGATGCCGTTCTCGCTGGAAAAATACCGGCGCGACATCGTCCAGGTCGAAGCGGTATTCCAGCAGCAATTCGGCACCACCAGCCTGTTTACCAGCAGCCGCGTGGCGCTGATGGAAAAGTTCTTCGATTCGATCGCCTCGCGCGTGAAAAAAGTGTTCAAGGCCGCCAACGGCGACGCCGAGGCTTGGCTCAAAGTCATCATGTCGCCGCTGGAAGCGCAGATCCGCCAGCACAAGGACCAGCTCAAGCACCGTCTGGCCTCGATCCAGCGCATCCATGACGCCACCGACAGCCTGGAACAAAAGATCGAATCGTTCGAGACCAGTCTGGCCGAACTCGAGCAGCAGCGCGCCCGCCTGGGCGAACTGGCCGACGCCATTTCCAGCGCCATCGACGGCGACGGCGTGGTGGCGCGCCGCCAGGACGCCGCTTAATTTCTCACGCGCGGCCTGCGGGCCGCGCCGCCAACACGGCCGCCGCGCGTTTCACGCGCGGCGGCCGTGTTGCATTGGACCTATCGCATCGCGCGCGCACTTTCGCCAGGACGATTGCCTGAACGATCAAATTGCCACATCCAGTACCGTGCCCTTGCGCGGCGGCGTCGCGCGCGATGATTTAGCGACTCGATCCGTTCATGGCCAGGCTTGGCAGGCCTGCCCAATGCTGATCTTGCTGGCCGAGCCAGGCGCCCAGCGCAACTTTGCGCAAAATCACAAATAGCTAACTTGCATCCTGTTAATCTAAATTTTTCCGCATGCCAACCTTCAAGGCAGCGCCATTTCCCACACTAAAGGGTATCGGCCAGGCAAATCGGCTGCAAGGGCGGCGGCACGGCGCCAACGCAACATCAGTCTGGCGCCGCATTTTCTTTTACAGGAGTGATCCATGGCCGATCCCCGTCCCATTAAAGACGCCATTGAACGCACCGAAACCATCGGCGTCGATGATCCCCTGCGCAGGGCGAAAGACAGCACCGATTGGTACAAGAGTATTAGCATCGCCGACCCCATCAAACGCATCGAAACGACGCATATCGATGAAGTCACGCGCACCGCCAGGGGCGTCACCCAGTGGTTCGCGGAAAACCTCAACTTGCACGGCCGCGCCACCCACCCCATCACCCACAACAACCGCTTGACCGTGTTCATCTGCGGTGAGGAAAGCTTCGCCGACATCGCCGCGCAGATCGCGGCGGCCAAGGAAAGTATCGACCTATGCTGCTGGGGCTTCGACCCCGGCATGGAATTGATGCGCAGCGGCAGTAGCTGGCCGCGCGGGGTGACCTATGGCGACTTGCTGATCGCCGCCGCCAAGCGCGGCGTCAAAGTGCGCCTGCTGGTGTGGTACGACCCGGTCGGCAGCGGCCCGGCGCGCAACATGCCAGGCCATTCGCACGATCGACACAGCTGGGTGACCGGCCCGGGCGGCCCCAACCCGGAGCACATGAGCGCGCAAAACAGCATCGCCATGCTGCGCGAAGAGTTGGCCAAGCCGTCGATCAAACGCCATCCCGATCTACGCGGCGACGATGCCCAATTGGTGCGATTGACGCCCTTCCTGGCGCGCCGGGAGTATTGCAGCAGCTGGTATGCGGCCGCCTTCCAAGGCTTGCTAAAAGGCATATCGGTGTGCAAGCGCAGCGGCAGCACCAAGGACATCAAGGCCAGTCTGGCGCGGGAAACCCATCAGCCTGCCGGCTTGAGCGACGCCGAGTTCGAGCGCCTGGGGATGGTACATCTGGGCACCCATCATCAAAAACCGATCCTGATCGACTACGGCTATGAAGGGGGGCGCAAGGCGGTCGGCTACGTGATGGGGCTCAATTCGGTGACCGACTACTGGGACAGCAGCGCGCACCTGATCGACGATCCGCGGCGCGAACGGTGCGGCGCGCATGACGGCCAGGACGGCTTCAGCCATGTGAAGCCGTATCAGGATTACGCCTGCCGCATCGAAGGCGGGCGCGCCTTGACCGCGCTGTATGAAAATTTCACCACCGGCTGGGACCGCGCCATCGGGCGCCGATGGCCAGACGTGCAATGCTACTACCAGGGCACGAGCGCGCAGTGTCACTTTATTCCGCCTGCCTTGCTGTGCAAGGCGGTTCCGGGCGACTCCACGGTACAGATCGTGCGCACCCAGCCGGAAGACCAGGACAAGAGCATCCGGGATATCTATTTTCAGGCCACCGACATCGCCACCCTGGCGGGCGGCTACCTGTATGTGGAAAACCAGTATTTCCAGTATGAAGAGTGGGCCCAGCGCTTGATGAAAAAGCGCAAGGATGTGGTAGCGGGCTGGAACAGGGGCCGCCGGTCTCAGAACAAAGGCATGGAAGATATGCCGTTTATGCATGTGTTCATCGTGATTCCGGTGCCGGAACGGGCGCAGATGATACCGCGCACCTACAACACCCTGGCCACCTTGGGCAGCCACACCGGCATGACGGGTCAGGTGGCCTTGATTGAAGCGCAAAACCAGCGGCGCCCCACGGTTGTGCACGACGAGTTCGGCGTTCGCAGCGAACTCGGCGCCCAGCTGTCGCCCGTGGTGATTCACGCCAACAGCATCGACAAGCCCGACCTGCTGACGCTGGAAGAGACCTTCGGCTTGAAGGTATCGGTGGCCATGCTCAACGTCTGCGACCTGAAGCTATCGAGCGAATCGGGGCGCTCCCGCATCACATGGCGCTACCGGGAAATCTACATCCACTCCAAACTGTTGCTGGTCAACGACGGTTTCCTCACTCTGGGTAGCGCCAACCTGAACCAGCGCAGCATGGCGGTTGACAGCGAAATCAATATCGCCACCGACAACCCAGCGCTGGCGCGCGACTTGCGCGAACGGATCTGGATGCAGCACAGCGGCGGCACCATCAGCGGCGGAGGCGGCACTAAGACGGAGATAAAGGAAGCCTTTGAAGAATGGACAAAATTGATGAAAAAAAATAGGGATAAGAAATTTTCTAAATCCGCGAACGCTCTGGATAAAAAAATGACCGGTTTCCTGTTGCCGCTGGAAGACCCGCGCAGCTCTACCTCGCTGCTGGGCTGAGTATGGCGCTTCGCCATTTCCCCACCCTTTCCCTGCCGCGCGCCAGCACCGCGTCGGCGGCCCTGCTTGCCTTTTCCGTGATCCTTTCTCTATTCGGATGCAAAATGCCCAACGCACACGTCCTGCCCCGCAACCAAAGCCTACCGCTGTTTAACCCGCACCTGCCCAGCTTTACCTGCGAGATCGAAGCGGCCAAGGTGCCGCCCATCGACGCCCAGGCCGAAGCCTGGTTCCTGGAGGCGCGCGCCCTGGAAAGCCCGGAAATTTATGTGGACGACCGCGACTACAAGAAAATCGTCCAGTTGACGCGCCAGGCCGCCGAACGGCATCACTGGAAGGCCATGCTCAACCTGGCCAGCCATTATCTGAAGCGGCGCGATCCGCAATTCGGCGTGGAAGACGCGCTCAGGATGGTGGAAGAGGCCATGCGGCTAAGCATCCCAGCCGCCTACGACCGCATGGGCACCTACCACATGAACGGCACCGGGGTGAAGGCCGACGCGACCAGGGCGTACGCGTTCTGGCAAAAGGCGGCGCAGATGGGCAGTCCTCACGCCATGCACTTTATAGGAAGCAAACTAACGGCGGGCGAGGATAGCCCCAAGGACAGCATGTGGGACAATATCCCGGTGGCCACCAAGATGATGGAGTGCGCATTGGGGCAGGGTTACGGCGCGCCGGCGGAAGATTTGTCGTATTTATACGCCGTGCCGAGGTCGGAGGACGGGACGGTCATCGGCGAGCGTACGCGCGAGACCAGGGCGCGTGCCATCAAGGTCTTGCACGATGGGCTTAAGCTCGGCTGTAGAAATTGTGCGCGCGATTTGTCGGTGGAATTTAGCAATCCCGATGACCTGTCTTACATGCTGGCGCCCTTCATCGACAAGACCAGAGCAAAACGTTACGCCGTCTTGCGCGACGCCCTCGACTTCGACCCAGACCGCCGCTTCCCCAATCTGGACCAGGTCGTGCCGCTGCCGCCGGCCGATCTGCCACACTGGGACGGCAAGCGCGACACCCTGCTGGAAGCGGCCATGGGGGTGAGCCTGCACCGGCCGCCGCCACCGCCGCCCAAGCCCGGCGTCGCCTCGCACGATACGCAGACGGATCGTCACTATCTGGACCCCGCCTTCGCCCTGCGCCATCGCGGGCTCACCAGCGCCGGTCCGCAGGCGCCGGCGGCGGCGTACTGGAAACCGACCGCGCCCGGCCAGGCCGAGCACCTGCGCGCCATGCTGGCGCAGGTGCCGCCCGGCTTGTACCGCGCCGGTGAGACCTTCGCCTCGTGGAACGATCCGCGCGGCGACGGCCTAGTTGCCCTGTCCGACCTGGTATGGGAGCGCTGGGACACGGTGCGCCACAACCACGGCGAGGTCGATCCGCAGGCCGCGCCCGGCTTGGCGCGTCAGCTCGCGGACCCGCCGGCGCAATCGGTGAGCGGGCAGGCACCGTGCCCGGCGCGCGGGGTCTGGCAGCCATGGATCGACCCGGAACACCGGCTGGCGGGCGCCGTTAACCAGCCTTGGCGGCAGGTCTGGCTGAACGCCGGCCAAGCTTTCCCGTTGCCCGCGCGCGACTGGCCGCTGGTCGTGCCGGACGGGCTGCGCTGGCATTTGCTGGACGGCGCGGGCGTTAAGCTCGGGTAGATTGTTTTACTCCCCTAGCATGTTCATCGGCGACGAGGTGGCCCTGATCGAGCAGCAAAATAAGCGGCGCTCCGGGGTTGTTCACGACGAGTTCGGCGTTCGCAGCGAACTCGGCGCCCAGCTGTCGCCCGTGGTGATTCACGCCAACAGCATCGACAAGCCCGACCTGCTGACGCTGGAAGAGACCTTCGGCTTGAAGGTATCGGTGGCCATGCTCAACGTCTGCGACCTGAAGCTATCGAGCGAATCGGGGCGCTCCCGCATCACATGGCGCTACCGGGAAATCTACATCCACTCCAAACTGTTGCTGGTCAACGACGGTTTCCTCACTCTGGGTAGCGCCAACCTGAACCAGCGCAGCATGGCGGTTGACAGCGAAATCAATATCGCCACCGACAACCCGGCGCTGGCGCGCGACTTGCGCGAACGGATCTGGATGCAGCATAGCGGCGGCACCATCAGCGGCGGAGGCGGCACCAAGCGCGAGATTGAAGTGGCTTTTGACCATTGGACAAAATTGATGAAAAAAAATAGGGAAAAGAAATTTTCTAAATCCATGAACGCCCTGGATAAAAAAATGACCGGTTTCCTGTTGCCGTTGGAAGACCCGCGCAGCTCCACCTCGCTGCTGGGCTGAGTATGGCGCATCGTCATTTTGCCACCCTTTCCCTGCCGCGCGCCAGCACCGCGTCGGCGGCCCTGCTTGCCTTTTCCGTGATCCTTTCTCTATTCGGATGCAAAATGCCCAACGCACACGTCCTGCCCCGCAACCAAAGCCTACCGCTGTTTAACCCGCACCTGCCCAGCTTTACCTGCGAGATCGAAGCGGCCAAGGTGCCGCCCATCGACGCCCAGGCCGAAGCCTGGTTCCTGGAGGCGCGCGCCCTGGAAGCACCGGAAACGGTGGAAGACGACCGCGACTACAAGAAAATCGTCCAGCTGACGCGTCAGGCCGACGAACGGCATCACTGGAAGGCCATGCTCAACCTGGCAAGCCATTATTTGAAGGGGCGGGATCCGCAATTCGGCGTGGAAGACGCGCTCCAGGTAGTTGAGGCTGCCATGCGCCTGGGCGTGCCGGCCGCCTACGACCGCATGGGCACCTACCACATGAACGGCACCGGGGTGAAGGCAGACGCGACCAGGGCGTACGCGTTCTGGCAAAAGGCGGCGCAGATGGGCAGCCCCCACGCAATGCATTTTATAGGAAGCAAACTAACGGCGGGCGAGGATAGCCCCAAGGACAGCATGTGGGACAATATCCCGGTGGCCACCAAGATGATGGAATGCGCGCTGGGGCAGGGTTATGGCCCGCCGGCGGAAGATTTGTCGTATTTATACGCGGTGCCGAGGTCGGCGGACGGCACCGTCATCGGTGAGCGCACGCGCGAGACCAGGGCGCGCGCCATCAAGGTATTGCACGATGGCGTCAAACTTGGCTGCAAAAATTGCGCGCGCGACTTATCGATAGAATTCAGTGACCCCGATGACCTGGCTTACATGCTGGCCCCGTACATCGACACGCGGCGTGGCGAACGATACCTCATCCTTAGCAGAGCCCTCGACGTCTACCCCGACCGCCGCTTCCCCAATCTGGACCAAGTCGTGCCGCTGCCGCCGGCCGATCTGCCACACTGGGACGGCAAGCGCGACACCCTGCTGGAAGCGGCCATGGGGGTGAGCCTGCACCGGCCGCCGCCACCGCCGCCCAAGCCCGGCGTCGCCTCGCACGATACGCAGACGGATCGTCACTATCTGGACCCCGCCTTCGCCCTGCGCCATCGCGGGCTCACCAGCGCCGGTCCGCAGGCGCCGGCGGCGGCGTACTGGAAACCGACCGCGCCCGGCCAGGCCGAGCACCTGCGCGCCATGCTGGCGCAGGTGCCGCCCGGCTTGTACCGCGCCGGTGAGACCTTCGCCTCGTGGAACGATCCGCGCGGCGACGGCCTAGTTGCCCTGTCCGACCTGGTATGGGAGCGCTGGGACACGGTGCGCCACAACCACGGCGAGGTCGATCCGCAGGCCGCGCCCGGCTTGGCGCGTCAGCTCGCGGACCCGCCGGCGCAATCGGTGAGCGGGCAGGCACCGTGCCCGGCGCGCGGGGTCTGGCAGCCATGGATCGACCCGGAACACCGGCTGGCGGGCGCCGTTAACCAGCCTTGGCGGCAGGTCTGGCTGAACGCCGGCCAAGCTTTCCCGTTGCCCGCGCGCGACTGGCCGCTGGTCGTGCCGGACGGGCTGCGCTGGCATTTGCTGGACGGCGCGGGCGTTAAGCTCGGGTAGATTGTTTTGCCCCACGCCTATGATGGCGACGCCACGCTTGCGGCGACAAGCTGATCGCCATACTAAAGTAAGACCGGATCGTCCATGGCATCTAACCCTGATTGGCGCCATGGAGCACGCGGCGGGCCCGGCGCGATTGACGCGCTTCCACACATGAGTCCCCGCAAATTGCTCCTTCATGCAATCGCCCTGGGGTCCGCGCACGCGCGCCAGCGCGGCGGCGTCAAGCCTGTCACAATCATGCTCTTCATTATGATGGGCATCAGAAATCTTATGCAATACGCGACAGGCGCCAGCCGGGCCGATCTGGCCGATCCCGACTTTTCCGCCGCCGTCATCGCCTGGCAAAAACAGCACGGGCGCCATGTGCTGCCCTGGCAAAACACGCGCGACGCTTATCTGATCTGGCTGTCGGAAATCATGTTGCAGCAAACCCAGGTGGCCGCAGTGCTCGAATATTACGCCCGCTTCCTGCGCCGCTTCCCCACCTTGCGCGAGCTGGCCGCCGCCCCGGTGGAAGAGGTGATGGCGCAATGGAGCGGCCTGGGCTACTACACCCGCGCCCGCAATTTGCACAAATGCGCCCAAACCGTGGTGGCGCGCTACGACGGCGTGTTTCCCACCGATCCCGCGCTGCTGGCCGAGCTGCCCGGCATCGGCCGCTCGACGGCGGCGGCGATCGCCGCCTTTTCGGGCGGGGTGCGGGCCGCCATCATGGATGGCAATGTGAAACGCGTATTTGCGCGCGTGTTCGGCATCGACGCCTATCCGGGCGAAAAGCGGGTCGAGCAAGCGCTGTGGCTACGGGCCGAGGCTTTGCTGCCCGACACCGGTATCGAAGCCTACACCCAGGGCTTGATGGATCTGGGCGCCACCTTGTGCACGCGCAGCAGCCCGGACTGTCCGCGCTGCCCGCTCGCCACGCGCTGCGTGGCGCTGGCCACCGACCGCGTCAAAGAGCTGCCGGTGCGCAAACCGAAAAAAACCAGCCCGGAAAAGCATGCCACCATGCTGGTGCTGATCGACCGCGGCCAGGTACTGCTGGAGCTGCGCCCGGCCAGCGGCATCTGGGGCGGTTTGCTGTCGCTACCGGAACTGGACGGCCACACGGCGGCGGGCGCCCTGCCCGTCGCCGCGGCAGACGACGCGGCCCTGAGCCTGGCGGTGCGGCCCTTCGGCGAGCTCGAATCGCATCAAAGGCTGCTGCCACTGACGCACGTGTTTACCCACTACAAGCTGCACATCGCGCCCTACCGCATCACCCTGGCCAGCCGCCGCGAGCTGGGCGGCGAGGGGCGCCACCGCTGGGTCGACCAGGACGGGCTGTCCGCCGCCGCCCTGCCCGCCCCCGTCAAGAAATTGCTGCTCGACCTGGTGGGCGACCAGGCGGCCAGCCAGATCCGCATGGCGTTTTAAGGCCCAGGTAGCGCGCGATGCCGCCGCCGAGCCTGGGCCGGGCGGCGCTTGTTTACCACTGGTCGACGGAAAACAGGCGCTTATGCTCGCGGATCGCGTAGCGGTCGGTCATGCCGGCGATATAGTCGGCGATGCGGCGCTCTTGCCGGCCCGGCGCGCCCGCCTCCAACCGGTAGTCGGGCGGCAGCAGGGCCGGCTCGGCCACGAAAGCCTGGTACAACTCGCGCAGCACACGCGCCGCCTTCGAGCGCATCTGGTTGACTTGGTAATGCCGATACAGATTGGCGTGCAGGAAGCGCTTCAAGGCGCTGGCCTCGGCCCGCCGCGCGTCGGAAAAGCGGATCAGGGGCGCGCTCGCGCGCACTTCCTCGATGTCGCGCGGCGCCGCTTCGGCGATGCGCGCGCTCGAGGTGGCGATCAAATCGTCGGCCAGGGCGGTGATCAGACGGCGCTTGGTTTCGTAAATGGCGCGCCGCCCCGCCAGACCGGGGTGGGCCTGTTGCACGGCGCGCCAGTGGCGCGCGAAAAAATCGACTTCTTCCAGCTGGCCGATGGTGATCAAGCCGGAGCGCAAGCCGTCGTCGATATCGTGGCTGCTGTAGGCGATTTCATCGGCCAGATTGGTCAGCTGCGCCTCCAGCGACGGTTGGCGCCGTTCAATGAAGCGCCGGCCCAGCGCGCCAAGCGCGCCGGCCTTGGCCGGCGGACAATGCTTGAGGATGCCCTCGCGCGTTTCGTACATCAGGTTCAAACCGTCGTGGGCCGCGTAATGCTGCTCGAGCTTGTCGACCACCCGCAAGCTTTGCAAATTGTGCTCGAAGCCGCCGTGCTCGCGCATGCAATCGTTGAGCACATCCTGGCCCACATGGCCGAACGGCGTGTGGCCCAGGTCGTGCGCCAGCGCGATCGCCTCCACCAGGTCTTCGTTCAGACGCAGGCAGCGCGCCAGCGAACGGCCGATCTGGGCCACCTCCAGACTGTGCGTGAGGCGGGTGCGGAACATGTCGCCCTCGTGATTGAGGAAGACCTGGGTTTTATATTCAAGCCGGCGGAAGGCCGACGAGTGGATGATGCGGTCGCGGTCGCGCTGAAACTGGCTGCGCGAGAGGTGCTCGGTTTCCGGATACAGCCGGCCCGGCCCCTTGCCCGAATGGGCCGCGTAGGGGGCCAGGTAAGCTTGCTCGTCCATCTTCAGGCCACGCAGGCGGCCAAGGTGGCCAGCAGAGCCTCGGGCGGCGCGCCGCCGATGCTGGGACTGCCCAGCGGCTTGATCAGGATGAACTTGATCTGCCCGCCCTCGTTTTTCTTGTCCACTTCCATCAGTTCGAGCCAACGTGTCTGGCCCAGGTCGGGCGCCGTCACCGGCAGGCCGGCCGCCGCCACCAGCGCGCGCACGCGCGCCACGGCGCCGCCGTCCACCAGCCCGAGCCGGTGCGACAGATCGGCCGCCATCACCATGCCGCAGCCAACCGCCTCGCCGTGCAGCCACTGCCCATAACCGAGCCCGGCTTCGATGGCGTGGCCGAAAGTGTGGCCGAAATTGAGAATGGCGCGCAAGCCACCCTCGCGCTCGTCCTGCCGCACCACCTCGGCCTTGAGCTCGCACGAGCGCGCGATCGCGTGCGCCAGCGCGGCCGGCTCGCGCGCCATCAGGCGCGCCATGTTCGCTTCGAGCCAGTCGAAAAAAGCCAGGTCGATGATGGCGCCATATTTGATCACCTCGGCCAGGCCGGCCGACAGTTCGCGCGCCGGCAGGGTGGCCAGGGTGTCGGTGTCGGCGATGACCACGCGCGGCTGATAAAACGCGCCGATCATGTTTTTGCCCAGCGGATGGTTGATGCCGGTCTTGCCGCCCACCGAGGAATCGACCTGGGCCAGCAAGGTGGTGGGCACCTGGATGAAATCGACTCCCCGCATATAGCTGGCCGCCGCGTAACCGGTCAAGTCGCCGATCACGCCGCCGCCCAGCGCCACCAGGGTGGTTTTGCGGTCGCATTTATGCTCGAGCAAGGCGTCGAAGATATGCATCAGGCTGGGCCATGTCTTGTGTTGCTCGCCGTCGGGCAGCACGATCGAAAACACATCCTTGCCGGTCGCCGCGAGCGCCTGGCGCAAGCGCTCCAGATACAGCGGCGCGACGGTGGTGTTGGTGACGATGGCCACCTTGGCGCCGCCGCTATGGCGCGCCAGCAGCTCGCCGTCGTCCAGCAGGCCGGGACCGATGGCGATCGGGTAGCTGCGCTGGTCCAAATCCACATTCAATACTATTTTACTTTGGCTCATCGATGACTCTGGGTGGGTGGCGCGGTCGGACGCCCCCTGGGATGCCAGGCCGGCCAACTGCGTCAAAATGGTCTGAACCATCGATTGTACGTTAGGTCGGCCCGTGTCGATCACCAGATCGGCCACCTCCTGGTAAAACGGCTCGCGCTCGGCGGCCAATTGCTCGATGCGGCGGCGCGGGTCGGCCGTCTGCAACAGAGGCCGGCTTTTGTCGTGACTGGTGCGCGTCATGATGCTGTTGACGTTGGCGCGCAGATAAATCACGGTGCCGCGCGCCTTCAGGTAGGCCCGGCTGGCCGGGTCCAGGATGGCGCCGCCGCCGGTGGCCAGCACGATGCCCTGCTGGGCGCTCAGGTCGCGGATCACCTCGGCCTCGCGGCGCCGGAAGCTGGGCTCGCCCTCGATCTCGAAGATCCACGGGATCGAGGCGCCGGTGCGGGCTTCGATTTCATGATCGGAATCGATGAAACGCCGGCCCAGCCTGCGCGCCAGGATGCGGCCGATGGTGGTTTTGCCGGCGCCCATCAGGCCGACGATAAAAATATTGTTCTGGAAGGTGTCTGACACGTCGTTTTCACTTTAAACCGCCACCGATCGGCCGGTTGACCGAGCGCTGGCCCTGCGCTAGCGTTGGGCGGGCCGCAGCTGCCGCGGCCGATACCGCATGATAGCGCCAAGCGGCCCGCCCGTGTTTGGCGAATGCGCGGCCGGGCGCGCCCCGCGGACGAAAAAAAACCAACCGCGCGCGGTTGGTTTTTTCGGGAGCGCCGCCGCGAAACTTAGCGGGTCAGCTTGTCGACCACGATTTTCGGAGTGATAAACACCAGCAGTTCGGTCTTGTCGTTGACCCGATTGGTGCTGCGGAACAGGTAGCCGAGCACGGGAATGTCGCCCAGCAGCGGCACCTTGGTGACGGTTTCGCCTTCGGTCTGGGTGTAAATGCCGCCCAGTACCACGGTGCCGCCGTTTTCCACCATCACGCCGGTTTTGACGTGTTTGGTGTCGATGGCGAAGCCGGCTCGGGTTTCAATACCGCGGGTATCTTTGTTGACATCGACTTCCAGCACCACATTGCCGTCGGGCGTAATTTGCGGCGTCACTTCCAGGCGCAAATTAGCTTTCTTGAAGGTGATCGAGGTGGCGCCGCTGCTGGTGGCCACTTCATAAGGCAATTCCACACCTTGTTCGATCAGGGCCATCACCTTATCGGCGGTGACCACGCGTGGGCTGGAGATGACTTTACCTTTACCGTCCGCTTCCAGTGCCGACAGTTCCAGATTGAGGAAGCGGTTGGCGGTGGCCGAGAATAGGCTGATCGCCAGGCTGCCCGCATCGGAGCCATTGATGTTGGCGGCCGGCAGGTTGATGAACTGGGTATTGTTATACGAATCGTCAGTGTCCTTGGCCACGCCCACGGTTTGGCCCACGCCCACATAGTTGCCACCCAGGGCGATCCGGTTGCCGGTGCCGCCGATGCCGTAACCGCTGGTACCGCCGCGCAGGGTGCGCATATCGGCGATACCAAGTTTCGCGCCCAGATTGCGGCTGAACGAATCGGTGGCCTCGACGATGCGCGCCTCGATTAGCACCTGCTTGGTGGCGACGTCGGTCTTTTGAATCAGGCGACGGATGTCTTCCACCTTGGACGCGATATCGGTGACAAACAATTGATTGGTGCGGGGGTCGATAATGGCGCTGCCCCGTTTCGACAAGACGCGGTTTTTGCCGTCGGCCGAAGGATTGCCTTTTTCATCGATGCCAAACACGTTACGGAACGCTTCGGCTTTTTGATAATTAAGCTGAAAAATCTCCGAACGCAGCGGTTCCAGTTCGGCGATCTGGGCACGCTGTTCGAGCTCCAGCTTTTCCTTGGTCAGCATTTCTTCCTTGGGCGCGATCCACAGCACGGTGCCGTTCTTACGCATGTCCAAGCCCTTCGCTTGCAACACCACGTCCAGCGCCTGATCCCATGGCACTTCTTTCAGGCGCAGGGTCAGGTTGCCGGTGACGCTGTCGCTGGTGATGATGTTCAGGCCGGAAATATCGGCGATCGCTTGCAAGGCGGCCCGCACTTCCACGTTCTGAAAGTTAAACGAGAGCTTTTCGCCGCGATAACCCTGGCTGCCCTGGGTCAGCTTGTTCGGATCTTCCTTGATCGGTTTCACGTCGATCACCAGCTGGGTTTCGCTCTGGTAGACGCTTTGCTCCCACAAGCCCTTGGCCTCGATGGTCATGCGTACATTGTCGCCCTGGGGCGCGGTCACGATTTGCGACACGGGGGTGCCGAAGTCGGTCACGTCCAGACGGCGGCGCAGGGTTTCCGGCAAGCCGGTTTTAAGGAAATCGACGATCACGCTCGAGCCTTGCTGGCGCACATCGACCGCCACTTGGCTGTTGGGCAAGTCGACCACGATCCGGCCTTCGCCATTGCTGCCGCGACGGAAGTCCAGGTCGCGCAGCAGCTGACGGCCGCCGGCCGCCGGGGCGCCGGGTGCCGGGGGCACCGGCACGCCCACCGCGTTGACGGCCGTGGCCACGCCGCCGGAACCGTCGATGGTGACGATGACGGCGTTGCCGTCGATCGCGGTGGCATAGTTCAAGGCGCGCTTCAAGTTGAGCACCAGGCGTGAACGCTCGCCCGCTTGCACCACGTTGACGCTGCGCAAATCGCCCACCGCCAGATCATGCGCGGCCTTGCCGGTGGCATTGGTGGTGGCGCCGAAGTCGAGCGCGATGCGCGACGGATTGGTGATCGTGAAACCGAGCGGCAATTTGGCCGGCGGCGCTTTCATGGTCACTTTCAAAATCACGTTGGCGCCCTGCTGGTTGGCCGTGATCGATTCGATGGCGTTTTGTTGCGCCAGCGCGGAGCCGGCCAACAGGGTCAACACCGTCAGGGCAGCAAGCCGGGGCGCTCGCGCCATGGACTTGATGAACATGGCGCTCAGGCCGGGTAGTTTCATTGCGATCATTTCTTGGTCTCCTTGCTGTCTTGCAATTCCAACTTGGCCATGCGCTCGACCCAGTCGCCGGTCGCATCCTGAACGATTTCCTTCACACTCACCGCATCCTCGTTCACGCTGGTGATGAGGCCGAAATTCTGACCCAGATGCTGACCGGTCTTGACTTGATACACCGAGCGGTCGATTTGCAGCAGAGCAAAAGTTGCCCCTGCTTTTTGAAGGGTTCCCACCATTTTGATGGTATCAAGGGGGAAACCTTCGAGCAATTCCTTTCGTCTTTCCATATCGGGCCGGAATTTGCCGTCGGCCTTGGCCGCCTTGGCCAGTTCGGCCAGCAGCTTGTTGGGGCTAAAAGGATCGATCGCGTCGCGCGCCGCATAGGCGAACGGAACAAAGGTCTTGGGTTCGCTCAGGGGCGGCACGGCGACCTTGGTGTCGCGCTTGACGTCGGCCATCCATTGCTTGACCTCCTGCACATCGCTGTCGCCGCAACCGGCCAGCAGCAGGGCGCACAAGGGCGCCAGCCACAGTGGCCGGCGCAAGAATGATGTCATCATTTTTTCACCGCCTGTTTTTTCTTGTCCGCGGCCGCCTTGCGCTGGGCCGCCACTTCTTCCTGATCCAGATAGCGGAAGGTTTTGGCCACCGCCTCGAGCACCAGGCCGCCGTCTTTACCGGTCGTGAGCGCCATGCTGTTGAGTGTGACGATGCGCGGCAAATTGGCCATGTCGGCCGCGAACGAGCCGACGTCGTGGTAATTGCCGCTCACTTTGATATCGATCGGCAGCTCGGCGTAGTAATCCTTGACCACCACCTGGCCCGGCCTGAACAAATCGAATTGCAAGCCGCGACCGAGTCCGGCCTGATTAATATCGGACAGTAGCGCGGCCATCTCCGCCTTGCTGGGCAATTGCTTTTGCAAACGTTCGACATACTGGTCGACCTGCACTTTTTGCGCGATCAAGGCGTCCAGATTGATCGCCTGCGACATTTTCGACTTGTATTCCTCGCGCAAGGTCACTTCCTGGGCGGCGCCCGCTTCCTGCTCTTCGAACTGCGTGCTCCAATACGTGAAGTAGCCCAGGGTCGCCACCGCCACGACCACGGCCACGCCGCACAGCACGCGCGGCGCGATCGGCCACTGTCCTGGGTGGCGCCCGCTCAAGCCGCGAAACTGCCCGGCCAGCGATTCCCCGATGTTATTCAGATTAGCCATATATATTCCGATCTCAAGGCTGGGTGGTGGTGGCGGGCGCCGCGCCGGGCGCGGCGGCAGGCTTGCCGGAGCCGGCCTGGGCCGGATTCAGGTTCACCACGCCGGACCGGGCCGCGGCCGCGGTCACCTTGTCGGGATTCTGGCTGGGCGCGCCGGGCTTGGCCGGCAGCGTGCTCACCCCGCTCTTGAGCTCGGCGACCGGGGCCGCCGCGCCCGGCACTGCCGCGCCGGGAACCGTGGCCGCGCCTTCGACCGGCTTGACCGGTTTGCCGTCCGGGCCGAGCACTTCCTTATCCTTGTCGCGCGGGCGCTTGATGCCCACGTTCAAGTTAAATTCGACCACTTTCTTGGCGTTCTTTTCCTTGCCCAAAGTGGCGGCCCGCACCTCGATCAATTCCGGACGCTCCAGCCAGGGCGAGTGCGACGACAGATTGCGCAAGAACTCGGACACCCGCTCCTGCGACTGGGCGTAGCCGTTGATGGCGACCCGCTGCGCTTCTTGCTTGAACGACTTCATGTAGACGCCATCGGGGGTCTGCTTGACCAGCTCGTCCATCAGATAAACCGGTTGATTGCGGTCCGCCTGCAAGTCTTCAACCGCTTGCTGGCGCGCCTTGAGCGCATCGATTTCTTGCTTGAGGGAAGCGATCTGCACGATTTTCTTGTCGAGCTCGACGATTTCCGCCTTGAAGGTGCGGTTGCGCTCATCCTGAATGGCGATGCGGCGCGCGTTGTAACCGCCCACGGCCAACACCACGGCGCCGCCGATAATGGCGCTCAATACCAGCAAGGCGACGAAAGCGGCTTTCTTTTGCTTGCGCTTTTCTTCGCGGTGCGGCAATAGATTAATTCGAATCATCAGGCAAACCTCCGCATGGCCAGACCGCAAGCGACCAGATAGGCCGACGCTTCGGTGCGCAGCTGCGACTCGCGCACGGTGGGCGCCAGTTGCATGCCTTTGAACGGCGACAGCACCGCGCTGGAAATCTTGGTCCGGCTTGCAACGATCTCAAGCAGGCCGGGGATCTGGGCGCAACCGCCGGCCAGAAACAGCTGATCGACCCGGGTGTACGGGGTCGAGGTGAAAAAGAATTGGATCGCGCGCGTCACTTCGAGCGCGGCGTTTTCCAGGAAAGGAGTCAAAATATCGTTCTGATAATTTTCCGGCAAATCGCCCGACTTCTTGCGTGTTTCCGCCTCGTCGAACGACAGGCCGAACGAGCGCACCACGTCTTGCGTGAGCTGGTTGCCGCCGAACGGCTGCTCGCGCTCGTAAATGGTGACGCCATCGAGCAACACTGAAATATGGGTGACCTGGGCGCCGATCTGAAACAGGGCCACGATCTGACCCAGACCGTTTTTCGGCAATTGGGTGATCACCCGGTCGAGCGCGGCGCGCGCCGCATAGGACTCGATATCCATCACGATCGCTTTCAAGCCGGCCGTTTCGGCGATGGCGACCCGGTCCTCGACTTTTTCCTTGCGCGAGGCGGCCAGCATGACTTCCACGTCGTCGCCCGAATTGGCGGCCGGACCGATCACGTCGAAGTCCAGGCTCACTTCATCGAGCGCGAAGGGAATGTACTGACTCGCTTCGGATTCGACTTGCATTTCCAACTGGTCTTCGGAGAGACCGGCCGGCAAGATGATCTTTCTGGTGATCACCGAGGCGGGCGGCATGCCCAGCGCCACCAGCTTGGCGCGCGTGCCGCTTTTCTTCCAGACCCGGCGCACCGCTTCGGACACTTGTTCGATGTTTTCGATATTGCCGTCAACCACGGCGCCGCGCGGAAAAGGCTCGGACGCATAGCGCTCAAGCCGAAATTCCTGTTTGCCCACTTGCGCCAACTCGACCAACCGCACACCGGAGGTGCTGATGTCGAGCCCGAGCATCGGCGGGCTGGTTTGCCCGAACAGGGATTTGAGATCGATCATCACGATACCCCTCTGCGAAGCCGGGCAGGATTGCCTGGGCCTCTAGTTTGGTGTTGCTGGTTACACATCAGTACTCTCTGCATAAGGGGAACTCGTTTGGAAACCAGCGTTTAGATAGCACAATGGAGACAGTACATTAAATCGTAGCAATAAGGATTAGCTTATGTAAAGATATTTCTGCAATGCATGATTCGAACCGTAGGCTTATCCGCCACACTCGGCTGTTGCGATGGTGGCACTGACGATAACGTTGTTGCTCCTGACCCTACACATTCGGGCACCAGGCCCGCGTGGGCGCGGCATCCTCTGCTTGCATAAATGCAAGATAGTGCGAACGCTCACGGGCATGGCCAATTTGGCATCGATCCGGCCGCACGCATCCTAACCCAATTGCCGTCAGGCTCCAAGTGTTGACTGCGGCGCCCGACCGAGCCCTCCCCCCCGACGGCGGTCCCCCAACGGCGGGCTCCACGATTCGCACCGTTGATGCCGCGACAGCTGTCATATAATGATTTACACAGAACCTAGCGAAAGACTCGACCCGCATGACCTCTTCCTCTCAAGCCGGCGGCCCGGCCAAGCGGTCCGCCTCCGCCGGCGGCAAGACCACCCGTTTTTTCCTGCTGGCGCTGGTGTCGCTGATCGGCCTGGCCCTGTGCGCGGTGTTGCTGGTGGTGTTTGGCCTGGCCATGGCTTACCCCAATTTGCCGGCCCTGGACGCCTTGACCGATTACCGTCCCAAAATGCCGCTACGCATTTTTTCAGCAGACAATGTGCTGATCGGCGAATTCGGCGAGGAGCGTCGCACCATGGTGCGCATCAAGGACATTCCGGAAGTGATGAAAAAAGCCGTGCTGGCCATCGAAGACGACCGCTTTTACACGCACAGCGGGATCGACTACACCGGCATCGCCCGCGCCGCCGTGCACAACCTGACCGGCGGGGCCAAGCAGGGCGCCTCCACCATCACCCAGCAAGTGGCGCGCAATTTTTTCCTGTCGAGCGAACAAACCTTCAAGCGCAAGGCGTATGAGGTCTTGCTGGCCTGGAAGATCGAGAAAAATCTCAGCAAGGACCAGATTCTGGAAGTGTATATGAACCAGATTTACCTCGGTCAACGCGCTTATGGTTTTTCCTCGGCCGCGCAGATTTACTTTGGCAAGAACTTGAAAGACATCACGGTGGCCGAGGCGGCCATGCTGGCCGGCTTGCCGAAGGCGCCGTCGGCCTACAATCCGGTGGTCAACCCGAAACGGGCCCGCACCCGCCAGCAATACATCTTGCAACGCATGGCCCAGCTCAACTACATCACGCCCCAGCAGTTTGAAACCGCGCGCGCCGAGCAGTTGCACGTCAAGACCGACAGCAGCGAGTTCGGGGTGCATGCCGAATATGTGGCGGAGATGGCGCGCCAGCTGGTGTACGAACAATTCAAGGACGACACCTACACGCGCGGCTTGAACGTGTTTACCACCGTCACCAAGGCCGACCAGGACGCCGCCTACCTGGCCCTGCGGCGCGGCGTGATGGACTATGAAAAACGCCACAGTTACCGCGGCCCGGAAGCGTATATCGACATCCCGCGCGGCAAGGAAGAGGCGGACGAGGCGATCGAGACCGAACTGGCCGACCATGGCGACAGCGACGACATCATCGCCGCCATGGTGCTGCAAGCGTCGCCGCAAAAAATCGTCGCCATCACCGCCTCGAGCGAGGAAATCACGATCACCGGCCCCGGCTTGAGCTTCGGCGCGGCCTGGTTGTCCGACAAGGCGCCGCCCAACCGGCGCATCCGGCGTGGCGCGGTGATCCGCGTGATGCAAGAAGGCACGGCCTGGAGCGTGACCCAGATGCCGGAAATCGAATCGGCCTTCGTTGCCGCCAGCACCGACGACGGCGCCATCCACGCCATGGTGGGCGGCTTCGATTACAACCGCAACAAGTTCAACCATGTGACCCAGGCTTGGCGCCAGCCCGGTTCCTCGTTCAAGCCCTTCATTTATTCCGCTTCGCTGGAACGGGGCTTGTCGCCGGCCACCATCATCAACGACGCCCCCATCTCCTTCGACGCCGGCCAGACCGGCGGCCAAGCGTGGGAGCCGAAAAATTACGACGGCAAATACGAAGGCCCGATGAGCATGCGCAAGGGCTTGACCAAGTCGAAAAACATGGTCTCGATCCGCATCCTGCACAAGATCGGCGCCAAATATGGCCAGGAATACACCACCCGCTTCGGCTTCGAAGCCGATAAGAACCCGCCCTACCTGACCCTGGCGCTGGGCGCCGGCGCCGTCACCCCGCTGCAAATGGCGGGCGCTTACGCCGTGTTCGCCAATGGCGGCTACAAGGTCAGCCCCTACCTGATCGCCAAGGTCACCGATAGCGACGGCAAGGTGCTGTCGCAAGCCAATCCCGCCAAAGCCGGCAACGAGGCCAACCGGGTGATCGACGCGCGCAACGCCTATCTGATGGACAGCATGCTCAAGGACGTGGTGCGCTACGGCACCGCCACCAAGGCCCTGGTCTTGAAGCGCACCGACTTGTCGGGCAAGACCGGCACCACCAACGATTCGATCGACGCCTGGTTCGCCGGTTACGCGGCCAACCTGGTCGGCATCGCCTGGATCGGCTACGACCAGCCCAAAAATCTGGGTAACAAGGAAACCGGCGGCGGGCTGGCCCTGCCGATCTGGATCAGCTACATGCAAAAAGCCTTGAAGGGGGTGCCCGTGGCCGAGCGCGCGCTGCCCGAAGGCATGGTGCAAGTGGGCGAGGAATATTATTATGCGGAAAACCCGCCCGGCACCGGCGTGACCAGTCTGGAAGGTGCGGCGCGCGGTACGCCGATGGAAGAAAACGCCAAGGACGCCGTCAAGAACGAGCTGTTTTAGTCGCCCCCGCGCCGCCCTCACCGGGCCGGATGGCACAGCGTGGCGACCGATAACGTCAGTGAGGATTTTTCTTTTTCCACTCCGAAAAATTTCTGGCGAGAGAGTCGATCAACTGTTTTAGCCTGGGCTGTTTCATGTGTTTGATCAGAAAATCATGCCGTAATAAAAGGTGGTTGCTGTGCGCGGAAATCATCATGCTGTGGCCCAGCGCTGGAAACATCAACATATTTACCATCAGCATGGTGCGGTACAGATCGACGCCGTCCGCAGGGGCGGCCAATCGGCCGTAGTCGCAATATACACTGCACACATTGTCCGGCGTGGTGGCGCTATGGTCGATGATGAACGAGGCGCCGTCGATCAGCAGCGGCGCGCCGGCCAGCACCGCTTCGACGGCATGCATTCCCAGTCCTTCGCCGTGGCAGTAATTGAGCAATAGGACGATCGCATCATCCTGCCATGGCTTGGCCGGCATATCCGCGCCGCGCTCGGCGCGTGGCGCCAAAGCCGGCGCCGCATTGACCGCATCCGGCGCGCGCCTTTGCCACGCGAGGGCATGAGCGGCCAACTGTTTGACGAAGCGGTACAGTTCGGTTGCGGTCAGCCCGTCGATCGGTGCCCGGGCGCAGTTCACCACCCAGCCCGTTTCAGGGCACAACGCCATGGTCGCCGAAAACCTGCCCTGATAATAAAGATCGCTCTCGAGCAGCAAACGATAGCAGGATTGCTCGCCGTTTGGCGGCACCGGTCCGACATCGCACCAGACGTTGAGCATGCCGGGCGCGCGCTTGCCATCGACCCGAAAACGAAAGTCGATGCCATCGATGGCGAACTCGTCACCGTCCAGCGCCGCCTCTGGAAACGGCAGTTGCGCCATCACACAAAATTGGCTCAGCAGGCGCAGATAGGCATGGTCGATCGCATCGAATCGAACGGCCTTGGCGACCGGCCCCGCGCCGGGCAAGCTGGCGCGCAATGTGTCGAGGGTAAAGGCCATGTCGATTAACCATGCTCGGCGCGGTCTTGCAGAGCTTCCAGCATCCGCGACTGGTAGCGCTGGTGGCAGTCAGCAAGGCGACCGGCGAGCTTGCGGTCTTGCACGCTAGGCAAGTTAGTTCCCAATTGCGTGAACACATCTTCCATTGTCGACCTGGCATCATATATATCAGTCACGCCAGTCGCTCCGCCGGGCAGCAGATGGTGGCTCTGCGCCAATCTAAATGAAGAAGGATCCATGTCGTCTAGCAAAGTGCTATTGTCAATATCGGCCAAAAAAGCCTCATAAATCTTTTTCTGCGACCCTTTGTGCAGATCGGGCGCAAATTTTAACAAACTTAACCATGCGTCGCTTTTTTCCATAAACCGGAACATATTGAAATTATATAGATCTTCTTTTTTCGGCTTGACTCTCAAATAGCGCAACAGATCATCCAGCATTTTCCCTTGCACCGGCGATCGTCCTGGCGCAATCGCTATTGACTTGCCGAACAAGGCAAGGAAATGCAGTGCGGCTTCCTGATCCTCAGGATTTCTTTTGAATGAACCATTTTCCTTCAGAACATCATGCAGTGCCGCGTAGCGCGCTTCAAACGACGCGCCTGTGCGTATCGTTACCCCACTTGCCACATTGACGGGGTGCTGAAGTTTTGTGGCGCGGAATACCGTTCTCAACACATAGTCCGGGTCGCCTTTCAGTTGTGTCAAACGCGCCGTGAGACCCAACAGCAGGGCATCCGCCGCCGCCGAGGTCGATGGGGCAAAAGTATCCTGATCATTCAAATGCTCGTCCCTTCCGGTCAGCAATATGGCATCTTCCATCGCGTAGTTGATGCGGTTTTCTTTTGAAATACTTACTTTTCCCAACTTCTCAAGGTCGCTGAAGTCGGTATTGAGCAAAACATCGCATTGTTCCCTCTCGAACGGGGTGGGCTCGGAAAAATGCGCGTTTGCGCTGCGCAACGTGATATCGGGATGTAAAGTAAATTGCCCCTCTCGCTGAATCGACATCAGGTCGCGCTGCTTGTTCGGATGCGTGCTTCGGCCGATCTTTTTTGCCAGCTCCGTGACCGTCATCGGCATGGCCGGCGTGCCGCCCTCGTTCATCGTGTCGAACACCGTCACCGCGCCCCCGCCCTGCGTCCTCACACCAGGCAAAGCCGATGATTGACCTTCCAATCTGGCCGGCTGATACAGCGTCGCGAATAACGCCGTCACCGATTGCTTTGGATGAGACAGTTGGACGATTCTGGCTTTGGTTTCCGCCGGCAAGAGGCGAATGGCGGCCTGTTCCAGCAATGGATTGTCACTCTGGCTGCCCAGCTGTGCCTTGTTTCCCCTGGCCTCTTTTGCAGCGGCAGAGGGCCTTTCCTTATCGAGCGAAACGTGGCTCATCCGCTGAAGGGTAGTACGCAAGCTTTGCACCATTGCTATCTCCAGAATGAATTCACTGCCATACAAATAAGCAGCGTTACACACACGCCGGTTTGACGATGAGCAGATGCCGATTGAGCTCTCATCGGCTACCGGTGGGTGAAAAGGTGACCATGCTCGTTTCCATGCGCTAGATAAATCGGCGCGTGCCGAACATATTGAACCCATGAGTGGCCGCTCAGCCTTCAATGGTTCCGGCGCACTTAAAGTGGACATACCGCGCGACCATGGGTGCCGACTGTCGATGGCATAGCAAATGGAGACGATCAAGCGCGGCCGACTGCCTGTCGCCCTCACAGGCGCCGCACGCGCACTGGCCGGCGCGCTGCCGACCATGAGATCAAGGGCTTATTGAGCGGGCCGACGCAGTACCACCTGGGCGCCGGCCTGGGCGCTGGCCATGGCCGACAAGGCGGCGAACAATTCCGACTGGTCGCGCGTGTTGCGCCACTGACCGTCAACGTGCTTGTAATGGAAACCGCCCGACTTGGCCGCCACCCACAGCTCGCGCATGGGGGCCTGGCTATTGACGATGATTTTCGAGCCGTTGTCGATGAACTCGATCTCCAGCACATTGCCGCTGCGGCTGCACTCGACGTCGAGCGCGTCCTCGTCGTTCAAGCGGTCCAGCGCCGCTTCGATGGCGCTCAGGGTGGCCTCGGCCAGGGCCAGGAATTCAGATTCGCTCATGCTACACTCCAGGATTCTCTTATCAAACCGTGATTCTAATCGTGAAGTCATCCCTAGCGTTGTATATCGCCGTGCCGCTGGCCGCCATGCTGGCCGGTTGTGGCCAGACCGGCCCGCTGTACCTACCCAAAACGGCCACCAAGGCGCCGCCCGACACCCGGCCTGGCGTGGCCCGGCCTGGCGTGGCCCGGCCTGAGGTGGCCCGGCCTGGCGTGGCGCCGGCCACCGCACCCGTCCCCTCCACTCCTCCCGCATCCCAACAATAATCCTATGTCGCATTTTGCATATCAAGACGGCGTGCTGCACGCCGAAGGCAGCGCCTTGAGCGCCATCGCCGCCCAATTCGGCACCCCCACCTACGTCTATTCCAAGGCCGCCCTGCTGGACAACTTCGCCGCCTATGCCAACGCCTGCCAAGGCCGCGATGCCCTGGTCTGTTACGCCATGAAAGCCAATTCCAATCTGGCCATTCTGGACTTGTTGGCGCGCCAAGGGGCCGGCTTCGACATCGTTTCCGGCGGCGAGTTGCTGCGCGTGATCGCCGCTGGCGGCGATACGCGCAAGGTGATCTTTTCCGGGGTCGGCAAGAGCGTCGAGGAAATCGGCCTGGCCCTGGCGCACGACATCTTGTGCTTCAACGTCGAATCGATTCCCGAACTGGAACGCCTGAACCAGGTGGCCGGCGAACTGGGCAAAGTGGCGCCGGTGTCGCTGCGGGTCAATCCGAATGTGGACCCGAAAACCCACCCCTACATCGCCACCGGCTTGAAGGCCAACAAGTTCGGCATCGCCTACGACGACGCGCTGGCCACCTACCGCGCCGCCGCCCGCCTGCCCCATGTGCGCGTGACGGGCATCGATTGCCACATCGGCTCGCAACTGCTCGATGACGCGCCCCTGCTCGAAGCGCTCGACAAGTTGATCGAGCTGATCGACACGCTCGACGCCGAAGGCATCGTGCTGCGCCACCTGGACATCGGCGGTGGCATCGGCATCGATTACGGCGAACAGGGCGAGGCGCCGCCGGTGCCGGTGGCGGCCTATCTGGCGCGGCTGTTCCAGCGCATCGACGCCTGGCGCGCCGCGCGCCACCAGGGCGCGCCCCTGAAGGTGATTTTCGAGCCGGGCCGTTCCATCGTCGGCAATAGCGGCGTGCTGCTGACCAAGGTGGAATACATCAAGCCCGGCGCCGAGAAGAATTTTTGCGTGGTCGACGCGGCCATGAACGACATGATGCGCCCGGCCCTGTATCAAGCCTGGATGCCGATGCTGACCGTGCTTGAGCAACAGCAAGCGGGCGCGATCTACGACGTAGTGGGCCCGATTTGCGAATCGGGCGACTGGCTGGCGCGCGACCGGGCGCTGGACGTGCGCCCGGGCGAACTGCTGGCCATGCTGGCGGCCGGCGCCTACGGCATGACCATGGCGTCGAACTACAACACCCGCGGCCGCCCGGCCGAGGTGATCGTCGACGGCCGCCACTGCCATCTGGTGCGCCGGCGCGAAACCCCGGCCGATCTATTCGCCCTGGAAAGCACGCTGGACTAAGCTCACCCTTGCCCGCGGCGGCGCTCGGCCGCCGCGGCGCCTCCCCGCCCCACCAATTCACCCGACCCATTGCCGTGCCCCTCGCACGCCGTCCGCGCGGCCCCATGTCCGCTACAGATATTCGCCACTCCAGTCGTGATACCAGATATACCCCTGAGTGATAACATGCCTTATAATTACCACGGCTGACGACCGGCCGACGTCCTTCCCACTTCTCCTTCGCTCCTGAGGGCAGGGTGCGCCAGACCACGCGCGCCATCGAGCCGCCGCCTGGACAGCGAGTCCGGCGTCACATGGTGATAACCGCGAGTCACAAAACGATAGTTATCAATAGTGGTTATCAAATGGAACATATTGGGAGGGCGCGACACTTATCCAATAGAGACGATTCACCATAAAAATAATGCGATACGACACCGGCCACGCCGTGTGATTGGCTTGCCCACACCCTTTGCCAAGCGCGCCGACGGCGCGCCATGGCATCGGTGTCACCTGCCCATTGCCGCGCGTTGCCGCCTCGGATCGCACACGAGAGATGTGAGACCACATGCTGAACAATTTGTTTAGGACGCGCCCCGATCACCGTCAGGCCAACGCCGAGCGAGCGGCAGAGCAGTTGCCCGGGCCGACGAGCGGCGCCGTCAAACGCGACCGCTGGACGGTGCAAAACAAATTGCGCAAGTCGCCCCCGCAGCCAGCCCAGCCGCAGCCGCCGAGCAATGCAGGCGGACAGAATCTGTTTCGCCGGCGACCCGACCAGCGCCAGGTCGACCCCGCGCCAGCGCCCCAGCAGCCGGCCGCGGCGGCCGCCGGCGCCGCCAAGCCGGGGCGCTGGACGGTGCAAAACAAATTGCACAAGAATCCGCCATCTTACATCCAGCGCCAGGCCGCCACGCCGGTCGGCGGCGAGCAATTCGTCACCGACACGGGCGCCGCGCCACACCAGCCCGAGCCGACCCCGGCCGCGGTCACGGCTCCGGCCGCCGGCGCCGCCAAGCCGGGGCGCTGGACGGTGCAAAACAGATTGCGCAAGGCGCCGCCGCCCCAGACCCGCGCCCAGCAGCTGCACAACATGGCCAAGCCCATCCCCTGGTACACCCGGCAAGCGGTACATGACGATTTCGCCGAGCATCTGGTGCACGAGCGCCCCATCAGCGCGCAGGAAGACGCCGCGCTCAAGCGCCAGTTCAGTTTTGTGGCCACCGGCCAGGACCAGGCTTGTTGTCTAGTCAACGGCAAGCTGCTGCATTGGGAAGCCGGTGAGCAGAGCTGGAAGCTGGCCAAGGAGGTCGGGCCCGTCAAAGCCTTGCATTTCGGCGCCAACCGGCAAATGAATGTCTTGACCGCCGAGGGCGTGCTGCACGCGCTCGACGCCAGCGGCAAACCGTCGGCCAGCTTCGCCGCCCTCAAGCTGCCGGCCGATTTGGTCGATCTGGCCGTCTCGCCCACCGGCTCGGTGGCCTTTATCAGCGCCAGCAAGCCGCACTTGATCGGCTTTCTGGACGCCGAGCAGCGCCGCAGCGGCGGCCAGCAAGTGGTGTGGGGCCAGGGCCCGGTGTGCCAGCGCGATCCGGGCGTGGCCTCGATGGCATACCAGAACGACGGCAGCTTGCTGATCCTGGACAAAAGCGGCCAATTGAGCGAGGGCCGCCGCGCGCCGCCGGCCTCGGCCGGTACCCAGACCATCGCCACCCAGGAAGTGCTGTGGAGCGCGCCGATGGACCAGAGCGCCAAAGCGGGGCCGATCCGGGTCCGCCTGAGCAAACTGCAAGTGCTGCCGGACGGTTCGATCGGCGCGCTGGACCATGATCATGTGGCTTTGGCGCGCGGCAAGGACGGCAAGTGGTTGCCGGCGCCATCGAACACGCCGAACGCGGCGCAGCAGTTTTATGGCAATTTCCAGCGCATCGCGCGCGGCGAGTGGAACGTGGCCGGGCTCAGTACCCCGGTCGGCTTCGGCGAACAAAACTGGCGCCAGGACCGGCCCTGGTGGAAACCGGGCATGCTGCACCGCAGCCACGAAGGCGAGCGGCTGCACAGTCGCCACGCCAACTGGCTGGGCGCCCATCAACCGTTTCAATTGACCAAGGGCGCTTGGGGCCAGGTTAAGCAACAGTTACACCAAGCCATAGCCAGCGACCGCGCCACGCTGGGCGATCCGGCCACGCTGGCGCCGCTGGCGCCCCAGCACCCGCTGCGCGCCGACCCGGCCCTGCTGAGCACCATCGAGCGCAACACGACCGATATCTTGAAGGCGCTGTCGGTGCGGCTCGGCATCTGGGACGAGCACGGCCGCGAGATTCCCGGCTTCCAAAAAGACCCGGCCTACAAACAGGTGCATGCCGCGCCCCGGCAAGTGCAGTCGCCGGCCAATGTGCTGTATCAATTGCACGCCACGCGCACCCGCCTGTTTGGCGCCGACGACGCGCACGCGCGCCGGCTGGCGCAACTGCTGGAAAAAAATGTGTTCCTCGGCTTCGACAGCGACCGCCATGTGAGCTTGCCGGCCGGGACCATCGTGATGCCCAGCGCCGTCGACCCGTCCGCCATCGCCGGCCGCGCGGTCGACGCGGGCGATGTGGAAAAAATGTGGCGCGATCACGGCATGCTGTCGCAGGCGGTGGCCCAGGCCAGCCAAGCCAAGCCGGCCCAGCGGGGCGCGGCCGACACCTTGAGCAATCAAATCCGCGAGCGCGTCAATGCCAACACGGCGGCCGCGCTGGCGCGCTGGGAAGCCTTGCCCGACGCGGCCCAGCCGTCCGACGTCGACAGTGCCGACCATCCGCTGGCGGCCTTGCTGGCCACCCGCACCGCCCAATTCGGCGTCAACGATCCGCTGCTCCAGCGTTTGCGCAAGGTGGCGCAAAGCAAGGACATCCATTTCGAGGTGGAGCTGGCGCATGAGGGCAGCGGCATGAACCTGCCCCACCTGCTGAAAAATAAATTCGCGGTCTACACCGGCAAAATGCTGCATGATCACGCCATTTTGGCCGAGCTGAGCCGCGAGCCGGCGCCGGCGCCGGCCCACATCGCCGCCCGCGCGGCGGAACTGGAACAGGTGGCCGTGACGCCGGCGGCGACCGCGCCGGGCGAGCAACCGGGCCAGCCGGCCCTCAATCAGATCACCCAGTTGTACCGCTCCGGCTTCGTCAACCTGGACCGGGTGGATCGCTTTCTGGAAGCCTATGATTACCTCAACGGCGGCATCACCAACCCCAAACATAAGCTGGGCCGGGCCTTGAACGCCCAGGGCGAATTGCGCGAGCCGCTGGTGGGCGCCTATCAAAACATGGTGCGCAGCATGAAGCCGGGCGAATCGATCACCTTGAACTCGTCCACCGGAGGCGGGCTCGACGCCGAAGGCGTGAGCCAGGTCATGAAATTGAAGCCGATCCCCCTGATCACCGGCCTGATCACGGCGCAAGCGCTGCAAATCGAACCGATCAACCAGGTGGCCGCCAACCGCAGCTACGGCTTGAACATTGAAAAAAACGCCGATGGCGGCATCAACATCGCCATCAATAAAAGCACCAATGTGACGGCGCTGCCGGTGGCGGCCAAGATCAGCCAGGGCATCGCCATCACGGGTTCCAAGACGGTGCCCGGGGCGACCCTGCTGGCGGCGGCCGGGATGAGCACCAAGATCCGGCTTGGTCTCACCGAGCGCACCGAAAACGTGGCCATGTTTACCATCGCGCCCGACGATTTCGGCAAGGTCGACAAGGTGCTGGCTGGCTTGTTGGGCGGCACCCTGTCGCCCTTCGATCTGATGAACCTGTCCGACGGCGGCGCCAACTTGCGCCAGGCCAGCACCACCCTGGCCGCCAATCTCGATTTCACGCCCAATCTGGCCACCGGCATCATCAGCACCCTGGCCGAGGAGCCCTACCGCAACCAAGCCAAGGTGCTGGGCGTGGTGGTCGGCCAGCTCAACCTGGAAGCGAAACACACCAGCGGCCATGAAAACATGGAAAAGAGCGATGGCAGCCGCGAAAACAAGATCATCAGCAAGACCGAATACGCGATCGGGGTGACCGGCGTGGCCGCACTGGAAGCGCAAGTGGGCAATTCGCGCGACCTGCCCGACGGCACCAAGCACGGCTTTGAAAATCAAAACAAGGCGCCGATCGCCATCGCCGTGGCCACCAAACAATTGTATGGCAGTTCGCTGGTGAGCGAGGGTTACATCCAGCACTATGACGCCGACGGCCGGCTCAGTGAAATCAACACCATCCTGGCGGCGAAAAACACCTCGGACAGCGACAACGCGATCCGCGCCATGCGCGACAACTATACCAATCCGAACCGCCAATTCGTGGGCAAGCACTTGCCACAATTGCAGGAATTGATGGACAGCAATCCGGAAGTGAAGGCGCCGCTGGAAAAAATGATCGCCTCGCGCCTGCCGATGGAAGTGACGATGCAGCTCAAGCCGCACATCCTGGACCAGGTGCGCCACTACAAGGGCGTGGCGGGCACCCCGACCAAGGCTGAAATTCAGCAATTCATCGCCGAAAAAATGGCCCAGCCGCGCAATTTGCGCATCATTAATATCGGCGCGCTGGACGCCAACACCTATAAAACCGGCTGGAGCGCGGGCTTTTTGGCGCTGCGCTACCAGAGCGGCGCGGAAAACACTTTCCGCAGTCCGTGGGCCAATATCCACGTCAATTATCCGGCTTCCGACGCGAGCGAGGCGCAACCGACGCTGGACTTGAGCGAGCACGCCCTGCCCCGCGGCAAAAAACACCACCCCGACGCGGCCCAAATCGAGCGCGTGCTGCGCGACGGCGGTCCGGAGTTGCTGGACTTTCTCAGCAACCCGGTGGGCGCCGACACCGCGCGCCAGCACTATGCCGGCGCGGTCGCCGACGTGATGCGGCAATTGCGCAAAGGCGCGATCGCCGATCTGAGCCATGTGAACCCGGAGCAGGAAGCGGCGCTGGCGGCCTTTTTCCCGCCCGAGGAAAACGGCTCGAAACAAAAGATGGCCGCCATCCTCAACGATAACGACCGGCTGACCTTGTTTCTCAACGGTTTGCAGCCGGAAGGCTTGGCCCGCTCGGCCAGCGTGACCGGGCAGAGCGCCGCGCCCGTCAAGGGGGGCGCCAACACGGCGGCCAGCGCCAGCCATTTGCAGCGTCTGCTGCGCCCCACGCTCGAGCCGCTCAAGCAACAGGCGGCGGCCTTGCGCGCCACCGTGCATAACCGCGCCCTGGGCGAGCCGGCCAAACGGGCCGCGCGCGCCGAGCTGGCCAAGGTGGAACAACAGCTGGAGCAAGAACTGGGCACCAACGCCCTCACCCGCGCCATCAAAAAGCTGGGCGGGGCCGACGTGCGGCCCAAGGCGGTGTACGCCGACACGGCCCGCTATAGCGTGGCCGACTTGCAAACCCTGCGCGACAAGCGCCAGCTGGCGCCGGCCATCCGCCTGGCCGCCGCCGCCGAACTGGCGCAGCGCGCCGCGCGCGCCGCCATCCCGGCCGGCATCGTCAGCCCGGCCGCGACCGAGGCCGGGGCCTTGCTGGAAGCGCAGGAAGTGCTGGCCCTGCAAGACACGGTGGATCAGCTTGACAACTTGACCGTCGGTGGCGAACGCGACGCCAGCGGCTTGAGCAGCTATGCCAACCTGCTGTTGCTCGAAGCCCACCGGGGTGGCGGCAGCGCCGACTTACGTCTGGACCAGGCTTGGTTGAAACAACACGATGTGACGGCCGCGCCCAATCCCGGCAGCGGCAATATGCGCCTGGTGCATGCCCTGCTCCAGCACGCCAGCTCCGACTATCGGCATTCCCATGAGACGATGGCGCGCGCGATCCAGCAAGAATTGCTCGCGGCCGGTCATGACGGCTTCGGCAGCACCGTGAACGGCGGGTTGGACCCGGCCGCTTACCAGGCGGCCATGGGCGCGGTGGGCCGACGCTTTCCCGACGCCCAGTTCGACGCCCGTCTGCTCTCGCCGCACGAGGCGCCGCGGCGCCTGTCCGGCGCCGACGATGGCAGCCGGCGCCAGGCGGTGCTCATCTTCAAGGGCGAACAGGGTTGGTCGGCGCTGCACAAGGGCGAGCCGCGCCAGGAAATCGATGTCAGCCTGCCCACGCCGGTGCAAGAAGCGGCGCTGCGCAGTCTGGACCAGGCGCTCGCCCGCGCGCGCGACGAGGCGCCGCCACGGCGCGTGTTCGAGCCGCGCGTGCCGGCCGGGCTGCCCGGCATGGACGCGGTGGTGGAGAAGGTCCGCGCGCAAGCGCTGGAGCTCGATGCGATCTTCGAGCCGCGTCCACCGGCCCGCAAGGCCGGGCTCGATTCAGCGCTACAGGAAGGGCGGGCCCGCTCCAACACGGCGGCCCCCGCGCACGCGCCGGCCCACATCATGCAGCCCGATGGCGCGCCGGCCACCCGCATCAAAGCGCGCGCCGACGACGCCGTGGTGTGGCGCCAGGCCACGGCAATGATCGATGGCTGGAAACGGGTGGAACAGTCGTATCACGCCCAACACCAGCACCGGGTGTTTCGCAATATGTTCAGCGGAAAAAGCGAGCGGGTCCAATTGGAGACGCAATATCGGACCATCACCTCGCCCGCGGCGCGGCAAGCGGGCGCCCAGTTGCAGCAAGCGATCGCCAGCCTGACCGCGCACGCCAGCGCGCAGCAAGCCCACCTGCAAAACATCGAGCGGCTGGCGTTTCAATTGCATCGGGAAGCGGCGCCGGCCGGGCGCGCCTTGCTGAGCAAGCAACAAGACGAGATCAAGCAAGAGATGCTGCGCGCCAAGCAAACCGAAAGCGACTTGCGCGCGGTGTTGCGCGCCGCGATGGCGCGCATGGAACCGTTCAAGTCGCCGTCTTGAGGCCGGCCACCCGGCCGCGCTGCCAAGCCCAATACACGCGCACCAGCAGCAAGGCGGCCACGATCAGACCGAACAGGATGGGCTGGGTGAAATTGTGCTTGCCCGCCTTCATCCACCAGAAATGCAGGATGCCCAGCGGCGCGATGACATAGATCAGGCGATGCAACCACTGCCAGCGCTTGCCGCCGAGGCGGCGTATCATGCCATTGGTGCTGGTCGCGGCCAGCGGTATCAGCAGCACGAAGGCGATAAAGCCCACCGTGATGAAGGGACGCTTGATCACATCCTTCCACATTTCCGCCAAGTCGAAAAAATGATCGAACCACAGGAAGGTGGTGAAATGCAGCAATGCGTAGAAAAAAGCGAACAGGCCCAGCATGCGGCGCAGCTTGAGCGTCCAGTTCCACTTGCTCAGGCGGCGCAGCGGGGTCACTCCCAGCGTGATACACAGAAAATACAGGGTCCAGTCGCCGGTGGCGCGGGTGATGAATTCGAGCGGCTCGACCAGTTGGCCGGCCAGGGTCAGCCACACCATGCGGCCGAAGGGGACCAGGGCCAGCAGAAAAACGGCCACCTTGATCGCGCTCATTTGTTTAGGGTTGGGATTGAAAGCCATGGCCAATCCTAGAAAAACTTCTTCATGTCCATGCCCGAATACAGGGAAGCGACGTCGTTATAGCCGTTGAACATCAGCGTCTTGCGCTTGCGGGCCAGAAAACCGTCCTCGCCGATGCGGCGCTCGGTCGCTTGCGACCAGCGCGGATGGTCGACGTTGGGATTGACGTTGGAATAGAAACCGTATTCCTGGGCCGCGATGCCGTTCCAGGCCGTGCGCGGCTGTTCCTTGACGAAACGGATCTTGACGATCGACTTGGCCGACTTGAAGCCATACTTCCACGGCAACACCACGCGCACCGGGGCGCCATTCTGGTTGGGCAGGGTTTCGCCATACATGCCCAGGGTCAGCAAGGCCAGCGGATGATTGGCCTCGTCCAGGCGCAAGCCTTCCACATAAGGCCATTCCAGCACCCGGCTACCGACGCCGGGCATCTGGGCCTTGTCGGCCAGGGACACGAATTCGATGAATTTGGCGTTGCCGGTCGGCTCGACTTTCTTGATCAGCTCGGAGAGCGAATAGCCGATCCACGGTATCACCATGGACCAGCCTTCCACGCAGCGCATGCGGTAGACCCGCTCTTCCAGCGGCGCCAGCTTGAGCAAGGCGTCCAGGTCCAAGGTCATCGGCTTCTTGATTTCGCCCTCGATGCTCACGGTCCAGGGACGCGGCTTGAGGGTGCCGGCGTAGCGGGCCGGATCGGACTTGTCGGTGCCAAATTCGTAGAAATTATTGTACGTGGTGGCGTCCTTGTAGGCGCTGTGCTTGTCCAGCGCCGAATAGGCCGGGTTGAGCTTGGCGGCCAGCTTGGGCAGGGTGCCCTGGGCGAAGGCTTCGCGGCCGGCCATTTCAAACAAGGCGCCGCCGGCGATCGAGCCGACCGCCAGCTGACGGATGAAACGGCGGCGCGACTCGAACACCGCGCGCGGCGTGATTTCTGAGGAAAAAGGCAATTCGATGCCGTTCGGACTACGTGTGATCAACATGGCGGCTCCGCATTAAGTGGTGAAGGTTAGTCTGGCCAGAAACCACAACCTTACACCAATTACGCCGCCAGGCTGATTACAGCTTTGCAATCACAGTTTGCCGTATGAATGCAAGCCCGACAGAAACATATTCACGCCCAGGAAGGCGAAGGTGGTCACCACCAGACCCACCAGCGCCCACCAGGCCGCCACCTTGCCGCGCAAGCCGGTCATCAAGCGCATGTGCAGCCAGGCCGCGTAATTGAGCCACACGATCAAGGCCCAGGTTTCCTTCGGGTCCCAGGACCAGTAACCGCCCCAGGCCTCGGCGGCCCACAGGGCGCCCAGAATGGTGGCGATGGTGAAAAAGGCAAAGCCGGCCGAAATGGCCTTGTACATCACGTCTTCCAGCACTTCGGTCGCGGGCAGGTGGGCCACCAGACGCGCGCGCATGAGATTGGTGATGGCGAACAGGGCCGCCAGGCCGAGCGCGAATTGGGTGGCGCGCACCATGCCGGCCACCACCACCGGGCCGGCGCCGATCAGCCAGGTGGCGACCCAGGCCAGGACCACGATCGCGCACGGTGCCACCACCAGGGCCATCCACAGGGCGCGGGGCCGCTCGAACTTGAGCAGATAAGCCCAGGCCACCATCGAGGCCAGCGCGAAATTGCCGTAGCCGATAAAGTTGGCCGGCACATGGATCTTCATCCACCAGCTTTGCAGGGCCGGCACCAGGGGCTGGATGTCGGAGGCGTCGCGCGTGACGGTGTACCACAGCAGGAAGGCGATGGCGGCCGAGATGACCAGCAACACAAACGCGCCCAGCTGGCGGGTCGCATAGTGCTGTTCGAAATACAGGTAAAACAGGGCCGTGATCAGGGAAAACAGGATAAACACTTCGTACAGGTTCGACACCGGAATATGGCCCACGTCGGCGCCGATCAGGTAAGACTCGTACCAGCGCACCATCATGGCGGTGATGCCGAGAATGACGCCGGCCCAGCACAATTTGGAGCCGACCGCCGCGCTGGCGGCCGAATTGCTGAGCAAGCCTAGCCAGTAAAACAGGGTGGACAGGAAAAACATCACGCTCATCCACAGCACCGCCGATTGGCTCGACAGCATGTAACGCAGCCAGAATTTCTTGGTTCCGTTGTCGAGCTCGCCGCCATACATGGCGATCGCGCCCAAGGACAGCAGCGCCACCAGGGGCATCAGCCAGCGCACCGGCTTCCAGCCCCAGCCCAAGGCGGCGAAGGTGGGCGCGGCCAGCAGCAAGATCGCTTTTTCATAGATATCCATCTGGCCGCCATAGCGGCTCAAGCCGAATAGCGAGCCCGCCAGCAATAACAGGCCGAACAGCCAATCGAGCGGCCCCAGCCGTTTAAAGTAGCCGGGCGCCTGGGTATAGCTTGCGGTGTGGGTCAATTCCATATTTTCTCCTGGCCGCGCCGCATGCGCGACGACGTTCGATCTTCAAGTCTTGCTACAGATTACGCCGTTTGCGGCAGTTTTTGTTTCAAACTGGTAAATTCATGTTCGAAGTCCAGGGTCTTGCGCTGGGTGCTCATGGCCATCAGCGCGTCGGCCCCGCCTTCGGCGCCATCGGTGATCCAGACCCACACCCGCCGCTCGCGGATATAAAACATGGCGAACACGCCCAGCACCAGAAACAGGCAACCCAGGTACACCACCGGCTTGCCGGGCGACTTGGTGACCTGGAACACCGAGGCTTTCACCTCGTTGAAATCGTCCAGTTGCAAATACACGGGAGCGCCGTAAAACGCGCTGTCGGACAAGGCGTTGGTGGCCAATTGCAGGAAGCGCGCATGGGCCTCGTCGGCCGCCACCGGCGCCAAGCCATCCTTGTCGCGCGCCGCCTGCCACAAGTCCCACATGCTGCCGTTGAAAATTTTCATGAACACCTCGGCCGCCTTTTCCTGCTCCTGGGGCGGCACCTTTTCCAGGAAACGCGACACCGACAGGAAACCGCCTTCCTTGCCGTCGCCGGCGAAGATGGCCATGCTCTTGGCCGACGACTCTTGCAACTGCGCGCGCAAGGCGTCGTTGCCGGACTGGCTCATGGCGCGCGCCGCATAGCGCCCGGCCGCCCGCTCGCGCAGGGCCGGGTCTTGCAAGGCGGCGCGCAGGCGCATCCAATCCCTGACGCTGTGCTCGTCGTCGGCCGGAATGCGCAGGAAGCTGAACGCGTCGGACGGGTTGCTGCGCACCCCGGCCAAAAACACGGTGGCGCCATCGATGGTGACCGGCTGCATATAGTTCTGGTATTCGCGCGCCTGGCCCGCCTTGTCGCGCAATTTGTATTGCACGCTGGGGCCGACGTTTTTCAAATCCTTGTTATTGGCGTTCTTGGCCGCCGAACCGAGGCGCTTGTCCAAGCCCTTGGCGAACTGCTCGTTCAAGCTTTCGCCCTTGGCCACGCCACGCGCGTCCTGGCTGGCCAGGTTTTCCACATTGAAGGGCCGAAAACCCGACCATTCGACGTCGTAAGGCTCGACCCCGGGGCGCGCCAGCGGCGTGGTGCCGCCCACTTCGCCGCGCAGGTCGAAGGGCGCGGTGGCGCTGCCCGTCATGGGATAGCCCTTGAGCGTGAGCTTGCTGCCGCCATCTTCAAAACTCGATTGGTAGACCGCCAAGCCGCGGTAAATCAAGGGTTTGTTGACCTCGATGGTGGCCGTCACCGTCTCGCCGCTGGCATGGTCCTTGACCACCACGTCGCTGGCGAACAGCTTGGGCATGCCGGTGCTGTAGAAACCGATATGGAACTTCTTTAAGGTGATGGTAAACGGCAACTCCTGGATCAGCACCCCGTCGGCCTGGGGAATGGTGCTGGTGTCGCTACTGCCGCCCTCCGGGATCAGGGTGTTGCCGCGGAAAGTGGGATTGCCCAGGCCCAGCCTGTGTTTGGCGGGGATCTCGGAAATCAAGCCGCTGCCGGCGAATGGCGTTTTGCCCATGAACCATTGCTGGAAGCGGATAGGCATGTCCGAATCGAGCAAGCCGCCGATACAGATGATCACAATGGCGCCGTGGGCGAAAATATAGCCCCATTTATTGGCCGCGCCCTGCTTGGCGGCCACCAGGGTGGCATGCTCTTTTTCCACGATCTTCGACTGGTAGCCGGCATCGGCCAGGCGCGCCACGGTTTGCCGCGCCAGGGCCGCGCGCGGCAAGGCCGCATGCCACTGGCTCTTATGGTGAAAGTTGCGCAGCGATTGCTCGCGCACGTTTTCGCGCCAGCTGCGCATATCCTTGAGCATCTTGGGCCCGTTGCGGGCGATGCACAGCGAGGTGGAAGCGACCAGGAAAGCCATGATCAGCAAGAACCACCAGGCCGAGTACACGGCGTACAGGCTCATCTTGTCGAACACGGCGAACCAGAACGGACCGAACTGGTTGATGTAGTTCGTCATCGGCTCGTTTTGCTTCATCACCGTGCCGATCATGGCGGCGATGGCGATCAGGGTCAGCAAGCTGATCGAAAAGCGCATCGACGACACCAATTCGACCGCCTCGCCCACCAGCGGCCGGCGGGTCTTCAATTCTATGCCACTCGTGCTGGGACGGCTCATGCTCGATACAATCTAAAAATGGATGGCGAGCCCGGAGCATACCAATAAAAAGGGCGGCCCGCTCACGCGGCCACCCTTTTTTATTGCAAACCAGCAAGCACACCAGGGTGTGAAGACAGGCTATCTTTATTTCAAACCAGCAACGTAATCGGCCACGGCCTTGATCTCGTCGTCGGACAGGCGCTTGGCGATGGTGGACATTTGCGCATTATTGTTGCGCGCGCCGCTGCGAAACACGGTCAGCTGAGCGGCCGTGTAATCCTGATGCTGGCCGCCGATACGCGGATACTGCACCGGAATGCCGGCGCCGACGGCGCCATGACAGCTGGCGCAGGCCGGCACGTTTTTCTCGGCGATGCCGCCGCGGTAAATCTTGCGGCCCAGCTCCAAGGTATCCTTGTTCTTGGCCGCGCCCGGTTTTTGCACTTGCGCGCTCAAATAGGCGGCGATATCGGTTTTTTCCTGTTCGGTCAGCATCTTGGCGTAGGTCGTCATGACGGGCTGATTGCGTTCCGGGGTGGTGAAATTGACCAATTGCTTGTGCAGATAGGCTTCGTGCTGGCCGGCCAGTTTGGGGTTGGCGGCGATGGTGGAATTGCCGGCCGCGCCATGGCAAGACACGCAGGCGGGCAAGCCGCGCGCGGCGTCGCCTTCGCCATACAGGGTGGCGCCCTTGGCTGGATCGGCTTTCACCACGGCTTCGGCGTGGGCCGGCTTTTTCTCTTCGTTGGCCGATGCGGCCGAGACCGCCAACAAGGCGACCAGCAAGGATTTTCCACACGCCGCTGCGGCGGCTAACAACGCACGATTCATTCAAACACCCTGAGACTAGTCAAAAAATTAGTGGTAAAGATTGCTGGCGATGGCGACCGGTCCGGAGACCGACGCATGACAACAATTCGTAACCCCTTATTGTACAATAGCTTCTTGGCGTTTTCGCCCCCTTTTGTTGCAATTTCTACCCATCCCATGTCCAAACTCTGGCAAGCCCGCTTCTTCACCACCGTCAACCAATTGCGCGATCTGCCCGACACCACGGTGCCCGAAATCGCCTTCGCCGGCCGTTCCAACGCCGGCAAATCGACCGCGATCAATATTTTGTGCAACCAAAAAGGCTTGGCGTTCGCCTCCAAGACGCCCGGCCGGACCCAGCACATCAACTACTTTTCCATCGGCGGCGCCCACGTGGGCCAGCATCGCAAAGACGCCACCATCATGGAAGAGGTGGAAGCCTTGCTGGTCGACTTGCCCGGTTACGGCTACGCGGAAGTGTCCGGCTCGGCCAAGCTGCACTGGCAGCGCCTGCTGGGCGACTATGTGCAACGCCGCGAGCAATTGGCGGCCCTGATCTTGATCATGGATTCGCGCCGCCCGTTCACCGACCTCGACATTCAGATGCTGGAATGGTTCGCCCCGACCGGCAAACCGATCCATTGCATCTTGACCAAGGCCGATAAGCTCAACCGCAATGACTCGGTCAACGCCCTGCGCCAGACCAAGGCTAAGCTCGATAGCTACGTGGACGAAGACGGGGTCGGCTTCCCGTTCACCGTGCAATTATTCTCGGCCTTGAAGCGGATCGGCATCGATGAAGCCAACGACAAGATCATGGCATTGGCCGGCATCACCGAGGATAGCGTGGCCGCCCTTGGGGCGAACGCGGCCTTGGTCGAGATGAGCGACAGCGACGATGGCGATGCCGATGGCGAACAATAAAGCGCAAGCGCGGCCCGCCTTTTTTCCCCCTATTTCTTAATCACACCACATGCCAGCCACCTTCCCCGCCCCCTTCCCCGCGATCCGCATGCGCCGTATGCGGCGCGACCCGTTTTCGCGCGCGCTGATGCGCGAAAATGTGATCACCGCAGCCGACCTGATCTATCCCGTGTTCATTTTGGACGGCGCACGCCAGCGCCAGCCGGTGCTGTCGATGCCGGGGGTGGAAAGGATTTCGATCGACTTGCTGCTCAAGGTGGCGCAGGAATGCGTGTCGCTGGGCATTCCCGTGCTGGCCCTGTTTCCCGTCATCGATGCCTCGCTCAAGACGCCCGACGGCGCCGAGGCCGCCAATCCGGACGGCTTGGTGCCGCGCGCGGTGCGCGCCCTCAAGCAGCATTTCCCGGAACTGGGCATCCTCACCGATGTGGCGCTCGACCCGTTCACCAGCCACGGCCAGGACGGCTTGCTCGACGAGCACGGCTATGTGCTCAACGACCTCACCACGGCCATGCTGATCCGCCAAGCCCTGACCCAGGCCGAGGCCGGAGTCGATGTGGTGGCACCGTCTGACATGATGGACGGGCGCATCGGCGCCATCCGCGCCGCCCTGGAAGAGCGCAACCTGATTCACACCCGCATCATGGCCTATTCCGCCAAATACGCCTCGGCCTTTTACGGCCCGTTCCGCGACGCGGTGGGCTCGGCCAAAAACCTGGGCAAGAGCGACAAGCAAACCTATCAAATGGACCCGGCCAACGGCGACGAGGCGCTGCGCGAAGTGGCGCTCGATCTGGCCGAAGGCGCCGACATGGTGATGGTCAAGCCGGGCTTGCCGTATCTGGACATCGTGCGCCGCGTCAAGGACGAGTTCAAGGTGCCCACCTTCGCCTACCAGGTCAGCGGCGAATACGCGATGATCAAGGCGGCCGCCCAGAACGGCTGGCTGGACCATGACAAGACCATGATGGAAGCGATGATGGCGTTTAAACGGGCCGGCGCGGACGGCGTGCTCAGCTACTTCGCCTTAGATATCGCGCGCTTGCTCAAAGCGCAGGCTTGACCCGGCTCGCCCCCGTGCCGGTTGCGCGGGCAAATTTGCCCCAAGCCGGCATGACGCTTCGCTCACATGGCGTCGCTTCTAGCGAAAACCGCTTGCCGGCGCACCTTTCCCCATCATTGCACGCCTACTTTTCATGCGACGACGCGGCGATGGTCGCCGTGCATGCCATCCCCATGCCGCATTTGTCACGCCTCAGGGACTGAACCGTATTAACTAAAATGGAACTATAGCGAAACTGCAACACTTAATATCGGAGGGGACTGCGTGGAGAACACGCACCGATTTTGTCACCAACCGATACTGAGCATATTATGGGATTTCGAGATATCGCCGCCAGCGCTTTTTCCATGGCAGCCGCACGTTTGGAGGAAAGCGCCGCTCGCCGACCAGCACATCAACCAGCCGCCTGTTCGCCCCCGCGTCACGCAAACTTCCCCCCTCAAGCCGCGATTTCGCCTGGACTCCGAAGAACTAGTTTCCTCTTTGCACAGGATCGGGTACATACCAACCCCGGCTCACCGGCCACACCTCCCGTCTTATCTCAAGAGGGTGCGCCCGTTGGCTTAAGCAAACCTAATCCCGCCGAACTCGGTAAGGCTCCAGGACTGAGAGAGAAACATGCTGACGGGACAGGCCGCTTTTATATGGTATTGGATGACGGGGGCCACCAGTACATGATGGGGGGACATAGTCCGGCCCGCACAACCAAGATGAAGGCGGCCGAGGAGGCACAGAGGAACACGGCCCAGCCTTCTCATTTACCTGATCAGGCAACTGCCTTGGCCGGGTTGGAGCAGGTTGGCAACCGTCATCCTGATAACCCAAATGAAATGGGCCAATCTCCGCTCATGCAAGCCTTGGTGAACCACGATACCGTTACCGCCTTGGCGATGGTGGCCGGGGGCGCGAACCTCAGAGCTGTTGATAACATGGGCCGGAATGCCGCGCATTATGCGGCGATCAACAACAATATCCCAGTGATGCAAGAAATCTTGAAGAAGAATCCATCGTCGATGCATGCCCGGGATCGTGCCGGCAAAGATGCGTTCATGTGCGCCGTCAGTTTTGGCAAAACCGAAGCGATGCATTGTTTAAAGAATCACGGGGCGAATATTCATTCGCTTAGCGACAATAACATGTCAAATTTAATGTGGGCGGCGAAAAATGGCCAAGAAAGTCTGACAACGCTGCTGGACATGGGAGCCGATCCGTTTAAAAAGACGCCAGACCATTTCAGCGCTCTGGATTATGCAATCAGAAAACGCGACGTTTATAACGTTGACAAAACGTACACGTCAGCCCAGAGGGCCACAGCAATTTCCAACGTGCAAGTGCTAGAAGCAAGGCTCAGGGCTTTGTCGATGAAGGCGGCCGAGCAAGCACAAAGGAACCCGGCCCAGCCTTCTCATTTACCTGATCAGGCAACCGCGGTAGCCAGGTTGCGGCAGGTTGGCTTCCACGATCCTGATAGACCAAATGCAAAGGGCGAATCTCCTCTCATGCAAGCCTTGATGGCCAACGATACCCTGACTGCCTTGGCTCTGGTGGCCGTGGGCGCCGACCTTAGAGCTGTTGATGGCATGCACCGGAATGTCGCGCACTATGCGGCGATCAACAATAACATACCAGTGATGCAAGAAATATTGAAGAAGAATTATAGTGGACCCATGTTTTGAGACAACGGTTTAAGCTATGGTCCTCACTGGAGGATAGCAGCGAATGGCGGAAGCAAAGAAGCGGAAAGTGCATAGTGCGGAGCTCAAGGCGAAGGTCGGACTTGAGGCGCTGCGCGGACTCAAGACAGCCAACGAGATCGCCCAACAGCATGGCGTACATCCGGTCATGGTGAGCCAGTGAAAGAAGGAAATTCTGACCAATGCGGGCACGCTCTTTGAGGGCAAGCGTGGACCTAAGCCGGTGGCGGCGCAGGACGACGAAGACCGGCTGTATGTTGAGATTGGCCGCTGCGTTGGCAAAGCGTACACGCCAGCCCAGAGGACCACAGCAATTTCCAATGTGCAAATACTAGAAGCAAGGCTCACGGCTTTGTCGAACAGGGGCAACCAGGGCGCTTGATGGAAGAAGCGATGCTAGTCTTTGAGCGGGCCGGCGCGGACCGGCCAAGGCCCTCACCGGGTCCTGGCCCGCATCAACGGTGCCAGCGTCCTGAATCTTTTCACGCCTGACGGGTCAAAGTAGGCATACAGGGAGATGCCCATGGACCAGCAAGCCACCGATAACAAGCTCGACCCTCCGCCGCTTGGCAAGGCTGCCGCACCCGGCGCCCGGCAAGCGCGCACCGCCATTGGACCCGATGCCGATCAGGGCGCGCTTGACTGGCGCCCTGATCGCGCTGACGGCTCGCTCGCTCACGCCTCGATCAATAGCACACGGAGCGCGTCCTTATTGCCGGTCGACGAGGGCGACCCGGTGGATGACGCAACCTTTCACGTCGCCGAGGAAGTCAATCTCGACCAACAGTCGGATCGGGTACGCCAGATCGGCAACCTGCCGGAGAAAGACTTGCAAACACCATCGCGTTCGGTGGCAAAGGCGATGGCTGAGGCGCTGTCGGAGCCGCCCGCCGGCGCGTTAGCCGACACGGGCAAGCCATCTCCATCCACACAGTAGAATAAGCCATCAATGGAGGTGCGACATGGAAACAAGTTGGATTGTCACCGCTGACGCCGGTCGAGCACGCATTTTTTCCCAATCGAACCTGACGCAGCCGCTGACCGAAATCGAGGATATGGTCAACCCCGCCACCCGCATGCGCACGGCGGAAAAATACACCGATCGCTTAGGGCCCACATCGGCCGGCCAGAGTATCCACAATACCGGCGCGGCAACGCCAAACAAGCAGTACGAGCCGCCTCAAACGCACGAAGAGCACGAGGCGGTATCGTTCGCCAAGGACATTTCGACGTTCCTGCTGAAAGGTCAGCAAGCGGGCCATTTCCAGAAGCTCGTGTTGATCGCGGACCCCAAGTTCCTCGGCGTGCTGAGGACGCTGCTCGACCCGCACCTCAAGCCACTGGTCAAACTGGAAATCAATAAAAATTATACGCATTCGGAGCCTCAACAGTTGCGCGAGCAGCTAAGAGCGCATCAGGAAAAACATAGCGCGCATTAATTCCGATGGCACCGGCGCCATGGTCCCGGGGTGCGCGGCAACATCGCTTGAGCGGTCTCAAAACCGCGCCCTTTAGACCCCAGCGCTCGCTTGCCCGGCTGGTAGAGTCAGCGACGAAGCCGAATTAAACGACAGCGCCACCCGGCATGCCAAACCGGAGCGTGGCGATCATTTGGGAGCGTGCGATGAGCCTGACAGTTGCTGCCGACACGGCGCATGAACATCCACCCCAGCAGGGCTGGCGCCGCTGGCTCTACACCACCAACCACAAGGATATCGGCACGCTCTACCTGTGGTTTTCGCTGACCATGTTCATGACGGGCGGCGTGCTCGCCCTTCTGATACGGGCCGAATTGTTCGCGCCCGGCTTACAATTCTTCCAGCCGGAACGCTACAACCAGTTCGTGACCATGCACGGCTTGATCATGGTGTTCGGCGCGATCATGCCGGCTTTCGTCGGCTTTGCGAACTGGATGATTCCGCTTCAAATCGGTGCATCCGACATGGCCTTTGCAAGGATGAACAATTTTTCCTTCTGGCTGCTGCCGCCCGCCGCGCTGCTGTTGATCGGCGCCTTTTTCACCGCTGGCGGCGCGACCGCGGCGGGGTGGACCATGTATCCGCCGCTGTCGATTCAAATGGGGCCCGGCATGGACATGGCCATCTTCGCGATCCATTTAATGGGGGCGTCATCGATCATGGGCGCGATAAATATCATCACCACCATCCTCAACATGCGCGCGCCGGGCATGAAGTTGATGAACATGCCGATGTTTTGCTGGACCTGGCTCATTACGGCCTACCTGCTGATCGCCGTGATGCCGGTGCTCGCTTGCGCCGTGACCATGATGCTCACCGACCGCCATTTCGGCACCACCTTTTTCAACGCGGCCGGTGGCGGCGACCCGGTGATGTATCAACACGTGTTTTGGTTTTTCGGACACCCCGAGGTCTACATCATGATCTTGCCGGGATTCGGCATGATTTCGCAGATCGTCCCCGCGTTTTCGCGCAAGCCGCTGTTCGGTTATGCCTCCATGGTGTACGCCACGGCGGCGATCGCCATCATTTCCTTCATCGTGTGGGCGCATCACATGTTTACTACCGGCATGCCGATCACGGGACAACTGTTTTTCATGTACGCGACCATGTTGGTGGCGGTGCCCACCGGCGTCAAGGTGTTCAACTGGATCGCCACGATGTGGCGCGGCGCCTTGAGCTTTGAAACCCCGATGCTGTTTGCAACCGGCTTCATCTGGGTGTTTACCATCGGCGGATTTTCCGGGCTGATTTTGGCGGTGGCGCCCATCGATGTGCAAGTCCACGACACCTATTACGTCATCGCCCATTTCCACTACGTGCTGGTGGCCGGCTCCCTGTTTTCCTTGTTCGCCGGCTTCTATTACTGGGTGCCGAAATGGACCGGCTTCATGTACCCTGAATGGCGCGCCAAGTTTCATTTTTGGAACTCGCTGATTTGGGTGAACGTCACTTTCTTTCCCATGCATTTTCTCGGCCTGGCCGGCATGCCGCGCCGTTATGCCGACTATCCCGCGCAATTTACCGATTTTAATATGCTGACCTCGGTCGGCGCCTTCCTGTTCGGCTTGACGCAAGCTTACTTTGTATTGGCCGTGGTGTGGCCGACGGTACGGGGCGGCGTCAAGGCGCCCGCCAAACCATGGGACGGTGCCGAAGGGCTGGAATGGACCGTGCCGAGCCCGGCGCCGTACCACACTTTCGAGGTCCAACCCATCGTTAGGTAACGGGCGCCCCGCGGAGGGCGGCCCGCGGAGGGCGGCTTGCGGGGAGCGATTAGCCGGGGCGACCGGCGCGGCGATCGGCGGCGCGCGCAAACGGTCGGTGGAAGCCAGCACATTTCCTATTCATACATGATGGCCGCTCACAAAGCAGGCATTTTTCCCGTCCGGCGCAGCAGTGACCGCCGCTGCAATGGCGCGCGCGATCTTCCCGGCGCCAATGCTGGACGGCTCGATCGTATTGGCATAATCCTCCGGTCGCGTGCAGATCAGGCGAAGCTCGATCACCTTCAACTTGCATTCGGCGGCGGTGCGAAGTATGGCGTCGTCAAACAATGCCACGGCGGTGCGGGTGAGCCGGCGATAACGCGGGTCGTCGAAATTGCCGTTGTAGATAGTGCAGACCACCAGCGGCAAGCGGTGCCTGAGCGAGGCGCCGATGACGTCGCGGTAGGCGGATTCAAACTCGCGCACAGCCTCGGCCAGCATGTCGATGGCCTCGGCAACCGACGCGGCTGGTGCTTGTAGCAAACCCTGCCGCATCAAGGCGTCGTTACCGCCTACGCTCAGCACCAAAACCGTGGCGTCAGCTGGCAATAGCGCAAGCTGTGCCCGCATGCCGCCGGTGGTGGCACCGTCACGCGCCAGCATGCTCGCTTTCCAGCCGCGCGGCAAAGCATGCAGCAACTGCGCGAGCACAGTTGGTTTGCCGCCCGTATAAGCGCCATGATCGAAAACGGAATCGCCCAGCAGTACAACATGCGGCATGGCAAACATTCGCGTGGGACTGGCGGCCACGGCCAGTGCGTCCTGAAAAAAACGCCTTCTCAATACGTTCACCGACGCGGCTCCATCACATCGTTAGCGACTTCAATCAGTGGGTTTGCAGCTAACATTTCGCTATATCGCGCGCGTCACCAGCATGGACCGGATGTTGCTGATCGCAGCGGCCGGATTGAGCCCTTTCGGGCACACATCCGCGCAATTCATGATGGTAAGGCAGCGAAACAGCCGGTACACATCGTTCACATTGTCTAGCCGTTCGGCCAGCGCGGTATCCCTGCTGTCGGCCATGAACCGGTAGGCTTGCAGCAGACCGGCCGGACCGACAAATTTATCGGGATTCCACCAAAAGCTGGGGCAAGACGATGAGCAACATGCGCACATGATGCACTCGTATAAACCATTGAGTTCGTCGCGTTCCGCAGGAAACTGCAACCGCTCCTTCTCGGGCGCTGGCGTGTCATTGACCAAATAGGGTTTGATTGAATAATACTGTTTCCAGAACAGGGTCAGGTCCACCATCAGATCCCTCACCACTGGCAAGCCCGGCAAGGGACGCACGACAATTGGTTGGGCAACCTCGAGGATGTTCGTGATGCACGCAAGACCATTCCTGCCATTGATATTCATGCCGTCGGAGCCGCAGATGCCTTCCCTGCATGAGCGGCGAAACGACAGGCTGTCATCGAGGTCGTTTTTGATACGCACCAGGAGATCGAGCACCATGCGGTCGTCACGCCCTTGCGGCACCTGGATATGCTGCATGTAGGGCTTGGCATCGCTGTGCGGATCGTAGCGATAAATCTGCATCTCGATGGTGTTTCCCATGGCGAATGACTCCCGACAGAGCGCGAACCGGATGATGTCGCGTACAGATTCGATGCCGCACGACGCGGCCGGTTCCACCGATGGCGCGCTCGCGCCATATGGCGTCAGACGCAGATCAAACTCTCGCACAGCAAGCCAAGGCACCGCGTCGCCCGGCCCGGCCCGGCCCGGCCCGGCCACGGCAATTTAACGCGCGGCGCCGCGCCGGTATTCGGGGAAGAATTCTTTCAGCAGAAAAGCTTGCAATTCGGCTTCGTCTTCCTTGCGCGCGCTCATCGGCACATTGCGTCCCAGGCGCTGCGATTCCCACACAAAGTCACCGGGCTTTTCCTTGCGGATCAAGGCGATCATTTGCTTGACGATGGCGGTCTCGAGGTCGATCTCGCCGCCCTGCTCCACATGCACTTGCTGTGACCATTTACGCTTGAAGTTGGCGTTCCAGCCGCGGAACTTGATGTCGGCGCTGTGGTAAGTCTTGTCGCTGATTGAAAATATGCCGCCCGAATCGTCCCGCTCGCTGCCCGAGGTCTTGCCCTGGGCGCCAGCGATATTGGCGCGCGCCACGCGCAGGGCGCGCTCGTTTTCGCTTTCCTGCGCTTCGGCCGCCGGCGCTTCGGCGGCGCGCTGACTGCGGCGCGCCGCGATCAACGCTTCCATGTCTTGCGCCGGCGGGGCCGGCACGGGCGCCGCCACGGGCGGCAAGGGTGGCACCGTACGCTGCGGCCTGGTGCGCGCCGGCGGCGTGATGGCCAGGACCGGCTTGTTGCGCGGCGGCGCCGTCTTGGCCATCCGCTTGGGCTGGACCGGTTTCGGGGTCGGACTGGGCGCCGCCTTCGGCTTCGATGGCTCGGCCAGCGGCGCGATATACACCATCGCCCCCTCGCGCGAGGGCGGCGGCGCGCGCCGCACCGGTTCGTCGCGCATCAGGTAATACACCACGCACAATACATGCAGCAATACGGAAATGCCGATGCCAACCCGCTTGGAAACGCTGGTTCCCGATCCGTAGGTGGCCGACGCCGGGAGTGGCTGACCGCAGGTCTCGCAGTAACCCGAATCGGCCAAGCTGTGATGGGTCTCGTGGTGCAAAATGAAAAGGCTTTCTAAGGGTCTCAAGATCTCGGATCGGCGGTCTGAACCATGGCCCGCTTGCGGGCACAGAGTACAGGATACAAGCGTTCCTTGCAGAAGTACGCGTAGCGAACCCAGCCAGAGTACTAGAGGAATGGCGTGATGGCTGTTACGGTATGTATCACGCGTCCCGCATCACGCGTCCCTGATCACGCGTCCCGCATCACGCGTGAGGTATCCGGTAACAGGCGTCAGGCGGCGCGGTCTCCGCTGTGCGGCGGCGCCTGCTCGCTGGCCACCGCGTGCACCGACCCGGCCGGCCCCTCGCCCCCTTCGCGGCGCTGCAAATCGGCGTCGCTCATGGGGCCGGTGCCGCTGTAGCGGTCGAGGAAAAGATAGATCACCGGCGTGATAAACAAGGTGATCACTTGCGAAAAGATCAGACCGCCGACCACCGCCAGCCCCAGCGGCTGGCGCAGCTCGGCGCCGGCACCCAAGCCCAGCGCGATCGGCAAGGCCCCCATCAAGGCGGCGAGCGAGGTCATCATGATGGGGCGGAAGCGCAGGATGCAGGCCTCGCGGATCGCCGCGGCCGGCGCCATGCCTTCGTTGCGCTGGGCGTGCAGCGCGAAGTCGATCATCATGATGGCGTTTTTCTTGACGATACCGATCAACATCAAGATGCCGATGATGGCGATCATGGTCAAGTCCAGTCCGAACAGGCGCAAGGTCAGCAGCGCGCCCACCGCCGCCGACGGCAAGCCGGCCAGGATGGTCAGCGGATGGATATAGCTTTCGTACAGCACGCCCAGCAGCACGTAAATCACGCCCAGTGCGGCCACGATCAAGATGATCTGGCTCGACTGGGAATCCTGAAACACGGCCGCGTCGCCGCCGTATTTGGTGATGATGGAGGCCGGCAAATTCATGTCGCGCGCCATCTGGTCGATCTTGCCGGTGGCCACTCCGAGCGGCACGTCCGGCGCCAGATTGAAGGACAAGGTGATCGCCTGCAATTGGCCCTGGTGATTGACGGCGGTCGGGCCGATGCTGCGCTCCACTCGCGCCACGCTGGACAACTTCACCAGTTGACCATCCTTGTTGCGCACCGCGATCTTGGTCAAGGCATCGTCGAACTGGCGGTCCGCCGTGGCCGCCTCCAGTATCACCACATAACTGGCGGCCGAGGAATAAATGGTCGATACCTGGCGCTCGCCGAAGGCGCTGTAGAGCGCCGTGCGCACGTCGGCCATTTGCACCCCCAGCACATTGGCTTTGTCGCGGTCGATCTTGAGCGAGGCTTGCAAGCCGCGGTTTTGCGAATCGCTGGTGACATCGCGGAAGGCGGGGTCGACCCGCAACTGGTCGAGAAATTTGCCGGCCCAGTCGTTCAAGGCGTCGGGACTGACGCTTTGCAAGGTGTATTGGTAGCGGCTCTTGCTGGGCCGCCCGCCCAGTTGCAGATTTTGCACCGGACTCAGATAGACCGCGATGCCGGGCACGGCGCGGCTGGCCCGCCGCAGGCTGTCGAGCACGACGGACATCTTGGCCCGCTCGGCGCGCGGCTTGAGCACCATGAACATGCGCCCGGTGTTGCCGCCACTAACGAAGGAGGTGACGTCTTGCACGTTCGGGGCCGCCTTGAGCACGGCGGCCACCCGGTTTTGCAGCGCCATCAAGGCTTCCGACGAAATGTCTTCCGCGGCCTCTGTATTGACACGGATTTGGCCCAGATCTTCTTCCGGGAAAAAACCTTTCGGGATGGTGATGTAGAGCGCCACGGTCAAAGCAAAAGTGGCCACGGCGATCAAGAGCACCACGGTGCGGTGCGCCAGGGCCTGGTCGAGCGCGCCCGCGTAGCCGTTTTTCAGCCGCCCGAACGCGGCCTCGAAATGGCGCCCCAGCCAGCTCGCGTCTTGCTCGGCGTGAGCCTGGGCCGGCAGTAGCCGGCTGGCCAGCATCGGCACCAAGGTCAGCGACACCAGCGCCGACACCAGGATCGACAGCGACACCACCACCGCGAATTCATGGAACAGCAAGCCGATCACGCCCGGCATGAAAAAGATCGGGATGAACACGGCCACCAGCGAGATCGAGATCGAAACGATGGTGAAACCCATTTCCTGGGCCCCCACCAGCGCCGCCTTGATCGGCTTCTTGCCCAGCTCGATGTGGCGTACGATATTTTCCAGCACCACGATGGCGTCGTCGACCACCAGACCCACCGCCAGCGTGATGCCCAGCAGCGAAACATTGTCCAGGCTGTAGCCCAGCCAGTACAGCAGGGACAGCGCGCCCAGCAGCGAAATCGGCATGCTAACGGCCGGAATGAAGGTGGCGGCCGCGCGCCGCAAGAACAGGAAGATCACCAGCACCACCAGCACCACCGTCAAACCCAGGGTCAGATTGACGTCGTGGATGGCCTCGCGGATCGACAGCGAACGGTCGTTGACCAGGTTGATCTTGATCGAGGCCGGCAATTGGGCTTGAAAGGCCGGCAACAGCTTGCGCACGGCATCGACCACTTGCACCGTGTTGGCGTCCGGCTGGCGCTGCACCAGCAACACGATCGATTGCTCGCCGTTATAGCTGCCGGCCGTCTTGACCGATTGAAAACTGTCCTCGACGGTGGCCACGTCTTTCAAGCGCACCGGCTGGCCGTTACGGCTGGCCACGATCAGTTCGGCGAACTCGGCCGCTTTCATCAGCTGGGCGTTGCCTTCGATGGTGAGTGTCTGGCTGGGGCCGTCCAATACGCCCAGCGGCGAGTTGGTGTTGGCCGCGCGCAAGGCCAGGGCCAGTTCGTCCATCGTCAAGTTGCGCGCGTTGAGTAAATCGGCCTGGGCGCGCACGCGCACGGCAAACCGTTTCTGGCCATTCACGGTGACCTGGGCCACTCCGGGCAAGGTGGACAGGCTGGGCGCGATCAGGTTTTCCGCATAATCGTTCAATTCCGACAGCTTCAGGGAGGGCGAGGTCATGGCCATGAACAGCACCGGCGCGTCGGCCGGATTGACCTTGCGGTAAGACGGCAAGTCCGTCATTTCTTGCGGCAGCTGGCGCTGGGCCCGCAGCAAGGCCGCCTGCACGTCGACCGCCGCCTCGTTGACATTGATGCTGGGATCGAATTCCAGGGTCAGCGAGGTCGAACCCAGGGTGCTGGTCGAGGTGATCAGACTGAGGCCGGCGATGGTGGAAAACTGCTTTTCCAGCGGCAGCGCCACCGAGGACGCCATGGTGTCGGGACTGGCGCCCGGCAAGTCGGCGCTGACATTGATGACCGGGGTGTTGTAGCTCGGTAACGCGGCAACGGGGATCAGGCTGTAGGCCAGCACCCCGGCCAGGATCATGCTGATCGACAGCAACACCACCATCACGGGGCGCCGGATGCACAGTTCGGAAAGATTCATTCTGGCTTGCCCTTGGCCGGCCGCGCGCCCGCTTGGGCCGCCTCGGCCAGGCGCACGCGCACGCCGGGCCGCAGATTTTGCTTGCCATCGACAATCACTTGCTCCGTGCCTTGCAAACCGGCCACCGCCACCTGCGGCCCGAACGCATACAAGCGGGTGACCGGCCGCATCTTGGCGCTGCGGTCGGCCTCCATGGTGTAGACGAAGGTGGCGCCGCTAGTGTCGATGATGGCGTTTTGCGGGATCACCAACGCATCCTTCAAGGTTTGCAAGGTCAGCCCGACGTTGACATATTGGCCGGGCCACAAACGGGTGGCGCTGTTGGCGAACTGGGCTTTCACCCGTATCACGCCGGTGGCGGGGTCGACCGCGCTGTCAATAAAGCTGAGCTTACCCTGCACCGGCGTGCCGCCGTCGCCCGGCGTGGCGCTCACGGCCACCGCGCCGCCCTGTTGCGCCGCCAGCAAGGCGCTCAAGCTGCTTTCCGGCAAGGTGAAACTGACATTGATCGGATCGAGCTGGGTGACGCTGGTGAGCGAAGTGGCCAGTTGCACCAAAGTGCCCGGATACACCGCTATCGCGCCGACCCGGCCCGCCATGGGGGCGCGGATGCTGGCATAACCGGCCTCGACCTGCGCCGCGCGCACGGCCGCCAGATCGGCCTTGACCAGGGCGCGTGCCGATTCCAGCTGACTCTTTAAGGTATCGACCGCGCCCTGCGCGATAAAGTTCCGCGCCAGCAGTTCCGTGCCGCGCCGATGCTGGCGTTCCACGTCGCCCAGCGCGGCCTGATCGCGGGCCAGCTGGGCCTGGGCTTGGTCGAGCTTGGCTTGTTCGCTGCGCGCGTCCAGCGTAAACAGCAGCTCGCCGGCCCGCACAAACTGGCCCTCGCGGATATGCACCTTGACGATGGTGCTGGTCGTTTGCGGATGCAGCTCGACGCTGCTGAGCGGGGTCACGCTGCCATTGCTGTGCAACAGCACCGGCACATCCTGGCGCAGCGGTTTGACCGCGTTCACCACCACCGGCTGCGGCGCGCCCTTGGCTGCGGCGGGCGCGGCGCTGCGCGACAACCCATACCAGGCGGCGGCGCCCGCCAACACGGTCAGGCCCAGCCACCATCCCACTGTTTTTTTATTCATTGCTTGTCGCTTGTCGCCGCGCGGAAGAGGTTAATAATAGTCGATAGGGGCCCGTGCCGGTCACGGCGGCGCGCCTTACTTTGCCGCGTCACACGCCGGCACCAGCATGGTCACTTCCAGTCCCCCTTGCGGATGGTTGGCCAGGCTCAGACCGACGCCATGCTGTTCGGCGATATTGCGCGCGATCGTCAAGCCCAGCCCGGTGCCGCCCGATGCGCGCGAGCGCGAGCTTTCGATGCGGTAAAACGGTTCGAACACCTGGGCCAGCTGGTCGGGCGCGATGCCGGGGCCGCCGTCGCGGATGCGCACGCGCGCACCGCCCGCGATACGCTCGACCGATACCTGGGCATGCTGGCCGTACTTGACGGCATTGTCGATCAGATTCACCAGACAGCGCCGCAGCGCCAGGGGCCGCCCCATCAGCGCCATCGCGGCGCGGCCCTCGAGGCCGACACGCTGGCCGGCGTCGGTGGCGTCGGCGCACACGCTGTCGAGCAGGGAATCGAGATCGAGCGCTTGCATCGCTTCCGTGGTGTCCATGCTGCGCGCCAAGTCCAGCCCCTCCTTGACCATGCCTTGCATGCCGGACAGGTCACCCACCAGTTTATCGTACAGCTCGCGGTCGGCCACTTTTTCCAGCCGCAGGCGCAGCCGGGTCAGCGGGGTTTGCAAGTCGTGCGTGATGGCGGCCAGCATCTGGGTGCGCTGGGCGATGTGCTGGCGGATGCGCGCCTGCATGGCGTTGAAGGCGGCGCTGGCCTGGCGGATCTCGCTGGCGCCGGCCAGGGCCAGCGGCGGGTGATTGATGTCGTTGCCCAAATCCTTGGCGGCCTGGGCCAGACGCTTGAGCGGGCGCATGGTCATGCGCGTGACCAGGTAAGCGAGCATGGCGATGCTGAGCAGGAAGGGCAGGATCGCCATCAATTCTTTGCGTTCGTGGACCGGCGGCAGGCTGCGCGGCGGCAATATCGACAAGCGCAACAGCTGGCCGTCGCGCATGCGCACATTCATGCTTTCACAGGCGCCATTCCACTGGGTGGGGCCGAACAACACGGCGGGCGGGCGGCGCTGGTCGCAACTGACGGCCCGCCCGGGCAACGCACGCAAGTGAAAGGCGGGGCCCAGGCGCCGGCCTAGCGCCGTGCTAAATTCGCTGGCCGGCAAATCCGGGGCCGGGCCAGTCGCGGCCGGTTCCAGCAGCACCGTACCCCGGTTGACCACGTTCAGATACGCCGGCCGCACGGCGGCGGGCACCACGTCGGCCGCCAGTACCAGTTGCTCGGCGCGCTCGAGGGCATGAAAATCGCGGTAACGCTCGATGGCGCGCTGGCGCTCGCCCATGGCCAGCCACTGGGTCAAGGCGGCCGAGACCACAATCCCGAACAACAGCACCAAAAATACCCGTCCCGTCATCGAGCCGAAAAACGCTTTCACGGCGCCGGTTCCACGCTGACCTGACCGGCCAGCACATAGCCGCCGTTGCGCACCGTTTTGATGATTTGGGGCAGGCGCGCGTCCTCGCCCAGCTTTTGGCGCAGGCGGCTGATCTGGATATCGATCGAGCGGTCGAAGGGGTCGGCGTCGCGGCCCTGGGTCAGGTTGAGCAGCTGGTCGCGGTTGAGGACCCGGTTAGGATGCTCGAGAAACACGCGCAACAAGCGAAATTCCGCGCCCGAGAGCATGATCACGATGCCGTCCGGATTGAGCAGGTGGCGCGCCGTCAAGTCCAGGGTCCAGCCGGCGAAGCGCAATTGCTGCGCCTTGTCGGAAGGCGCGTTGGAAGGCATCGCGTGGCTGCGCCGCAACACGCTGCGTATGCGCGCGAGCAGCTCGCGCGGCTCGAACGGCTTCGGCAGGTAATCGTCGGCCCCCATTTCCAGGCCCAGAATACGGTCCAGCGGCTCGTTACGGGCGGTCAGCATGATGACCGGCAAGGTCGACTGGGCGCGCAATGTGCGGCACAGGGTCAAGCCGTCGTCGCCCGGCAAGTTCAGGTCCAGCACCACCAGGTCGGGGCGCGATTCGTCCAGCAACTTCCACATGGCGCCGCCGTCACAGGCGCTCAGGGCGCGGTAGCCGTTTGACTCCAGGTAGTCGGCCAGCAGGGAGCGGATGTCGCGGTCGTCGTCGACGATCAAGATGGTAGAGGTAAGATCCATAAGCTTGATTATCCGCAGTTCGGCCACCAATGAACAGGCCAATTGTATCGTCTTGTATATTGACCCGACAGCGAAACAAACAGATACAAAATGTGTGGCAAGCGACATGTGGGGGAAACAAGCGAGCCCGATGATGGTTGCATGCAAGGCGTACCCGGCCAATACGGACGCCGACCATCTTCCTCACCGTCCTCAATAAAGGAAACGCCATGACCACTTTACGCCAACATCTCATGATCGGCCTGACCGTTTGCAGCCTGGGCGTGGCCCACTTCGCCGCGCAAGCCCAGGAAGCGCCGGCCGCCGCGGCCCGCGGCCAGGCCCGCTTCGCCGAAGGCAGGGCCCGGCATCAAGCCAAGCTGCACGAGCAGCTCAAGCTGAGCGCCGAGCAAGAGCCGGCGTGGAACACCTACGTGGCGGCCATCGCGCCGGCCGCCGCCCCGCCGGACGAGCGGGCCGCGTTGGCGCACTTGTCGGCGCCGGAAAAAATGGAAAATGGTTGACCCTGTCGAAAGCGCGCATCGCGCTCCAGGAAAGCCATTTGGCCGCCCTGAAAACCTTTTACGCCGTGCTCACGCCCGAGCAAAAAGCCGTGTTCGACCAGCACGCATGGCCCGCCGGGCACGGCCGGCGCCACGCCGCCCATCATCGCGCCGCACAATAAATCGCCCGGCAGGCCGGCCAGGCGCCGGCCCGGTTTATTTCAGTCTGGCCAGCGAAGCGAGAAACTTGCGCGGCTCCTGGTAACCGATCACGCGCGCATCATCGACTTCCTTGCCCTGGGCATCGAACAGGATGATGCCGGGCGGGCCAAACAAGTTAAAGCGCTTGAGCAACTCCTTGTCGTCTTCCGTATTGGCCGTCACATCGACTTGCAATAACAGCAGGCCGGACATTTTGGCGTACACGGCCGGGTCGACAAAGGTCAGCTTTTCCATTTCCTTGCAGGATACACACCAGTCGGCGTAAAAGTCGAGCAAGGCCATCTTGCCCGCGGCGCCGGCCAGCGCCGCGTCCAGTTCGGCCACGGTCTTCACGCGCGTAAACACCGGTGGCTGCGCCACCGTGCCGCGCAGATGGGCCAACGGGGCCAGCGGATCGCGTCCGCCGCTGGCCACCCCCACCAGTTGCACCATGCCCAGCGAGGCCAGGGCCAGGCCACAGGCCTTGGCCGGCCAGCCGCGGCTGCGCAGCAGCACAACCATGCCATAGCCCACCAGCAAGGCGGTCCAGCCCAGCATCTGCAAGGCGGCCGGCAACACCGGCGACACCAGCCACCACGCCGTGGCCAGCAACATCACGCCGAACAGACGCTTGATCTGCTCCATCCAGGCGCCCGCGCGCGGCAGCAACGACCCGGCCGACACACCCACCAGCAGCAGGGGCACGCTCATGCCGATGGCCATGGCGAACAGCGCGCCGCCGCCGATCAGCACGTCACGGCTCTGGCCGATATACAGCAACACGCCGGCCAAGGGCGCGGCCACGCAGGGGCCGACAATGACGGCCGAGATCGCTCCCATGACAAACACGCCAAGTAATTTGCCCGAGCGCTGGCGGTTCGACATGCCGGCCAGCTTGCTTTGCAAGGCGCTCGGCACTTGCAACTCGTAGACCCCGAACATGGACAGCGACAACACCGCCAGCACCACAGCGAACAAGCCCAGCACCCAAGGGTTTTGCAGCGAGGCGGCCAAACCTTCGCCGATCAGGCCGGCCGCCACGCCCAGCGCCGTGTACACCAAGGCCATGCCCAGCACGTAAGTGGCGGAGAGCAATAAACCGCGCGCGCGGCCCACTTGCCCTTCGCCGATGATGATGGAGGACAAGATGGGCACCATCGGCAACACGCAAGGCGTGTAGGAGAGGAGCAGGCCGAACAGCAAGAAGCCGGGCAAGATCAAGGCCAGTTGTCCGCTCTTCAAGACCGCTTCAATCCGCCCCAGCTCGCCCACCGGGGCGGCCGCCGGCGCCGCAATCGCCCCGGCCCCGGCCGGTGCGGCAAGCGGCGCCTTGGGCAGGGCTTTTTTGGGCGCGGTGGCGCTGTTGCCGAACAGGCGGGCGCTGGCGTCCTGGGGCGAATAGCACAACCCCTTATCGGCGCAGCCCTGGCTGCTGACATACAGGGTGAACAAACCGGTCGACTGGACCGGGATGGTGATGCTCACGCTTTGGGTGTAAGTTTCCACATTTTTTTGAAAGGTGTCGTCGAACTTCACTTTACCGGGCGGGAACTGGGGCGGGCCCAATTCGGCGTCCCCGGCGGTGAACCTGAAGCGCTCGCGGTACATATAGTAGCCATCGGCGATATCGTAGGTGACCACCAGCGTGCCCGAGTCTTGCATGCGGGCGGAAAACTTGAACGCGGCCCCAGGCTCGAGAAATTGTTCTTCGGCCCGGGCCGCAGCCATCGAGCACAGCATCGCGATGAGCAGCAGGCGCGCCACCGTGTGCCATCGCGCGCGCCAGCCCCGGGCGGCGGCCACCGATGACAGGAAAGCGGGCGCGGCGTGGCCGCGAAACAGAAGACGGAACATGGAAACCTTTAGCTGGCGGGCGCAAAGCAGAATAGTACACCGCAGCCACATGACGCGCCGACGCGGCCATCGTAAATGCAAAAAAGCCAGGCAGAGCCTGGCTTTTTGAGGGATAAGGTGGCGCGCTTATTCGGCGCTGACCGCGTCTTCCACTTCGGTGACTTCCGGACGGTCGAGCAGTTCGACATAGGCCATCGGCGCATTGTCGCCCACGCGGAAACCCATTTTCAGGATGCGCAGGTAGCCGCCGTTACGGTTGGCGTAACGTGGGCCCAGTTCGGCGAACAGCTTGACCACCATTTCGCGGTCGCGCAGACGATTGAACGCCAGACGCTTGTTAGCCAGGGAGTCGGTTTTGCCCAGGGTCAGAATCGGCTCGATCACGCGGCGCAGTTCTTTGGCTTTTGGCAAGGTGGTTTTGATGGCTTCGTGACGCAGCAGCGAGACCGTCATATTGCGCAGCATTGCCAGACGGTGGGACGAGGTACGATTCAGTTTACGGAGGCCGTGACCGTGACGCATGGTAAATCCTTTCGGTGAGTGTTAATCCAGTTCTTCGATCGGCACAGGAAAAACCTGGGCCGCGGACCGGTTGCTATCTGTTTCAAATAAAAGCCCGCAACACCTGTCGCGGGCGGTGTGCCACGTACGCGTGACGCTTACTTTTCCAGGCCGGCGGGCGGCCAGTTTTCCAGCTTCATACCCAAGGTCAAGCCGCGCGAAGCGAGCACTTCCTTGATTTCGTTGAGCGACTTGCGGCCCAGATTCGGCGTTTTCAACAGTTCGTTTTCCGAGCGTTGGATCAGATCGCCGATATAGTAAATATTTTCCGCTTTCAGGCAGTTGGCCGAGCGTACCGTCAATTCCAGGTCGTCGACCGGACGCAGCAAGATAGGATCGACCAGCGGGGCGCGCGATGGCGCTTCGGCGGCCGCTTCCGTGCCTTCCAGGGCGGCGAACACGTTCAACTGATCGACCAGCACGCGGGCCGATTGACGGATCGCTTCTTCCGGCGAAATCACGCCGTTCGTTTCGATATTGATGATCAGCTTATCGAGATCGGTACGCTGTTCGACGCGGGCCGATTCGACGAAGTAGGACACGCGCCGCACCGGCGAAAACGAGGCGTCCAGAATGATGCGGCCGATGGTCTTGTTGGTGTCTTCCGACAGACGGCGCACATTGCCCGGCACATAACCACGGCCTTTTTCAACCTTGATCTGCATGTCGAGTTTGCCGCCCGCGGTCAAATGGGCGATCACGTGGTCGGGATTGATCAATTCCACGTCATGCGGCAGATCGATGTCCGACGCCAGAATCGCGCCCTCGCCTTCCTTTTTCAAGGTCAAGGTGACGGAATCGCGGTTATGCACTTTGAACACCACGCCCTTCAAATTGAGCAGCAGATCGACCACGTCTTCTTGCACCCCATCGAGCGACGAGTATTCATGAACCACGCCGGCGATCGTCACTTCGGTCGGCGCGTAGCCCACCATCGACGACAACAAGACGCGGCGCAACGCATTACCCAATGTGTGGCCGTAACCACGTTCGAACGGCTCCATCACGACCTTGGCGTGACCGGCGCCGAGCGCTTCGACATCGATAATACGTGGCTTTAACAAACTGTTTTGCATGAATTGTCCTTTTCAATACCCTCGGCTCGTTACACCGATAAGGCTGATGGCATGGTAAAAACGCCCGCCGGCGGGCGGCGGGCGCGGTGCGGCAAAAGCGATGAACGCGATTAACGCGAATACAGCTCGACGATCAGCGATTCGTTGACGTCGGCGGCGATTTCGTTACGTTCCGGCAGCGAACGGAAGGTGCCTTCCATTTTCTTGGCATCGACCGAGACCCAGCTTGGCATGCCGATTTGTTCGGCCAGCGACAGCGCTTCGACGATACGCACTTGCTTTTTCGATTTTTCGCGCACGGCGATCACGTCGCCCGTTTTCACGGCGTAGGAAGCGATATTGACCACGGTACCGTTGACGGTGAACGCTTTATGGCTCACCAGTTGACGCGCTTCGGCGCGGGTCGAACCAAAGCCCATGCGGTAGCAAACGTTGTCCAGACGGGTTTCCAGCAATTTCAACAGGGTCTCGCCGGTGTTGCCCTTACGACGATCCGCTTCGGCGAAATAGCGGCGGAACTGACGTTCCAGAATGCCGTACATGCGTTTGACTTTTTGTTTTTCGCGCAGCTGGTTACCGTAATCGGAGGTGCGGGCGCCCGATTTGACACCGTGCTGACCTGGTTTGACGTCCAGTTTGCATTTCGAGTCCAGCGAGCGGCGTGCGCTCTTGAGGAACAGGTCCGTGCCTTCGCGACGGGAGAGTTTTGCTTTAGGTCCAATATAACGTGCCACGAGACTTCCTTTTAAATGATAACGCCCCAGCCGCGCTTCGATCGAAGCCGATGCGGTTAGGCGCTAGTCTGAACCACTTGCGTTCAGACGGTGGCTGAAAACGAAAAACCCGCCGAAATCGATTCGACAGGCGATAATAGCCGGGCAGTATAACCGTTTCCGGCTTGCTGCTCCAGCGATTTTTGACACCGAACTTGAAAACCCGCAGGGAACGCCGAGGCGCCCGCTGCGTGCATCGCATCAGATGCGGCGACGCTTGGGTGGGCGGCAGCCGTTATGCGGCACCGGGGTCACGTCCTGGATTTCAGTGATCTTGATACCCAGATTGTTAAGCGCGCGCACAGCCGATTCGCGGCCTGGACCGGGGCCCTTGATGCGCACTTCCAGATTTTTCACGCCGCACTCGACCGCCACTTTACCGGCCGCTTCCGCCGCCACCTGGGCTGCGAACGGGGTCGATTTACGCGAACCCTTGAAGCCAGCACCGCCCGAGGTTGCCCACGACAGCGCATTGCCTTGACGATCGGTGATGGTGATGATCGTGTTATTGAACGAAGCGTGGACATGCGCGATGCCTTCGGCGACGTTCTTTTTGACTTTTTTACGCACGCGTGCTGATGCGGCGTTATTTTGCGACTTGGCCATAGTTATTTCCTAGCGATTATTTTTTCAGCGATTGAGCGGCTTTGCGCGGGCCCTTGCGGGTACGTGCATTGGTGCGGGTACGCTGACCACGGCAAGGCAGACCCTTGCGATGGCGCATGCCGCGGTAGCAGCCCAGATCCATCAAACGCTTGATGTTCATCGAGATTTCACGACGCAGATCGCCTTCCACCACAAACTTGGCGATCTCTTCGCGCAGCCTTTCCAACTCGCTGTCATCCAGATCTTTGATCTTTTTATTGGTCGCTACACCCGTGGCGGCGCAAATTTTTTGTGCGCGTGGTCGGCCAACACCGTAGATGGCGGTCAAGCCGATAACAGTGTGCTGATGATTTGGGATATTAACCCCTGCAATACGTGCCATT
>JAZKGI010000003.1:0-110742 GCA_040385995.1 Pseudomonadota bacterium
CGATGATAGTGCTGCAACCAGTGTGAAAGTAGGTTATCGTCAGGCTAGTTATAATGAAAAACCCCATGCGAGCGTGAGCCGCGTGGGGTTTTTTTACGTCCGGCGGTTTTATATGGTGTTTCTGTGCGTGAGAATGGGACGGTTGGCACGCGCGCCGGATAGCCGGCCTGTCATACGCGCCGCCATCGGCGCCGCCACCGTGTGGCGCCGCCGTCGCATCGCTTGCTACACTCCCCAAACGATATCGTGACCACCAGCCTTTGCTGCCCTTAACATTTCAAGTAAAGGGAAAGCTCTGGTGGCAAATCCCACCCTTTGCGACTTGGCGTGTTCTGCTGTTTCGCCGTCTTCTTGCTCATGCGAATGAGCATCATGTTCCACATCGTCTTCCGGATGCAAACGGCTGTCAGCGACTTCTTGTTCCAGCGCGGCCAGGGCGCTGGCCGCCTCGGCGGCTGTGATCACGCCACGCTGTGGACTTTTATGCAAGATATCGAGAATGCGCTGAGCGTGTTCTTGATACATCAGCAGTTCAGGGGAGGATTTGGATTTAAAGGTAATCAACATAAATACTTTCTGGGGCTTGTTGTTAATGCAAATTCAAATGCGCTTCATGGGCTGAGCCATTCAGCCTAGTTCAGCTTGAATGAGCTGAGGAAGGTATCCACACTGTCTTGCACCAGTTGTTTTTCCTTGCCCACAACGATGACTTGATAGATGCGTTTGTCTTTAGAAATAAACTTCCCGTTGAGTATAACCGGAGTGCCATTTTGCAAGCCACGCGCTTGCACGGCCAGCACCGTGCTCTGGCTGGTGAGGCCGCCCGCCGCTGCGGCGGCGGCCGTTGCTTGCTCGCTGGCGACTTTGCCGCCGATGTTGTTAACCAGTGCCGTCTTCATGGCCTCCAGCGCCTTCTGCGCCATTGCCGGGTCGGGCAACTCCGCGCTGCCGATGGCAAACGTGGTGCCATCGACTTCCGCAGCGGTCATCGTCATGCTGAGCTCAATGCCATCAAGATTGATGTTACGGCTATACGTGGAGGGTTTTGCAGGAAACAGGGCGGCGTAGGGCGCCTCCTCGCTGCGGTAGTCGCGCCAATCGAATTTGGGGCTGCACGCGGACAAGATACAGGCCGCCGCAATGGTGGCCAACAGGGTGACGCAAGGTGGTTTTAGCATGGCCGAATGGTAGCAGCAGTGCCGGCATCGAGCAATGACGCCCGTCGGTAAAGAGGGGCAAAGCAATTGACGGCTCCCCCTCTATCCTCCGGCTAGCGCCCGCCGATATTGAATGGCTTCCCCGACATGTTGAGCGGCGATTGCGGGCACGCCTTCCAGGTCGGCAATGGTGCGCGCCACCCTCAAGACCCGGTGATACGCGCGCGCCGACCAGTGTAGGCGCGTCATCGCGGTACGCAGCAACTGCTCGCCGCCACTATCGAGGGGGCAGTGACAATCGATCTCGGCGCTGCTCAGTGCTTGGTTGAACTTTTGCTGACGCGCCAGTTGACGGGCATAAGCCTGCGCTATCCTGTGCGCGATGAGCGCCGACGGTTCGCCATCGGCCACGCTGCTGAGCGCCTGGGGCGACATCGCCGCCACCTCGATCTGCATATCGATCCGGTCCAGCAGCGGCCCGGAGATGCGAGCCTGATAGCGTAAAACCATCTCGGCCGTGCAACGGCAGCGGCCCGATGCATGTCCCAGATAGCCGCAGGGACAGGGATTCATCGCAGCGAGCAATTGAAAGCGCGCTGGAAAATCGGCTTGCCGGGCCGCCCGAGAAATCGTGATGTGGCCCGATTCCATCGGTTCGCGCAGCACTTCCAGCACGCGCCGGTCGAATTCCGGCAATTCGTCGAGAAACAGCACGCCGCGGTGCGCCAGCGAGATCTCGCCCGGCCGGGGGGGATTGCCGCCACCTACTAAAGCCACCCCGGACGCGGTGTGATGGGGCGCCCGATATGGCCTGCGCTTCCAATTGGCGGGTTCGAAACGCCCGCCGACCGATTGCACCGCGGCCGCTTCCAGCGCTTCCTGGTCGCTCATGGCCGGCAGCAGACCGGCAAAGCGGGTCGCCAGCATGGTCTTGCCGGCACCGGGAGGACCAATCATGAGCACGCTGTGCGCGCCGGCGGCGGCGATTTCCAATGCCCGTTTGGCCTGGTGCTGACCCTTGACTTCCGCCAGATCCGGATAGCCGCGTGGCGCTTCCGGCAACGTTGTGTGATAGCGTTGCAGCGCCGCTTCCGGCGAACGGGCCGCAAAATGGGCGCATACCTGGAGCAACGAGCTGGCCGGATACACCGCCGCCTGTGTCACCAGCGCCGCCTCGTCGGCATTAGCCAGCGGTAAAATGAAAGCGCGCGCCGCGCCCGGACTGTTTTGCATGGCAAACGTCATGGCCAGCGCGCCGCGGATTGGCCTGAGCTGCCCGGAGAGGGACAATTCGCCGGCGAACTCGTAATGGGCCAGCTGGTCGCCAGGTATCTGTTGCGACGCCGCCAAGATGCCTAGCGCGATCGGCAAGTCGAATCGGCCCGACTCCTTGGGCAGATCGGCCGGCGCCAGATTGACGGTGATGCGCCGGCTCGGCATCTCGAAGCCGCCATTTTGCAGCGCGGCGCGGACCCGGTCGCGCGACTCTTTGACTTCCGTATCGGGCAAGCCAACGATGGTAAATTGTGGCAAGCCATTGGCTAGATGAACTTCCACCGTCACCTCGGGTGCCAGCATACCTGCCAGGGCGCGACTGCGCAGCACGGCCAGACTCATGCGATTCTCCACAGTCGGGGTAGTTGACTGTGCGGCACATCGGTGCGGCCGATATTACGATGGCTTAAATGTGCATGGCGAAGAGGAGGCGCGGCGGGCGACCGGCCTGAGGCGGCGCAAACCGATAGCGCTTAGTGCGCCACCGCGGGCGGCTTGATATAGATCGCTGGCGGGTCCGACGATTCGGCCTTGATCAAACCGATACTTTGCTTCATGGCTTGTTCTTCCAGCACTTGCACCTCGGTGTAGATGCCAAAACCGAAACCGAACCAGATGGTTTTTTCCGGCGTGCGCAACACATAGGCTTCATAGTCGCCCGGTAACTGCTGTAGGTCGAGCTTGCTCCACACATCGACCACTGGCGCGCCGGCCTTGGTTGGAAAATTTTCATCGGTCGAATTGACGGCGGCGACCCGCACCGCGCCCAAGGTCTTGAGCAAGTTTTGGTAATTGCGCCGGATTTCGAGGTCGCTCATCTTGGTATCGTTGCGATGCACGCGGCGCGTTTCCGAGCGGCCTTCGACCGCGATCAGTTTGTTGCCGGCCAAGAAGTACTTACGGTCGAAATTGGCTTTGATATGCGTAATCTTGTCTTCCGATTCGACCGCCGGCATGCCGATATAAGGGAAAGGCGGCAGCGGCACCACCGATAGCTGCACATTATGCACATCGAATTCAGGCTGCTTGACGGCGGTGGGCGTGGCGACAACCTGCGTTTCTTCGAGACCATGGGCCGATGTGGCGGGTACGGAAGCGACCGGTTTGGCTTGGCGTTTGCAGCCGCTGAGCGCCAGGACGGCACAGGTGAGCATGGTCAGGGCAAGCTTGCTTGTTGGCGTCATGTGACTCGGTTCCTAGGGATGAAAAGCAGTGCGTCGCAGCCAGATCCGGCATGCCGCGTCGTACCGTTCCAGAATGCAACAGCAAGCATCGGTGAGCGGTATTGTAACGAAAGCGGCCGTTTACGCAAGAACACGCCGTGCATATCGATCCGGCGCGCGAACACGCCGGCCGAGATGACCAACCTGGCGCGCGGCCGACGCCGTCGCCCTGTTTTGGTGCGCGCACCGACGCGCCGCAATGATGCAAGCCGGTCGGGCGCGAAATCCTTATTCCTTGGGTGGAGTGAGGCGCCCTTCAAGCTCCGCCAAGCGCGCTTCGAGCGCCTCAAGCTTGCTACGCGTCTTGGCCAGCACCTGAGTCTGCACATCGAACTCCTCGCGCGTGACCAGATCGAGCTTTGAAAAGCCCTGCGTCATCATCGATTTCACATTTTTTTCGATGTCCTTGGCGGGCGAATTTTCAATCGCCTGGTTGATTTTGCTCTGCATATCGGTGAAAAAACTGTTCATATCCATGATACTCCTCGGTGAAGCACGGGTCGGCGCACCACGATGGTGCGGCCCGGCATTAAATTGGTGCGAATTTAGTGAGCGTGATTCGATCGCGGCGGCGCCACGGCCCGTATAGCGGCTAACGCGCGCGTGACCATGTCGTCATCCCAGCTGTCTGCCAAGCAACATAAGCTGGCACGCATTCTGCTAAAGAGTTAAACCAACGAAACGAACGCCGTCCGATCTCCCGTCGATTTTAAACCGCAACTGCTGCATTAGCTCAACCCAAAGGAACAGCGCCATGAAGAAGAACATGACTACGAATATAACGTTGGCTGCCGCACTCGCATTTTCTCTGACTACATGGGGTGGATTGGCCCAGGCGCAAGAGGCGGCGCCAGCGCCGCTTGCCGCCGAAGCGAAGCCGGAAGCCAAACCGGATCATGAAGTAACGTACAACCTGGCGCTTACCAGCGACTACCGTTACCGTGGCGTGTCGCAAACGCGGCTAAAACCGGCGCTGCAAGGCGGCGCCGATTATACCTACAATCCAAGCGGGCTCTACGCAGGGGTCTGGCTGTCGACCATCAAGTGGACCAAGGACGCGGGCGGCGATGGCGATGTGGAAATGGACATTTACGGCGGCAAGCGGGGCGAACTCGCCAAAGACATCAGCTATGACGTGGGCGGCCTGGGCTACGTGTATCCCTCCAACGGGCTCAATCCCAGCGCCAACACGTTCGAATTGTACGGGCAGCTCGCTTTCGGTCCGTTTTACGCCAAATATTCCCATTCGCTCAGCAATCTGTTCGCCGCGCCGGACAGCAAAAACAGCGCTTACCTCGATCTCGGCTTTAACCATGACGTCTACGCCGGCTACGTGCTCAATCTGCACGTGGGCCACCAGAACGTGAAAAACAATGGCGACTTCAGCTATAGCGACTACAAGGTCGGCGTCACCAAAGATTTCGGCTTCGCCACCGTCGCGCTGGCCGCCGTGTACGCCAACACCGACGCCTATGTGGGTCGTGGCAAGAACCTGGGCAAGACCGGCGCCGTGCTGACCGTGACCAAAACCTTTTAAGCGAGCAAGCGATGAAACTGATTACCGCCATCATCAAGCCGTTTAAGCTCGACGAGGTGCGTGAAGCCTTGTCAGCGATCAACGTGCAAGGCATTACCGTTACCGAAGTAAAAGGGTTTGGCCGGCAAAAAGGGCATACCGAGCTGTACCGTGGTGCCGAATACGTGGTCGATTTTTTGCCGAAGACCAAAATCGAAGCGGCGGTGGACGACGCCATCGTCGACCAGGCCATTGAAGCGATCGAACGCGCGGCCCGCACCGGCAAAATCGGTGACGGCAAAATTTTCGTGTACGACCTGGAACAGGTGATACGGATACGTACCGGTGAAACCGGTAACGAAGCACTCTAAGCTCAAGGGGAAATGCAATGAATAAAACTATAACAAAATGGCTGGCCGGGATCGCCGTGCTATGCGCGGTCAATCTGGCCGCGCCGGCGATCGGCGCCGAGCCGGCCGTCGCTGGCACAGCCGCCGCCGCCGCCGTTGACGCGCCGGCGTCACCAATGGCCGCGCCGGGCGCCGCCGCTGCGGCGGCCGCCGCCCCCGACAGCGCGGCCGCCGCGCCAGCCGCCCCGGCCGCCGCCCCGAGCCCCAATAAAGGCGACACCGCCTGGATGATGGTGTCGACCATGCTGGTAATACTGATGACGATTCCCGGCCTGGCCCTGTTTTACGGCGGCCTGGTGCGTGCGAAAAACATGCTCTCGGTGCTGATGCAAGTATTCATGATTTTCGCCCTGATCATCGTGCTGTGGTGCCTGTACGGTTATTCGCTGGCCTTCACCGAGGGTAACGCTTTCTACGGCAGTTTCGGCCGCCTGCTACTGCAAGGCATCTTCGATCCGGTCGCCGGCACCTTCGCCACCGCCGCCACCTTCAGCAAAGGCGTGGTGATACCCGAATTCGTGTTCGTCGCCTTCCAGGGCACCTTCGCCGCCATCACCTGCGGTCTGATCGTGGGCGCTTTTGCCGAGCGCGCCAAGTTCACCGCCGTGCTGGCCTTTGTGGTGATCTGGTTCACCTTTTCCTATCTGCCGGTGGCCCACATGGTCTGGTTCTGGACCGGTCCGGACGCCATCAAGGATGCCGCCAGCGCCACCGCCGAAGGCTTGAAAGCGGGCTGGATCTTCCAAAAAGGCGCGCTTGACTTCGCCGGCGGCACCGTGGTCCACATCAACGCGGCCGTGGCCGGCCTGGTGGGCGCCATCATGATCGGCAAACGGGTCGGTTACGGCCGCGAATCGATGGCGCCGCATTCCCTGACCATGACCATGGTCGGCGCCTCCCTGCTGTGGGTCGGCTGGTTCGGCTTTAACGCCGGCTCGGCCCTCGAAGCGGGCGACGCCGCCGCGCTGGCCTTCATCAATACCTTGCTGGCCACCGCCGCCGCCACCGTGTCGTGGGTGTTTGGCGAATGGATCAGCAAAGGCAAGCCATCGATGCTGGGCGGCGCGTCCGGCGCGGTGGCCGGTCTGGTGGCCATCACCCCGGCGGCCGGCTTCGTCGGTCCGATGGGTGGGCTGGCCATCGGCTTGCTCGCCGGTATCGTCTGCCTGTGGGGTGTGAACGGCTTGAAACGCCTGATCGGCGCCGACGACTCGCTCGACGTGTTCGGCGTGCATGGCGTGGGCGGCATTCTGGGCGCCTTGCTCACCGGCGTGTTCGCCGCGCCGCAATTGGGCGGGGTCGGCATTTTCGACTATGTGACCAACAAGGCGTCGGCCGATCCGTATTCGATCGGCCACCAGGTCTGGGTCCAGGCGCAAGCCATCGGCACCACCGTGATCTGGTCGGCCCTGGTTTCGGTGATCGCCTACAAACTGGTCGATGTGGTGATCGGTCTGCGCGTGGCGGAAGAAGAAGAACGCGAAGGCTTGGATATCAGCAGCCACGGCGAGTCGGCTTACCACGCTTGATTTTCCCGCACGACCCGCTTCGGCGGGCCGGAAAAGGCGCCCGCCGGGCGCCTTTTTGCGTTGCGCGGCGGGCGCGGGCCTTTAAAAGCGCCGATCCGCCCCGACTTGGGATATTTGCAAGGTAATATAGACTGTTCGGTGTGCCGTGGCGCTACGGCCGGCACCCATTTTAAGGAAGTCAACATGGTTCCCCACCTCGTCACGGCCTTGACCGGACCGCTGCTCGATCTCGAAAAGAAGATCCTGGCCGCCACCCCGGCCATCGAACGCTGGTTCCGGCTGGAATGGCAGGAACATACGCCGCCGTTCTATTGCTCGGTGGACTTGCGCAACGCCGGCTACAAGCTGGCCCCGGTCGACACCAATCTGTTCCCTGGCGGCTTTAACAACTTGGCCACCGAGATGCTGCCCCTGTCCGTGCAAGCGGCCATGGCGGCGATCGATAAATATTGTCCGGACGCGCGCAATCTGCTGCTGATACCGGAGGTGCAGAACCGCCATCCGCTCTACCTGCAAAACGTGGCCCGCCTGATGCAGATTTTCCGCCAGACGGGGCTGCACGTTCGGCTCGGCTCGCTATCGCCGGAAGTCACCGAACCCACCCCGCTGGCTCTGCCGGACGGCAATATGCTGGTGGTCGAACCCTTGGTGCGCTCGGCCAACGGTCGCCGCCTGGGCTTGAAGGATTTCGATCCCTGCACCGTCTTGCTCAATAACGACTTGTCGGCCGGCATACCGGACATCTTGCAAAACATTCACGAACAAAGCTTGCTGCCGCCCCTGCACGCGGGCTGGGCGTTGCGCCGCAAGAGCAACCATCTGGCCGCCTACGACGAGGTGGCGAAAAAATTCGGCAAGATGATCGATGTCGATCCCTGGATGCTCAATCCGCTGCACAACCGGTGCAGCGCCATCGATTTCGCCGATGGCCAGGGTGAAGATTGCCTTGCCAATAATGTTGACGTGCTGCTGGCCAAGATTCGCAAGAAATACAAGGAATACGGCATCAAGGAAAAACCTTTTGTGATCGTCAAGCCCGACGCCGGCACTTATGGCATGGGGGTGATGACGGTCAAGGACGCGAGCGAGGTGCGCGACCTGAGCCGCAAGCAGCGCGACCGCATGTCGGTGGTCAAGGACGGCAAGCTGGTCACCGACCTGATCGTGCAGGAAGGCGTGCCCACTTTCGAGAGCATCAAGGAGGCGGTGGCCGAGCCGGTGGTGTACATGATCGACCGCTATGTGGTGGGCGGCTTTTACCGCATCCACGCCGAGCGCGGCGTGGACCAGAACTTGAACGCGCCCGGTTCCCAGTTCGTGCCGCTCGCTTTTGCCCAGCAGCACGCGGTGCCCGATTTGAAAGCCAAGCCGGGCACGGCGGCGCCAAACCGCTTTTATGTATATGGAGTGGTGGCGCGCCTGGCCTTGCTGGCCGCCTCGCTGGAAATGGAGCGTACCGATCCCAATCCGGAAGTCTACTGAGCGGGCCCGGGCCGGCCGTGCGCGCTGCGGCATGCCGTTCGTCAATCTCGGCTAGAATCAGGGATTACTTCGATTGGATCGACCCATGCACATCGCCTTCCTCGCCGACCCTTTGCCGGGTTTTAAAACTTACAAGGATTCGACCTACTCCATGATGGCCGAGGCGGCGCGGCGCGGTCATACGGTGTATGCGTTCGAGCAGCGCGACATGGCGCTGTCGGGCGCGCTCGTGAGCGCCCAGGTGGCGCGCATCACGCTCACCGGCGAGGCGCACGACTGGTACCGGGCCGAGGCGCCGGTGGACACCCCGCTGGAACAATTCGACGCCATCGTCCAGCGCAAGGATCCGCCGTTCGACATGGAATACATCTACGGCACCTATTTGCTGGAGCTGGCCGAGCGGCGCGGCGCGCGCGTGTTCAACAAGCCGTCGGCGATCCGCGACCACAATGAAAAGCTGACCATCGCCCAGTTCAGCGAATGGACTTCGCCCACCCTGGTCACGGCCAGCGAAACCCGGCTGCGCGCCTTCCACGCCGAGCACCGCGACATCATTCTCAAGCCGCTCGACGGCATGGGCGGCACCGGCGTGTTCCGCATCAAGGCCGACGCGATGAACCTGGGCGCCGTGATCGAGTCGCTCACCGACAATGGCGCGCGCACCATCATGGCCCAGCGTTTCATCGCCGACATCGCCCAGGGCGACAAGCGCATCCTGGTGATCGACGGCAAGCCGGTGCCGTTTTCGCTGGCCCGCATCCCGCAAAACGGCGAAGTGCGCGGCAACCTGGCGGCCGGCGGCATCGGTGTGGCCCAGCCGCTGACGGCGCGCGACCGCGAGATCGCCGAAACGCTGGGCCCGGCATTGGCCGCGCGCGGCTTGTTGCTGGTAGGATTGGACGTGATCGGCGACTATCTGACCGAAGTCAATGTCACCAGCCCTACTTGCTTCCAAGAAATCACGCAGCAGACCGGTTTCGACGTGCCGGCCATGTTCATCGACGCCATCGAGCGGCAACTGGGCGCGGGCGGCCATGTCTAACGCATCGGCGCCGCTGCCATGATCGGCATCTTGCTCATGACCCATGCGCCGCTGGGCCAGGCCTTCATCGCCGCCTGCGCCCACGTGTTTCGCGGGCCGACCGAACGGTTCGAGGCGATCGACGTGCTGGCCGACCAAGACCTGGCCGAGGTGCAAGCCCTGGCCAGCGAGGCCATCAAGCGGCTCGACGATGGCTCCGGCGTGCTGGTGATCACCGACGTCAAGGGCGGCACTCCGGCCAACTGCTGCAACAAGCTGGCCGACGCCGGCCGGGTCGAGGTGATCGCCGGCATCAGCTTGCCGATGCTGCTGCGCGCCATCACCTACCGCCGCGACACGCTCGACGTGGTGGTGGACATGGCCCTGGCCGGCGGCCAGAGCGGCGCGGTGCGGGTCGACAACCGCTTGCGCGTGGGCGAGAATTGAATGCGACCCAGTGCCGCCGCGCCGCTTGGCGCGCCGGCCGAGGCGCTTTACCATCAGACTGAGATAAGAGCAAAATGATTCAACAAGAACTGGAAATCATCAATAAACTGGGTCTGCACGCGCGCGCCTCGGCCAAGTTCACCCAGCTGGCGGCCAAGTACCAGAGCGACGTCTGGCTCACCCGCAACGGGCGCCGCATCAACGCCAAATCCATCATGGGAGTGATGATGCTGGCCGCCGGCAAGGGCGCCAAAGTGTTGCTGGAAGCCGAAGGTGGCGACGAGGCGCCTTGCGTCGCGGCCTTGAGCGCGCTGGTCCACGACAGGTTCGGCGAAGGCGAGTAATGCCCGCAGACCACAGCCGCTCACGCACTACGACAGGCTCACCCATGGCATCGTTTACGCTCCACGGCATCCCGGTTTCACGCGGCATCGCCATCGGCCGCGCCCATCTGCTGGCGCCGGCCGCGCTCGACGTCAAGCATTATCTGGTGGCCGAGGAGCAAATCGAGGCCGAGGTGCGGCGCCTCCAGCACGCGCTCGACGCCGTGCACCAGGAATTGGCCACGCTCTGGAACGACTTGCCCAAGGAAGCGCCCACCGAACTGGGCGCTTTCATCGACTTGCACGCCCTGATCCTGTCCGACCCCTTGGTGTCGGAGGCGCCGCTCGACATCATCCGGGTGCGCCACTACAACGCCGAGTGGGCGCTGCTGACCCAGATCGACGAGCTGTCGGCCCAGTTCGACGAGATCGAAGACCCCTATCTGCGCGAGCGCAAGGTCGATATCCAGCAAGTGGCCGAGCGCGTGCTCAAGGTCTTGATCGGCAGCGAACCCTTGCTGCCGACCCCGGCCGGCGAGGGCGAACCGGCCCACATGATCGTGGTCGCGCACGACATTTCGCCGGCCGACATGCTGCAATTTCGCGACCGCTCCTTCATCGGCTTTGTCACCGACGTGGGCGGCCAAAACTCGCACACCGCCATCGTGGCGCGCAGCCTGGACATTCCGGCGGCGGTCGGCATGTCGCAAGCGTCGGCCCTGATCGAGCAGGACGACTGGCTCATCATCGACGGCGACGCCGGCGTCGTCATCGCCAACCCCAGCGCGCTGGTGATGGAACAGTACCGCGAGCGCCAGGGCGCGCTGCAACGGGCCCGCAAAAAGCTCAGCAAGCTGAAAAAAACCCCGGCCGTGACCAAGTGCGGCACCGCCATCACCCTGCTGGCCAACATCGAGCTGCCCGACGATTGCCCGTTCGCGCTGGAGTCGGGCGCCAACGGGGTCGGCCTGTTCCGCTCCGAATTCCTGTTCATGGGGCGCGGCCACAAGATCCCGTCCGAGGACGAACAGTTCGAGGCTTACCGCAAGACGGTGATGTCGATGAAGGGCCGCCCGGTCACCATCCGCACGCTCGACATCGGCGCCGACAAGCCGCTCGACCAATCGGACCACACCGCCCTCAATCCGGCCCTGGGCCTGCGCGCGATCCGCTATTGCCTGGCCGAGCCGCAAATGTTTTTGACCCAGCTGCGCGCCATCCTGCGCGCCTCGGCCTTCGGCAAGGTGCGCATCCTCATCCCGATGCTGGCCCATGCCTTCGAGATCGACCAGTCGCTGGCCATGATCGAACAAGCCAAGGCCGAACTGCGCGAGGCCAACATCAAGTTCGACGCGGCGGTCGACATCGGCGCCATGATCGAGATCCCGGCCGCCGCGCTGGCGCTGCCCATGTTCGTGCGCCGCATGGACTTCCTGTCGATCGGCACCAACGACCTGATTCAATACACCCTGGCCATCGACCGGGTCGATTACGAGGTGGCGCATCTGTACAATCCGCTCCATCCGGCCGTGCTGCAATTGATCTCGATGACCATCGTGGCCGGCCACAAGGCCGGCATCGACGTGGCCGTGTGCGGCGAAATGGCGGGCGACGTCAAGCTCACGCGCCTGTTGCTGGGCATGGGGCTGCGCGAATTTTCCATGCATCCGGCCCAGCTGCTGTCGGTCAAGCAGGAAATCCTCAATAGCGACCTGGGTCTGATCGTGCCGCAAACGCGCAAAATTTTACGCTGCATGGAACCGAATGCCATCGCCGAAGCGGTGGCCCAGTTACAGTTGTTGTAAGATGAGGGATTGACCGCGTCGTCTCTGTGGCCGCTGCCCGGGGCGCGCGGTACCGTGTGCGTCGCCCACCCTCGCGGCGGCGCATTGATTGTCTGGCCCGCGGGGCCGCGCTTTTTTACTCGCATACTTCATGTCATCCATAGGAATCGTCTCGCCGCAAACCCTGCGTTTCGCGTCGCCGCTGGCGCTGCAAAGCGGCGCCTCGCTGGCCCACTACACGCTCACGTACGAAACGTACGGCGTGCTCAATGCCGCCAAATCGAACGCGGTGCTGGTGTGCCACGCCTTGAACGCCTCCCACCACGTGGCCGGCCACTACGCCGACAATCCCAAAAACCTGGGCTGGTGGGACAATATGGTCGGTCCCGGCAAACCGCTCGACACCGACCAGTTTTTCGTCATCGGCGTCAACAACCTGGGTTCCTGTTTCGGCTCGACCGGCCCGATGCACACCAATCCGGCCACCGGCAAACCCTATGGCGCCGCCTTCCCGGTGGTGACGGTGGAAGACTGGGTGGTGGCCCAGTCGCGCCTGGCCGACGCGCTCGGCATCGAACAATTCGCCGCCGTCATGGGCGGCTCGCTGGGCGGCATGCAGGCGCTAGCCTGGAGCATCATGTTCCCGCGCCGCTTGCGCCACTGCGTGGTGATCGCCTCCACCCCCAAGCTGTCGGCCCAGAACATCGCCTTCAACGACGTGGCCCGGCAAGCCATCCTGTCCGATCCCGACTACCGGGGCGGCGACTTTTACGAGCATGGCGTGGTGCCCAAAAACGGCTTGCGGGTGGCGCGCATGGTCGGCCATATCACCTACCTGTCGAACGACGACATGGCGGAAAAATTCGGCCGCAAGCTGCGCGACGCGGCCCAGACCGGCGACTACAAATTCGGCTTCGGCATCGATTTCGAGATCGAATCCTACCTGCGCTACCAGGGCGACAAATTCTCCGAATACTTCGACGCCAATACCTACCTGCTGATCACCAAGGCGCTCGATTATTTCGACCCGGCGCGTGCCCATGGCGGCGACCTGGCCGCCGCGCTGGCCGTCACCGCGGCCAAATTTCTGGTGGTCTCGTTTAGCACCGACTGGCGTTTTTCGCCCGAGCGCAGCCGCGAGCTGGTGCAGGCGCTGGTGAGCAACCAGCGCCAGGTCACCTACGCCGAGATCGACGCCCCGCACGGCCACGACGCCTTTTTGCTGGAAGACGCGCGCTACATGAATCTGGTGCGCGCCTATTATCAACAGGTGTGGCGCGACCTGGGCGCGCCGGGGCAGGGCGGCGCGGATGCGGCGCCGGCGCCGCGCGCGAGCAGGGAGCACGCATGAATTTCGACCAATTGAGCGTATTGCGGCCCGACCTGGCCTTTATCGCCCACTGGATCGGCGACCGCTCGCGGGTGCTGGACGTGGGGTGCGGCGACGGCGTCATGCTCGAATACCTGCAAAGCGACAAGCGCTGCACCGGCTACGGCATCGAAATCGCCGACGACAAAGTCTTGGCCAGCACTCAGCGCGGCATCAACGTGATCCAGCAAGACATGGAGAACGGCCTGGCCATCTTCGGCGACAACAGCTTCGACACGGTGCTGTGCCTGTCCTCGCTACAAATGATGAAACACGTCGAGGCCCTGCTGCGCGACATCGTGCGGGTCGGCGCCGAGGCCATCGTCTCCTTCCCCAACTTCGCCTACTGGCCGCATCGCGCCGCGCTGCTGCGGGGCCGCATGCCGGTCTCCAAATCGCTGCCTTACCAATGGCACGACACCCCCAATCTGCGCTGCGCCACCATCGAGGATTTCCAGCAGCTGGCCGAGGAATGTGGGCTGGAGGTGATCGAATGCGTGGCCCTGGCGGCGGGGCGCAAGGTGACGCTGCTGCCTAATTTGCGGGGCGATCTGGCGGTGTTCCGGCTGCGTAAAAAGGCGCGCCAACGATGAAGGCGGTGGCGCGCCACTGGCGCGACTATCTCAATGGCCGCATGCTGGCCATCCTGTTCCTGGGCTTTAGCTCGGGGCTGCCGCTCTACACCCTGATCTACCTGATGCAAGCCTGGCTGGCCAAATCCGGCCTGAACCTGAAGACGCTCGGGTTGTTTACCCTGGTGACCTTCCCCTACACCTTCAAATTCCTCTGGTCGCCCCTGCTGGACCGCTACAGCGCCGGATTTTTGGGCCGGCGCCGCGGCTGGATGGCGCTCAGCCAGCTCGGGCTATTTCTGGCCATCGGCGCCATGGGCATGCTCAACCCGGCCACCGAACTGACGGCGGTGGTGGCGCTGGTGGCCGTGGTGGCCTTTCTGTCGGCCAGCCAGGACGTGGTGATCGACGCCTACCGGCGCGAAATCCTGGCCGACCGCGAGCAGGGCCTGGGCGCGGCCGTGATCGTCAACGCCTACCGTGCCGCGGCCCTGGTGCCCAGCGCGCTCGGTCTGGTGCTCGCCGCCAGCCAGCCGTGGCAAGTGGTGTTCTGGGTGGTGGCGGCCTTCATGCTGCCCGGCCTGATATGCACGCTGCTGATACCGGAGCCGACCCTGTACGGCGCGCCGCCCAAGAATTTGCGGCAAGCGATCGTGCTGCCGTTCGGCGAATTCATCGCCCGCGACGGCTGGCGCAGCGCCTTGATGACGGTCGGCTTCATCCTGCTCTACAAAATCGGCGACAGCATGGCCACCGCGCTGGCCACCACCTTTTTTCTGCAACTCGGTTTCACCACCACCGAGATCGGCCTGGCGGCCAACGCCACCGGCCTGTGGGCCAGCGTGGCCGGCGGCATCGTGGGCGGGATCTGGATGATCAAACTGGGCATCAACCGGGCGCTGTGGGTGTTCGGCGTGTTGCAGGCGGTGGCCATTCTGGGTTTCGCCTGGCTGGCCTGGGCCGGGCGCGATACTCTGCTGCTGAGCCTTGTGTTTGGCTTCGAATCGTTCGCCAGCCTGGGGCTCGGTTCGGCCGCCTTGGTGGCCTTCATGTCGCGCGCCACCGACCCGCGCTACACGGCCACCCAGTACGCGCTGTTTTCCAGTCTGGCCGGGGTGCCGCGCACCATCATCAGCGCCTCGGTCGGCTATATCGTGGCCTGGACCGGCTGGTTTAACTTTTTTATGGTGTGCTTCCTGCTCGCCTTTCCCGCCATGATGATGCTGCCAAAAATCGCGCCATGGCATGCCAAACCTCTTACCGACGCTCCCATCGAAGATGACAAAAACATTCCGTAAATATGGCGCCGCTTTGCTGCCCCTGATCGCGCTGAGCCTGGGCGGCGTGAGCGCGCTGGCCCAGCAGCCGCGGCCCGAGGCCGATGGCATCCAGGTGCGGCCCATGTCGCGCTGGCGCAATTTGCAAAGCCAAAGCGAGGTCGATCAGCAATCGCAGCGCCAGTACACGGAATTGCTGGGCCAGGCCCAGCAAAAAGGCGAACTGGTGCCGCCCACCGATCCCCAGGTGGTACGCTTGCGCACCATCGCCAAGCGCCTGATCCCGCATACGCAACGCTGGAATCCCCAGGCCGCGGGCTGGAAGTGGCAAGTGAACCTGATCGACTCGGCCCAGGTGAACGCCTTTTGCATGCCGGGCGGGCGCATCGCTTTCTACAGCGGCATCTTGAATCAGCTTAACCTGACCGATGACGAGGCGGCCGTCGTGATGGGCCATGAAATCGCCCACGCGCTGCGCGAGCATGGCCGCGAGCAGGCCGCCAAGTCGACCGCCACCTCGATCGCCGCCAAGCTGGCCGGGGCCGGCCTGTCGGCCTGGCTGGGCGTCGACCCGCGCCTGACCGATACCGCCACCGACATGGCGGCCAAGGGCTTCATCCTCAGTTATTCGCGCGAGGACGAGAGCGAGGCCGATCTGGTCGGACTGGACCTGGCCGCGCGCGCCGGTTTCGATCCGCGCGCCGGCGTGGTGCTGTGGCAGAAAATGGCGGCTTTGAACAAAAGCGCGCCGCCCCAGTTCCTGTCCACCCATCCGTCGGGCAGCAACCGGATCGGCGAGATGAACAAGGTGATGCCCCAGCTGCTGCCGGTCTATGCGCGCAGCAAGGGCCTGAGCGCGGCCCAGCTGCCCCCCTACGCCGGCACGCCGGCACGCCGTTGACCGGGGCGCGGAATGGGTGAGCGAGCCGTGGCCGGCCTCGCCGGGCCCCACTTGACCGGGTCGGGCGCGCCGTTGCCGATACGGGACGGCGTGGCGCCCAGCTACGTGTGGCTGCCGGAAGGCGACTGGCCCGATCTGCTTAGCTTTTTCGCGCAGCGCTTTCCCCAGGTCGCCGCGGCCCAGTGGCTGGACCGGATGGCGCGCGGCGAAGTGGTCGATGCCGGCGGCGTGGCGCTGGCGCCGGGCACTGCCTACCGGCGCGGCATGCGCATTTTTTACTACCGCGAGCTGGAGCCGGAAACCCCGATCCCGTTCGAGGAAGTGGTGCTGTTCCAGGACGAGCATCTGGTGGCGGTCGACAAGCCGCATTTTTTGCCCATGACGCCGGGTGGGCGCTTTTTGCAGGAAACCCTGCTGGTGCGGCTCAAGAAAAAATTGGGACTGGACGATCTGGTGCCGATCCACCGGCTTGACCGCGAAACGGCCGGCGTGGTGCTGTTTTCGGTGCGGCCCGACAGCCGCGGCGCCTACCAGTCGATGTTCCAGCGGCGCGCCGTGGCCAAGGAGTATGAGGCCCTGGCCGCGCCGCTGGCCGGACGCGCTTTTCCCTTCGTCTACCGCAGCCGCATGGTCGACGGCGAGCCATTTTTTTTGATGCGGGAAGCGCCCGGCGAGCCCAATTCCGAAACCCTGATCGACGTGATCGCGCACCGCGCCGACGCCACCTTGTACCGCTTGCAGCCGCGCACCGGGCGCAAGCACCAGTTGCGGGTGCATCTGGCGGCGCTGGGCATCCCCATCGTCAACGATGCCTTTTATCCGGTGGCCCTGCCGTGCAAGCAGGACGACCTGTCGCAGCCGCTGCAACTGCTGGCGCGCGCGATCGCCTTCACCGACCCGCTGAGCGGCGCACCACGCCGCTTTGAAAGCGTGCGTGAACTGGCGCGCGGCGCGCCTCAGATCGAATAGTCGAGATACTCGATGGTGAGCGGGGCGTGGTCGGAAAAGCGCTCCTCCTTGTAGATCGCCACCGCCCTGGCCTGGGCCGCGATGCCGGGCGTGGCCACATGGTAGTCGATGCGCCACCCGACGTTCTTGGCCCAGGCCTGGCCACGGTTGCTCCACCAGGTGTACTGTTCCTCGCGCTGGTCCAGGCCGCGATGCACGTCCACGAAACCCACCTCGTCGAACACCTTGGTCAGCCAGGCCCGCTCCTCGGGCAAAAAGCCGGAGTTCTTCTTATTGCCCTTCCAATTTTTCAAATCGATCTCGTGATGGGCGATATTCCAGTCGCCGCAGATCACCACCTCGCGGCCCTCGGCCCGCAATTGCGCCAGATGGGGTAAGAACAGCTCCATGAAGCGGAATTTGGCGAGCTGACGTTCGGGCGAGGAAGAGCCGGACGGGCAGTACACCGAAATGACCGTCAGCATGCCGAAATCGCAGCGCACGTAGCGGCCCTCGGCGTCGAATTCCGGGCTGCCGAAGCCGATCAGCACCGCGTCCGGCGCCACCCGGCTGTACACCCCGGTGCCGGAATAGCCCTTTTTTTCGGCATAGTGAAAGTGGCCGTGATAGCCGCCGGGATTGAGGAACTCGGGTGTCATGTCGGCGGCTTGGGCCTTGAGTTCCTGGACACAGATGAAGTCGGCCGACTGGGCCGCCATCCAGGTGAAAAAGCCTTTTTTGGCGGCGGAACGCACGCCGTTCAGGTTGGCGGAAATAATTTTTGGCATAGGGCAGGGGAGAAAGGGGAGCGCGCGGATTAAAATACAGGCACTTTTAACAATCGAGGCCATTCGTGTACAATTTACGGCAAGAGTTTATCGCGTTTTCGGTGTCGGCGGGCGTGCTGCGTTTCGGCGACTTCACCACCAAGGCGGGGCGCCAGTCGCCGTATTTTTTTAATGCGGGCCTGTTTCACGACGGCGCCACCCTGGCCCGGCTGGCCCAGTTCTACGCCCAGACCCTGCTCGACTCGGGCCTGGCCTTCGACATGTTGTTCGGCCCGGCTTACAAGGGCATCACCCTCGCCTCGGCCACCGCCGTGGCGCTGGCCGGCAAGGGCCACAACACCTCGTTCGCCTACAACCGCAAGGAAGCCAAGGACCATGGCGAGGGCGGCACCATCGTCGGCGCCACCTTGCAGGGCAAGGTCGTCATCATCGACGACGTGATTTCGGCCGGCACCTCGGTGCGCGAATCGGTGGCCATGATACGGGCCGCCGGCGCCGAGCCGGCCGCCGTGCTGATCGCGCTCGACCGCATGGAGCGCGCCGGCCCGGACGGCCAACTGTCGCCCCATTCGGCGGTGCAGGAAGTGACGGCGCAATATGGCATTCCGGTGATCTCGATCGGCAATCTGGACGACTTGTTCGCCTACCTGTCCGGCGCCGACCCCGCCCTGGCGCGGCACCAGGACGCCGTCAACGCCTACCGCAGCCGTTACGGGATTTGATGGACGATCCAAAAGGGGCCGCGCCGTCGCGCGTGAATGTGCTGTTCGTGTGCAGCGGCAACCAGTGGCGCGGCCCCTTACCATCCGGTGCGGCTCATGTTCGCTCAGGTAGCAGCGCTCCAGAACGCCGAGCCTGGATTGTTCACATGCGCCTCGATTGACTGTTGCCATCGCGTGGCCGCCGCTGTATCGACGTGCGGGTTTTCGTTTATTTGATCTTCCACGTTGTCCAGATAAGCAGCCAGAAAACCCTGTTTCATAGCGTTTGGAATACCGGGCAAGACGGTTTTGATAGCCCGGTGCAGCGCGTTGGTTTCGTTGGGAGGCGACAAAATGATGTGGTGATCTTGATCCGCCGTGGTGGGATCTGCGCGGCAGGTCGCGGTGCGAAGATCGGGCAAAGCATGTAAAAAAACCTCGTGGAGTATGAAAAAGGCCATCATGCCATGCATTGTGGAGCCCTTCTTGCCATCGATGTCGGTTTGTAAGCCAACCGATATGGTCGATGTGTCGCCACTTGAGTCGGTCTTGGCGTGATCCGCGTGATTTTTACTATCGTAGAAATCGAAATCTATTTTATTGAAATCGAGAGGAAAAGATTTCCCCATCAACTTGATCACCAGCTTGCACATGTCGGCGATGTCACCAGGAGGCTGCTTTATAAAGCGCACCTCAGCCTCGACGCCATTGGCATGCAAGGCGTAGAGTGGCTTGCCGTTGATGGTGGCGATGCCATCCGCGCCATGGCGAACTTGCCTGATGTTGTCAGCGCGTGAAGATTGTCCAGACGGCAGCATTCTACCGAATGCTCCTCGCCCGGCATTCGTGGACGAAGTCGCTGCTGGGCCAGCGGACTGCCCGCCTTGCTGGACCGGCAATCCCGCTTTGGCATTGGCCGCCGCTTCTTTCGCTTCCCGCATCGTGCCATAAGAGACATTTGGCGTCTCGCTGGTGTAAAAGCTTCCGTTAGTGCGTGTGATTCCCATTTTCTTTCTTCTAAGACGTTCCTGATCCTATGAATGTCCAAAAAAAGCAAAAGGTTCCAGCTGTTTTCCGGGAAGCGCGTGGCCAATCCGACCGCCCGCGGGGGCGCGCCTTAGCCTGCCAGTTTCGCCTTGAGCAGTTCGGTCAGCTGGGCCGGATTGGCCTTGCCTTTCGACGCCTTCATGGCCTGGCCGATCAGCGCGTTGATGGCCGCTTCCTTGCCGGCGCGGTACTGCTCGACCGATTTTTCATTGGCGGCGATGACGTCGTTGACGATCGCCTCTAACGCGCCGCTGTCGGAAATCTGCTTCAAGCCTTTCGCCTCGATGATGGCGTCCACCAGATTGTCGTCCGCCGATCCGGCTTGCCACATGGCGGCCAGCACTTCCTTGGCGATCTTGTTGGAGATGGTGCCGTCGGCGATCCGCTTGAGCATCAGCGCCAGCTGGGCGGGCGACACCGGCGAATCGGCGATATCGACGTTTTCGCGGTTGAGGGTGGAGGCGATCTCGCCCATCAGCCAGTTGGCGGCGGCCTTGGCGTGGTCCTTGCCGGCCTGGTCCGCCACGGCCACGAAAAAGGTGGCCATTGCCTTCGATTGGGTCAGCACCAGCGCGTCGTATTCCGACAGAGCGTATTCGCTCACGAAGCGGGCCCGCATCGCCACCGGCAGCTCCGGCATGGCGGCCTTGACGCGCGCGATCCACTCTTCCGAGATCACCAGCGGCGGCAGATCGGGGTCGGGGAAGTAGCGGTAATCCTGGGCGTCTTCCTTGCTGCGCATCTGGCGCGTTTCCTTACGCTCCGGGTCGTACAGCCGGGTCGCCTGCACCACTTTGCCGCCTTCTTCGATCAGCTCGATCTGGCGCCGCACTTCGACGTGCACCGCTTCTTCGATGAAGCGGAACGAGTTCAAGTTCTTGATCTCGCAGCGGGTGCCATATTCCTTCTGGCCGAGCGGGCGCACCGAGACGTTGACGTCGCAGCGAAACGAGCCTTCCTGCATATTGCCGTCACAAATGCCCAGCCATACCACCAGCGAATGCAGCGCCTTGGCGTACGCCACCGCCTCGGCCGCGCTGCGGATGTCCGGTTCGGAGACGATTTCGAGCAGCGGCGTGCCGGCCCGGTTCAAGTCGATCCCGCTCATGCCCTGGTAATCTTCGTGCAGCGATTTGCCGGCGTCCTCCTCCAGATGGGCGCGCGTCAGGTTGACCGTTTTGGTGACGAATTGGCCGTCTTTTTCGTAGCCGAAGGTCAGGCTGCCGCCTTGCACCACCGGGTCGTCCATCTGGCTGATCTGGTAGCCCTTGGGCAGGTCGGGGTAAAAGTAGTTTTTACGCGCGAACACCGAGTGCGGCGCGACCTTGGCGCCGACGGCCAGGCCGAACTGGATGGCGCGCTCCACGGCCGCCTTGTTCATCACCGGCAGCACGCCCGGCAGGGCCAGGTCGACCGGGCTGGCCTGGGTGTTGGGCGCGGCGCCGAACTTGATCGGCGCGCCGCTGAAAATTTTTGATTCGGTGGTGAGCTGAACGTGGTTCTCAAGACCGATGACGACTTCCCATTGCATAGTGTGCTCGCTGATGTGGTGAGGGCGCCAGCCGTGGCGGCGCCAAATCGGTTAGATGGCGGCCGGCGCGCGCAGATGCCAGTCGGTCACGTTCTGGTACTGGTGGGCGACGTTGAGCAGCTTGGCCTCGGCGAAGTAATTGCCGATGATTTGCAGCCCGACCGGGCGCGTGGCGTTTTTCTCGCCCTGGCCGAAGCCGCACGGGATCGACATGCCGGGCAGGCCGGCCAGGCTGGTCGAGAGGGTGTAAATGTCGGCCAGGTAGCTCGCCACCGGATCGTCGGCCTTGTCGCCCAGGTCCCAGGCCACGCTGGGTGCCACCGGTCCCATGATCACGTCGCATGGCGGGTTCGGCCCGTTGAGCACCGCCTCGAAGTCTTGCGCGATCAGGCGCCGGATTTTTTGCGCCTTCAGATAATAGGCGTCGTAGTAGCCGTGGCACAGCACGTAGGTGCCCACCATGATGCGCCGCCGTACTTCCGGGCCGAAGCCCTCGGCGCGGCTTTTCTTGTACATGTCTTGCAGGTCGCCATACTGGGCCGCACGGTGGCCGTAGCGCACCCCGTCAAAGCGCGACAGGTTCGACGACGCCTCGGCCGGCGCGATCATGTAATAGGCCGGGATCGAGAGGGCGGTGTTGGGCAGGGATATGTCGACCAGGGTCGCGCCCAGCGCCACGTATTGGGCCAGGGCGGCGCGCACCGCCTGTTCCACGTCGGCCGCCAGCCCCTGGCCGAAGTATTCGCGCGGCACGCCGATGCGCAGGCCGGTGAGCGGCTCGCCCAGCGCGCGCGTGAAGTCTTCCGCGCCACCACCCTGTTCCGGGGTCAGGCTGGTGGCGTCGCGTTCGTCGAAGCCGGCCATCACCGACAGCAGCAGCGCGCAATCCTCGGCCGTTCTGGCGATCGGGCCGGCCTGGTCGAGCGAGGAGGCGAAGGCGATCATGCCGAAGCGCGACACCCGCCCGTAAGTGGGCTTGATGCCGGTCACGCCGCAAAACGCGGCCGGCTGGCGGATCGAGCCGCCGGTGTCGGTGGCGGTGGCGCCCGGCGCCAGGCGGGCCGCGACGGCGGCCGCCGAGCCGCCCGAGGAACCGCCCGGCACGGCCGTCTTGTCCCACGGGTTCTTGACGGCGCCGAAGGCCGAGTTTTCATTGGCCGACCCCATCGCGAACTCGTCGCAATTGAGTTTGCCCAGGGTGACCATGCCGGCCGCCTTGAATTTGTCGACCACGGTGGCGTCGAACGGGCTGACGTAATCGGCCAGCATGGCCGAGCCGGCCGTAGAGCGCCAATCGCGGGTGACGAAGATGTCCTTATGGGCGATCGGCACTCCGGTTAGCGGGCCGGCGCCGCCGGCCGCCAGCGCGGCGTCGGCTTGCGCGGCCTGGGCCAGCGTCAAGGCGCGGTCCACGTGCAGGAAGGCGTTCAAGTCGCTCGCCTCGATCCGGTCCAGGAAGTGGGTCGCCAGTTCGGTGGCGGAAACCGCTTTGCTTTGCAGCAGGGTGGACAGCTCTTTGATGGTTTTGGTATGCATGGTGTTTTCGGGTGTCGGTTCGATGGCGCGGCGCGCCCGGCCGGCGATGCGCGCGGCTGGACGAGCGCTGGCTCGTTGGGTCGCGGCGGTTCAGTCCAGCACTTTGGGCACCAGGTACAGGCCGTCCTGAATGCTGGGCGCCACCGCTTGATAATCGTCGCGTCGATTCGGCTCGGTCACCACATCCTCGCGCAGGCGCAGGGCGATGTTATGCATGTGCGCCGCCAGCGGGTGGCTGAGCGGGGCCACGCCGTCGGTATCGACCGCCCGCATCTGTTCGGCCAGCGCAAAAATGCCGTTCAACTGGGTCAGCGCGATGGCCGCCTGCGGCTCGCCCATTTCCAGTTGGGCCAGTTGGGCGATGCGTTTTACGTCGTTTAGGGTCAGGGACATGGCGGCTGGCGCGGCACGGGCCGCGCATATGAAAGAGTTAATTTATCGATAAAAAAGTCGCGGTGAGGCTGCCGACCCGGTGTCGCGTCTTGCCCTGCGTGGCGCGCCGCATGGGGCACCGCCGCGCCGCGCGTGGCGCCAAGCGACGGCGCCACGCGCGGCGCGGGCGCGGGCGGCCATGCAGCGGTGCGCGAGTTAAGCGCCGTTGCATGGCCGTTAATACCCTTTTGCTCACAAAAGCGCCAGGTTGCCGCTTTGCCGCGGTTCCGGCGGCGCGCACTTTTGGCTGGTTTCAGGTCAAATTTCAATCAAATTATAAGGTAGAATGGCGGGTTAATGCGTAGCTGGCGCCGAATCAGTGCTGCCGCCGCAAATATGCGACCGGGCCGGCGCGCAAAAGCGCGGGCTTGTTGAACTCCCCATTACCGCTTCCGCGCGGCTGCACGCGCTACAGGACACACATGTTTGGTTTTTTACGCAGGTATATTTCAACCGATCTGGCCATCGATCTGGGCACGGCCAACACCCTCATTTACGTGCGCGGCCTGGGCATCGTGCTCGACGAGCCATCGGTGGTGGCGATCCGCCAGGAAGGCGGCCCGAACGGCAAGAAGACGATTCAGGCGGTGGGCAAGGAAGCCAAGCAAATGCTGGGCAAGGTGCCCGGCAATATCGAGGCGATCCGGCCCATGAAGGATGGCGTGATCGCCGACTTCACCGTCACCGAGCAAATGCTCAAGCAGTTCATCCGCATGGTGCACGACTCCAAATTTTTCCGTCCCTCGCCGCGCATCATCATTTGCGTGCCGTGCGGCTCGACCCAGGTCGAGCGGCGCGCCATCCGCGAATCGGCGCTTGGCGCCGGCGCCTCGCAGGTGTATCTGATCGAAGAACCGATGGCCGCCGCGATCGGGGCCGGGCTGCCGGTGTCGGAGGCGACCGGCTCGATGGTGGTCGATATCGGCGGCGGCACCACCGAAGTGGGCATCATCTCCCTGGGCGGCATGGTCTATAAGGGTTCGGTGCGGGTGGGCGGCGACAAATTCGACGAAGCCATCGTCAACTACATCCGCCGCAATTACGGCATGCTGATCGGCGAGCAGACCGCCGAGGCGATCAAGAAAGCCATCGGCTCGGCCTTCCCCGGCTCCGAGGTCAAGGAAATGGAAGTGAAGGGCCGCAATCTGTCGGAAGGCATTCCGCGCTCGTTCACCATTTCCAGCAATGAGATTCTGGAAGCGCTGACCGACCCGCTCAACAACATCGTCTCGGCCGTCAAGAACGCGCTCGAGCAGACCCCGCCCGAACTGGGCGCCGACATCGCCGAGAAGGGCATGATGCTCACCGGCGGCGGCGCCTTGCTGCGCGACCTGGACCGCTTGCTGATGGAAGAAACCGGTTTGCCGGTGCTGGTGGCCGAGGACCCGCTCACCTGTGTGGTGCGCGGCTCGGGCATGGCGCTGGAACGTATGGACAAGCTCGGCTCGATCTTTTCCTACGAGTAAGGGGCTGCCACCGAGGCCGGCCCGCCGCGTGTGGCGGGCCTGCGCAATCGGCAAACGGCTGACGGTTCAGCCGCGAGCCCGCTGGTTGGCGCGTGTGCGCCCGATTATTGGAAGTCATGGAATATAGTCCTCCGCCGCTCTTCAAACAAGGTGCCTCGGCCCGCGTCAAGATGACGGTTTTCGCGTGCATTTCGATCGCCCTGCTGCTGATCGACTCGCGTCTGCACACCCTGACCACGGTGCGCCAGACGGTGGGCACGGTACTGTATCCGGTGCAAATGGTGGCCTTGATGCCGCGCGATGTGCTGTTCGGGGTGGGCGACTATTTTTCCTCCCTGTCGACCCTGGAAAAGGAAGTGCGCGAGTTGAAGCGCCAGCAAATCGCCACCTCCCAGACCTTGCAGCAGGCCCAGCTCAACATCACGGAAAACGGCCACCTGCGCAAGCTGATGGAGGCGCGCGAGCGCTTGCCGGTCAAGTCGCTGATGGCCGAGATCTTGTACGACGCGCGCGACGTGTTCACCCGCAAAATCGTGCTCGACCGCGGCATCCAGCACGGCGTCGGCGCCGGCCTGCCGGTGATCGACAATCTGGGCGTGGTGGGGCAGGTCACGCGCGTGTTCCCGTTTACCTCCGAAGTGACGCTGCTGACCGACAAGGAGCAAGCCATTCCGGTCCAGCTGCTGCGTAACGGCTTGCGCAGCGTGGCCTACGGGCGCGGCCAGTCGAACACCCTGGAGCTGCGCTTCACCGCCCCCAACGCCGACATCGTGGTCGGCGACGTGGTGATCACCTCCGGCCTGGACGGGGTGTATCCGGCCGGGCTGGCGGTGGCGCGCGTGATCCAGGTCGAGAGCAACGCCAGCGGCGCCTTTGGCCGCGTGGTGTGCCAGCCGCTGGCCGGCATCGACCGCAATACCCAACTGCTGGTGCTGATGTCGCCGCCGCCGATTCCGGCCCGCCCGCCGGCCGAAGAAGTCAAGGTCGGTAAAAAAGTGGCCGGTAAAATGGCGCCCATCAAGGAGGCGCCGGTTGCCAACGGCGCCTCCCCGGCCGTCGGCTTCGTCGCGCCGCCCGCCGGCGCCGGCCGCGCCGGTCCGGCCACCGCCGGCCCCCTGGCGCCGGCCGCCAAGCCGCCCGCGCAGCCCACCCCACCGGCGGCGCCGCCAGCCGCGCGCGCCGCCCCGAAAGACCCCGCCCGATGAACCGCCCCCACTATATCCTGCTGCCGGTCAGCCCGATCTTCATCGGCTTTAGCCTGATCTGCGCCTTTTTCCTGAATCTGCTGCCCTGGGGGCGCTTCATGGGCGCGCCCGACTTTGTGGCGCTGGTGCTGGTTTTCTGGGGCATCCACCAGCCGCGCCGGGTCGGCATCGGCATGGCGTTTTTCATGGGCCTGATGATGGACGTGCATGACGCCAGCCTGCTGGGCGAGAACGCGCTGGCTTACACCTTGCTGTCCTACTTCGCCATCATGATGCACCGCCGCGTGCTGTGGTTTCCCGTGATGACGCAAGCCTTTCACGTGTTCCCCCTGCTGCTGATGACGCAGGCGATCCAGCTGATGGTGCGCTTTTTCGTCTCCGGCAAATTCCCCGGCTGGTTGTACTTCCTCGAAAGCCTGGTCTCGGTGGCACTGTGGCCGCTGGCCACCTGGGTGTTGCTGGCGCCCCAGCGCCGGGCGGTCGACCGCGACCACACCCGTCCGATTTGAGCGCGCCGCCCCGCCACCGTCCACCGTTGAAGCCGCAATGACCGAGATCACCAACACCGAACGCGAACTGCATCTGTTCCGCCTGCGCCTAACGGTACTGGGCACGCTGGTGTTCATCTGCTTCGCGCTGCTGCTGGCGCGCTTTGTGTGGCTCCAGGTGATCAAGCATAGCGACTACGCGGCGCAGGCCGAGGACAACCGCATCGCCATCGTGCCGATCGTGCCCAACCGCGGCTTGATCCTGGACCGCAACGGCGTGGTCCTGGCCCGCAATTACTCCGCCTTCACCCTGGAGATCACGCCGTCCAAACTGCACACCACGCTCGACGCGGTGATCGACGAGCTGGCCGCTCTGGTGCAGATCGAGGTGAAGGACCGCAAGCGCTTCAAGAAGCTGCTGGAAGAGTCGAAAAACTTCGAGAGCGTGCCGCTACGCACCCGCCTGACGGAAGAAGAAGTGGCGCGCTTCACGGCGCAGCGTTTCCGCTTCCCCGGCGTCGAGGTGCAGGCGCGCCTGTTCCGCCAGTATCCGCTGGGAGAGACCGCCTCCCATGTGATCGGCTACATCGGCCGCATCAATCAGTCCGAGGCCAAAACCATCGACGCCACCGACGATGCCGCCAACTACAACGGCACCGACCATATCGGCAAGGAAGGCTTGGAAAAGAGCTACGAGAAGCAGCTGCATGGCACCACCGGTTACGAGGAAGTGGAAGTGTCGGCGGGCGGCCGCGCGGTGCGCACCCTGTCGCGCACGCCCGCCGTGCCGGGCAATAACCTGATCCTGTCGATCGATATCGAGTTGCAGAAAGTGATAGAGGAAGCTTTCGGCGAATGGCGCGGCGCGATGGTGGCCATCGATCCGGCCACCGGCGACATTCTGGCCTATGTGTCGCGGCCCGGTTACGATCCCAACCTGTTCGTCGACGGCATCGACCAGCAAAGCTGGGCCGAGCTTAACAATTCGCTGGACCGGCCGATGGTCAACCGCCCCCTGTCGGGCACTTACGCGCCCGGCTCGACCTTCAAGCCCTTCATGGCGCTGGCCGCGCTGGAGCTGGGCAAGCGCACGCCGGGCCAAGCCATCGCCGATCCCGGCTTCATGTACCTGGGCGCGCACAAATTCCGCGACGATAAGGTTGACGGCCACGGCACCGTCGATATGCACAAGTCCATCGTGGTGTCCTGTAACACCTATTATTATGTGCTGGGCAAAGACATGCCGATCGATATGATCCACGACTTCATGGCGCCGTTCGGTTTCGGCCAGTTGACGGGCATCGATCTGGAAAACGAAAAAGTGGGGGTGCTGCCTTCGACCGACTGGAAGCGGCGCCGTTTCAAGACGGCCGCCGCCCAGAAGTGGTTCCTGGGCGACACCATATCGGTCAGCAACGGCTCCGGTTACAATTCCTACACCCCCCTGCAAATCGCCCACGCGGTCTCGAATCTGGCCAATAACGGGGTGGTCATGAAACCCCATCTGGTGAAAATCATCGAAGACGGCGCCACCCGCGCGCGAAAACTGACGGTGGCCAAGGAAAGCTACCGCATCCCCCTCAAACAGCAAAATATCGACGTGATCAAGAGCGCCATGATCGGCGTGACCAGCGAGGCGGGCGGCACGGCGGCCAAGGTGTTTGCCGGGGTGAGCTACACGGTGGGCGGCAAGACCGGCACCGCCCAGGTGATCGCCATCAAGAAAAACGAGAAGTACAATGCCAGCCGGATCGCCGAGCGGCTGCGCGACAACGCCTTGTTTACCGCCTTCGCGCCGGCCGACAAGCCGCGCATCGCATTGGCGGTGGTGGTGGAAAATGGCGGCTTCGGGGCTGGCATCGCCGCGCCCATCGCCAAAAAGGCGCTCGATTATTATTTGCTGGGCAAGCGCCCGAACGAAAAGGAAAACACCAAGGTGCCCAAGGAAGACGCCGAGGCCTTGGAGCCGGTGCAAGAAGAGTTGAGCGACGATCCGGCGGCCGGCCTGATGCCGGGCGCGCCGACGCCAGCGCCGACGCCGGTCCCGGTCCCGGTCCCGGTCCCGGTTCCGGTCCCGGCTCCGGTCCCGGCGCGGCCGGCGGTCAGGTAACAGGAGAATGGCGGCATGCGTATAAACGAAAGGCGTTCGGTCTGGCGCCGCATCAAACCCTATCTGTTGGTATTCGATCTGCCGCTGGTGCTCATCATTCTGCTGTTGATGGGGACCGGCCTGATCACGTTGTATTCGGCCAGCATCGGCATCCCCGGCAAGATGGAAGACCAGGTGCGCAATATCGTGATGTGCTTTTTTGTGATGTGGGCGGTGGCCAACGTGACGCCGCAAATGATGATGCGCATCGCCGTGCCCGCGTACGCGCTGGCGCTGGCGCTGCTGGTGGCGGTGGCGCTGTTTGGCACCGTCAAGCTGGGCGCGCGGCGCTGGCTGCACGTCGGCATCGACATTCAGCCTTCCGAGTTCCTGAAAGTGGCCGCGCCCATGATGCTGGCCTGGTTTTTCCAGCGCCGCGCCGGCGCGCTGGAATGGCATACCTTCCTGATCGCGGCCGTGCTGCTGCTGCTGCCGGTGGCGCTGATCGCGCGCCAGCCGGACCTGGGCACGGCGCTGCTGGTGGTCGCTTCCGGGTTTTCCGTGATTTTTCTGGCCGGACTGTCGTGGCGGACCCTGCTCGGCCTGGCCGTGGCCGGCGGCGCCAGCCTGCCGGTGGTCTGGTCCATGCTGCATGACTACCAGCGCGAACGCATCATGACCCTGATCGATCCCACCTCCGACCCGCTGGGCAAAGGCTTTCACATCATCCAGTCGACCATCGCGGTCGGTTCCGGCGGCGTGTTCGGCAAGGGCTGGACCCACGGCACCCAGGCCCACCTCGAATTCATCCCTGAGCGCACCACCGACTTCATTTTCGCCGTCTTTTCCGAAGAATTCGGCATGGTCGGCAATCTGGTGCTGATGCTGATGTACCTGCTGCTGATCGGGCGCTGCCTCATGATCGCGGCCAACGCCCCGACTTTTTTTACCCGCTTGCTGGCTGGAGCCATCACCATGATTTATTTTACTTACGCCTTCGTCAATATGGGCATGGTCAGCGGCATCGTGCCGGTGGTCGGCGTGCCGCTGCCTTTCATGAGCTACGGCGGCACCGCTTTGCTGACCCTGGGGCTGAGCGCCGGCATTCTGATGAGTATCCAGCGGCACCGCAAGCTGGTGCAGAGCTGATGCGCGCCGCTGTTTTCGGCACGACGGGCGCCGGGCCGCGCATGTCTTTGGCCGGGCCTCTGGCCCGGCCGCTGCTACTGTTAACCGCGCTGGCGCTGGCCGGCTGCGGTACCGCGCCGCCCAAACCGGAGCCGGGCGCGCCGCTCAAGGCCGCGCCCAACCGCGCCGGCGCCGCCAGCGCGCCGGCCCTGCCGGCGGCCGGGTCCGGCCGGGGCGCTTATTATAAGGACGACGGCCCGGGCGACGCGCCGCCGCCCAATCTGGATCTGGTGCCCGACGCGGAGGTGCGGGTCGAGCCTTTGCTGCCCTATTCGAACCGGCCGTACGTGGTGTTCGGTAAAACCTACAAGCCGATCACCGACGACCAGCCTTTCGTGCAGCGCGGGGTGGGCAGCTGGTACGGCAAAAAATTCCACGGCCAGCGCACCTCGTCGGGCGAAATCTACGACATGTACAAGATGACGGCGGCCCATCCGACGCTGCCGATTCCGTCGTATGCGCGCTTGACCAGCATCGCCACCGGCAAACAGGTCATCGTGCGCATCAACGACCGGGGGCCATTTCACGCCACCCGGGTGATCGACGTGTCGTACACCGCCGCGCTGAAGTTGGGCTTCCTGGGCGCCGGCAGTCATGAATTGCGGGTCGAGCGGCTGCTGCCGGCCGAGATTGAAAAAATCCTGGCCGCCCGTCAGCAAGCGAAAGCGGCGGCGGCGCCGGCATCGCCCTTGTTCGCGGTGCCGCTGATGGCGCCCACCACGGCCCAGATCGAAGCGCTGATGGTGAGCGAGCATTTGCCGCCGACGGTGCCCCTTACTGTGCCGCTGCCGGCGCCGGTGGTGACGCCGCTGCCGGCCGCCGACGCGGCGGGCGGGGGCACCCTGGCGCCGGCCGGCGCCGACGGGAATGTCTATTACTTGCAGCTGGGCGCGTTTGCCCAGGCCGACAACGCCGAGCAGGAGCGCGTCAAGCTGTCGCCCTATGCGGCCACGCTGGGCGCGCTCGAAGTGGTGCAGAACGGGCCCGTCTACCGTTTATTGGGCGGGCCGTATCCTAACCGGGTGGCGGCTGGCCGCGTGGCGCAGGCGCTGCCGGATGAATTGAATCTGAAACCGATTCCCGTGCAGCGCCCGGCCGCGCGCGAGGTGGCCGACGCGCTTACTGGCAAGCCCGGAACTGGTGATCCGGAAAACCGGCCTTGATCTGTTCCAGGCGCGCCTTGGTGGCCAGATCGAGATCGGCGAAGCGGTAGGATTGCACCTTGCCGGCCGAATAGCGCGGACTGACCTTGGCGCTATGGACGCCTTGCTTGACCAGCGCGGCCAATAAATTCTGCGCGCCCCCCTCGGACTTGAACACCCCCAGCGAAATGGCCCAGCGCATCGGCGTATTGTCGGACATGACGAAATAATTGCTCACACCAAGCTCTTTGAGTTCGGCCGCCTTGCGGTCGGCCGCCTCCTTGCTGCCCTGGGGCGGGATATGGACGATATAGCTCGATACTTCCTGTCCGGCCACGCTCTGCTTGGATAGCCGCTCGCCCAGATCGAGCGGAGCCAGCTTCGCTTCGAAGCGGCGCGCCTCGGCCGGCGAAAAATCGCCCACTTCCAGGCAAACCAGGGGCACCGGCTTGGCCGGCGCGGTCGCCACCGCCGATGGCGGCAGGGTAGCGGCGGAGGCGAACACGGCCGCCGCCGAGCTGGCCGGGGCGGCGGGCGATGCCGTCGCCGCCGGCGCTCCGGCTCCCGCAGGTGGGTTGGCCCCCGGCGCCGGCGCCGCTTCGTTCGCGGCACGCTCGCCCGGGGCACGCTCGCCCGGGGCACGCTCGCCCGGGGCACGCTCGCCCGGGGCGCGCTCGCCCGGGACGGCGGCGGGCGCATCGGCGCGCGGCGCCACGATCACCTGGTCCGCATTGAGCTGGTTCTTGATCCGCTCCGGCTCGTGCTCTTCGCTGCGGTAACTGCCCAGATAGCCTTGTCCGAGCGCGTACAGCACCGCGTTTGAGCCAAGTAAAGACCAGAAGATAAATTTCAGCACGGCTTATTCCTGGGTGGGGCTGCCGGCGGCAACCTGTAATCCGATGAGGACGATATTGTCCACCATCCGGTACGGTCCGGCCAGCGCGGGCGCGATGAATGGCGCGGCGCCGCCGGACAGGATGCATTGTACGGCGCCATGGGCGGCGCAGGCGCGCTCGATGGCGCCGGCTTGAGCCGCCAGGCAGCCGCTCAGGATGGCGTCGTCGGTATTGTCGGCGAAGCCGGCCGGCAGCGCGCGCGCTTGGTCGATCCGCGGCAGCTGGGCGGTGCTGCGCGCCAGGGCGCCGGCCATCAAGTCCAGGCCGGGCACGATCATGCCGCCGATGAACACCGCGTCGGCGCCGATGGCGTCGATGGTGGTGGCGGTGCCGCAATTGACCACCACAATGGCCTGGTCCGGCGCCAGCGCGCGCGCGCCGATGGCGGCGGCGAAACGGTCGCAGCCCAACTGGGCCGGATTGCGGTAGCCGTTGCGCAGGCCGGCCAGGCGCGCGCGCGAGGCGAACCAGTCCAGCACGGGCGGGGTGCCGTCGGGGCCGACCCACTGCGCGCTCAGCGCCAGGCGCAGACGCTCGGCCAGCGCGGGGCCGGCCACGTTGGCCACCAGCGCACGGGCCAGCCAACGCCCGCCCAGGGCGGCGCGCCATGCCGGCGCCAGCGCGTCGAACTGGGCATGGGTGACGGCGCCGGCGGCATGGTAGTTGCCCAGCGCGGCGTCCGGCTCGGCCAGCGCCCACTTGATGCGGGTATTGCCGGCGTCGATCAGCAGGGTCATGGCGCGCCCGCCGCGCATGTGCAGGTTTGCGCTCATGCTGATGGGGGCAGGGCGCGCAGCGACACGTCGCCCGACAGCACCTCCACCCGTCCCTGCGCGGTGTCGAGCAGCAGCCGGCCGCACACGTCCACCCCGGCCGCCACGCCGCGCTCGCGCACCTGCCCGCCGTCGACGATCTCCACCTCGCGGCCCTGGTAAACATGTAAGCCGTTCCAGCGCGCGCAAAATGGCTGAAAGCCCCCCTGCTCGAATTGGCGCAGCGCGGCGGCCAGCCGATTGAGCACACTGGCCATCAGCGCATTGCGGTCCATCCGCGCCAGCCAGGGCGCGCTCGCCACGCCGCGCCCGATCTGCTGTTCCAACCCGTCCGGCATCAGCAGATTCAAGCCCACGCCGATCACGGCCCACACCGCGTCGCCGCCCGCGCTCTGGGTCTCGACCAGGATACCGGCCAGCTTGGCGCCGTCCTTGAGCACGTCGTTCGGCCATTTCAGGCCGACCGGCACGTCGAGCGCGAGCAAGGCTTCGGCCAGCGCCACCCCGGCCGCCAGGGGCAGGCCGGCCAAGCGCTGGAGCGGACCCTCGAAGCGCCAGGCGAGCGAAAACATGAGCGTGGCGTCCGGCGCCGACAGCCAGCTGCGCCCGGCCCGGCCGCGGCCCGCGCTCTGTTCCAGGGCCACCAGCAGGGTGGGGCCGGGCAGCCGGGCGGCGCGCGCCAGCAGATCGGCGTTGCTGGAGCCGGTGGTGGCCACCACCTCGATGGCGACCGCGCTGGCGGCGCCATGGCAGTGGGCGCCAATGGCGTGCGCTTGCATATGGGGAGTCATGGGGCGCTACGCGCAAGGGGTGGGCTCGGGCGAGCGGCCAGTATGCGCGGGCAGCGCAAACAGCGCCGGGGCCGTGTCAAGGCGCGGGCCGGCGCAAGCATATTTATTTCTTTTCCGCTTTGGCCTTGGCCAGCACGTAATCCATCACGGTGATGGCTTGGGCATGCAGCTGTTCGTCGGTCTGGGCCGCATGGGTGCCCTGGTTGGCGTGCGCCGGCGAGGTGATGAAGCGGCCGTCGATGGCCACCATCGGCCACGACTCGACCTTGTAAGCGGTCATCATGGCGTCGGCACGGCGCACCCGGGCCGTCACGCCAAACGAGCGGTAGGCGTCGGCGAACTTGGTGCGGTCGAGGCCCTGTTTGCCGACGAACTCGAACACGGCGTCGTCGCGGTTCAAGCGGTTGTGATCGACGTGCATGGTTTGGAACACCTTGCTGTGGTATTGCTCGGCCAAGCCCATCGCTTCGAGCGTGAAGAACAGGCGCTGCTGCGGCGCCACGTTGTCGTCGCGCGAGACGTGGACGCGTTTGAAGACGATGGCGTCGCCCTGTTTTTTGACCCAGGCGGCCAGCACCGGGTCGAACGAGTAGCAATGGGGGCAGTAATACGCGAAAAACTCGGTGACTTCGATTTTTTTGCCGGAATCGGTGTTTTGCGCCACCGGCAGGGTCACGTATTCAACCCCGTTTTTCGGGTCGGTCGGCGACGCCAGCGCGGCCACGCTGTACAGGCCCAGCGCCAGCACCAAGGTCTTCAGAACACGCATGCTTACTCCTAGAGTTATTTTTGATTGCGGATCACGGCGACGTCTACCCCGTTTTCGGACAGTTTGCTGCGCACCCGGTTCATGGCCTCGGCCTGGGTGTACGGTCCCATGCGCACCCGGTGCAGCACGCCGACGTCGGTCACCCGTTCCGTGATGGCGGCCTCGAAGCCGAGCAGGGCCAGTTTGGCGCGCGCGCTTTCGGCGTCCACCGTTTCGCGGAAGGCGCCTACTTGCAAATAATAAACCATGGTCGGCTCGGCCGTGTCGGCCTTGGCCACCTGGGCCGGCTTCGGTTCCGGAGGCGCTTCCGCCTCGGGCAGCGGCCGGGCCGGGGCAGGTCCAGCCGGGGCAGGTCCGGCGGGGGCGGGATGTGGCTCCGCCCTGGGCTCGGGCTCCGGCTTGACGGCGGCCACCGGCGTGGGAGCGTTCTGGATCTTGGTCAGCACTTCCTGCAAGGCGTCCGCCATGGGCGGCTTGAATTCCTTGGCCGGAACGGGCTTGGGCGCGTTCTTATTACCGTACATGGGCTTGTTCGGGTCGGCCGCCTCGGCGCTGGCATCGGCGTTTTTCGCTTTGCTGGCCTTGTCCGTAAACGGCGTATTGCCCTTGGAAATGACCAGCGCCACCACCACGGCGATGCCCAGGCCGATGACCAGTCCGATGATGATGCCGACCAGCGTGTTGCCTTGCTGGCGGCGCGGGTGCGAAGGGGAAAAGCGGAGACGGGAGCCGGCGTTCATCGTGTTGTGTGACCTTCCGATTACATTTTGTTTGGCGCCGAAACGCCGATCAGGGCCAGGCCGTTGCGCAGCACCTGGCGCGTGGCCACCATCAGCGCCAGGCGCGCCGTCTTGAGCGCCTCGTCGTCGACCAGCACCCGCTCGGCGAAGTAAAAACTGTGCAGGTTGGCGGCCAGCTCGCGCAGATAAAACGCGACCTGGTGCGGCCCCAGTTCGGCCTGGGCGCGCGCCAGCATCTCCGGATAGGCGGCCAGCGCCGCCAGCAGCGTATATTCGGTGGGCGCGGTGAGCGGCGCCAGGTCGGCGCCCAGCAGGGCGGCCTGGTCGCCGCCCCACATGTCGAGCATGCGGCAAATGCGGGCGTGCGCGTACTGCACGTAATACACCGGATTTTCATCCGAGGTTTTCAAGGCCACGTCGACGTCGAACACGAATTCGGTGTCGGCCTTGCGCGAGATGAGGAAAAAGCGCACTGCGTCGCGGCCCTTGGCCAGGTCGCCGCCGCCGGACCAGTCGATCAGGTCGCGCACCGTCACGTAGGAGCCGGCCCGCTTCGAGATCTTGACCTCGGCGCCGTCTTTCATCACCGTCACCATCTTGTGCAGCACATAGTCGGGATAGCCTTGCGGGATCCCCATGCCGACCGCTTGCAGGCCGGCGCGCACGCGCGCGATGGTGCCGTGGTGGTCGCTGCCCTGGATGTTGATGGCCTGGCCATAGCCGCGCTGCCACTTGACGATGTGGTAAGCCACGTCCGGCACAAAATAAGTATAGCTGCCGTCCGACTTGCGCATCACGCGGTCCTTGTCGTCGCCGTAGTCGGTGGTGCGCAGCCATAGCGCGCCGTCCTGCTGGTACGTTTTGCCGGAGCCGACCAGGGCCGCCACTGCGCTGTCGACCTTGCCGTCCCCGTACAGCGACGATTCAAGATAATAATGGTCGAACTTGACGCCGAAAGCCTGCAAGTCGATATCTTGTTCGTGACGCAGATAGGCCACCGCGAAGGCGCGGATGGAGTCGATGTCGTCGGCCACGCCGCTGGCGGTGACGGGCGCGCCATCGCTGGCGGCCACCGTTTGACAAGCCAGGAAGTCGGCCGCGATGTCGCCGATGTAGTCGCCGTTGTAGGCAGACTCCGGCCAGCCCGGCTCGCCCGGCTTGATGCCGCGCGCGCGCGCCTGCACCGAATTGGCCAAGGTCTGAATCTGCACCCCGGCGTCGTTATAATAGAATTCGCGCGTGACGTCGTAGCCTTGCGAATCGAACAGCGAAGCGAGCGCGTCGCCCAGCGCGCCCTGGCGGCCGTGCCCCACGTGCAGCGGGCCGGTCGGATTGGCGGAAACGAATTCGATGATCACGCGCTGGCCGGCGCCGCCGACCCCTCGGCCGAAGGCGGCGCCCTGTTCCAGCACGCTGCGCACCACCGCCTGCTTGGCGCCGGCGGCCAGGCGCAAGTTGATGAAGCCCGGGCCGGCGATCTCGGCCGTGTCGATCAGGCCGGCCGCGGCCGGATCGGCCAGCAGCGCGGCCACCACCCGTTCGGCCAACTGGCGCGGGTTCAGCTTGAGCTGCTTGGCCAGCTGCATGGCGATATTGCAGGCCACGTCGCCATGGGCCGGGTCGCGCGGACGCTCCAGCACCACGGCCGGGCTGAGCCCGCTGTCCGCCAACAGCGGGACGAGGGCGGCCTGGAACAGGGAGACGATTGCTTGTTTTTGTTGGGCGAGCATGAACGGGGTGGCGGCCGGGCCGCGCTAAATGGAATTCTGGAGCGAAAACGGCCGGTGCCAGGCAGCGGCCAAACAGCGGTAATTATACTGGTTTGGCGGCGCTAACAATATGTTGATCGCCGCCCCGACCCAGCGCCGCGCCAGGCCCGGCGCCCCGGCGCGGCGCGTCGCCTGTTTGCTTGTGGTAGCACATAATTCTCTGCCGCATCAAAAATTGTCGGTATCTTTGGCGCCAAAACGGATACCGGCCCGCCATAACCGCTACAATCGCTTTTTTTTACTTAAACTACACGCCGGCCGCACCGTCGGGTGTAAGGCTACCGGATCGATCTTATGAATAAGCGCCCCACGCTGACATTGAAACCCGCCGCCCCGAGCACGCCGCCAACGCGCGCGCCGGTCGGGGCCCCGCGCGAGCGCGCCGCGCCGCCGGCGCCGCGTCCGAGCCATGCCGTCAAGCCGGTCTGGCAGCCCGACTTTCAGCCCGGCTTGAAGCCCGACTCGCTGGCCTTTTGCCTGCTGGGCGCGGCCAACGCGGTGGCCCAGGTGCGCGCCGGCACCGCCTTGCCGCAGGCGCTGGCCAAGGTGTTCGCCCTGAGCGGCGCGGCGCCCCAGGCACGGGGCGCGATGCAAGACATCGCCTACCGCACCATGCGCCAACTGGGTCTGACCGACGCGCTCATCGCGCACATGACCAGCAAGGCGCCCGAGCCGCCCATGCTGGCGGCGCTGCTGGCATGCGGCCTGGCCCTGATCGCGCCCGCGCCCGGCCAACAGCCGTACGAGGCGTTCACCGTGGTGGACCAGGCCGTCACGGTGGCCAGCGCCCATCCCGACATGGCGCACGCCAAGGGCATGGTCAACGCCGTGCTGCGCCGCTTTTTGCGCGAGCGCGAGGCGCTGTTGGAACTGGCGCTGCGCCAGCCGACCGCCGTGTGGAACTATCCGCAGTGGTGGATCGACGCGGCGCGCGCCGCCTATCCGCTGGCGTGGCAGCAGATTCTCACGGCCGGTAACGCGGCGCCGCCGCTGACCTTGCGCGTCAACCGGCGCCGCTGCACGGTGCCCGACTACCTGGCCCGGCTGGCCGCGGCCGGCATCGACGCGCGCCAGGTGGGGCCGAGCGCGGTGCGCCTGACGCAGCCGGTCGCGGTCGGCCTGATCCCCGGTTTCGACCAGGGCCACGTGTCGGTGCAAGACGCCGGCGCCCAGCTGGCCGCGCCGCTGCTCGACCTGGCCGACGGCATGCGCGTGCTCGACGCCTGCGCCGCGCCGGGCGGCAAGACCGGCCACATTCTGGAGACGGCGGCCGTGTCGCTGTGCGCGATCGATACCGATCCGCGCCGCCTGGAACGGATCGGCGACAACCTGACCCGGCTCGGTCTGGAAGCCACCCTGCTGGCGGCCGACGCCGCCGAGCGCCAGTGGTGGGACGGCCAGCCGTTCGACCGCATCCTGGCCGACGTGCCGTGCACCGCCTCCGGCATCGTGCGGCGCCACCCGGACATTCGCTGGCTGCGGCGCAAGGGCGACTCGCTCCAACTTGCAACACTTTCAGCCAAAATTCTCGACAACCTTTGGCAGATGCTGCGGCCAAATGGTAAATTGCTGTTCGTGACATGCTCATTATGGCCGCAAGAGTCGGAGGCTCAGGCCGCTGCATTCGCGGTCCGCAACGGCGCCACGCGCTTGAGCGCCCCCGGCCAGCTGTTGCCGCCCGGCGCGGAAGGTCAAGACCACGACGGCCTGTTTTACGCCCTGTTCGAGAAGCGTGCGTGAGGTTCCTGTATTGTTTATGGATTGATAAAGCACCGGCCCACTTGTGACCCAACGATTTTTCCGCTTTTTCCTCTGGCAGTTGTTGCTGGTGTGCGCGTGCGCGCTGCCGCCGGCGCGGGCCGCCGACGGCGTGGAAATCACCCACGCCCACATCGAGGCGATGGAAGAGGGTTACAAGCTGGCCGCCAGTTTCGCGTTCGACCTCAATCACGGCCTGGAAGACGCGGTGCAGCACGGGGTGCCGCTGTACTTCACCACCACCATCGAGCTGACCCGGCCGCGCTGGTACTGGTTCGATGAAAAAGCCATCGTGGCGCAGCAGACCAGCCGCATTTCCTACAATGTGCTCACGCGCCAGTACCACGTCACCATCGGCGCGGCCGTGCAGCAGAGTTTTTCCTCGCTCGACGACGCCCTGTTCCTGATCCGCCGCCCCAGCCGCTGGATGGTGGCCCCGCGCGGCGCGCTCAAGACCGGCGAGACCTACAACGTGGCGCTGCGCATGGGCATGGATCGCGATTACCTGCCCAAGCCGATCCAGGTCAACGCCTTCAACAATAGCGACTGGCGCCTGTCGTCAAACACCAAGTCTTTCCTGTACAAGGCGGAGTAAGTGAGCCAGGCCCTGCGCTATCTGCTGGTGGTGGGCGGCGGCGTGGTCAGCATCCTGTTATTCCTGCTGGCCTCGGCCTCCGACAATAGCCGTTTCTTCGACCAATATTATTCCTGGCTGCTGGGGTTGAACGCGGCGGTGGCCGTGTCGCTGCTGCTGCTGGTGGGGGTGTCGCTGGCGCGTTTGTATGTGCGTTACAAGAGCGGCAAGTTCGGCTCCAAGCTGATGACGCGCCTGGTGCTGCTGTTCGCCGGCATCGGCATCCTGCCCGGCCTGGTCATTTTCCTGGTGTCGGTGCAGTTCGTGTCGCACTCGATCGAGTCGTGGTTTAACGTGCCGATCGAGACGGCGCTCGAATCGGGCTTGAACCTGGGCCGGGCCGGCCTGGACGCGGCCCTGGTCGACTTGACCGAGCAAGCGCGCAAGGCGGTCGGCGAATTGGCGGCCGGCGAGGCCGACGGCGCGCGCGCGGTCTTGCCCGAGCTGCTGCAACGGGGCAGCGGCATGCAAAGCGCCTTGCTGCTGGACCAGGGCGGCGGCTTGATCGCCAGCGCGGCCGCCCAGCCCAATCACACACCGAGCGCCGACTTGCCGACCGCCGCCATGATGGAGCAGGCCGCCACCCCGGCCGGCTATGGCGCGCCCGAGGGCGGGGTCGAGATCCGCGACGACGCCAAGGATTCCGGCGGCGGGGTCGGCTTGCAAGGACCGGCGCCGGCCGAGCCGCCCATCGGCTTGCGCCTGCGCGTGCTGCTGCCGATTCCGGACCCGCCGCGCGCCAACGGCCAGCTGCCGGCGCCGCGCTATTTGCAGCTGCTGCAATCGGTGCCGCCCAGCCTGGCGGCCAACGCCGAAGTGCTGCGCAACGCCTACAGCGTCTACAACTCGCGCAATCTGGCCCGGGTCGGTTTGCGCAAGATGTATATCGAGACTTTGACATTGACGCTGCTGCTGGCCATTTTCGGCGCCATCGCCGCCGCCTTCCTGATCGCCGGCAACCTGGCGCAGCCGCTGCTGCTGCTGGCCGAGGGCACCCGCGCGGTGGCCGAGGGCGACTTGTCGCCGCGCCCGATCGTCGCCTCGAAAGACGAATTGGGCACCTTGACGCAATCGTTTAACACCATGACGCGCCAGCTGTTCGAGGCGCGCAGCGCGGTCGAGCGCAACCGCGCCGCGCTGCAAAACGCCAAGGCCCACCTGGAATCGGTGCTGGCCAATATGTCGGCCGGGGTGATGGTGCTCGATGGCGAATTCAAGGTCGTCACCTGTAACGATTCGGTCGAGCGCATCTTGCAGCGGGCCGGGGTGGCCATGCTGGGCTTGCCACTGGCGAAGGTGGAAGGCTTGCAGGAGTTCGGCAGCGCCGTGATCAGCGCGTTTTCGGCCCAGAGCGCGCAATCGGCGGCCGGGCGCAATCTGCACCGCTTGCACTGGCAGCGCCAGATTGAAATTCCGCGCCGCGGCGCGCCCGATGAAAACGATTTGACTTTGCTCACGCGCGGCTCGCGCCTGCCGCTCGACAGCGGCACCGGCTACATCGTGGTGTTTGACGATATTTCCGACGTGATTTCGGCCCAGCGCTCGATCGCCTGGGGCGAAGTGGCGCGCCGGCTGGCGCATGAAATCAAAAATCCGCTTACCCCGATCCAGCTGTCGGCCGAGCGCTTGCAGATGAAACTGGAAGGCAAGCTGAGCGGCCCGGACATGGAACTGCTCAACAAAAGCACCGGCACCATCGTCAACCAGGTGGCGGCCATGAAGCGCATGGTGGACGACTTCCGCGACTACGCGCGCACCCCGCCGGCCGTGCTCGAACCGCTCGACTTGAACTTGCTGGTCGAGGAAATCCTGCATTTGTATCTGAACGGCGACAGTGGCGACATCATTCATCCGTCGCTGGCGCCGGGCCTGCCGCTGGTGATGGGCGACCAGACCCAGCTGCGCCAAGTGCTGCACAACCTGCTGCAAAACGCCCAGGACGCGATGGCCGAGCAGCCGCTGGGCGCGGCCCATGCGCGCATCGACGTGACCACCGAGGCGATCCATTACCGTAGCGCGGACGGCGGCGTCAACACCGCCGTGCGCATCGCCATCAGCGATAACGGGCCCGGTTTCGCGCCTAAAATTTTAGCCCGCGCGTTCGAACCGTATGTCACCTCCAAAGCGCGCGGCACCGGTTTGGGACTGCCCATGGTGAAGAAAATAATCGACGAGCACGGGGGCCGAATCGATATCGAGAACCGGGTCGACGGAAGTGGCGCTTCGGTCGTCATTTTACTGTTAAAGTTAGCACCGGTTACTCTCGCCTAACGGCCGAAACACTATAAAATCATAGCTGGACGGGAGGGCGCAAGCATAGGCGCCTCGGAGACGGCGAAATGAGGGAAGGCAAGGATAGATGGCAAACATTCTCGTAGTGGATGATGAAATGGGGATACGCGAGTTACTCTCCGAAATTCTGGGAGACGAGGGACACGCGATCACACTGGCCGAAAACGCGCAGCAAGCGCGCGAGGCCCGCGCGGCCGGCGCGCCCGACCTGGTCTTGCTCGATATCTGGATGCCCGACACCGATGGCGTCACCCTGCTCAAGGAGTGGCAGCGCGACGGTTTGCTCACCATGCCGGTGATTATGATGTCGGGCCACGCCACCATCGACACGGCGGTCGAAGCGACCCGCATCGGCGCCATGAATTTCCTGGAAAAACCGATCGCGCTGCAAAAGCTGCTCAAGGCCGTGCAGCAGGGCTTGACGCGCGCGCAAGAGGCGGTGCGCGCGCCGGCCCCGGCGCCGCGCCCGGCCCAGCCCCATATGGAAGAGAGCGCCTCCCTGCAATCGGCCTCCTTCAGCCACGCCACGGCGGCGGCCCCGCACGCGGCCATGCGCGCCGGCGCCGTGATCACCCCGGCCGGCGACGGCCACACCTTCAGCCTGTCGTTCGACCTGCCGCTGCGCGAGGCGCGCGACGCCTTCGAGCGCATGTATTTCGAGCACCATTTAGGGCGCGAGGGCGGCAGCATGACGCGGGTGGCGGAAAAAACCGGATTGGAACGCACGCATCTGTACCGCAAGCTCAAACAACTGGGCGTGGAACCGGGCAAGCTGGCCAAAAAAGGGGTATGACCGAGCCGGCCACCCTGGTCACCCTGGTGACGGGCGGACGGGCCAACGCGCGCGAGGCGCTCATCGCCGCCGCCCTGGAACAGGCGCCGGACAGCGCCGTGATCCTGGAGGGCTTGGCCGACGGCGCCGGCGCGCTGGCCCGCTGGCAAGCCGCGCCGGGCGGCGTGCGGATCGTGCGCATCGCGCCCGGTTGCCTGTGCTGCGCCGGCAACATGATCTTGCGTGTTACATTAAACCGTCTGCTGCGTCAGCCGCCGGCCCGTCTGTTCATCAGTCTGGCCGACGCCAGCCATGTCGCCCAGTTGCGCCTGTGGCTGGCCGGCGCGCCGTACGCCGCGCTGTTACGGCTGGGGCCGGACCGCCAGGCGGACGCTGTGGTATAGCCGCAACGACCGTCCGCTCATGCTTTGGCCCCGATTGCCGTTATCTATGACAAGCGGGAAGGCGAAAGGCTCTTGAAATCGATGGCGCCAACCCCACCTCTTTCACGAAACGCGGCGTGCCATGTGCGCCGATTGAGCGAAGGAAGCAAAATGAACCTGATCTACAATAGCGAGCAATATAGTGTGGTGGAGTTCGGCGCCGACCGCGAACTGGAAGCCTTGCGCTTCGGCGGCTATGAAATCGTCGATAAAGGTGGTAAAAGGGAAACTTTCATTGCCGGTACCATGGCGCAATCGTTCCGGCGCGACGTCAATCAACTGATCGCGAGCGAACCGACCATGGAGGAAATCGATGAATTCCTGGGCAATTACGATTCCCTCATGAGCCAACCGGTGTTATTGCATTAGCCGGGGCGCGGCCCGATGCGGGCCTGTGCCTGGACGGCACGTGGTATGGTCTTGGTATTTTGTGTAGCAAGCGACCATGTGCCAACTTCTTGGAATGAACTGCAATGTCCCCACCGACATTGTATTTAGCTTTACCGGCTTCGCCTTGCGCGGCGGCCAGACCGACACCCACCACGACGGCTGGGGCATCGCCTTTTTCGAAGGGGCGGGGGTGCGCCACTTCGTCGATCACCAGGCCGCCGTCGCCTCGCCGGTCGCCGAGCTGATCAAACGTTATCCCATCAAGTCGAAAAACGTCATCGCCCACATCCGCAAGGCGACCCAGGGGCGGGTGGCCCTGGAAAACTGTCACCCTTTCGTGCGCGAATTATGGGGCCGCTACTGGGTGTTCGCCCACAATGGCGACTTGAAGCTGTTCGCGCCGCGCCTGAACGGCGCCTACCGTCCGGTCGGCTGCACCGACAGCGAGCGGGCTTTTTGTTTCATCCTGCAACAATTGCGGGTCCAATTCGGCGACGTGGCGCCCGCCTTGCCCGCGCTGGGCGCGGCCGTGGACGCGCTGGCGCGGGCGATCGGCGCGCACGGCACGTTCAATTTTCTGTTGTCCGATGGCTCGGCCCTGTTCGCCCATTGCTCCACCAAGCTGTATTACGTGGTGCGCCAATATCCTTTCGTGACGGCGCAACTGTCCGATCACGATGTCACGGTCGACTTTTCCCAAGTGACCACACCGCACGACCGGGTGGCCGTGATCGTCACCGCGCCCCTGACCACCAATGAGGATTGGCGCCCGTTTGCCTGCGGCGAATTAAAATTATTTGTAGACGGAATGCCGCAGGAAATTGAATGGGCGTAAGTAGTTCAAGACAATCAAATATATTACTGTCAGAATATCAGTCATCGCTTGATGTGCTGATCGATTCGGTATTGTTGATAATGAGCCATGAGTATTGCTATTAATGAATGAGGAATGCCTGGTCCGCAACGCGGTATATCAACCGACTTGAATGAAATGATTAATGATCGACATTTCCAACTCCGACATCACTCCCAAGCCCTTGCGCGTGCGCGAGTTCTATTTGGGTCGCCAACCGATATTGGACCGTAACCAGGGTCTGTTCGGCTATGAATTGTTATTCCGTAATGCGCCGGTGGGACCGGCCAACATCACCAGCGATTTATCGGCCACGGCGGCGGTGATCGCCCACGCTTCCCAGCTGGGCATGGAAAAGGTGATCGGCGACGGTTTCGGTTTCGTCAATGTCGATGCCGATGTCATCATGAGCGATATCTTCGTGTTCTTGCCGCGCGAAAAAGTGGTGCTGGAAATCGTCGAATCGATGACCGTCACCCCCCAGTTGCAGGCGCGGATAGGCGAGCTGGTCGAACATGGCTTCACCTTCGCGCTGGAAAACGTGGTGTCCGATTCGAATCAGGTGCAGCAACTGATGCCCCTGGTCGGCTATGTCAAGATGGACATGCGTTCGGTCGACCCGGTCACCTTGCTGGAACTGGCGCAACGCTTCAAGCAGGAAAACAAGAAGCTGGTGGCGGAAAAGGTGGAAACGCGCGAAGAGTTCAAACACTGCCTGGATCTGGGTTTCGATTATTTCCAAGGCTATTATTTCGCCAAGCCGGCCATCATGACGGGCAAGAAATTGTCGCCCTCGCAACTGGCCGTGATGGAGCTGATGACACTGGTCACCTCCGAGGCGGACAATATGGACATCGAGCGCGCCATCAAGCGCGACGTGTCGCTGGCCTTGAATCTGCTCCGCCTGGTCAACACGCCGGCCGTGGGCGCGCGCCAGCGCATCGATTCGCTCAGCCAGGCCGTCTCCGTGTTGGGCCGGCGCCAGTTGCAGCGCTGGCTGCAAATCATGCTGTATGCCGAGCCCAGCAAACGTGGCCACAGCATGACGCCACTGCTCATGCTGGCCACCACGCGCGGCCGTCTGCTGGAATTGTTGGCTCACAAGCTGCGGCCCAACCAGGCGCACGCGGCCGATGTCGCCTTCACGGTGGGCATCATGTCGCTGATGGACACCTTGTTTAGCGTGCCGATGGCGGAAATTTTAAAGCAGATTCATGTGATCGACGAAGTGGGCGACGCGCTGCTCACCCGCTCCGGCTTCTTTGGCGACTTGCTGCGGCTGGCCGAATGCATCGAGCGCATCGAAGATCTGGAAGACCAGATCGTGCCGACCTTGCGCGATCTGGCCATGTCGACCGAGGAATTGGTGGAGTTGGAAATGGCGGCTTACGAGTGGAGCGACAACGTGGTGCGCTACGCTTTGTAAAACAGGCGGCGCGCACGTCCGGCGTCGCCTGCGCGCCGCCTGAGGTTACGCGCCGCCACTGGCCGGCTGCCGCCGCACGCGCCCGGCTTGCCGATTCTGCTTGCAGACCCGGGCCGCGCGCCGTCAGCTGGCCGCGCCGGCGCCCGGCCAGTGCTTATGCAGCTCGGGATCGGCGCGCAACTCCCACAACGCGAGCACGGCCACCGCCAAGCCGATGATCAATTCGTTCCACAGCACGTTGCCCTGTTCCGCCACGCGCAGCACCCACGGCGACACCGCCACCCACAGACCGACCAGCAAGTTGAGCACCACGGCCCAAAAATAGGTTTTGTAGAGGTCGAAGGCGGCCAGCACCGCGATCACCAGCCCCGACACAACCGCGTTGATCATCTGGGGCGAGCCGGACGGATATACAAACGCCCATGGCGAGACCAGCAGCCATAAGCCTAGCAGCAAGATCAACTGGTCCTGCCAACGCCGGGTTGAAAGGTGGTTTCCATTGTTTGCCATGATTGCCTCCCTGTCGAGTCACGAACAGGCCGGACCGGGAACGCGGCGTGGGGATCGGCCCCGCATCCCGCCGGCGTAATGACTTGGGCATCGCGCCGGCCGAAAAGTTCAGCGGCCCGGCCGCAGGGTGGGCAACACGCAGGCTAAAGATTGGGCGCCAGCCAGCGTTCCATCTCTTCCTTGGGCACGCCGCGCCGGCTCACCATGTCGTCCAGCTGGTCCTGGCCGATTTTGCCGACCACGAAATACTTCGATTCCGGATGGGCGAAATAGAAGCCGGACACCGCCGCGCCCGGAAACATGGCATACGATTCGGTCAGCGCCATGCCCACTTCTTCCGCTTGCAGCAACTTGAACATGTCGGCCTTGACGGTATGCTCGGGGCAGGCCGGGTAGCCGGGCGCGGGCCGGATGCCGCGATACTGTTCGGCGATCATTTGCTCGTTGCTGAGCTCTTCATCGGCGGCATAGCCCCACAAATCCTTGCGCACCCGGTCGTGCAGGTATTCGGCGAACGCCTCGGCCAGGCGGTCGGCCAGCGACTTGAGCATGATCGAGGAATAATCGTCGTGCGCGTCCTCGAAACGCTTTTCGTATTTTTCGATGCCCAAGCCGGCCGTGACGGCGAACAGGCCGATGTAATCCTTCAGGCCGGACGGCGCGCCGTCGATCAGCTTGGGCGCGATGAAGTCGGCCAGACACTGGTTGGGACGCTGCACCGGCTGGCCGCCGGCGTCGTGCAGCAGCGGCTTGACGCCCTGCTGGCGCAAGCCGTAGTAGGTGAAGGCCACCGTGGCGCGGCTGTCGTCGGTATACACTTCAATGTCGTCGTCGTTCACGCTATTGGCCGGCAGCAGGGCCACCACGCCATTGGCGGTCAGCCAGCGGCCGTCGATCACTTTCTTGAGCAGGGCTTGGCCTTCCTCGTACACCTTGCTGGCCGCCTCGCCCACCACCTCGTCTTGCAAGATGGCGGGGAAGGGGCCGGCCAGATCCCAGGTCTGGAAGAACGGTCCCCAGTCGATGTACTGGGCCAGGGTGGCCAGGTCGACGTTTTTGAACAGGCGCCGGCCGATGAATTTCGGCTTGACGGGCGCGCACCCGCCATCGAAGCGCAAGCGGGCCCGATTGGCGCGCGCCTGCGCCAGCGACAGGATCGGCAGCGCCTTCTTGTTGGCGTGCTGTTCGCGGATGCGGGCGTAGTCGGTCTCGATGTCTTCGATATATTTGTCGCGCGCCTCCGGCGTGAGCAGCGACTGCGCCACCGACACCGAACGGGAAGCGTCCGGCACGTACACCACCGGCCCCTCGTAGTTGTGGGCGATCTTGACGGCGGTGTGGGCCCGGCTGGTGGTGGCGCCGCCGATCAGCAGCGGGATCTTGAGCATGCGGAAGTGCGGGTCGCGCTGCATCTCCTTGGCCACGTAGGCCATCTCTTCGAGCGAGGGGGTGATCAGGCCGGACAGGCCGATGATGTCGGCGTTTTCCACCTTGGCGCGGGCCAGGATTTCGGAGCAGGGCACCATCACGCCCAGGTTGACCACCTCGAAGTTATTGCATTGCAAGACCACGGTGACGATGTTCTTGCCGATGTCATGCACATCGCCCTTGACGGTGGCCATGATGATCTTGCCCTTGGGCTTGGCCACGATGCCGGTGCGCTTTTCCTCCAGCAGCTTTTCCTCCTCGATGTGGGGGATCAGATGGGCCACCGCCTGCTTCATCACGCGCGCCGATTTCACCACTTGCGGCAGGAACATCTTGCCCTGGCCGAACAGGTCGCCCACCACGTTCATGCCATCCATCAGCGGGCCTTCGATCACGTGGATCGGGCGCCCGCCGTTGTGCAGCAGCTCCTGGCGCGCCTCTTCGGTGTCCTCGACGATGTACTGGGTGATGCCGTGCACCAGCGCGTGCGACAGGCGCTGCTGCACCGTGCCTTCGCGCCAGACCAGGTTTTGCACCTCGGCCTTGCCGCCCGCCTTCAGGGTGCCGGCGATCTCGATCATGCGCTCGGTGGCGTCCTCGCGCCGGTTCAGCACCACGTCTTCGACCCGCTCGCGCAGCTCGGGCGCCAGCTCGGAATAGACGCCCATCATGCCGGCGTTGACGATGCCCATGGTCATGCCGGCCTGGATCGCGTGGTACAGGAACACCGTGTGGATCGCCTCGCGCGCCGGGTCGTTGCCGCGGAAGCTGAACGACACGTTCGACACGCCGCCCGAAATCTTCGCGTGCGGCAGGTTGTCCTTGATCCAGCGGGTGGCGTTGATGAAGTCGACCGCGTAGTTGTTGTGCTCTTCGATGCCGGTGGCGATGGCGAAGATGTTGGGGTCGAAGATGATGTCTTCGGGCGGGAACGCCAGGCGCTCGGTGAGCAGGGTGTAGGCGCGCTGGCAGATTTCGATCTTGCGGGCGAAGGTGTCGGCCTGGCCCTGCTCGTCGAACGCCATGACGATGACGGCGGCGCCATAGCGCCGGCATAGTTTGGCTTGTTCGAGGAACTGCGCCTCGCCTTCCTTCATCGAGATCGAATTGACCACCGCCTTGCCCTGCACGCATTTGAGGCCGGCCTCGATCACCGACCATTTGGACGAGTCGATCATGATCGGCACGCGCGAGATGTCGGGTTCGGAGGCGATCAGGTTCAGAAAGCGCGTCATGGCGGCCTGCGAGTCGAGCATCGCCTCGTCCATGTTGATGTCGATGATCTGGGCCCCGTTTTCCACCTGCTGGCGCGCCACCGACAGCGCTTCGTCGTACTGCTCGTTGAGGATCATGCGCGCGAACGCTTTCGAGCCGGTGACGTTGGTGCGCTCGCCAACGTTGACAAACAGCGAAGCGGCGTCGATGGTAAACGGCTCCAGGCCGGACAGGCGTAGATCGTGGTTCGAGGCCGGCACCGCGCGCGGCGCCGTCCCGGCCAGCAGGGCGGCGATGGCGGCGATGTGCTCGGGGGTGGTGCCGCAGCAGCCGCCGGCGATGTTGACGAAGCCGCTGTCGGCGAATTCGCGCAGCAGGGCCGAGGTGTCGGCCGGCAGTTCGTCGAAGCCGGTGTCGCTCATCGGATTGGGCAGGCCGGCGTTGGGGTAGATGCAGACGAAGGTGTCGGCGATCTTGGCCAGCTCCTCGGCGTAGGGCCGCATCAGGGCCGCGCCCAGCGCGCAATTTAAGCCGATGGTGAGCGGTTTGGCGTGGCGCACCGAGTTCCAGAACGCGGGCACGGTCTGGCCGGACAGGATGCGTCCGGAGGCGTCGGTGACGGTGCCCGAGATCATGATCGGCAGGCGCAGCTGGTTGGGGTGCTGCTCGAAATACAAGTCGATGGCAAACAGCGCCGCCTTGCAGTTGAGGGTGTCGAAGATGGTTTCGACCAGCAGCACGTCGGCGCCGCCTTCGACCAGACCGGCGGTTTGCTCCAGGTAGGACGCGACCAGCTGGTCGAAGCTGACGTTGCGGGCGGCCGGGTCGTTCACGTCGGGCGAGATCGACGCCGTTTTCGGGGTCGGCCCCAGCGCGCCGGCCACGAAGCGCGGTTTGTCGGGCGTGCTGTACTTGTCGCAGGCGGCGCGCGCCAGGCGGGCCGCCTGCACGTTCATCTCGCGCGCCAGATGGGCCATGTGGTAATCGTCCTGGGCGATGCCGGTGGCGCCGAAGGTGTTCGTTTCGATCAGGTCGGCGCCGGCGGCCAGGTAGCGCTCGTGGATTTCCTGGATGATGTGGGGCTGGGTCAGGGTCAGCAACTCGTTGTTGCCCTTGACGAAGAGTTCGCGCGCGCCGCTGCCGGCGGGGGCGGCGAAATCGATGAAGCGCCCGTTCGGGCCGCCGCGGTAATCTTCCTCGTTCAACTTGTATTGCTGGATGATCGTGCCCATGGCGCCATCGAGGATCATGATACGGCGCGACAAGATCTCGCGCAGCACGGCGTCGGTCGGGGTGAAGGCGGAAGCGGTAGCGGTCATGTCATGCTTTCAAGGAATGCGGTGGCGGGAGGCTGCGAGAATGGCGCCTGCCGCGCCGTGGCCGGACTCAAAATTATACGGCATCGGCTTGCTTTAGTCGGGGCCACCCGGGGGGGCCGCCCGGGCCGGGCCGCTCAGGCCGGCCGCCGCGCGCCACGGCGCCGCTCTGAGCTGACTCAAGCCAGGCGGAGAAAAAATGTTGGTTGGGTCAATTCAATGATAAATTTCTAGGCTCGCGTGGAATATTTCTAGCGAGAATGGGCAGGTGCCCGCGACGGTCCATGAAAGCCCTTATGAAAAATACATTGCCAAGTGTTCGCCGGCTGCCGGTGCTGTGCCTGGTGGCCGCCTTGGGCGCCGTGAGCGCCTGCGGCGGCGGATCGGGCGGCTCGCCCGGCGCCGCTTCGGGCACGTCGGCTCCGGCCGCCGCCGTGGTCAGCATTTCATCGAGCAATATCGAAGTGGGCAAGACCTTCACCGTCAGCGGTAACAACCTGGAGCGCGCGACGGCGTTCACCTTCAACGGCGCCACCCTGGCCGCGTCCGGCGCCAGCGCGGGCAGCGTGACCTTGACCATGCCGGCGGCGCCCGGCACCGGGCAGCTGGGCGTGACGGTGGGCGGCGTCAGCGTGGCCACCGGCTTCACCTTGACCGCCTATGTGGCGGCGGCGGTGACCGGCTTCGCGCCGGCGGTCGGCGCGGTCGGCGGCAGCGTGACCTTGAGCGGGGCGGGCCTGGCCGACGTCAGCGCCGTGCGCTTCGCCAACAACGTGGTGCTCAACCTGCCGCAACCGCATGGCGACACCAGCGTCACCTTCGTGGTGCCGAGCGGCGCCGGTTCGGGCCCGCTGACCTTGATCGGCGCCTACAACACCGCCGTGAGCGGCGCCGCCTTCACCGTGCTGTCGCCGGTCACCGTGAGCGGCTTGAGCAGCATCGCCGACAGCGCCCTGCATGTCACCATCCGTGGCGCCAACCTGACCCAGGTGAGCGCGGTCAAAGTGGGCGCGGCCAACGCCACCATCGTCAGCGCCAGCGCCGACGAGCTGGTGCTGCAAGCGCCGCTGGGCAGTAGCGGCAACGTGGTGCTCACCTCGCCGGCCGGAAGCATCGACGCCGGCAGCGTGTCGGCCCAGGATTTCTCGCTCGGTGGAGTCGACCTGGCCCAGGTGTATGCGCGCGGCATCGGCGACGGCGCGTTGCGCCTGACCCCGGGCCGGCCGGCCGCCGTGCGCGCCTCGCTGCTCAGCGCGCTGGACAATCTGGCCAGTCCGGCCGTCACGCTCAACGCTTATTCCGGCGCCGGCGCCTTGCTGGGGCAGTTGCCCATGTCCGGCCCCGCGCAACTGCCGCGCGGCAAGGACGATTACAGCCTGGCCAATACCTTCAACGCCGTGTTGCCGGGCGCCTGGGTCCAGCCGGGCTTGCAATTTTCGGTGGTGGCCGGCGGCGCGGGCGGCCTGAGCGTGGGCGGCCAGTTGCTCAAGCCGACGGTGGGCGCGGCCACCAGGATGCGCCTGGTGCTGGTGCCCCTGGTGTCGGGCGGGCTGACCTCGATCGTGCCCGACGCGGCCGCGCTCAAAGCCGGCCTGGCCCGCATGTATCCGTATGCGGCGGGCGACATCGCGGTGACCCAGCGCGCGCCGCTGACCATCAACGCGGTCGGCTCCAGCGCCGACAGCAGCTGGTGGAGCGCGGCGCTGGGCGAGCTGGAGACGGCCCGCAACAACGAGGACCAGGGCGCGTTTTACTATGGCTTTGTGGCCGATCCCTCGTCCGACGGCGTGGTGGGGCTGGGCTATGTGAGCGACCGCAACAGCGGCTTGGGCTCGCCCTCGGCCATCGGCCTGGACGGGCGCAACACCGGCATCGCCGCCACCGACCCGTTCGGCAATGTATGGCCCGATTGGCTGGCCACCTTCTTGCATGAAGTGGGGCATAACCACTCCTTGAGCCATGTGAACGGTTGCGGCACGCCGAGCAATCCCGACCTCGATTACCCGTATGCCGACGCCTCGTTGGGGCCGCGGCCTTTGTATGACAGTTTGTATGCCGACGCCACCCTGGGCGGCTTGAGCCGGGCCGTGGTCGATCTGAGTCCGATGAAAGATGTGATGAGCTATTGCGGCGGCGCCTGGCTGTCGGATTACAGCTATGTCCAGACCCAGAAGTTTGCCGAAGCCCATAGCGCGCGGCCGGCGCAGGCGAGCGTGCGGAGCGGGCCGGCCGCCGCCGGCGGCTATCTCACCATCGCCGGCCAGATCGGGCCGCGCGGGGTGGCCTGGCTGCCGGCCACCGCCTCGCGCCTGCGCGCCCGCCCGGAAGTGCTGGGCGACCAGCATGCTTATACGCTGCGGGTGCGCACCGCGGCCGGGCCGGTGTACGATTTGCCGTTCGACGCGGTGCAAGTGGCCGATGGCGCCGAGGCGGTCAGCCATTTCTGGGTCAGCCTAGCCGATCCGGGCCAGATCGTCTCGATCGACGTGTTGCGCCAGGGCGTGGTCTTGCCGCAGGCGGCCGCCTCCGCGCCAAACGCGGCAACACCGGGCGCGCCCCGTTTCGCCGCGCAAGTGGTGGGCGGGCGCCTGACGATGAGCTGGAACGCCGGCGCCGAACCGTTCGCCGCCGTGCTGCACGTGGCGCCCGACGGCACCCGCACGGTGCTGGGTTCGGGGTTGCGCGGCGGCAGCGCCAGTTTGACGCTGCCGGCGCTGCCGGGCGGCGGTCATTTCGAGGTCAGCTTGTCGAACCACTATCAGGCGCGTCTGGTGCAAGTGCCGCGCTGACCTCGGCGATGGGTGGGCCCGCCGCGCCCATCGCCCGCCGCTTGGCGCGCACGGGAGCGGCGCGCAATGGATCAGGGATCGTTCATGGACGGGCCGCAGTGGGAACCGCGGCGCAGCCGGCGCCACCCATCGGCCCACCCTCTGAAAGCGTTTCCTGTGCCTAATATTTCTTCCGGTGCCTCATCGCCGTATCCGACGCCCCGGCTTGATGCTTCGCAACCCCAGGCGACAACGATGGGGTTCGCTACTGCTGGGCCCTCGACTCAAGTAGCGGAACCCAAGGCAAAACCGGCGCGGGCAAGCCCGGGAAAGCGGCCAAAATGGGCTGACATGTCGGTCGGCGCCGCCGCAAGGGAAACAGTGGAAGATCACGCGCTGGCGCGGCAAACCTGGACCAGCAAGGCGATCGCGGAGGCGGCGCGCAGCCGTTTCATCGATGCGACGGGACAGCCCTTTGTGACGCTCGATGCGCCGGAAATCCGGGAAGCGCGCTGCGCCAACGAGCTGCTGTTCGAGGCGGTCAAAGCCCAAGCATTGCCAGCGGCCGAGCTGTTCGTGATGTCGCCGCAGAGCAGCCGGGACACCGTCAAAATCGGCAGCAATCTCCAGGGCGAGTGGTTTCCGCAAATACGGCTGGGCGCCAATGTGCAGATGGGCGACGACGTCAATTTGCTGGGCCATGGATTCATCGAGCTGCATGACGATGTAAAGCTTGGCGACGGCGTCACAGTCGACACCATCGGCCATCCCAACGATCCGGCGCTGCGCCACACGGCCTTCACCGGTACGGTGATCATTGAAGCGGGGGCCCGGATCGGGGCCGGCACGGTGATCGTGGCCATGGCGGGTGAAACCTTGGTTATCGGTAGAAACGCGAAAATCGCCAACGATTCCATCGTCTTGAAAAGCGTGGCGCATGACGCTACGGTGGAAGGCGTGCCGGCCAAGGTGACCCAGGGCGCATCGCTATGCGGCATGGAGCGGCAAACATTTCGCCCGCAAGGGTATGCGGTAATCGATACCCAAGAGCGAGCGCGCGCGATATTCGGACCGGAAGCCGATATCAAACTTCCGATATTCATCAAGGGTGATCCCAAGCACCTGCAAGTTGACGGCAGCGGTCGGATCGGTATCAACCGTGAAGCCATGTTTGATCTTGAGGGTACCCTTGTGATTCATCCGCCGTTTCAAATGGCGTCGCGCGCTGCGTTGCGGGTAGGGCCGGGTGCGCACGTCACGCTCCATTGCGGGGCGTTTCTATACACCGCTTGCCAGATCGCCGCGACCGGCCGGCTAAGTATCGGCAACAATGCGATTGTCGCCGCCGGCGCGCGGGTCGACCAAGACGTTGCTGATGGCACTATCGTAGTCGGGAATAACCGTGTTATCGGTCATGTCACCGCCAAGGCTTACGCGCAGGTGCCCGATGAATGGAAAGATCGCAGCTCTTTACAGCCCAAAGTAGACGAATTTAGACAATATAAGGCAGCAAAGGCCGGGATGGAATGTGATGACATCAAGCGATTTGCGATGCGCGCCGCTCAAGAGCTGTTTCAGTACCGAACCTTACCTTTTGCTCCCGAAAGCGTTTTCCTGAATGACGAGTTTTCGAAAATCGACAACTCAATATGATTGTCGGAAAATATTGATTGTTCGAAAAGAACCAATTCATCCATGCTGGCGCGTCGGCCGGACCGCGATCAGCTCAAGCGCGCGCCGTCCAGCGCGAAACCCTTGATGAACTCGGCCGCAGGCAAACGCTTGCCGCCCGGCTTTTGCAATTCGGTCAGGCGCAGCGCGCCGCTGCCGCAGGCCACCACGATGCCGTGCGCGGCATCGGCGGCCAGCACTTGGCCGGGGGCGGCGGCGCTGTCGTCGTCGATCACCTCGGCCGCCCATAGTTTGATGGTCACGCCGTCGAGCTGAGCGTGCGCGCCCGGAAAGGGATTAAAGGCGCGAATCTTCAGCCCCAGCTCCAGCGCTGACAGGCTGAAGTCAAGCGCCGCTTCTTCTTTGGCGATTTTGGCGGCGTAGGTGACTCCGGCTTGCGGCTGCGGCACCGCTTCAAGCGCGCCATGTTCCATCTTGCGCAAGGTTTCGACCACCATGCGCGCGCCCAGCGCGGCCAGCTTGTCGTGCAAGGTTCCGGTGCTGTCGGCGGCGGCGATGGCGACCCGCTCGATGGCCAGCATGGGGCCGGTGTCCAAGCCTTCTTCCATTTGCATGATGGTGACGCCGGTTTCCTCGTCGCCCGCCTCGATGGCGCGGTGGATGGGCGCCGCGCCACGCCAACGCGGCAACAGCGAGCCGTGGATATTGATGCAAGGTCGGATCGCCAGCGTGGACAACGGCAAGATCAAGCCATAGGCCGCCACCACCATCACATCGTAATCGGTGGCCAGCAGTCGCTGGTGAACGGCGGCGGCCTCGGCGGCGCGCTGCGGGTCCTTGCTGTCTTGGCGCAGCGATAGCGGTTGCAGCACCTCAATGCCGTGCGCCAGCGCGTATTGTTTGACGGACGAGGCATGCATCTGCATGCCGCGTCCGGCGGGCCGGTCGGGCTGGGTCAGCACCAAGGGAATCGCGAAGCCGGCTTCATGCAGGGCCTGGAGCGCAACCGCGGCAAATTCGGGAGTGCCTGCAAAGATGACTTTCATGGTGTTCCTTGGCGGTGGGCGGAGGTGAGGGCGGACGCGGCGCGCAACTTTGCCACCGGAAGTCGGCGCTGTCGGCGGAGCGGACCAGCGCTGATGGAGTCTGTGTACATCGACTCGGTTATATCCACCTTATGATGCGCGGTGAGCCGGCGCGGCAAACAAACAACAATATTGTCGCGCTTGGCGGGGCCGTATCGGAACCGTGGCCTTAATAACGGCGGCCTTGTTCGCGTAAGGCCGCCTCGCGTTCCAGCCCGCGGATTTCCTTGACCATTTTGCTTTTGATGCGATTGCGCTTGAGCGGCGAAAGATACTCGACAAACACCTTGCCCAGCAAATGGTCCATTTCATGCTGAATGCACACGGCGAGCAAGCCATCGGCTTCCAATTCAAACGCCTTGCCTTCCAGATTGAGGGCCTTGACCCGCACCTTGGAAGCGCGCTCGACGCCGTCGTAGATGCCCGGCACTGACAGGCAGCCTTCCTCGTACAGTTGTTTCTCCTCGCTGGCCCAGACGATTTCCGGGTTGATGAACACGCGCAGCGCATCCTTCGTTTCGCTGATGTCGATGACAATCAATTGTTCATGCACATCAACCTGGGAAGCGGCCAAGCCGACGCCTGGCGCCTCGTACATGGTCTGGGCCATGTTGGCGGCCAGATCGGCCAGGCGCTGGTCGAATACGGTGACGGGTTTGGCGACCTTGTGCAGGCGCGGATCGGGGTAACGCAGGATTTCTAAGAGTGGCATACAGATTAACTAGTTAATGACTACACAATAGAGCATGAGCAAACATGACGAAGCCAGGCACACAATGGGCACACACGGCGGGCCGGCGCGGCCATATAACGGCCAATAAGGCGGCAAACATTACAAAAAGGTCATCAACTACCCAAAACACAACAACGGCGGATCCGCCCCACACGCGTTTTTTCTTGCTAGTTCAAGCTTTTATGTGCAGAATTTGATTCAGTTCGGCAAGTCTTATCGTCGATAGGGCAGCGTTTAACTCTGCTGTCTCTTGCGCTGAGGTTAGCCAGGTGACAAAAATTAGCGAACTCGGAGCCGCTTTGGCCCTCCGTCAATGCCGCACTTAACGGACATATTAATGAAAAATTTTAGCACAGTCGGCGTACGCTTTGTGATTGCCGCGCTTTTTTCGGGCGGCATTGCCGCAAGTGCGCAGGCTGCCAATTGCGCGTTTTTGGCCAACGCGCCGGATCAGCATGTGGTGGTCAAGGGCGATACCTTGTGGGGTATTTCCGGCCGCTTCCTCGAGCATCCGTGGTGCTGGGGCCAAGTGTGGGGCATGAACCGCGAGGAAATCCGCAACCCGCACTGGATTTTTCCAGGTCAAATCGTGTACTTCGACCGGGTGGCCGGACGCTTGCGCCTTGGCAGCAAAGTGGGCGACGGTAGTGCCAACGGCGTCACCCGCCTGTCGCCGCAATTGCGCACCGAAGGTCTGGGCAAGGATGCGGTGCCGGCCATCGCTTCGGGCGCCATCGAGCCTTTCCTGTCGCAGCCGCTGGTGATCGAGGTTGATGAACTGAACAAAGGTCCGCGCATCGTCGCGGCCCAGGAAACCCATGTGATGGTGGGAAAGGACGATAAAGCGTATGTGCGCGGCGACTTGAAGGGCGGCACCTCGTTCCAGGTATATCGTCCGGGCAAAGAGTTGAAGGACCCGGTGACACAGGCCGTGATCGGCTATGAAGCGTTTTATCTGGGTACCGTCAAGCTCAAGGCCGGGGCCAAACCGGGCAGCGATGTACACACCTTCATCATCGCCAGTGCCAAGGAAGAGATCGGCGTGGGCGACTACCTGATCCCGTCGCCGCCCACGCCGATGCAAAATTATGTGCCCCATCCGCCCGAGATCCAGGTCGACGCGCGCGTGATGTCGGTGTATGGCGGCGTCACCTACGCCGGCCAAAACCAAATCGTGAGCATCAATCGCGGCTCGCTTGACGGACTCGATATCGGCTCCGTGCTCCAGCTGTACCATCTGGGTCAGACCGTGGTGGACAAGACCGTGCCGGGCACCGGCTTGATGCAGATGAAAAAGTCGACCATCAAGTTGCCCGACGAGGAAATCGGCAGCGTGTTTGTGTTCCGTGTCTTTAAGCACGTTTCATACGGTTTGATCATGCAGGTCACGGAGCCCGTGCAAGTGGGCGACATGGCGGTCTCGCCCGAGTAACCTATGTACACGGACGGGATGGCCTGGTGCGTTAATCGACTAGGAGCTATCCCGCCGTGGATGCCACGCAATCCCAACCGAAGGGGGCCCAGGACGATCTGGCCTATTGGTTGCGCCTGCAACTGAGCGCGGGCGTGGGACCGGTTACCGGGCGCGCCTTGCTGTCCCATTTTGGTTTGCCCGAACAGATCTTCTCGGCCGGCGCCGCCGCCTTGCGCGCGGTGGCCGGCGCGGCCGTGGCGCAATGCCTGAGCGAGCCGCCCAGCGCCGCCCTGTCCCGCCAAATCGATCTCACGCTGGCCTGGTTGGCGCAGCCGGGCAATGCCGTGCTCACGCTAGCCGATCCCGCTTATCCGGCGGCCTTGCTGCACATCGCCGATCCGCCCCTATTGCTGTACGTGAAGGGCCGGCCCGGCTTACTGGCCGGGCCGGCCTTGGCGGTGGTGGGCAGCCGCAATGCCAGCGCGCAGGGCTTGGCCAACGCCGAGCATTTTTCATACGACTTGAGCCAGGCCGGTTTGTGCATCGTGTCCGGGTTGGCCACCGGCATCGACACAGCCGCGCATCAGGGTGGCTTGCACGGGCGCGGCTCGACGATCGCCGTGATCGGTACCGGGGCCGATATCGTTTATCCCCGTCGCAACCGCGAGCTGGCGCACCGGATCGCCGAGCAAGGTTGCCTGGTGAGCGAATATGGGCTCGGCGTGCCGGCCTTGCCGGCCAATTTCCCGCGCCGTAACCGCCTCATCAGCGGCTTGGCGCTGGGGGTGCTGGTGATCGAAGCGGCGGCGCGCTCGGGTTCCCTGATCACGGCCCGCATGGCGGGGGAACACGGGCGCGAAGTTTTCGCCGTGCCCGGTTCAATTCATTCCGCGTTGGCCAAGGGTTGCCACATTCTCATCAAGCAGGGCGCCAAGCTGGTGGAAACGGCCGAGGACGTGCTGCAAGAGTTGCCCGCTTGGCGCGACAGCGCGCAGGGTCTTATCGGCGCATGTCCTGGCGCCGCGCCGTCGCCAGCCGAGCCGGCGCCGGGCCAGCACGCGGCACTGCTGGCGGCGCTCGCTTACGACCCGGTCGGCGCCGACTTGCTGGCCGAGCGCACCAAGCTGAGCGCGGCCGAGCTGATGGCGCAGCTGCTTGACCTGGAATTGGCCGGGCTGGTGGAACGCTTGCCGGGCGGGCTGTTTCAGCGCTGCGCGGCATAAGCGCGCCGTCCGCGTCGCGCCAAAGGCGGTCCGGCAATGCCAGGCCGGGTCGCTTGGCGGGGCCGCCCGGTCTCTTGTTTGCGCGCCACTTGTGCCGGATCGGCCTTAGCTGATAGAGTAGAGCCATGTTCGACATCCTGGTTTATCTCTACGAGACATATTATCGGCCCGATGCCTGCCCTGAGCCGGCCGCATTGGCGCGGAAACTGTCAGCGGTCGGTTTCGACGATGTGGAAATTTCCGAAGCGCTGGTATGGCTCACGGACTTGACCGCCATGGCCGGGGTCGAGCAATCGAAGACGGCCGCCTCGACCGGTACACGGTTTTACGTGCGCCAGGAAAGCGATGTGCTTGGCACAGCCGCCATCGGCTTCATTCAATTTCTGGAAAGCGCCGGGGTGCTCAGCCCCTTGCAGCGCGAAATCGTGATCGAGCGGGCGTTGGCGCTGGACGATACCCCGGTGGCGCTGGGCAAGTTGAAGGTGATCGTCTTGATGTTGCTGTGGAGCCAAGGCAAAGAGCCGGACGCCCTGATGTTCGACGACCTGTTCGGCGACGATGACGAGCACGTCCCCCGCCTATTGCATTGACGCGCATGCCGCCGCGACGACGGCGCGCGTCCGTGGGTTCCCATGATCCCGTCCCACTGCGGGCTTAACTTGCAGATTGAATCATAACCCGCTTATCATTAGTCGCTTGACAACAGTGTAAGGTCCAGTCAGCGATCTTCGCCTTGCCGAATGGCGAAATCGTCAGCATATGGCGATGCACTGTATGATGCGCATGCAGAAATCACCCTAGAGCACCTTTCGAGACCTGAAAATATGACCAAAACCCTCATCATCGCCGAGAAGCCTTCTGTCGCGAACGATATCGCGAAGACGCTTGGCGGCTTTACCAAGCACGATGAGTACTTTGAATCCGAGCAATATGTATTGTCGTCGGCCGTAGGCCATCTGTTGGAAATCGCCGTGCCGGAAGAGCATGACGTCAAGCGCGGCAAATGGAGTTTCGCCCATCTGCCCATGATACCGCCGTACTTCGCCCTCAATCCGATCGCCAAGACCGAGGCGCGGCTGAAGGTATTGAATAAGCTAATCAAACGCAAGGATGTGACCGCCCTGATCAATGCCTGCGATGCCGGGCGTGAAGGCGAGCTGATTTTCCGCCTGATCGCGCAAAACGCCAAGGCCAAGCAACCGATACAGCGCCTGTGGCTGCAATCGATGACGCCGGGCGCCATCCGCGACGGCTTTTCCCATTTGCGTAGCGATGAGGAAATGCTACCGTTGGCGGACGCGGCGCGTTGCCGTTCTGAAGCCGATTGGTTAATCGGCATCAATGGCACGCGCGCGATGACCGCCTTTAACTCGAAGGAGGGCGGTTTCTATCTGACCACCGTGGGCCGGGTGCAAACGCCGACCCTGTCGATCGTGGTCGAGCGGGAAGACAAGATCAAGAAGTTCGTCGCGCGCGACTATTGGGAAGTGCGGGCCGAGTTCGTCTGCGCGGCCGGCGTGTATGAAGGGCGTTGGCTGGACACGGCCTTTAAAAAGGATGACACCGATCCCGAGCGGCGTGCCGAGCGGCTGTGGAGCAAGGCGGCGGCTGATTCCATTGCCCTGGCTTGCCGCGGGCGGCAAGGCAATGTCACCGAAGAATCGAAGCCGACCACGTCGATGGCGCCCGGCTTGTTCGACCTGACCAGCTTGCAGCGCGAAGCCAATTCGCGCTTTGGCTTTTCCGCGAAGAACACCCTGGGCTTGGCGCAAGCCTTGTATGAAAAGCACAAGGTGCTCACCTATCCCCGGACCGATTCGCGCCACCTGCCGGAAGACTATATTCCGACCGTCAAGCAGGCGCTGGAAACTGTCATGGAAAGCAATAACTACCACCAGTTCGCCAAGCAAATTCTGGACAAGGGCTGGGTCAAGCCGAACAAACGCATTTTCGACAACACCAAAATTTCGGATCACTTCGCGATCATCCCGACCACCATCGCGCCAAAGAACTTGTCCGAGCCGGAACAGAAGTTGTACGACTTGGTCACGCGCCGCTTCATGGCAGTATTTTTTCCGCCAGCCGAATTCCAGGTCACCACCCGCTTCACCGAAGTGTCCGGGCACCAATTCAAGACCGAAGGCAAGGTCATGACCAACCCGGGTTGGCTGGCCATATACGGGCGGGAAGCGGCCGCCGAGGACGACAAGGAAAGCGCCGGCAATCTGGTGCCGGTCGCCAAAGGCGAAAAAGTATTGACTGAAACCGTCAATGCCAACGCCCTGGTGACCAAGCCGCCGGCCCGTTATTCCGAAGCCACCTTGCTGTCGGCCATGGAGGGAGCGGGCAAGTTGATCGACGACGATGAACTGCGCGACGCCATGGCGGGCAAGGGATTGGGCACGCCGGCCACCCGCGCCGCCACCATCGAGGGCTTGCTGACCGAGCGTTACCTGATCCGTGAAGGGCGCGAGCTGATTCCAACGGCCAAGGCATCACAGTTGATGACCTTGCTGCGCGGCTTGGGCGTGAACGAATTGACGGCGCCCGAGTTGACGGGGGAGTGGGAATATAAGTTATCGCAAATGGAAAAAGGCAAAATTTCGCGCGACGAGTTCATGCGCGAAATCGCCCAGATGACCCAGGTCATCGTCAAACGCGCCAAGGAATACGACAACGACACCATTCCGGGCGAGTACGCGACCTTGCATGCGCCGTGTCCTAATTGCCAGAGTGTGGTGAAAGAAAACTACCGCCGCTTCGCCTGCACCAAATGCGAATTCTCGATGAGCAAGACGCCGGGCAGCCGCCAGTTCGAGATCGCCGAGGTTGAGGAGTTGCTGGAAAAACGCACCATCGGTCCGTTGCAAGGCTTCCGTTCCAAGATGGGGCGGCCGTTCGCGGCCATCTTGCGCATCGTGCGCGATGAAGACATTAGCAACTTCAAGCTGGAGTTCGACTTCGGCCAGAACGATGGCGAGGGCGAAGACGGGGAAGGAGTCGATTTCACGGGCCAGACGGCGCTCGGACCTTGTCCAAAGTGCGCCGGCGGCGTGTACGAAATGGGGCTGGCGTATGTGTGCGAACACAGCGTCGCCAAGCCGAAAACTTGCGACTTCCGCAGCGGGCGCATCATCTTGCAGCAGGAAGTGCTGCCGGAACAAATGGCAAAACTGCTGAATGCGGGCAAGACCGATTTGTTACCCGGTTTTGTTTCGCAGCGCACCCGTCGTCCGTTCAAGGCTTTCTTGGTCAAGGGCAAGGACGGCAAGATCAGCTTCGAGTTTGAGGAGCGCAAGGCCAAGGCGCCGGCCAAGGGCAAGCTGGCCGCGGCGCCGGTCGAGGGTGCCGAGGAGGTCGATGCGCCCGCAGTGCAAGCAGTGAAGACGGTGCCGAAAAAGGCGCCTGCCAAAACCGCGGTCAAGAAGGCGCCGGCGAAAAAAATCGCCAAAAGTTAGATGGTGCGTGGTGCTCAGAGGGCTGGCCAAGCGGGCGGCCCTTCCGTTGGCGGCCACGGGCCTTAGCCGATGCGCCGCGTCAGCATCCCGGCTACTCAAGCCATGTCAAAAATGATAATTTAATTTTGTAAATCGTTAATAAACAACGCTTTACAGGCAATTTTGTGACATCGTTATTGCAAAAATATTGCAAACGCGCCTCACATCAACATTATTTACAGATACATTTGCCTTTCGTTCGTGTTGTGCTACCATCTTTCCGATGGATAACTATTTCCCAAAATCATCGTCTGGCATGACACTCATCGAGGTAATGATGGTGCTCGCCATTGTCGGCGTGCTGACCGCACTGGCCGCGCCCTCGTTCACCAGTACCACTCGTAAATTTCGTGCCTTGGGGGAAGCGAACGCTTTGGCGGGCGACTTGCAATTTGCCCGCTCCGAGGCATTGAAGCAGGGGGCGCCGATCACGATTTGTGCATCGGCTAGCCCAGCCGGCCCAACCGCAACGTGTTCGGGAGCCAACACATGGCACACCGGCTGGATCGTTTATTCGGTCAACGCCGCCGGCACCCAAACCGTGCTGAAGATTCAGAAGGCGTTCTCCGCCACCGATACTTTGCTCACCGATAGCGGTGCTTCCTCGCTTACTTATAGTGGCGACGGGTTCGCCACCGGTTTGCCCGATACCGGCAGCATTCTATTTACTGTAGACAGTACACCCCCCGATCCCAACGCGAAGCAATGTGTTTTGATAAATAAAGCTGGCCGGCAGAAAACGCTGACGGCAGGTAAGGAATCCTGCGTATGAAATTTCGGAAAACAAAGCCGCGTTCCTCACGCGGCTTTACCTTGTTGGAAGTGCTGATCGCCATGTTGGTGACGGCGGTGGGCTTGCTGGGCTTGGCCAAGATGCAAAGTTTGGCTTTGTCGGCCAGCAAGGAATCGGGTGTGCGGTCCTTGATCGCCTTGCAAACGGCCAGCCTGACGGCGGCCATGCACGGCAATCGGGCGTTTTGGGCCACGCTGGCCGCGCCATTGGTGGCGACCGCAAGCGGCACCACCATCGTGAATGCCACTTTGGCGAACGACGCGGGCGCGGCGTGCGAGACCACCAGCTGCACCCCGGCGGTTCTGGCGGCGAAGGATATGCAGACCTGGGTCAGGGATTTAAACCAGCAATTCCCCTCTTATTCAGCGCGCGTCACCTGTACGGCGGCGCCTGTGAGCTGCATCATCTTCCTGAACTGGGATGAGAAACAAGTCGCCATCACCAGTACTACGCAGGCTCAGGCGGACGCCGTAGCGGCGACCATCACCAAGCCTTCATTTAGCGTTCACGTAAAGCCATGATGAGCCCACTTTCCTCCCGTCTCGGCGGCCACGTGTCGCTTGTGAGCACGCGCGCTGTCCGCGGTTTTACGATCGTCGAATTGATGGTCGCCATCGTGATGTCGATGTTCTTGGTAGCCGGTATTTTCGGTATCGTAGTCAGTTTGCGTCAAACGTCGCGGGTGCAAGACAATCTCACGCAATTACACGACAGTGAGCGATTTATGCTCACGGTGTTCAATACCTCTGTGCATCAAGCCGGTTATTTCACGAACCCCGTGGTCAATACCGCCGCCGCCGCATTGCCGGTTTCCGCCTCTGCCAATCCAGACGACACGACATTTATAGCCGAGCAATTTATCTCCGGTAGCGATGGCGCCGGCACTGCCAGCGATACAATCAACTTGCGTTTTCAAAGCGCATCTGGCGATGGCTTGACCAATTGTCAAGGCGATACCAATGCGACCGCTCTTCCCATCGTGTGGACCAGCAGTTTTTCGATAAATACTGATCGGCAATTAGTGTGTGCGGTTTCCACTAATGGTGGGGTAGCGGGGACACCAACCGTGCTGGCCGATAATATCGCCAATATGTCCATTTTATACGGGGTCGACACCGATGAAGACGGCACTGTGGATCGCTACATGAACGCGACCGATGTCACTGCGGCCGCGTTTTGGGCGCGGATCTATACCGTGCAATTATCGGTGACGTTCCGCGATGCTGTGTCGGCGGGGCCGGCGAAAGATATGCCTTTCCCGATTTTCCACACTATCTCCCTGATGAACAGACCATGAAGACTTTTGCGCCATTTGTACCTGGCATGCGCACCCATTTGCGTACCGAGTCGCCCCCGAGGCGGCAAACCGGCATCGCGCTTATCAGCAGCTTGCTGGTGCTTGTGATGTTGACCCTGTTGGCGGTATCGATGTTCCGTGGCTTTGGTTTGCAGCAGAAAATCGGCGGTAACACGCGCGAAAAAGAGCGTGCTCATCAGGCGGCCGAAAATGCCTTGCAATATGGCGAATGGATGTTGGCGCAAACGCCGCCCGGTGTGGGCAGCGCTTGCCCAGCCGGTCACAGGGTCGTGACCGCGGCGACCGACATGCGGGTGTGCGATGTGAAATTGGCCAATCCAACCGCGCCTGCGGACTGGGCATCGGCCATGGATTACACCCCGCCGCTCATGACGGTGTTGGCTGGTGGCGGCACCATTGCTGGCGGAACCGACATTAATTATTCTAAAACGCCATCGTTGCATATCGCCTATTTGGGAACCGGACCGGATGGCAAATCCAGTATGTACGGCGTTACGGCGGTCGGTTATGCCGGCACCGATTCCACCACGGCGGTGGTGCAAAGTGTGTATGCGATCACTTCCAGTGTTACCCCACTCGATGGGCCACAATAGAGAGAATGGCGATGAAAAAACTACAATACGTCAGCGCGATTTGGGCGCTTCCCCTGGTCTTGATGGCCCCTTTGAGTGCTTGGGCTCAAACTGCTAAAGACGCGGTTTTGTCGGGTCCGACCACCGATTTCCCATGGGCCGCCCGCAACGGCGCTTGCCTCACGGCAGGAACGTACAGTGCCGATAGCACCAGTACGGTGCCGGGTTGCAAAGGATTGCCTTACTACGGTAATACGATACAGGTCGGTGGCGTTAATGGCGTATTGCCTGACCCCACGACCGATAAGCAAGGCGCATTGCGTTTGACCAATGGCGGCAATGGAACGAATCAAACTGGTTCGGTTGTGTCACTACAAGATTTCCCTACCAATCAGGGCATTCAAATTACATTTACGACCGCTACCTATGGCGGCAATGGGTATAACAATGGTAGGGCATTGTCGGGTGCCGACGGCCTGGCATTCTTTCTTATGGATGCGTCCAAAAAACCCCCTTTGGTGAACGGTAAGCAACCGGCGCCGCCCATGGGCGCTTATGGTGGTGCCTTGGGTTATTCCTGTGCGCATACCAAAGGCGACGCTCCGGAAGGCATTACTGGTGCCTATTTAGCGGTGGCAATCGATGAGTACGGTAACTTTTCTAATCCGGGCGATTCAACTTCGAGCGGGCCAGGTTTTTCGCCAGGGAATATTGTGGTGCGTGGTGCCGGCAGTATTGCTTATGCTGATTTGTCTGTAGTAGAAAAAGAATTGTATCCCCCCTTGGGTCTTACCGATGCTCAAAAACGGCAAGCGGTGATTAATACGTGCCGTACCGGTCTCAAACAGCAATGGCTGAGTACAAAAGTCGAGCGAAATGGTAATGGCGTAGACGGAACATACAAAGTCGAAAACAAGGGCAATGCGTTAACGCCGGATGGCAAAACTATTCCCATCGCCAATTATAATTTGATCAGAAGCGTCCGCCTTTCTGTTCCGATTTTCAATCAGCAAGCAACCGACCTTCCTAAGGTGGTTCCAGTCAGGACGAAGGCCAATATTCTGACCTATGATTTAAAAATTACACAGGATAACCTGCTCAGCCTGGCCTATTCGGTGAAAGGCGGCAGTTTGGTGTCTGTCATCGACAAATTAAAAATTACCGAGTCGAACGGAGTGCTGCCGGCCAACTTTTTGTTCGGTTTTACCTCAGGCACGGGTGGCGGTACCAACGTCCATGAAATCACGTGCTTTAAGGCTGTACCCATCAGTAGCACCAGCAGTTCTGCTGGCACCAACGCCAATAGAGTATCATCAAGTGTCCAGATTTATCTGTCTTATTACCACCAGCTGAATTCTTGGGGCCAGATGACTGCCACGCCAGTCATCACAGACGAGCTGACCAAACGTATCAGCTTTGGAACCACTCCGACCTGGGATGCCCATTGCGTGTTAACCGGTGGAGCGTGCCCCGGCGTGGCGGGTTCGGTGACGCAAGCGTGGGCTAATCGTAAGCTATTTACCTGGGATGACGTGGCTGGCGCTGGTATCGTTTTTGACAATACCTTGCCCGCCGCACAAAAAGCGTTCCTGGGTACTACTAACGCAGAGGTCACTAACCGTATCAACTATCTTCGCGGTGAACGGGAGAACGAAATCACAGGTGACAAAACTTCCGGATTTCGTCGCCGTGACAGCGTGCTGGGCGACTTGCGCGGTAGCAGCCCCACTCCTGTGAGCTTCCCGCAAGTTCCCTACGACAAAGAAACCACCGATTTGTTGTCTGGAGCCGCCGCGACGGAATTCGGCGCGAAATACAGGACCTTTGTTTCTGCCAATAGCAGCCGCACCAATGTAGTGTATGTCGGTGCCAACGATGGCATGCTGCACGGCTTCCGTGCAGGGTCATTTAATGGCACGACGTTTGATGCGACAAAAAATGACGGCCTCGAAGTCTTCGCTTATGTTCCTGCCGCTGTATTAGCCACCATTCATCCGGCCGATCCCGCGCTCGACTACAGCTCGGCATCTTACGCTCACAACGCTTATGTGGATGCGACGCCAGGCACCGGTGATTTGTATTACAACGGCAATTGGCATACCTGGTTGGTAGGCGGGCTGGGGGCGGGCGGTAACGCCGCCGGCGAAATCAGCGACAACACGACCAATGCCAAAGGTGTGATCTACGCGCTGGACGTGACCAATCCTGAAGCATTCAATGGAAGTAAAGTGATCGGAGAATGGAGCAGCGATAATTTAATCTGCCAAGGCCCGACCAATACTTGTAAAGACAGTCTCGGTGCGGTGTTTGGCACCCCGATCATCCGCCGCCTGCATGATGGAAATTGGGCTGCGATTTTCGGCAATGGCCGTAATAGTAAGAGCGGTGCCGCCGGCGTTTTTATCATGAGTGTGCGGAGCGATACTGGTGCGGTAAGTTTCCGCTTTCTGCAAACCGAGACGGTGAATCCGGCTAATCCAAAAAATGGTATCGACTTCGTTGCATCCGCCGATTTGGATGGTGACCGTATTTCAGACTATCTGTATGCGGGCGACCGTTCCGGTAAAATGTGGCGCTTCGATTTGACCAGCAGCTCACCAGCCGATTGGTCGGCCGGCACTGTGCCATTGTTTACCGCAAGCGATAATCAACCGATTTCGATACGGCCTAGCGTCAATTCGGTCAATCAGGCCAGTGGACTGCCGCGCCTGATCATTAATTTCGGTACCGGCCGTGCTGTCCCTCAGACGTATAAAGATGCTGCCACGTATGCCACTGGCGACCAGTATATTTATGGCGTGTGGGATTCCAATCTGGACGCATGGAACCGGAAAAGCGGCGTACGCTATGCCACTAACGCCCGTACCACCAGTGTGGCTCCAGCTAACCTGGTCACACAAACCATCACCGCTGTCGCCGGTACCAGAGGGGAAGTGAAAAGCTTCCGTACCATCAGTAGCAATCCGGTATGTTGGGCAGGGGGTAACAAATGCGGCACAAGCGCTGCGGACAATAATCAATATGGCTGGAAGATCAAATTGCCATTGTTAAATGAGCAAATTATTTTCAATCCGGTTGTCTTGTTCGATGCCTTGTTCATCAATACCATGGTGCCCGAGGTGAATCGTCCGCTGAGCTGCGAGACGGCGCCCGCTTCAGGTTTCACCATGGCGTTGTCGATTGAAAATGGCGGTGTGCCGGACACGTCGCGCTTCAAAACTGCCGCCAAAGAAGCCGGTATCAGCGATGCGTTAGCTAAAGATGCCGTTGGCTTCGACATGGGCGCAGTCGGCACGGTTTCCCAGGTTGGAACTAACATCGTGTTCAATACCAACGCGTCCAAGCCTGGGCAAGGTCCGGTTGATCCACCGGTCGGTAAGGGTCGCCGCGTGACCTGGGTCAAGCTGCGCTAGTGGGAGAGATTAATATGTTCAACGCACGCAGATTCAACCGGCCGCTGGACCGGCCGGGATTTACCCTGATCGAATTATTGATCGTGGTCGCGATTATCGGTATTCTCGGTGCGATCGCCTTGCCGGCCTATCAAAAATCGGTGTTGAAGGGCCGTCGGGTGGAAGCCAAGAATGCTTTGCTCGATCTGGCGGCCCGGGAAGAACGATTTTTCGCCATTAATAACAGATATTCCGCAGATGCCACCGCGCTCGGGTATACCGGAAATCTGGCTGCGGGAAGCCCTATCACCGTGGCCGGCAAAGTGTCTTATAACCTGACAGTGTCGGCACCGGCTAATGGTGGTTTTGAAGGCACGGCGACGCCGACGGCGGCGCAATCCAGGGATACTTGCGGTTCGTACAAACTCACGCATCTGGGCGTGCAAACCAACGTGGGGGCGACAGTTACCGACTGCTGGTAATATCAACCCAGGTTGAGCGGTAATGGGACTGTGAGAAGCGATTGCTTTTCACAGTCCTTTTTTTTGCCTATACCCGTCATGGAGAGTAAGCAGGCATGGCGCTAGCCGCCGCATTTGGGCACAATGAGTGCAGCGCTCCGCGGCGGGGCGACGCGGAGGCGGCATGGACACTGCGATACAAACCAAAGTGCTGGCGGTGGCGCGCGCCGGCATGACCAGTGCCGAGGCGATCGGTTTCTTCCGCGTCGCGCTCGGCTTATACTACTTGGCCGGCTTGATGACCAAGGAAACGCTGGACTTCAAACAGATCGACGCGGCCTATAACCGCTTCATTTATCACAGCATAGGTGGCGGGCATAGCATCACCAGCGTGCTGCAATTCATGAGCGGCGAAAAAGTGTTGCGCGTGGTCGAGGCGGCCCGCTTTCAAGCGGCGCTGGCTCTCCATTGTCCCGACATTCCGGCCGATTCGATCCCGTTTCTGCTGTCGCTGAACCTGGGTGTGGCAAAAGAATTGTCCGGCATCGACCCGGTGGGGCCGGTGGTCGACTGGATCGAGCGCCACAAGGATGGCGACGCGACAGCTTGAGCGCACCGGGGCGGACGGCGGGCGCCGCGCGATCGTCCTATAATGACGGTTTATCACTCCACCATGGCTCCCATGACCGCGCCCCGCCACCATTTGCCCCTGGACCGTTTCATCGTCAATGCCGACAAGGCGCTGCGGGTGATCGCCGGCGTGGCTTCCGCCTCGCGCGCCAACCCGGGCGCCCGTGCGGCCGACGCCGAATTGAATGCGGCCGAACAACGCCACAGCGCCGGCTTGATGCGTGTGAACCACGTCGGCGAAGTGTGCGCCCAGGCGCTCTACAACGCCCAAGCACACCACGCCAACAGTGCCGCCCTACGCGAGCAATTCGCCGAGGCCGGCCGGGAAGAAGAAGATCATCTGGCCTGGACTGCCCAGCGCCTGGCCGAGCTGGGTTCGCGGCGCAGCCTGCTCAACCCGCTCTGGTACGCGGGCGCCTACGCGCTGGGCACCGTGGCCGCCCGCTTGGGCGACGCGCGCAGCCTGGGTTTTGTGGTCGAGACCGAACGCCAGGTGGAGGCGCATCTGGTCAGTCATCTCAGCAAGTTGCCGCCCCAGGACGCCAAATCGCGCGCCATCGTCGAGCAAATGCGGGCCGACGAAGTGGCCCATGGCGCGGCGGCCCAGTCGCTGGGCGCGCTGGCGCCACCGGCGCCGGTGCGCGCCCTGATGCGCTTGATGGGTAAAGTGATGACCAGCACCGCCTACCATCTGTGAGCGAGGCCCTTATTCCTCGATGATCTCGAAGGAATGGGTGATGTTGGCGGTCTTGGCCAGCATGATGGAAGCCGAGCAGTATTTATCGTGCGACAAGTTGATCGCGCGTTCGACCGACGCCGGTTTCAAGCTTTTGCCGCGCACGGTGAAGTGGAAGTGGATACCGGTAAACACCTTCGGTTCCGTGTCGGCCCGTTCGGCCTTGAGCGTCACCTCGCAGCCGCGCACGTCTTCCCGGCCTTTCTTAAGTATGAGCACCACATCGTAGGCGGTGCAGCCGCCCGTGCCCAGCAACACCATTTCCATCGGCCGCGCCGCCAGGTTGTGGCCGCCGCCATCGGGCGCGCCATCCATATTGACCAGGTGACCAGAGCCGGTCTGGGCCAGGAAACTCATGCCGGACGGGCCGTTCCAGCTTACTTTGCATTCCATCGCGCGTTCTCCAAAAAATCGATGCTTGTATTGTAAGGCAATGTGGCGCCGCCCGAGCGTGTCGCCGATGGCGGTTGACCGGGGCGGCCGATTGCGTTTATACTTGTCGGCTTTCCATTCGCTCAGGAAATGTAGATAAGGCAGAGTCCGCAAGCTAAGTGAAGCGGAACCACCATTTGAGTGTGTAATTTTTTAGGAAGTCAACATGAAAACATTTTCCGCTAAAGGACATGAAGTCCAGCGCGATTGGTTCGTGATTGACGCGACGGACAAAGTCCTCGGACGTGTTGCCAGCGAAGTGGCACTCCGACTGCGCGGCAAACACAAACCAGAATTTACTCCTCACGTCGATACCGGCGACTTTATCGTCGTCATCAACGCAGGCAAACTGCGCGTGACCGGCACCAAGGCCACCGAGAAGATTTACTACCGTCACTCTGGTTATCCAGGCGGTATCTATGAAACCAATTTCCAGAAAATGCAGCAGCGTTTTCCAGGTCGCGCGCTCGAGAAAGCGGTCAAGGGCATGTTGCCTAAGGGCCCGCTCGGCTATGCAATGATCAAGAAGCTGAAAGTGTACGCGGAAGGTTCCCATCCGCACGCAGCTCAGCAACCTAAAGCACTCGTTCTCTAAGGAACTGACATGATCGGTAACTACAATTACGGCACCGGCCGTCGCAAGAGTGCAGTAGCTCGCGTCTTTATCAAGGTTGGCACCGGCCAAATCATCGTCAACGGCAAACCAGCCGCTGATTATTTTTCGCGCGAAACCGGCTTGATGGTCATCCGTCAACCGCTGGAATTGACCGGCAATGTCGAGCGTTTCGACATCAAAGTCAACGTCCATGGTGGCGGCGAGTCCGGCCAAGCTGGCGCCGTCCGTCACGGTATCACCCGCGCGTTGATCGACTACGATGCAGCCCTCAAGGGCGACCTGGCACGTGCCGGTTTCGTGACCCGCGATGCGCGCGAAGTGGAACGTAAAAAAGTTGGTCTGCGCAAAGCACGTCGCGCAAAACAATTCTCGAAGCGTTAATTATTACGCCGCGGCGCGCTTGCGCGCCGTCCAAAGCCGCCGGCTGTCGTCCGGCGGCTTTTTGCATTGTGGGCCCTGCTTGGAGATGCCGCCGGCGCCCCATGTCGCGCCACCCGGCCTGTTAAAATAAGCGCCACTTTGCGGTTTCCGCATTCTTTTACCGAATTTTACTTATCAGCAAGGAACGAACATGATTAAAGTTGGCATCGTCGGCGGCACCGGATACACCGGCGTGGAACTGTTGCGCCTTTTGGCGGTCCATCCGGACGTGCAACTGACGGCCATTACCTCGCGCAAGGAAGACGGCTTGCCGGTGGCCGACATGTACCCTTCCCTGCGCGGCAAGGTGGGGCTGGCGTTTTCGGCGCCCGACAAGGTGGATTTGAGCCAATGCGATGTGGTGTTTTTCGCCACCCCGCACGGCGTGGCCATGGCGCAGGCGCCGGCCCTGCTGGCCGCCGGCGTCAAGGTGATCGACCTGGCGGCCGATTTCCGCATCGCGGACCAGTCCGTGTTTGAAGCCACCTATAAGATCCCGCACACCGCGCCCGAGTTGCTGGCGCAAGCCGTGTATGGCTTACCGGAATTGAACCGCGAAACGATACGGGGCGCTTCCCTGATCGCCAATCCGGGTTGCTATCCGACCACCATGCAACTGGGTTTCGCTCCATTGCTCCAGGCAGGCTGTATCGATGCCGGAAACTTGATCGCCGATTGCAAATCGGGCGTGTCGGGCGCAGGCCGCAAAGCCGAGATCGGCATTTTGTTTTCCGAGTCGAGCGACAATTTCAAGGCTTATGGCGTGGCCGGCCACCGTCATCATCCGGAAACGGTGGCCCAGTTGCAGCGTTTCACCGAGCAGCCGGTGGGCCTGATCTTCACGCCGCATCTGGTGCCCATGATACGCGGCATGCATTCGACTCTGTATGCGCGGCTCACGCGTGCGATCAGCGATGAACAGTTGCAAGCCTTATTTGAAGACCGATACAAGGATCAGCCTTTCGTCGACGTGATGCCTTTCGGCTCCCATCCGGAAACCCGGTCCACGCGCGGCTCCAATATGTTGCGCATGGCGTTGCACCGGCCCAACGGCGGCGATACCGTGATCGTGCTGGTGGTGCAGGACAATCTGGTCAAGGGCGCCTCCGGTCAGGCGGTGCAATGTATGAATCTGATGTTCGGCCTGGAAGAGGGCACCGGTCTCGACCACATCGCGCTGTTGCCTTAAGCGCGGTGTTGAGCAGCAAGGTGTGGTCGCCCCGGCCGGGCGCGGCACCGACGCCGACCCCGACCCCGACCCCGACCGCTCCCCCTTCGCCTCGGGCGCGGGTTTGGCCGATGTGGTGGCGCGTGCTGGCGTTGGTGCCGTTATTGATCTTGTCCGGCTCGCTGGTCTGGTGGGGCATGGATCTGGGGCGCCGCCTGGGCTGGATGGGTCCGGCCGAGCCGGCGCCCGAAGTCAAGCAACAAATCGCGTCTCTGCGCGGGGCGTTGGCGCGTCTGTCGAGCGAGCGCGATCGGCTGGCCGTGGCCGGCGCGGCGACCGGTGTCATTGATGCCGCAAACAAACAAATGGAGACGCAGATCAAGGCGTTGAAAGTTGAGAATAGTAAATTAACTGAAGACGTAGGGTTGCTGGAAAGTCTGCTGCCGCCCCCGCAAGCCGGGGCCGGATTACACATTCTGGCGTTTCAGGCGGAAATGCTGACGCCCACCGAATTGCATTATGTTTTGTTGCTAACGCACGGTGCGAGTCGCAAGGCACGCCAGTTCGATGGCGGCCTGGAATTGGCCATCACCTTACAGCAGGGCGCCGAGAGCAAGGTCTTGACGTTTCCCGACCGCGCCGACAATGTCGCCCAGTATGGCGTGACGGTACGCCGCTATCAGCGCCTCGACGGGCAGATGACGGTGGCCGACGGCGCCCGCGCCACCGCAGTCCAGGTCCGCCTGCTGGAGCAGGGGCGGGCGATCGCCACCCAGTCGACGACAGTAAAGGAAGCGCCCCATGTTCCGCCGTAATTCCCTAGACGTGATGGAAAGTCTGGTTGGCGCCGCCACCCAGGTCGACGGCCAGTTGCAGTTTAGCGGTGGCTTGCGGATAGACGGCCGCGTGCGCGGCGATGTGGTCGCCGACCCCGAGCAGCACAGTTATCTGGTGATCAGCGAGCATGGCCGGGTGGATGGCGAGGTGCGCTGCGCCCATCTGGTGGTCAATGGCGAGATCCGCGGTGCCGTGTTGAGTACGGAGCTGCTTGAAATTCAGCCCAAAGCCCGCATTATTGGAGACGTTCAGTACAACATCCTGGAAATGCACGGCGGCGCCCTGATCGCGGGACGCTTGAGCCGCTACGAATCCGATACCGTGCTGCATTTAGCAGTGTCTGAAGCGTGACTCGTCTCTAGGGTCTATAATGAAGCGATATAGTCAAGTAGGAGTCTGAAATGAATGCTGTCGCCGAAATGCAAGATGTGATCCCATCGCCGATTATTTTCACCGATAGCGCGGCCGAAAAAGTCGCGCAACTGATTGAGGAAGAAGGCAACCCTGACCTGAAGCTGCGCGTGTTCGTGCAGGGCGGCGGCTGTTCCGGTTTTCAGTACGGTTTTACCTTCGATGAAATCGTCAACGAAGACGACACCACCATGGTCAAGAACGGCGTGCAGTTGCTGATCGATTCGATGAGCTACCAGTATCTGGTGGGCGCCGAAATCGATTACAAGGACGACCTTGAAGGCGCCCAGTTCGTGATCAAAAACCCTACCGCCACCTCGACCTGCGGCTGCGGCTCTTCGTTCTCGGTATAAAACGTTCTTGGTCGGCCCGGCCGGACCATGGCTGAAAAGCGGACTAGTTCAGTCCGCTTTTTGTATTGCGTGCCCGCATGCGTGCCGCTGTGCCGGCAGTCGCGGCCGGTCGCGCCCGTAGCGCCGATAACCCTCGCTCAGCGCGGATACAGCGCGCCCAGCACGCGGGCGCCACGGGCGCTCGTCACCTGGGCCAGATTGCCCGCTTCGCGTTCATTGAAGCGGTGCGCCAGCCAAGCGAACGCCAGCGCTTCTACCTGGCTGGGCGGCACGCCCAGCACCTCGGTCGAGGCAACTTGGGCGCGACCGGCCAAAGCCTCGCTCAACAGTGACATCAGCTTGGCGTTGGCCGCGCCGCCACCGCACACATATACCGCATCCGCTTGTGGCGCCGCTTGCATGATGGCGTGCGCCAGGGTATGCGCCGTCAGGGCGGTCAGCGTCGCTTGCACGTCTTCCGGCGCGGCCGGGGCGCAGCGCGCCAGATGGGCGGCCAGCCAATCGAGATGGAACAGATCGCGTCCCGTGCTTTTCGGGGCCGGCAAGGCAAAAAACGGTTCTTCCAGCATGCTGCGTAGCAGTTCGGGCAACACCTGTCCGCTGGCCGCCCACGCCCCTTGCGCATCGTAATCGCGGCCCTGATGGCGGCCGATCCAGGCATCCATCAGCACATTGCCGGGGCCGGTGTCGAAGCCGCTCACGCCGCTGTCCGCGCCCAGCACGCTGATATTGGCAAAGCCGCCGATATTGGCCAGCACCCGGGTCTGGCCCGGTTTGCCGAACTGGGCCTGGTGAAAGGCGGGCACCAGGGGCGCGCCTTGACCGCCGGCCGCGATGTCGCGCGAGCGGAAGTCCGCGATCACATCGATGCCGCATAGTTCGGCCAACAAAGCCGGGTTATTGGTTTGCCGCGTGTAACCCCGTTCCGGGCGGTGGCGGATGGTTTGCCCGTGCGCGCCGACCGCGCGCACCTCGTCCGCGGCCACGCCGGCCTGCGCCAGCAGGGTCGCCACGCAAGCGGCGTAGCGTTCGGCCAAGGCATTGGCGGCCAGCGCCTCCCGCTCGATTTCATTGGCGCCCGGGCTTTGCAAGGCCATCAGGGCGGCGCGCAGCCCGGCTGAAAACGGTATATAGGCCGCGCCCAAGGTACGCACGGCGCCGCCATCGAAGTCGACCAACGCGCCATCGACGCCATCGAGGCTGGTGCCGGACATTAATCCAATATATAAACGCATGGCGGGTTTCCAAGAACGGGGTGGCTCAGCATACCGGTTCCGGCCGCCGTTGGGCGGCGCGCGCGGATGAATTTGTCGCGTGAAAAAAAAGCGGCCGACGGGCCGCTTTTCTGTTGCCGCTTAGCGCGGCGTGGGCGGCGCTCAGCGTTTGGCCAGCGCCGTGTCGGTCGGGCGCAGCAGGGTGAAGCGGTGCATCATGTCGGCCGAGACCATGCGGAAGCGGTTCAGTTCGGAAGCCGTGAGCGGCTCCTGGGCTTCCACCTTGATCGACATCGGGTCCTTCGCTTCGTTTGCGACGCGGAATTCATAATGGAGATGGGCGCCGGTGGACCAGCCGGTGGTGCCCACGTAGCCGATCACGTCGCCCTGGTGCACTTTGCTGCCTTTGCTTAAACCGGGAGCGAAACGGCTCATGTGGGCGTAGGCGGTGGAATAGTTGGCCCAATGCTTGAGCACCACCATATTGCCGTAGCCGCCGGACATGCCGACCGATTCGACCACACCGTCGCCCGAGGCGCGGATCGGGGTGCCGATGGCGGCCGCGAAATCGACCCCCTTATGCTGCTTCCAATTGCCCGAGATCGGATGGACGCGCATCGAAAAACCGGACGAGATACGGGAAAACTCCAGCGGCGACTTGAGGAAGGCTTTCTTGAGGGACTTGCCGTCGAAGCTGTAATAGCCGCCGCCCTGTTTGTTGAGCGGGTCTTCGAACCACACCGACTGGTAAGTGTTGCCACGGTTGGTGAATTCGCCGGCCAGGATACGGCCCGCGCGCACGAATTCGCCATCTTGCCAAAAGGTTTCGTATACCACGTTGAAGCGGTCGCCCCGTTTCAAGTCGGAGCGGAAGTCTATATTAGTGGAAAACATTTCGACGATCTGGGCCGAGATGGAGTCCGGCAGGCGGGTGCCGTCCGGGCTGGAATCGGTGGCCGCAAACAGGGTCGAGGTGATGTCGCGCGCATGCATTTCAATGCGCCGTTCCAGCTGGGCCGGTTCCTGGGTGGCGACGAAGCGTTCGCCCTTGCGCGCCACCATGATGTTTTTGACAGGGTTGTCTTTGCCGTCGACCACGGTGGCGCGCAGCCATTGCAAATGGCCGTCTTGCGCCGTTTGCGCCTGCACCCGCTTGCCTGTTTTAAGTTGCATCACGCCGCGCGCGACCTTGTCGGACTTGATGAAGTTGGCGGCCGCCTCGTCGTCCACGCCCAGCCGGGTCAGCAGGGTGGCCAAGGTGTCGCCCGAACGCACTTTTTCTTCGTGGATGAAAGTCTGCTCGTTGTGTTCGAGCGCGGCGATTTGCGCGCTCAAGTTGGGCAGGGCCAGGTCTTGCTCGACCGACTTGACGGGCAGGTCGGCCGCGTCGGGCGCCATCGGCGCGACGCCGGCGGCGCCAAAGGCACACACTGCCAGCAGCAAGGCGGAGGCGCTCATGATGCGTGCCTTACGCGTTGAACCGAGCAAGGTGTAGACGCGCGAGCTGGTGAATTTGTTTGTAGGGTTCATGCAATCAGTTAAAATTTGCCGCTTGAACGATCCGTGCACTATTGCATTTTTTTCTTGTTATTTTGGTTCGTTTTCATTCGGCAAGATTGATGTAATCGGGCATTATAGCAAACTCCAGAATTCACTCATCAATTAAAAACTTTAAGTTCCCTTATGGATACCATACCCGCATCGCGCAAGAAGGCCGAGTCCGATTCCGCCGCCATTACCTTGTCCGACAGCGTACGCGAAGCGCTCGCGATCACCAAGCGCGGTGTCGATGAATTATTGATCGAAACCGAATTCGCGCACAAATTAGCGCGTTCCGAGCGCACTGGCATTCCGCTGCGCATCAAGCTGGGCTTGGACCCGACCGCCCCCGACTTGCATCTCGGTCATACCGTGGTACTCAATAAACTGCGCCAGCTGCAAAACCTGGGCCATCAGGTGATATTTCTGATCGGCGACTTCACTTCGATGATCGGCGACCCGTCGGGCCGTAACATCACCCGCCCGCCGCTTACCCGCGAACAGATCGAAGCGAACGCGACCACTTATTTCGCCCAGGCTTCCCTGGTGCTGGACGCGGCCCGCACGGAAATCCGCTATAACTCCGAATGGTGCGATCCGTTGGGCGCGCGCGGCCTGATCGAATTGTCGTCGCGCTACACGGTGGCGCGCATGATGGAGCGCGATGATTTCACCAAGCGGTTCAAGGGTGGGACCCCGATCTCGATCCATGAGTTCCTTTATCCGCTGATGCAAGGCTACGATTCGGTGGCCTTGAAAGCCGACCTGGAGCTCGGCGGCACCGACCAGAAGTTCAATCTGCTGGTGGGCCGCGAACTGCAAAAGGATTATGGCCAAGAACCGCAATGCATCCTCACCATGCCGCTGCTCGAAGGGCTGGACGGGGTCGACAAGATGTCCAAGTCGAAAAACAATTACATCGGCATCACCGAGGCGCCGGCCACCATGTTTGCCAAGCTGATGAGCATTTCCGACGTGATGATGTGGCGTTATTTCGAGTTGCTGTCCTGGCGCTCGCAAGACGACTTGGCGCAGCTCAAGGCCGCGGTCGAGGCCGGCCAAAATCCGCGCGACGCCAAGGTGGCGCTGGGCCAGGAAATCGTGGCCCGCTTCCATTCGCGCCAGGCGGCCGACGCGGCGCTGGCCGACTTCGTCAACCGCGCCAAGGGCGGCGTTCCCGACCAGGTGCCGGAGCTGAGCCTGAGCGGCGCGCCGCTGGGCGTGGCGCACTTGTTAAAGCAGGCTGGGCTGTGCGCCTCGAGCTCGGAAGCGATGCGCATGGTCGAGCAGGGCGGGGTGCGTATCGACGGCGCCGTCATCGCCGACAAGGGCTTGCAGGTCGGGGCCGGCACCTTCGTGCTGCAAGTGGGCAAGCGTAAGTTCGCGCGTGTGACCTTGTCGGCATGATCGGTTTACTGCAACGTGTCAGTCAAGCCAGCGTGGTGGTCGACGGGGTCGCCGTCGGCGCCATCGAGGCCGGTTTGCTGGTGCTGCTGTGCGCCGAGCGGGGCGATAGCGAGCGGCAGGCCGATGCCTTGCTCACCAAGTTGCTGGGCTACCGCGTGTTCGCCGACCAGGCCGGCAAGATGAACCGCAGCTTGTGTGACGTGGGCGGTGGCTTGTTGCTGGTGCCGCAGTTCACCCTGGCGGCCGACACCAAATCCGGTAGTCGGCCCTCGTTTACCCCGGCCGCCGATGCGGCCGATGGCCGCCGCCTGTTCGACCATACGGTGCGGCAAGCGCGCGAGCGGCACCCGATTGTGGCGACCGGCCAGTTCGGCGCCGACATGAAAGTGTCGCTCACCAATGACGGGCCGGTCACCTTCTGGTTGCAAGTGGCGCCTAAATAGTGCTGTTTTGCGTGCGATCAAAAATCGCGGGCGGGCCGATTCCACAATACAGACGTTGGATGGAGTGTCGATGAGATTGTGGAGCGATTCTTTCCGGGATGGCGGCTTGATGCCGGCCGATTACGCGTTCGCCGCGCTTGACGGGGCGCGCCAGGTGCGTCCGGCGGCCAACCGCAACCCCCATCTGGCCTGGGACGAGGTGCCCGCCGGTACCGAATCGCTGGTCCTGTTTTGCTTTGACGTGGACGCCCCGCGCGACGCCAGCGGAGCCAACCGGCCCGGCAGCCGGATCACGGTTGAGACGGCGCGGCGCGACTTTTTCCATTGGAGCGTAATCGATATGCCGGCCGCCCAGGGTTGCCTGCGGGCCGGCCAGTATTCCAGCAGCATCGTCGCGCGCGGCAAACGCGGGCCCGGCGTCGGCGCGATCGACGGCCACGGCGCTGGACTGCGCCAGGGGATCAACGATTTCGGCGCCTGGTATGCCGACGACGCGGCCATGGCCGGCGAGTATTACGGTTATGATGGCCCCAGTCCGCCCTGGAATGACGACCGCATCCATCACTACATCTTTCGTCTTTACGCGCTCGATGTGGCGCGGCTGCCCTTGGGCCCCATCTTCACGGGGGGGCAGGCGCGGGCAGCCATTCACGGCCACATCCTCGACGAAGCCCAACTGATCGCGGCCTATTCGCTCAATCCCGAGCTGGCCGCCACCTTGAAAACATAAAGCATGCGCACAACCATTGTATTGATACGCCACGGCGAAACCGCCTGGAACGCCGAACGACGCCTGCAAGGCCACACTGACATCGCGCTCAACGCGCAGGGTGTGCGCCAGGCCGAGGCGCTGGGCGCGGCGCTGGCGGGCGAGCCGCTGGCCGCCATCGTCAGCAGCGACTTGCAGCGCGCCCGCCAGACGGCCGCCGCGCTGCAAGCCCATCACGGGTTGGCCATGCACAGCGACCCCCAGCTGCGCGAGCGCTGTTATGGCGATTTCGAGGGCCGCTTGTACCAAGACATCGCGGCCCTGTATCCAGACCATTACGCCGCGTGGCAAGCGCGCCAGATCGATGCCGTGATGCCGGGCGGCGCGCGCGAGGCGGAAAGCTTCCGCCAGTTTTACGACCGCTGTGTGGCGGCGATTGCCCATTGGGCCGGACGGTACGCGGGCCGCACCATCGCCCTGGTCGCGCATGGCGGCGTGCTCGAATGCGCTTACCGGGCGGCGCTGGCCATGCCGCTCGACAGTCCGCGCGACTTCCAGGTCAAGAACGCCAGCATCAACCGCTTCAGTTTTATCGACGGCAAGTTGTCGCTCACCCAGTGGGGCGAGGTGGCCCATCTGGCGGCGCCGGCCTTCGATGAGCTGAGCTGAGCCGGATGGGTTCGGGTCGGTTCGCGCCGGGCCTGTCGGTAAAAAATAGTGCTTATTATTTGAGCAGAACCTCGGTTAGAATAGCAGGCTCCCCAGTCATGCCAGGTCGACTCAGTGCAAATCGGTCCCCACATTCTGCGTAACAATGTTTTCGTCGCCCCCATGGCGGGCGTCACCGACCGGCCGTTTCGTCAGTTGTGCAAGCAATTGGGCGCCGGCTACGCGGTGTCGGAAATGGCCGCTTCCAATCCGCGTCTGTGGGCCACCGAAAAAAGCACGCGGCGCACCGATCACGACGGCGAAATGGCGCCGAAGGCGGTGCAGATCGCCGGCGCCGATCCGCGCGATCTGGCCGATTGCGCCAAATTCAATGTCGACCGCGGGGCCCAGATCATCGATATCAATATGGGTTGCCCGGTCAAAAAGGTGTGCAACAGCTGGTGCGGTTCGGCCCTGCTGCAAAACGAAAGCCTGGTGGCCAGGATACTGGAAGCGGTGGTGGGCGCGGTGCAGGTGCCGGTCACGCTCAAGTTTCGCACCGGCTGGGACCGTGAAAACAAGAACGCGCTGCGCATCGCCCGTATCGCCGAGCAAGCCGGCATCCAGATGCTGACCCTGCACGGGCGCACCCGCGCCGACGGTTATCGGGGCCAGGCCGAATACGAAACCATCGCCGCCGTGAAGGCCGCGGCCGGGATCGCCGTGGTGGCCAATGGCGACATCACCACGCCGCAAAAAGCCCGTCTGGTGCTGGACCGGACCGGGGCCGACGCCGTCATGATCGGGCGCGCGGCCCAAGGCCGACCCTGGATTTGTCGCGAGATCGATCACTTTTTACGCACCGGTTGCGTGTTGCCGGCGCCGTATGTGGACGAGGTGCGCACCTTGATGGGCGAACATTTGCGCGCCCATTACGCGTTTTATGGTGAATTTCTCGGCGTGCGCACCGCGCGCAAGCATATCGGCTGGTATGTGCGCGACCTGGAAGGGGGCGAAGCGTTCCGTCAAAAGATGAATTTGCTGGACACGACGGCCGCGCAGTTGCTGGCGGTCGATCAATTTTTCGAATCGCAATGGAGTTTCGGCGAACGGTTACAATACCGTCCCGCGCAAGATCTTGCCGACCAGACAGCCGTCGCGGCATAGGATATACAGCAGGGCAAGCGTCGCATCGACGCGCCGGGTGGCGCGCACCGCGCCATGACCGATCACTTAGCTGAATGAAATCGTAAAATGAGTAAAGAAAGTATCCAGGAAGTCGTCCAGAAAAGTCTTGAAGATTACTTCAACGACTTGGGCGAGCAGCAAGCGTCGAATATCTACGACATGGTGGTGTTGACGGTGGAAAAGCCGATTCTGGAAGTGGTGATGACGCGCGCCGACGGCAACCAGTCGCATGCGGCGCAGATGTTGGGCATCAACCGCAACACCCTGCGCAAGAAGTTGCAAGAGCACGGCTTGCTGTAGACGCCACGTCCGCGCGGCGCCCCGGCCGGAGTCGCGCGCCCGCCTTGTTCCCCCGAACCGCCAAGGTTCCGCCTTTTAACCCTACCAGCCACAGCCATGATCAAACAAGCTCTCCTCTCCGTTTCCGACAAGACTGGCGTTCTCGATTTCGCGCGCGCCCTCGCCGCCATGGGGGTCGAACTCCTGTCCACCGGCGGCACCGCCAAATTGCTGGCCGATAACGGCGTGCCCGTGACCGAAGTGGCCGACTACACGGGTTTTCCCGAAATGCTGGACGGCCGCGTCAAGACCCTGCATCCCAAGGTGCATGGCGGTATCCTGGCGCGCCGCGATTTTCCCGAGCACATGAGCAAACTGGTCGAGCACGACATGCCGACCATTGACATGGTGGTGGTCAATCTGTATCCATTCCAGGCCACGGTGGCCAAGGATAGTTGCACATTGGAAGACGCGATTGAAAACATCGACATCGGCGGCCCGACCATGTTGCGTTCGGCGGCCAAGAACCACAAGGACGTGGTGGTGATCTGCGACCCGAGCGATTACGGCACGGTGCTGGCGGAAATGAAAAGCGTGGACGGCAGCGCCGGCAACGTCAGTTACGACACCAAGTTCATGCTGGCCAAGAAAGTATTCGCCCATACCGCGCAATACGACGGCGCCATCACCAACTACCTGACCAGTCTGGGACCGGACAAGGCGCACGCCAGCCGCAGCCATTATCCGCAGACGCTCAATCTGGCATTTGAAAAAGTGCAAGACATGCGCTACGGTGAAAATCCGCATCAGAGCGCCGCCTTTTACCGCGATCTGCACCCGGGCGCGGGGGCGCTGGCCAGCTATCGCCAGTTGCAGGGCAAGGAACTGTCGTACAACAATATCGCCGACGCCGACGCGGCCTGGGAATGCGTGCGCAGCCTGAGCGGCTTTGAGCAGTCGGCCGCCTGCGTGATCGTCAAGCATGCCAACCCGTGCGGCGTGGCGCTGGGCGCCAACGCGGCCCAAGCCTATGCGCGCGCCTTGCAAACCGACCCCACCTCGGCCTTCGGCGGCATCATCGCCTTTAACACCGAACTGGACGGTCCGACCGCCGAGCAGATCGCCAAATTGTTTGTCGAAGTGCTGATCGCGCCGTCGTTCTCGGCCGAGGCGCGCCAGATCCTGTCGAGCAAGCAAAACGTGCGCATGCTCGAAATCGCCCTGGGGCAAGGCATCAATCCGATCGACGTCAAACGCGTTGGCGGCGGCTTGCTGGTGCAATCGCCGGACGCCAAAAATGTCTTGATCGGCGACTTGAAAGTGGTCACCAAGCTGCATCCTACCCAGCAACAGTTGCAAGACTTGATGTTCGCCTGGAAAGTGGCCAAATTCGTCAAATCGAACGCCATCGTTTTCTGCGGCAATAACATGACCTTGGGCGTGGGCGCCGGCCAGATGAGCCGCATCGATTCGGCCCGTATCGCATCCATCAAAGCCCAGAACGCCGGGCTGAGCCTGACTGGTTCGGTGGTGGCGTCGGATGCCTTTTTCCCCTTCCGCGACGGACTCGACGTGGTGGTGGACGCGGGCGCCACCTGCGTGATCCAGCCGGGCGGCTCGATGCGCGACCAGGAAGTGATCGACGCGGCCGATGAGCGCGGCGTCGTCATGCTGTACACCGGCACCCGCCATTTCCGCCACTAATCTATTTGCCGCGCCAGGCGCGGCGCGGCACGCTGTGCTGGTGGCAAGCGCCGGCGGTTTGCCAGCGCTTGCCGGATTGCATACAATCGGACGATGATTATTCTCGGCATCGACCCAGGCTTGCGCACCACCGGCTTCGGCGTCATCGACAAGCAGGGCAACAAGCTGCGCTATATCGCTTCCGGCACCATCAAAACCGGCACCGACGGCGCCTTGCCGGCCCGCTTGAAAGTGATACTGACCAGCGTGGCCGAGATCGCCGCCACCTATCGCCCCGATTGCGCGGCGATTGAAAAAGTGTTTGTCAACGTCAATCCGCAATCGACCCTGCTGCTGGGCCAGGCGCGCGGGGCCGCCATTTGCGCCCTGGTGGGAGCCGAGCTGGAGGTGGCCGAATATACCGCGCTGCAAGTCAAGCAAGCGGTCACCGGCCACGGCAAGGCGGCCAAGGAACAAGTGCAAGCGATGGTGGCGCGTCTGCTGGTGTTGCCGGGTTTACCCGGCAGCGATGCCGCCGATGCGCTCGGGGTGGCGATTTGCCACGCCAACAATTACGATGCGCTGGCCATGATCGGCGCCTTGGCGCCCGGCATGCTGGGCTTGCGCATGAAGCGCGGCCGGCTGGTCGGCTGACGCGCCACTGGATTGCCCGCTTTCGAACCCTCTTATATAGTAGCCACAACAAGGTCGCGCGATGATAGGTCGTCTTTCCGGTATTTTGCTTGAAAAAAATCCGCCGCAATTGCTGGTCGATTGCCAGGGCGTGGGGTATGAAGTCGATGTGCCGATGAGCACCTTTTACAACCTGCCCCATGTGGGTGAAAAAGTGGTGCTGTTTACCCATCAGGCAATCCGCGAGGATGCCCATTTGTTGTTTGGATTCGGCAACGCGGAAGAGCGCGCCGTGTTTCGCCAATTGATCAAGATCACCGGGGTGGGCGCGCGCACCGCCTTGTCCATCTTGTCGGGCATGTCGATCGCCGACTTGGCGCAAGCGGTTACGCTGCAAGAGTCGGGCCGCCTGGTCAAGGTGCCCGGCATCGGCAAAAAGACCGCCGAGCGTCTGCTGCTGGAGTTGAAAGGCAAGCTGGGCGCCGACCTGGGCGCCGGCGGCACGCATGCGGTGCCCGATTCGCAATCCGATATCCTCAACGCGCTGGCCGCTTTGGGCTATTCTGACAAGGAAGCGCTGCTGGCGCTGAAAAGCGTGCCGGCCGGCAGCGGCGTGTCCGACGGCATCAAGTTGGCGCTCAAGGTACTGTCCAAGGGCTAACTTTGGTTTTCCTTTCACCCCACGATTGACTCCAGTTCATGAGCATCCAGACCGATAATTTCACCGAGCAGCGCATCATCGACGCCACCCCCTCGTCGCCCAATGAAGAGGCGATCGAGCGGGCGCTACGGCCGAAGCAGCTCGACGAATATGTCGGCCAGGAAAAGATCCGCGATCAGTTGCAGATCTTTATCACTGCGGCGCGCCAGCGCAAGGAAGCGCTCGACCACACCTTGCTGTTCGGGCCGCCCGGCCTGGGCAAGACCACCCTGGCGCACATCATTGCGCGCGAAATGGGGGTCAATTTACGCCAGACTTCGGGACCGGTGCTGGAGCGCCCGGGCGACCTGGCCGCCATCTTGACCAATCTGGAAACGAACGATGTCTTGTTCATCGATGAAATTCATCGCCTGTCGCCGGTGGTGGAAGAAATTTTGTATCCGGCGCTGGAAGACTACCAGATCGACATCATGATCGGTGAGGGGCCGGCGGCGCGCTCGGTCAAGCTCGACCTGCAACCGTTCACCCTGGTGGGCGCCACCACCCGCGCCGGCATGCTGACCAATCCGCTGCGCGACCGCTTCGGCATCGTGGCCCGGCTGGAGTTTTACACGGCGGCCGAATTGACCAAAATCGTTACCCGCAGCGCCGCGCTGCTGAAGGCGCCTATCGATCTGGATGGCGCGCGCGAGATCGCCCAGCGCGCGCGCGGCACCCCGCGGATCGCCAACCGGCTGCTGCGCCGGGTGCGCGATTATGCCGAGGTCAAGGGCAATGGCGAAATCAGCAAGGAAGTGGCCGACAAGGCCTTGATCATGCTTGACGTCGACACGGTCGGCTTCGACGTGATGGACCGCAAGCTGCTCGAAGCGGTGCTGTTCAAGTTCGGCGGCGGACCGGTCGGCATCGGCAACCTGGCCGCCGCCATCGGCGAGGCGGCCGACACCATCGAAGACGTGCTGGAACCTTATCTGATCCAGCAAGGCTTTTTGCAACGCACGCCGCGCGGGCGGGTCGCCACCCCGGCCGCCTACACCCACTTCGGCATCGCGCCGCCGCGCACCAATCCGAACGGCGAACTGTGGGACGCGTAAGATGAGCATGCAGATTTGGGTCGATGCCGACGCTTGCCCGGGTGTCATCAAAGATATCTTGTACCGGGTGGCGGAGCGGCTGGAAATGCCGGTCACGCTGGTGGCCAACCAAACCTTGCGGGTGCCGCCTTCGCGCTTCGTCCGCTCGGTCCAGGTGCCGTCCGGCTTCGATGTGGCCGATCAAGAAATCGTGCGCCTGCTGTCGGCCGGCGACCTGGTGGTGACGGCCGATATTCCACTGGCGGCCGACGTGCTGAAGAAGGGCGGCTTCGCCCTCAATCCGCGCGGCGAGTTCTACACCAACGACAATATCGCCCAGCAATTGACGATGCGCGCCTTCATGGAAGAGTTGCGCGGCGGCGGGGTGGAGACGGGCGGTCCGGCGCCGTTCAGCCAGGGCGACCGGCAGAATTTCGCCAATCAACTGGACCGCCATTTACAACGTTACGCCAAAAAGTAGCGCGGGTCGCCGCCGGCATAGGTTTTTATCGAGATTTTTTCCTGATTTCGCTTAAGCCCATCGTAGCGTCAAAATAGAAATAATCACTCGTGTAGGTCTTGAGATCCTTCACGAGGTCTCTGGCGCCACGGGGTACGTAGCAAATGACCGGCTCTCCAAACTCTTCAACAAAACTGATGCAGCTGGCGGTCGTCGCCGTCTCTGTAGGCCACCACAATCTTTTCCAAATCTCTTTTCTTTCAATCACACCAACTTCATGTGCAGTAAAAATTTCTTTTGATCTGTCTAAACGAACTTGCCAGGCGTTACCGGATTTCGTGATTCCCCATACTGTCTGATTTTTCGGCGCCGTAAAATCATGTGTGAAATCACCTTGTAGATTGCTAACCTGAGCGTATCCCGGGAGCGCAAAAAAAAAGAGAAAGAATGTGGAAACAATGCGATTCATAGGTCTCGGACAGTGAGTTGAGATGCTACCGGGGATGCAATCCGCGATAGCGTTATTTTGACTATTCTTTGGTCTAAATGTATTACTCCTGGCGCAACCAGGTTTGCGAGCGTCCAAACATCGGCATCCCCAAATATCCACGCACCTGCAATTTCTTGCCGCCTTCAGCCAGCTGCAACTTGCTTTTGTACACTTTGCCGTTATCGGGGTCCAGGATCTCGCCGCCGGTGTATTGCTCGCCATCCTTTTTCAAGCCCCACATGAAGGTCAAGCCAAGCATGGGTACATCCTTGTTGGCCCCTTCACATTTTTCGCACTTGGGATTTTGATCTTGATCGGCGCTGCGGAACAGCTTTTCCAGCTTGCCTTGCAACACGCCATTGTTCTCCGTGATACGGATCAATGCCTTCGGCTTGCCGGTCGTGTCATCGATATTTTTCCACAGGCCGACCGGCGAGCTGTCGTCGGCATGGGCCGGCAGACCGGCCAGGGTGGCCAGCGCCAAGCCGGCGGCCAGTAAATTGACTTTATTGGACATGCGCATCATTTGTCTCCATCGTGTGCGTTTTGCCGAAATGGCATGATTTATGCAGTCGCGAGTTTAGCAAATTGTTCACGCAATTTGGCGATCGTTGACGAGAAGTTGACCAGGCGCTCTTGTTCTTGCGCGACCACGGCGGCCGGTGCCCGCGCCACGAAGCTTTCATTACCCAGTTTGCCATTCACCTTGGCGATTTCCGCCTCGATGCGCACGATTTCCTTGCTCAAGCGTTCGCGCTCGGCCGCCACGTCGATTTCCACCTTCAGCATCATCTTGGTGTTGCCGACCACTGAGACGGCGGCGGGCGACTCCGGCAAGGCGTCCACAATCTGCACTTCCGACAATTTGCCCAGGGACTGGATATACGCCGCGAAACCTTGCAAACGCGCCCGGTCGGCGGCGTCGGCCGCTTCCACGATCAGCGGCACGCGCAGCGAGGGCGACAATTGCATTTCGCCGCGCAGGTTGCGGGTGGCATCGATCAGGGTCTTGAGCTGCCCCATCCAGGCCTCCGCCGCCTCGTCGATCAGCGCGCTGTTCGGCAGCGGATACGCCTGGCGCATGATGGAGTCGCCAGCCGGGTCGACCGTCTTGCCGGCCAGCGGGGCCACGGTTTGCCACAGCGCCTCGGTCACAAACGGTATCACCGGATGGGCCAGCCGCAGCACCACTTCCAGCACCCGCAACAGCGTATGCCGGGTGGCGCGCTGCTGGCCTTCCGTGCCGTGCTGCACTTGTACCTTGGCCACTTCCAAATACCAGTCGCAATACTCGTCCCACACAAACTGGTAAATGGCGCTGGCGATATTGTCGAAGCGGTAGTCCTCGAAACCCTTGGCCACCTCCATCTCGGCCCGTTGCAGCAGCGAAATGATCCATTTGTCGGCCGGCGACAGATCGGCCTCGTTCGGCCCGCACTCCTTGCCTTCCGTATTCATCAGCACAAAGCGGGTGGCGTTCCACAGCTTGTTGCAAAAGTTGCGGTAGCCTTCGCAGCGGCCCAGGTCGAAATTGATGTTGCGGCCCAGCGAGGCATAACTGGCCATGGTGAAACGCACCGCGTCCGTGCCATAGGCGGCAATGCCGTCCGGGAATTCCTTGCGCGTGGACTTGGCGATTTTTTCCGCGTCGCGCGGGTTCATCAAGCCGGTGGTGCGCTTGACGATCAGCCCCTCCAAATCGATGCCATCGATCAAGTCGATCGGGTCAAGCGTGTTGCCCTTCGATTTGGACATTTTCTGGCCGGTCGAGTCGCGCACCAGGCCGTGCACATACACGGTGTGGAACGGCACCTTGCCCGTGATGTGGGCGGTCATCATCACCATCCGCGCCACCCAGAAGAAAATGATGTCGAAGGCCGTCACCAGCACCGACGAGGGCAGGAAGGCTTTCAAGTCCGGCGTTTCCTCCGGCCAGCCCATGGTGGAAAACGGCACCAGCGCCGACGAGAACCAGGTGTCGAGCACGTCCTGGTCGCGCCGCAGCGCACCGGTGCTGCCGGCGGCCCGGGCCTTGGCTTGCGCCTCGGCCTCGCTTTGCGCGACGAAAATATTGCCGGCCTCGTCGAACCAGGCCGGGATCTGGTGGCCCCACCATAATTGGCGCGAAATGCACCAGTCCTGAATGTTGTTAAGCCACTGGTTGTACGTGGTGCTCCAGTTTTCCGGCACGAACTTGACTTCACCGCTGGCCACTTTTTCCAGCGCCGTCTCGGCGATCGATTTGCCCGGGAAGAAAGTGCCTTCCGGGGCCGGCTTGCTCATGGCGACGAACCATTGATCGGTCAACATCGGTTCGATGATCACGCCGGTGCGGTCGCCGCGCGGCACCATCAGCTTATGCGGTTTGACTTCTTGCAGCAAACCCTGAGCGTCCAGATCGGCCACCACTTGTTTTCGCGCGGCGAAGCGGTCCAGGCCGCGGTAGGCGGGCGGCGCGTTGTCGTTGATCTTGGCGTCCAAGGTCATGATGATGATCTGGTCCAGATTGTGGCGCTGGCCCACCGCGTAATCGTTCATGTCATGGGCCGGGGTGATTTTCACACAGCCGGTGCCGAAATCCTTGTCCACATACTCGTCGGCGATGATGGGAATCTCGCGCTCGGTCAGCGGCAGCTTCAGCAGCTTGCCGACCAGTTTTGTATAACGCTCGTCGGTCGGATCGACCGCCACCGCCACGTCGCCCAGCAGCGTTTCCGGCCGGGTGGTGGCCACGGTCAGATGGCCGCTGCCGTCGGCCAGCGGGTACTTGATGTACCACATCGAGCCGTCTTCCTCTTCCGACACCACTTCCAGGTCGGATACGGCGGTGCCCAGCACCGGGTCCCAGTTGACCAGGCGTTTGCCGCGGTAAATCAAGCCTTGCTCGAACAGGCGCACGAACACCTCGGTCACCACTTTCGAGCGCGGCGCGTCCATCGTGAAATATTCGCGCTGCCAGTCGGGCGAGGTGCCCATGCGGCGCATCTGGCCGGTGATGGTGGAGCCGGATTTTTCCTTCCACTCCCACACTTTTTCAACAAAATTTTCCCGTCCCAAGTCGTGGCGCGAAATCTTTTGCGCGTCGAGCTGGCGCTCCACCACGATCTGGGTGGCGATGCCGGCGTGGTCGGTGCCGGGCACCCAGGCCGTGTTGAAGCCGCGCATGCGGTAGTAGCGGGTCAAGCCATCCATGATGGTTTGGTTGAACGCATGCCCCATGTGCAAAGTGCCGGTCACGTTCGGCGGCGGCAACTGGATGCTGAAGGACGGTTTGCCGGCGTCGAGTGTGGCGGTGAAATATCCGCGCCGCTCCCACTCGTTACGCCAGAACTGTTCAATGTCGGCGGGCTCGAAAGATTTGGCTAATTCCATGATTTGGCTTGTATTGATGCGAAAACAAACATTATAAGACGACGCCGTCCGCGTGGCGGAAAAACTGGCGCACCGGGCCGGCATGGGCGCTGGTAAAAAGAGCCACAGCCATTCATATTTGCAATTGTTTTGTTTTATGCAATTGGCTCGGATATAATAGCAAAATATACATATATGCCGGGCCGCCATGGACCCGGCGACTGATTGAACGCCTCTACAGGGGAAATACTTTTGCAAACTGTTTTCACCATGATGCCGCGCCCGCTGCGCGCGCTCGGGTACGGCGTCGTCCGCTTTAGCTGGGCGGCGGCGCTGCTGGCCGGCGCGCCGGCCCTGGCTTGCCCGGCCACGCCGCCCGAGGCGGTGCGCGATCCGAAGTCGCTGGTGGCCGAGGCGCGCGCGATCGTGCTGGTGACGGCGCAAATGACGCCGGACGGCAGGGGCTGCGCGCTGCGCCCGCTGCGTTATTTGAAAGGCACGCCGGGACAAGCGCTCAAGGTCGCTTGCCGGCTGCCGCAGCTGCACGATCCGATGACCACCTATTCGGCCCACAACGAGACCGAGTTCTGGCACGGCGGCGGCCGGGTGCCGCTACGCGATGATTGCTCGCTGATGGCGCCGGCCTTCAAACCGGGCAAGTTGTATCTCTTCTTGGTGGGCATCAAGCCCGACATCAAGCAATACGAGCAAATCGTCGACGCCAGCGACAGCTGGATGCAATTCGTCCAAAAGCAGCCCAGCGTCAAGATGTAAGCGGCGGCCCAAGCGGCCTTCTCCGTGTTCTATCCCGGCCGGCCGGCGCGCGCGGCCGCCACCCCCGCCCCACCCATTTAACGGCGATTTCTGTTTTAGCGCCGGATCGCGTACAATCGCAGCGCTGCCGTGAGGCGGCAAACGCTAGGGGTCCTGCTGTCGCGCAAGCGCAAGCGGGTGAGAAATACCCTCCGAACCTGATCTGGATAATGCCAGCGAAGGGAAGCTTGAGAGCAGGTCGGCGGCGCCGGTCGCTCGCACTCCTTTGCTGGTTCTGCTGCACTGTCAGCACGCTACAAAGGAGTCACATGAACGCCCATCCCCCCTTCTTATCGGCCACCGCGACCGTCGACCAGGCCGCCATCGCGCCGCTGCCCAATTCGCGCAAGATCTATATCGAAGGCAGCCGGCCCGACATCCGGGTGCCGATGCGTCAAATCAGCCAGTCCGACACGGAAGCGTCGTTCGGCGGCGAGAAAAATCCGCCCGTGTATGTCTATGACACCTCCGGTCCGTACACCGATCCGGCCGTGACGATCGATATCCGCTCCGGCCTGGCCACCCCGCGCCTGGCCTGGATCGTCGAGCGCGGCGACACCGAGGAACTGGCCGGCCCCAGTTCGGCTTATGGCATGGCGCGCCTGGCCGATCCCCAACTGGCGGCGCTGCGCTTTAATCTGACGCGCAAACCACGTCGCGCGCGGGCCGGCGCCAACGTCACCCAGATGCATTACGCGCGGCGCGGCATCGTCACGCCCGAAATGGAATACGTGGCCATCCGCGAAAACCTGCGCCGCAAGGAGTACCTGGCCGAGTTGCAGCAATCCGGACCGATGGGCCAGCGCCTGGCCGACCTGATGGGGCGCCAGCATCCGGGCCAGTCCTTCGGCGCCAGCATCCCGGCCGAGATCACGCCCGAATTCGTGCGCGACGAGATCGCCCGTGGCCGCGCCATTATCCCGGCCAACATCAATCACCCCGAAGTCGAACCGATGATCATCGGCCGCAATTTCCTGGTCAAGATCAACGCTAACATCGGCAATTCGGCCGTCACCTCCTCGATCGGCGAAGAAGTCGAGAAAATGACTTGGGCCATCCGCTGGGGCGGCGACAATGTGATGGATCTGTCGACCGGCAAGCATATCCACGAAACGCGCGAATGGATCATTCGTAACAGCCCGGTGCCGATCGGCACGGTGCCGATTTACCAGGCGCTGGAAAAAGTCAACGGCAAGGCCGAGGACTTGACTTGGGAGATTTTCCGCGACACCTTGATCGAACAGGCCGAGCAGGGCGTCGACTACTTCACCATCCACGCCGGCGTGCTGCTGCGCTACGTGCCGATGACGGCCAAACGCTTGACCGGCATCGTCTCGCGCGGCGGCTCGATCATGGCCAAGTGGTGTCTGGCGCACCATCAGGAATCGTTCCTGTACACGCATTTCGACGAGATCTGCCAGATCATGAAAGCCTACGACGTGTCCTTCAGCCTGGGCGACGGCTTGCGCCCCGGTTCGATTTACGACGCCAACGACGAAGCCCAGCTGGGCGAATTGAAAACCTTGGGCGAACTGACCCAGGTGGCCTGGCGCCACGACGTGCAAGTGATGATCGAGGGCCCGGGCCATGTGCCCATGCACCTGATCAAAGAAAACATGGACTTGCAACTGGAGCAGTGCCACGAGGCGCCGTTCTACACCCTGGGCCCGCTGACCACCGACATCGCGCCCGGTTACGACCACATCACCTCCGGCATCGGCGCCGCGCAAATCGGCTGGTACGGCACCGCCATGCTGTGCTACGTCACGCCCAAGGAGCATCTGGGCTTGCCGAACAAGGCCGATGTCAAGGATGGCATCATCACCTACAAGATCGCGGCCCACGCGGCCGACCTGGCCAAAGGCCATCCAGGGGCCCAGATCCGCGACAACGCGCTATCGAAGGCGCGCTTCGAATTTCGCTGGGACGACCAGTTCAACCTGGGCCTGGACCCCGACAAGGCACGCGAATTTCACGACGAAACCCTGCCCAAGGAATCGGCCAAGGTGGCCCACTTCTGCTCCATGTGCGGGCCCCATTTCTGCTCCATGAAGATCACCCAGGAAGTGCGCGAATATGCGGCCGCGCTGGGCGTGTCGGAAGGGGCCGCGCTCAAGCAGGGTATGGCGGTGAAGGCGATCGAATTCGTCAAGAACGGCGCCGACTTGTACCACAAGGTGTGAGGCCGGCATGCTCGACATCATTCTCAATGGCGCCCCGCATCGGGTCGCGCCGGGCGCCTCGCTGCACGACCTGATCGAAGCGCTCGGCCTGTCCGGCCAAGCCCTGGCGCTGGCGGTAAACCGCTGCGTGGTGCCACGCCTGTCCTGGTCCGCGCGGCTGCTGCAAGCGCGCGACCAGGTCGACATTGTGCGCGCCATCGGCGGCGGCTAAATTTTAAAGGAATGGAATATGACTGACTCACAAAACGACGACCTGCTGACCATCGCCGGCACCGCCTATCGTTCGCGCCTGCTGGTGGGCAGCGGCAAATACCGCGATCTGGCGCAAACCCGCGAGGCGACCGACGCCGCCGGTGCCGAAATCGTCACGGTGGCGATCCGGCGCGTGAACATCGGCCAAGACCCCAACGCGCCCAGCCTGCTCGACGTGCTGCCGCCGTCGCAGTACACCATCTTGCCCAACACGGCCGGCTGCTACAACGCCAAGGATGCGATCTACACCCTGCAAATGGCGCGCGAACTGTTAAACGGCCACAAGCTGGTCAAGCTGGAAGTGCTGGGCGACGAAAAAACCCTGTTCCCGCACATGCCGGAAACCCTGATCGCGGCCGAAGCCTTGGTGCGCGATGGCTTCGACGTGATGGTGTACTGTAGCGACGATCCGATCCAAGCCAAGCTGCTCGAACAGATCGGCTGCGTGGCCGTGATGCCGCTGGCGTCGCTGATCGGCTCGGGCATGGGCATCCTCAATCCGTGGAACCTGTCGCTCATCATCGAGCAAGCCACGGTGCCGGTGCTGGTGGACGCCGGCGTGGGCACCGCGTCGGACGCGGCGATCGCCATGGAACTGGGCTGCGACGGCGTGCTGATGAACACTGCCATCGCCGGCGCGCGCGATCCGGTGCGCATGGCGCGCGCCATGCGCCTGGGCGTGCAGGCCGGACGCGAAGCCTATCTGGCCGGGCGCATGGCGCGCAAATTCGCCGCCTCGCCGTCCTCGCCGATGGCCGGCCGGCTGGCATGACGCACGCCGCCGCGCGGCCCACGGTGCTGGTGCTGGCCGGGGTCGACCCGTCGGGCGGGGCCGGCATCGCGGCCGACATCCTGGCCGTGACGGCGCAGGGCGCGCACGCGCTGCCGGTGGTGACCACCCTGACGGTGCAGGACAATAACCGGGTCTATCAGGTGCTGCCGGTGGCGCCGCACATGCTGCGCGATCAAGCCAACGCGCTCATCGAGCGGGTCGGCATCGACGCCGTCAAGATCGGCATTCCCGGCAGCGCCGCCAACGCGGCCGTCATCGCCGAATTGATCGTGGCGCTGCGGCGGCGCGCGCCGGCCTTGCCGGTGGTGCTCGACCCGGTGCTGGCCAGCGGCCTGGGCGACGCCTTGGCGCGCGGCGACGCCCGCGCGGCGCTGGCGCCGCTGCTGGCGCTGGCCACCTTGCTGGTGCCGAACCTGCCCGAAGCGGCCATCCTGGGCGGCGCGGGGGACGACGTCGGGGACGGCCCGGCGGGTCAGGCCCGCGCGCTGCGCGCGGCTGGCTGCGCGCACGTCTTGATCACCGGCGGCCACGCCGATGGCGCCATGGTCGTCAACCAGTGGTTCGGCCCCGACGGGCGGCGCGACTGGTCCTGGCCGCGCCTGCCGGGCCAGTTTCACGGCAGCGGTTGCACCTTGGCGTCGGCCATCGCGGCCCGCCTGGCGCTGGGCGAGCCGATCGCCACCGCGCTCGAACGGGGCCAAGCCTATTGTCAGCGCAGCCTGGCCGAATCGTATGCGATCGCGCCGGGCCAGCGCATTCCCCACCGTTTTCACCTTGTTTGAACAAAGAAAAGGACACCTCATGCGCGGACTGTATCTGGTCACCCCGAATTGGGACGACACCGAACGCCTGCTGGCCGTGAGCGAGCTGGCGCTGGCGGCCGGCGGCGTCGCCTTGCTCCAGTATCGTCACAAGGAGGCCGATCCCGCGCTGCGGCGCGAGCAGGGCGCGGCGCTGCTGGCGCTGTGCCGCCGCTACGGCTGCCCGCTCGTGATCAATGACCACCTCGCGCTGTGCCAAGACATCGGCGCCGACGGCGTGCATGTGGGCGGCACCGATGCCTCGGTGGCCGCGATGCGGGCCGCGCTGGGGCCGGACAAGATCGTCGGCGCGTCCTGTTACGGCGATCTGGCGCTGGCGCAAGCGGCCGGGCAGGGCGGCGCCAGTTACGTGGCGCTGGGCGGGTTTTACCCGTCCCTGGTCAAGCAGTACGCGGTGGGCACCGCGCCCGACCTAGTCGGGCACGTCAAGCGCGCCGTCGGGCTGCCCTGCGTGGTGATCGGCGGGATGACGGCGCACAATGCGGCGCCGCTGGTGGCGCGCGGGGCCGACATGGTGGCGGCGATCAGCAGCGTCTATCTGGCGCCCGACCCGGCCGCTGCCGTGCGCGGTTTTGCGGAACTGTACTCGCCGGTTTAACGGCCCGGATTCACATTTCCATCCTACATTTCCATCCCGGATCCAGGAGCCGGCTAAACACCCCCTCCTGGTGCGGCACCCCGCCCACTCCCCTGCGTTTACCGCCAATGCGTTACATCGTCCAGTCGGTGGGTATCGCTATGCCGGTCCCGATTGAGATTGAACGCAATAGAACATGCTCATGAGCAATGTCAAACGGGTTCTTCTGAGCCGGTCTTAAAATTTGCCTTCAAGCACGATAACGACGGCAACCGATAGGATCTGACAATGAACCGAGCGATACGTGGTATCAAGGACCTCATCGGCGGGCGTCAAAACAACCGCATCCTGCGCCTGTTTTTCCCTCACAACAATCCACCCGGCTCCGACTTGCTGCTCAATGCGTTCGAGGGCTATGAAAGCATATCGCGCGGCTTCGCCTTCAAACTCGAACTACTGAGCGACAACCGCGAACTGCCGTTGAAGGACATGCTCGGCAAACTGCTGTGTGTCCACCTGGTGCGCAAAGATGGCTCGCTGCGCTATTTCACCGGCCACTGCATGAGCTTTAGCCTGACCAAGGTCGAAGATATCGCCCACTACGAAGCCACCCTGGTGCCCTGGTTTGACTACCTGAGTCTGCGGAAAAATAACTACCTGTTCCACAATAAAACCCTGATCCAGCAGATCTCTACTATTTTCGCCAACTATACGCCGCACGACCGGTGGGACTACCGTTTGCGCGGCGCCGATCCGGCCATGACGTATGCCTGTCAGTTCGATGAAACCGACAGCAATTATGTGCAGCGCCGGATGGAATCGGTCGGCTGGCATTATTTTTATGAGCATAGCGAGCACGATAGCAAGCTGATTGTGTCCGACGACTCGACCTACGCCGAACCCATCGAAGGCGATCCGAAGGTCCGTTTTCACCGCCATGGCGGTTCGCAGGAAGAAGATGCCATCAGCGAGTGGTCGGCGGTCCGGAAAGCGATACAAAGCGGGGTGGCCGTCACCGCGTTTGACTTCAAATCGGCGACGCCGGGTTCGGCATCGATGCCAACCATCATGCGGCAGGGCATCGTGCCAGCGATCGAAACGCATGAATATGTGGGTGCGTATGGCATAAAGAACATGGCCGACGGCGATCGGCTCACACGCCTGCGGATGGAAGAATTGGAACGAGGCGCCAAACAGTATAGTGGCCGCAGCAACAATTTTCGTCTATTACCAGGCCGCTACTTCAAGCGGGAAACCGGCAATGGCAGAGTGTACGCATCGGACCGCGACCCTCAAAAAAACGAATTCCTGATTCTCGAGGTGCGCCACAGCGCCACCAACAACTATTTGCAAAACCAAAAGGAACCGGAATACAGCAACCGCTTCACCTGCATGCGCAAGGCCGTTCCATGGCGTCCTGGCCGCAACTTCAATAGCATCGATACCAAAATACCCGCGCTGCAAACGGCCACGGTGGTCGGGCCGCCAAACCAGGGCGCCATCCACACCGATGAATATGGGTGCATCCGGGTGCAATTTCACTGGGATCGGAAAGGCCGCAACGACGATTCCAGCTCGGCCTGGATACGCCAGGCGTCCCCGGTGGCGGGCAATCAGCTGGGTTTTTATATGTCGAATAGGGTGGATTCGGAAGTGCTGGTCGCGCACATCGATGCCAATCCCGACCGGCCGCTGGTGTTGGCCGGGGTGCACAACGCCCGCCACATGCCGCCTTGGTCGCTGCCCGGCCAGCGCGCATTAAGCGGTCTGCGCAGCCGCGAATTGACCCCCGCTGGCGGCAACAGCATGCTGGGACGCAGCAATTGCCTGGTGCTCGACGACACCAACGGCCAAATCCAGGCCCAACTGAAAAGCGATCATGCGCATAGCCAGCTCTCGCTGGGCTATATCACCCATATCGATGGCAACGCCGGGCGGCGCGATGAGCGCGGGCAGGGGTGGGAGTTGTACACCCAGGCCTGGGGCGTGGCCCGCGCGGCCATGGGCATGCTGATTACGACCGAGTCGCGCCCGGGGACCGGATCGCCCATCAAAGACATGGGCGAAACGGTGCGCCGGCTCAAGCAGGCGCGCGAGCGCCACAAAGCGCTGGCAGAGCTTGCGCTAAACCATACCGCGCAGGAAAGTGTCGAACAGCAGGCAGCCGTCGTCATGGCGCTGGAACAGCAGGAGCGCGCCATCGCCGGCAGTGGCGAGTCCGCATTTCCCGAACTGGCCACGCCACATCTGGTATTGGCCAGCGCGGCCGGCATCGAAGCCACTTCCGCCCAATCCAGCCATTTCGCCAGCGACGCCCACACCGCGCTGACGGCCGGGCAGAACCTGTCGCTGGCGGCCGGCGACAGCATGTTCGCCAGCGTGCGGCAAGCGTTCAGGCTGTTTGTCCACAAGGCCGGCATGAAGTTGATCGCGGCGGCCGGCAAAATCACGATCCAGGCCCAGAGCGACGATCTGGACATCATTGCCAACAAAGTATTGTTCATCATGAGCCAATCCGACTGGATCCAAATGACGGCAAAAAAAGGCATAAGGATGCAGGTGGGCGAGCAAATGCTGGAGATCAGCGACCTGATCCGGTTCCTCTCCACCAAGCCGGTCGAGTTTCACGGCAATCTCGAGACGCTGCCGCCGCGCACCGTGGTGCCGCCCCCGGTGGAGCCGGTGATAAAACCCTTGCCACAGATTTTGCAGTACGAATTGACTACTCACGCCGCCGGTGGCGAGGTGCATGTCAACGTGCCCTACACCCTCTACCGTGGCGACACCAAGGTGGAGGACGGCGTGACGGACGACGCGGGCCGCATCGTGATCGAACACCAGGACGGCATTCCCGACTACCGGGTGGTGCTATCGAATGGCGAGGAGCTCGATTTGCGCGTGAGCGCGCGGCTGGCCGCCAGTGGCCAGCCGGTCCATCTTGAGCAGTCGCGCGCCAACCAGGGCTGGCGCGCCTTCGGTTCCGCCGCTGGCAGCCGCCACCACAAATAAAGTACGGCGCCGCCGCCCCCCACTTTTTGAGCAGGAGCTTGCATGTCGGACCCTATCAAACGCATCGAAACGACCCATATCGATGAAGTGACCCGCACCGCCAGAGGCACCACCCAATGGTTTTTAGAAAACCGCAACATACTCGGCAACGCCACCCACCCGATCACGCACAATAATCGGCTGAGCTTGTTCATTTGCGGCGAGGAAGCTTTTGCCGACATCGCCGCGCAAATCGCGATGGCACAAGAAAGCATCGACCTGTGCTGTTGGGGTTTCGACCCCGCCATGGAACTGGTGCGCGGCGCCAGCCCGACCTGGCCGCGCGGCGAAACCTATGGCGACTTGCTGATCGCTGCCGCCAATCGGGGCGTGACCGTCCAGCTACTAGTGTGGTATGACGCGATCGGCAGTAAAAGCGCGTGCAACATGCCCGGCCATTCGCATGATCAATCCAATTGGATGAGGGGCATGGGCGGATACCATCCGGCTAAAATCAGCGCGCGCAATAGCATCGCCATGCTGCGCGCGGAGTGGGCCAGGCAAGACGCCTTGCCGCACAAACGCAAGACGGCCCAAGCGTCCACTGACGATGCCAAAACGCTTTCGCTGCTGGCGCGCCAGGAGTATTGCAGCAGCTGGTATGCGGCCGCTTTCACCGGCATGCTGCCGCGTATAACGGTGCGCAAGCGAAACGGCAGCGTGAAAGATATAGGGGCCAGCCTGGGGCGGGAAACCTATCAGCCAGCGGGCTTGACGCGCGGCGAGTTAGAGCGCGCCGGCATGGTACATCTGGGCACCCACCATCAAAAGCCTATCCTGATCGACTACGGCCATCAAGAAGGCAACAAGGCGGTCGGTTATGTCATGGGCCTCAATTCGGTGACCGATTACTGGGATAGCAGCGCGCATCTGATCGACGATGCGCGGCGCGAGCAGTGCCCACAGTCCAACGGCGAAGATGGATACGGCCATTTGAAACCGTATCAGGACTATGCCTGCCGCATCGACGGCGGATGGGCTTTGGTCGCGCTGTACGAGAACTTCGTCACCGGCTGGGCGCGCGCCGCCGGCGGCGCGTACCGGCCGGGCGGCGAATGCTACAACCAAGGCACCAGTTCGCTCTGCTGGGCGGTTCCACCGGCCGTGATGCGGCCGGCAAAGCCGGGCGACTCCACGGTCCAGATTGTCCGTACCCAGCCGGAAGACCAGGATAAAACCATCGAGGAAATTTATTTCCAGGCCACCGACATGGCCACCTTGGCGGGCGGTTATCTGTACATCGAAAATCAGTATTTTCAGTATGAGGAATGGGCACAGCGTTTGATGAAAAAGCGTAAGGATGTGATGGCTGGCTGGAACAGGGGGCGCGCATCGAAGGGCAAGGGCATGGAAGATATGCCGGTCATGCATGTATTTATTGTGATTCCGGTGCCGGAAAGAACGCAGATGATTCCGCGTACTTACGATACGCTGGCGACCCTGGGTAGCCAGGATGGCATGACCGGGCAAGTGGCGCTGATCGAGCAACAGAATAAGCGGCAGCCCAGGGTGGTGCACGACGAATTCGGCATCCCCACCCAGCTCGGCGCCCAGTTGTCAGCAGTGGTTAGCCATGCCAATAGCATCGACAAACCTGACCAAATCACCTTGGAAAACACCTTCGGACTCAAGGTGTCGGTGGCGATGCTCAATGTGTGCGACCTGGTGCAGTTTAAATGGCGCTACCGGGAAATATATATTCACTCCAAATTGCTGCTCGTCGATGACTGTTTTTTCACCCTTGGCAGCGCGAACTTGAATCAGCGCAGCATGGCTGTTGACAGTGAAATCAATATCGCCAGCGATGATCGCAGGCACGCGCGCGACCTGCGTAATCGGGTCTGGATGCAGCATAGCGGCAATACGATTAGCGGGGGTGGTGGCACCAAGGCCGAGATTAAAAAGGCGTTTGAGGATTGGATTGTTTTGATGAAAAGCAATAAAAAGAAGCAAGCTGCTATTTCGGATAACGCGAAGGATAAAAAAATGACTGGGTTCCTCTTACCGCTGGAAGACCCGCGCAGCTCCACCATGCGGCTGGGCTGAGCATGACCCGATCCCATTGCCAAACTAAAATTCTGCCGCGCGGTGTCAAAGCGCTGGTAGCCCTGCTATGCGCAGCCCTACTCGGATGCAATATGACCAACCCCGCCCATGTTCTGCCCCGCAACCAAAGCCTGCCTGTGTTTAATCCACATATGCCAAGCTTTACCTGTGAGATTGAGGCGGCCAAGGTGCCGCCTGTCGACGCCCAAGCGGAAGCGTGGTTCCTGGAAGCTCGTGCCTTGGAAAGCCCTGAAATTTATGTGGATGATCGCGACTACAAAAAAATTGTCCAGTTGACGCGCCAAGCTGCCGAACGGCATCACTGGAAAGCTATGCTCAACTTAGCCAGCTTTTACCTAGAGATGCGCGATCCGCAATTTGGCGTGGAAGACGCGCTAAGGTTGGTGGAAGATGCGATGCGCTTGGGCATACCGGCTGCCTATGACCGTATGGGAACTTACCATATGAATGGCACCGGCGTTAAGAGAGACGGGACCAGGGCGTATGCCTTCTGGCAAAAAGCGGCGCAGATGGGTAGCCCCCACGCCATGGCTTTTTTAGGGGATAAGCTGACGGCCGGGGAAGATAGGCCCAAAGACACCATGTGGGCAAACGTTCCGGTCGGCGTCAAGATGATGGAGTGCGCCTTTGCACAGGGTTTTGGTCCTGTAGCTGAAGATTTGTCCTATTGGTATGCTGTGCCAAGGGCACCCGACGGCAGAATTATTGGCGAGCGCACCAGCGAGACCAGGGCGCGCGCCATCAAGGTGCTGCACGATGGCGTCAAACTTGGCTGTAGAAATTGCGCAGGCATGTTAACAATCGAATTTGATCATCCATTCGATCCGACCTACATGCTGGCGCCCTTTATCGACACGATCCGTGGCGAACGATACGCTGTTTTGCGCGATGCCCTCGATTTCGACCCCGGCCGCCGCTTCCCCAACCTGGACAAAGTATTGCCTTTGCCACCCGCCCAGCTACCCTCATGGGATGGCAAGCGCGACACTTTGCTGGAAGCGGCCATGGGCGTCAAACTGAATCGACCACCGCCACCCACACCTGGCGTCACTTCGCACTACACGGGCCGTCACTTCCTCGATGCTGCCTTCGCATTGCGCCACCGTGGCGTCACCACCACCGAGCCGCAAGCGCCCGCGTCGGCCTATTGGAAACCCGCCGCGCCTGGCCAAGCCGATCATATTGGCGCCATCCTGGCAAAGGTGCGGCCCGGCCTGTATCGGGCCGGCGAAACGTTCGAAACGTTTAGCGATCCGCGCCGCGAAGGCCGAGATACCCTTCCCGGCGTGGTGTGGGAGCGCTGGGATACTGTCAGGCACAACCATGGCGAGGTCGATCCGCAGGCCGCCGCAGGCTTGGCGCGTCAGATCGCGCGCCCGGAAGTGCCGCAAGTGTGCTCGCAGGCGCTGTGCCCGCAAACCGGCATTTGGCAACCATGGATCGATCCGGAGCATCCGATGTCGGAGGCCATCAACCAGCACTGGCGCCAGAGCTGGTTGCACGTGGGTCAACCGTTCCCGCGCCCGGCGTCAGATTGGCTGCCCGCGCTGCCATGCGATTTGATCAGCTGGCATTTGATGGACAGTGTAGGCGTCAAACTGGCCTAGTATCGCTTTTTCGCCACGCCATCAGTTCCGGCCCTTGTGCAGAGCAATAAAAATGCAAGCTGCCATTTCTGAAAACGCGAAGGAAAAAAGAATGACCGGTTTCCTCTTGCCGCTGCAAGACCCGCGCAGCTCCACCATGCGGCTGGGCTGAGCATGACGCGATCCCATTCACACCCTAAAATTTTGCCGCGAAGCGTCACTGCGCTGGCAGCCCTGCTATGCGTAGCCTTGTGCGGATGCAATATGACCAATCCCGCTCATGTTTTTCCCCGCAATCAAAGTCTGCCGATGTTTAATCCACATATACCAAGCTTTACCTGCGAGATCGAGGCTGCCAAGGTGCCACCTGTCGACGCCCAGGCGCAAGCGTCGTTCCTGGAAGCGCGCGCCATGGAAAGCCCTGAAATTTATGTGGATGACCGTGATTACAAAAAAATTGTGCAGTTGACGCGCCAAGCCGCCGAACGGCATCACTGGAAAGCCATGCTCAACTTGGCCAGCTTTTACCTGGAGGGGCGCGATCCGCAATTCGGCGTGGAAGACGCGCTAAGGCTGGTGGAAGACGCGATGCGCTTGGGCATTCCGGCAGCCTACGACCGTATGGGTACCTACCACATGAACGGCACCGGCGTTAAGCGAGATGCAACGAGGGCGTATGCATTCTGGCAAAAGGCGGCGCAGATGGGCAGTCCCCACGCCATGGCTTTCTTAGGGGATAAGCTGACGGCCGGGGAAGATAGCCCCAAGGACAGCATGTGGGCCAACGTTCCAATCGGCGTCAAGATGATGGAATGTGCCTTTGGACAAGGTTTTGGTCCTGTAGCTGAAGATTTGTCTTATTGGTATGCGGTTCCAAGGGCGCCTGACGGCAGAATCATCGGCGAGCGTACCAGCGAAACCAGGGCCCGTGCCATCAAGGTGCTGCACCAGGGTGTCAAATTCGGTTGTGCAGACTGCGCCGCCAGCCTTTGGATTGAATTCGATCATCCATTTGATCCAACTTATATGTTGGCGCCATTCATCGATAAAACACGCGGTGAACGATACCGCGTCTTGAGCAAAGCCCTTGAATTCGACCCCGGCCGCCGCTTCCCCAACCTGGACAAAGTATTGCCTTTGCCACCCGCCCAGCTACCCTCATGGGATGGCAAGCGCGACACTTTGCTGGAAGCGGCCATGGGCGTCAAACTGAATCGACCACCGCCACCCGGCGTCGCTTCGCACTACACGGGCCGTCACTACCTGGACGCGGCCTATGCATTGCGCCACCGTGGCGTCACCACCACCGAGTCGCAAGCGCCGGCGTCAGCCTACTGGAAACCCGCCGCGCCTGGCCAAGCCGATCATATTGGCGCCATCCTGGCGAAGGTGCGGCCCGGCCTGTATCGGGCCGGCGAAACGTTCGAAACGTTTAGCGATCCGCGCCGCGAAGGCCGAGATACCCTTCCCGGCGTGGTGTGGGAGCGCTGGGATACTGTCAGGCACAACCATGGCGAGGTCGATCCGCAGGCCGCCGCAGGCTTGGCGCGTCAGATCGCGCGCCCGGAAGTGCCGCAAGTGTGCTCGCAGGCGCTGTGCCCGCAAACCGGCATTTGGCAACCATGGATCGATCCGGAGCATCCGATGTCGGAGGCCATCAACCAGCACTGGCGCCAGAGCTGGTTGCACGTGGGTCAACCGTTCCCGCGCCCGGCGTCAGATTGGCTGCCCGCGCTGCCATGCGATTTGATCAGCTGGCATTTGATGGACAGTGTAGGCGTCAAACTGGCCTAGTATCGCTTTTTCGCCACGCCATCAGTTCCGGCCCTTGTGCAGAGCAATAAAAATGCAAGCTGCCATTTCTGAAAACGCGAAGGAAAAAAGAATGACCGGTTTCCTCTTGCCGCTGCAAGACCCGCGCAGCTCCACCATGCGGCTGGGCTGAGCATGACGCGATCCCATTCACACCCTAAAATTTTGCCGCGAAGCGTCACTGCGCTGGCAGCCCTGCTATGCGTAGCCTTGTGGGGATGCAATATGACCAATCCCGCTCATGTTTTTCCCCGCAATCAAGGTCTGCCGATGTTTAACCCGCACGTACCAAGCTTTACCTGCGAGATCGAGGCTGCCAAGGTGCCGCCTGTCGACGCCCAGTCGCAAGCGTGGTTTCTGGAAGCGCGCGCCATGGAAAGCCCTGAAATTTATGTGGATGACCGTGACTACAAAAAAATTGTGCAGTTGACGCGCCAAGCCGCCAAGCGACATCACTGGAAGGCGATGCTCAACTTAGCCAGCTTTTATCTGGAGGGACGCGATCCGCAATTTGGCGTGGAAGACGCGCTAAGGCTGGTGGAAGACGCGATGCGCTTGGGCATTCCGGCAGCCTACGACCGTATGGGTACCTACCACATGAACGGCACCGGCGTTAAGCGAGATGCAACGAGGGCGTATGCATTCTGGCAAAAGGCGGCGCAGATGGGCAGTCCCCACGCCATGGCTTTCTTAGGGGATAAGCTGACGGCCGGGGAAGATAGCCCCAAGGACAGCATGTGGGCCAACGTTCCAATCGGCGTCAAGATGATGGAATGTGCCTTTGGACAAGGTTTTGGTCCTGTAGCTGAAGATTTGTCTTATTGGTATGCGGTTCCAAGGGCGCCTGACGGCAGAATCATCGGCGAGCGTACCAGCGAAACCAGGGCCCGTGCCATCAAGGTGCTGCACCAGGGTGTCAAATTCGGTTGTGCAGACTGCGCCGCCAGCCTTTGGATTGAATTCGATCATCCATTTGATCCAACTTATATGTTGGCGCCATTCATCGATAAAACACGCGGAGAACGATACCGCGTCTTGAGCAACGCCCTCGACTTCGACCCCGGGCGCCGCTTCCCCAACCTGGACAAAGTATTGCCCCTGCCACCCGCCCAGCTACCCTCATGGGATGGAAAGCGCGACACTTTGCTGGAAGCGGCCATGGGCGTCAAACTGAATCGACCGCCGCCACCCACGCCTGGCGTCGCTTCGCATTACAAGGGCCGTCACTACCTGGACGCGGCCTATGCATTGCGCCACCGTGGCGTCACCACCACCGAGTCGCAAGCGCCCGCGCCAGCCCGGTGGAAACCGCCCGCGCCTGACCAAGCGGATCATTTGAGCTGTGGCCGCGCCAGCCCGGCCCTGCCTTCTCATCCGCGGGCCGGGCAAGTGGCGCTGACCGAGCAGCAGAATAATGGCAGCCCAGGGTCGTGCAGAGCAATAAAAAAGCAATCTGCCATTTCGGAAAACGCTAAGGGTACAAAAATGACCGGTTTCCTCTTGTCGTTGGAAGACCCGCGCAGCTCCACCATGCGGCTGGGCTGAGCATGACACTGTCCCATTCACACCCTAAAATTTTGCCGCGAAGCGTCAATGCGCTGGCAGCCCTGCTATGCGTAGCCTTGTGCGGATGCAATATGACCAATCCCGCTCATGTTTTTCCTCGCAATCAAAGTCTGCCGATGTTCAACCCGCACGTACCAAGCTTTACCTGCGAGATCGAGACTGCCAAGGTGCCGCCTTTCGACGCCCAGGCGCAAGCGTGGTTTCTGGAAGCGCGCGCCATGGAAAGCCCTGAAATTTATGTGGATGGCCGCGACTACAAAAAAATTGTGCAGTTGACGCGCCAAGCCGCCGAACGGCATCACTGGAAGGCCATGCTCAACTTGGCCAGCTTTTACCTAGAGGGGCGCGATCCGCAATTTGGCGTGGAAGACGCGCTCAGGTTGGTGGAAGACGCGATGCGCTTGGGCATTCCGGCCGCCTATGACCGTATGGGTACTTACCACATGAACGGCACCGGCGTTACTAGAGACGCGACCAGGGCTTATGCGTTCTGGCAAAAAGCGGCGCAGATGGGTAGCCCCCACGCCATGGCTTTCTTAGGGGATAAGCTGACGGCCGGGGAAGATAGCCCCAAGGACAGCATGTGGGACAACATACCGGTGGCCACAAAAATGATGGAATGCGCGCTGGGGCAGGGTTTTGGCCCGGCGGCCGAAGATTTATCGTATTTGTACGCTGTTCCAAGGTCGGCGGACGGCACGGTCATCGGTGACCGTACGCGCGAGACCAGAGCGCGCGCCATTCAGGTGTTGCACGACGGCGTCAAACTTGGCTGCGCAAACTGCGCACGCGACTTGTCGGTAGAATTTCGACATCCAGATGATTCAACGTATATGCTAGCGCCCTTCATAGACGTGGCGCGCGGTGAACGATACCGCGTCTTAAGCAGAGCCCTCGAATTCGACCCCGGGCGCCGCTTTTCCAACCTTGACAAAGTATTGCCCCTGCCACCCGCCCAGCTACCTTCATGGGATGGCAAGCGCGACACTTTGCTGGAAGCGGCCATGGGCGTCAAACTGAATCGACCACCGCCACCACCGCCACCCACGCCCGGTGTCGCTTCGCAGTACAAGAGCCGTCACTACCTGGACGCGGTTTTCGCATTGCGCCACCGTGGCGTCACCACCACCGAGTCGCAAGCGCCCGCGTCAGGCCGCTGGAAACCCGCCGCGCTTGGCCAAGCGGATCATATGAGCTGTGGCCGCGCCAGCCCGGCCCAGCCTTCTCATTCGCGGGCTGCGCAAGTGGCGCTGACCGAGCAGCAGAATAATGGCAGCCCAGGGTCGTGCAGAGCAATAAAAAAGCAATCTGCCATTTCGGAAAACGTTAAGGGTAAAAAAATGACCGGTTTCCTCTTGTTGGAAGACCCGCGCAGCTCTGACATGCCGCTGGGTTGAGCATGACACTATCCCATTCGCACCCTGAAATTCTGTCGCGAAGTGTCACAGCGCTGGCAGCCCTGCTATGCATAGCCTTATCCGCATGCAATATGACCAATACCGCTCACGTTCTGCCCCGCAACCAAAGCCTGCTGGTGTTTAACCCGCACATCCCGGGCTTTACTTGCGAGGTTGAAGCGGCCAAGGTGCCGCTTACCGACGCCCAAGCGGAAGCGTGGTTCCTCGAAGCTCGCGCCTTGGAAAGCCCTGAAATTTATGTGGATGACCGGGACTACAAAAAAATTGTGCAGTTGACGCGCCAAGCCGCCGAGCGGCATCACTGGAAGGCCATGCTCAACTTAGCCAGCTTTTATCTGGAGGGACGCGATCCGCTATTTGGTGTGGAAGACGCGCTAAGGCTGGTGGAAGACGCGATGCGCTTGGGCATTCCGGCCGCCTACGACCGGATGGGTACTTACCACATGAACGGCACCGGCGTGAAAAGAGACGCCACTAGGGCGTATGCGTTCTGGCAAAAGTCGGCCCAGATGGGCAGCCCCCACGCCATGGCGTTTCTGGGTAAAAAGTTGATGGCTGGGGAGAATAGTCCCAAGGACAGTATGTGGAGCAATATACCCGTGGCCACAAAAATGATGGAATGCGCGCTGGGGCAGGGTTATGGCCCTGCGGCCAGAAATTTATCGTATTTGTACGCGGTTCCAAGATCGGCGGACGGCACGGTCATCGGTGACCGCACGCGCGAGACCAGAGCGCGCGCCATCAAGGTATTGCACGAAGGTGTCAAATTTGGCTGTGCAGACTGCGCCGCTAGCCTTGGCATTGAATTCGACCATCCCTTTGATCCCACTTACATGCTCGCGCCGTTTATCGACAAAACGCGTGGCGAACGGTACTTTGTGCTAAGCGACGCTCTTGAATTCGACCCAGGGCGTCGCTTTCCCAACCTGGACAAAGCGTTGCCCCTGCCACCCGCCCAACTACCCTCGTGGGATGGCAAGCGCGACACTTTGCTGGAAGCGGCCATGGGCGTCAAACTGAATCGACCACCGCCACCCACACCTGGCGTCACTTCGCACTACACGGGCCGTCACTTCCTCGATGCTGCCTTCGCATTGCGCCACCGTGGCGTCACCACCACCGAGCCGCAAGCGCCCGCGTCGGCCTATTGGAAACCCGCCGCGCCTGGCCAAGCCGATCATATTGGCGCCATCCTGGCAAAGGTGCGGCCCGGCCTGTATCGGGCCGGCGAAACGTTCGAAACGTTTAGCGATCCGCGCCGCGAAGGCCGAGATACCCTTCCCGGCGTGGTGTGGGAGCGCTGGGATACTGTCAGGCACAACCATGGCGAGGTCGATCCGCAGGCCGCCGCAGGCTTGGCGCGTCAGATCGCGCGCCCGGAAGTGCCGCAAGTGTGCTCGCAGGCGCTGTGCCCGCAAACCGGCATTTGGCAACCATGGATCGATCCGGAGCATCCAGTGTCGGAGGCCATCAACCAGCACTGGCGTCAGAGTTGGTTGCGAGCGGGTTAACCGTTCCCGCGCCCGGTATTGGATTGGCTGCCCGAGCTGGGTGACAACTTGGTCAGCTGGTATTTGATGGACAGTGCAGGCGTCAAATTCGCCTAGTATCGCTTGCTCGCCACGCCATGAGTTGTGGCCGCGCCAGCCCGGGCTTCCCATCCGCCCGCCGGGGAAGTAGGGTGTCCGAGCAACAGAATAACGGCAGCCCAGGGTTCTCTTGCCGCTGGAAGATCCGCGCAGCTCCACGATGCGACCGGGCTAAGCATGACACTATCCCATTCAAACACTGAAATTCTGCCGCGAAGCCTTACCCGTGGCCACAAAAATGATGGAATGCGCGTTAGGGCAGGTTTTGGCCCGGCGGCCGGCGATTTATCGTATTCATACGCGGTTCCAGGATCTGCGGACAGCACGGTCATCGGTGACCGTACGCGCGGGACCAGGGAGCGCGCCATCAGGATAGTGCACGAAGGCGTCAAATTTGACTGCGCAGACTGCGCCGCTAGCCTTGGCATTGTGCCACCCGCCCAGCTACCCATCATGGGGTGGCAAGCGTGACACTTTGCTGAAAGCGGCCATAGGCATCAAATCGAATTGACCAGCGCCAGCCACGCCTGGCGTCGCTTCGCAATACACGGGCCGTCGCTACCGGGATGCGGCCTTCGCATTGCGCCCCCGTGGCGTCACCACCACCGAGCCGCAAGCGCCTGCGTCGGTCGAAACGTTGAGCGATCCGCGCGGCGAAGGCTGAGACACCCTTTCCGGCGTGGCGTGGGAGCGCTGGGATACTGTAAGGCACAACCATGGCGAGGTCGATCCGCAGGCCGCCCTGGGCTTGGCGCGCCAGAGCCCCGTCGCCATGCCAAGCTCTGCTTTGCTATCTTTTCACTCCGTTCATGCCCGCCCCACGGTCGGTTCCGCAGTTGACAACGCGACCGGGGGATTCGGCGGCACTGCCTCACCGTAGCATTGGCATCGAATGCCGTCGTCCAGGATCGGGCGCAGCCCGAAATCATGAACTGATCAGTGTGTAACTAACTGTAGAATTTTTTTTGGAACTATTCATTACGAAGGACGCACTAATGAAATCTGTGACGAACGCGGGTTATCAACGCGGGTTATCGCAACCGCGTCTACGCATCGCTCCGCCAATCCTTGGCGCTTCTCGTCACCTGTGTCACAGATACTTTACGGAGTTCTATCATGCTGGAAAAAATTAATTCATCGCGCGGCGATGCGTTCATTAGCCCGTCGTTATCGAAGCAAAATAACGCTGAGCGCCACAGTAATTTCCTGCACGGCAAATTTTCCAACGCGCGATCAGTTATTCAGCCCCAGCCCACGTCGATATCAGAAGACAATCAAACAAAAGGAATCAGTTTGGCCAACGAATTCGCCGCCGGCGTGTCAATCGATCGGCGTACGAAATTAAAAAATGCGATCGAGAAAGTTGCTTTTCTTGCGCCGAACCCGAGCAAGGGAGAGGTGGGTTTGGTTGAGCATACCAAACTGGAGGCGTTGGATACCGGAAAACACAGAATATACTCGCTGTTGAATATCGCCCATGTCCAATGGGAAAAGACCGGGCAGCAACAAGCCGGATTCTTTGAATGGCTGGACAAAAATCCAGATCACAAAATCCCGATGTTTGATCCTGAAAAAGTCATTGAGGAATGGGAAAAAAATGGCAAGCCTGGCGAAGACGGACCACACGTATGGGCACGAGAAAATGTGCATGATTCCGCGGCTGCCATAGCTGGCTACCGGAATGTGAGGGACATAGCGCAGACTAAATTCCTTTCCGGAAAGGAGATTGGTCAGTATCAGGCGACCTTAAAAAACGGTGTTTGGCACCGTACGGATGGAAAAGCGAGTTTGGTTGATACCATGGCGTCACCCGGGAAGACCAGTCCTGCCGAATATTACCCGCAACATGGCGTATTCGTCATGCATCGCAATAGAAACATGTATATCCATGATTACAAAAGAAATGAAATGCACCATCCGATGACCACAGGCGGAGCCCCCGTTCTGGCATCTGGCATCATCAAAATCGAGAACGGTGTCGCTACATCATTTGCCCTGATTTCTGGTCACTACCGCTGCGGATTGGCAGAACTCGATATAATTTTGAAAGGCATGAAAGACGGCGGGGTGAACCTGCGAGATATGAGCATTACGGCCCCCGCCATTAAAGATAAAGAAGCCCTGCAACAGCTATTGAAAAAATATCAATAAACCAGGTCAAATTCAAAAATTATATGGATGGCATAAAAATATGAAGACTCAGCGTGGAAAAATCGCATTGATAATTTCCGACCTCGGAAAGAAAATCGGAATGAATTTACATTGGAATGATGAGCTACTTGCAAAATGCCTCGACCGGCGGGTTTTCGCACCCGGCTATCGCTGC
>JAZKGI010000004.1:0-14137 GCA_040385995.1 Pseudomonadota bacterium
GGGTGAAGGGCTTGCCGTTCGATTGGCGGCGTTTGTATGGCGACGCCACGCCGCAACGCGTCAGCCTGCCGACCTATCCGTTCGCCAAAGACCGCTACTGGCTGGCAGCGGCGCCGCAAACCGGCACGTCCGCTGGCGGGACCGTTGGCGGGACCGAACGCCTGCATCCGCTCTTGCACCGGAATAGTTCGGATCTGGATCAGCAGCGCTACAGCAGCACCTTCGATGGCGGTGAATACTTCCTGGCCGACCATGTCATGCAGGGGCGCCGTCTTCTGCCGGGCGTGGCGCAGGTGGAGATGGCGCATGAAGCGGTGCTGCGGGCGCTCGGCGACCACGCCGGGGCGCAGGTGGAACTGCGCGACATCGTCTTCGCCCGCCCGGTCGCGGTGGCCGGTCCGCTGGAGCTGCACATCGGTTTGCAGCGCGAAGCGGATGCCAGCGTGACGTATGAAATCTACAGCCGGCAGGGCGACACCATTCTGCTGCACGGGCAGGGCCGCGCGCGGCCGGTGCAGGCGGCGGCAGCGCGCATCGACCTGCACGCATTGCAGGCGGGCTGCACGCAGGTCCGGTCGGGACCGGCGATCTATGAACGGCTGGATCGGGTCGGCATGCATTACGGCCCCGCCATGCGCGCCTTGCAGGAGATTCGCAGCGGCGCGGACGTGGCGGTCGGCCGCCTGGTGCTGCCGCGCGAAGCGGCGCTTGACGCGGATCGCTACCGGCTCAATCCAAGTCTGGTGGATGGCAGCCTGTTGGCCAGCATCGGTCTGCTGGACGACGCCGTCGATGGCGAGCGGGCGGCGCTGCCGTTCGCCATCGAACGGGTGCTGGTGCGGCGCGCGCTGCCGCGAGAGGTATATGCGGTGGTGCGCGCCAACGCCGGCGGCACGGCGCAGGTGCGCAAACTCGATATCGTGATCTGCGACGAGCAAGGCGAGGTGTGCGCCGAGTTGACCGGCTTTAGCAGCCGTGTGCTGGACGCCGCGCCAACCCCGGATGTGAGTACGCTGCTCTACGAGCCGGTCTGGGTGGACCAGGCGGCCGATCCTCAGCCAGCGGCTTCGGCGATGGAACACTGGGTACTCTTGTGCGAGGCGCACGACAAGCAGGCCGAGATTGAAACCTGTATTCCCGGCGTTCGCTGCGTCAGGCTTGGCAACGGCGGCACGCCGCTGGCGCAACGCTATGGCGAATGCGCGGCGCATCTGCTCGATCTGCTCAAACAGATCCTACTGTCCAAACCCCAGGGTGAAGTCATGCTGCAATTGGTGGCCGGGGCCGAGGGGCAATCGGCCGCGCTGGGCGGCTTGTCGGGCATGCTCAAAAGCGCCGCGCAGGAAAATGGCAAATTGCGTGTGCAAGTGCTGTACATGCAGCCAGCCGACCACGCCGTGCTGGCCAGCCGTCTCGAAGAACAACTCGGCTCGCAGGCGCAGGACATTCGTTATGTGTGCGGCAGTCGTCAGGTATTGACGCTGGTGGAAACGCAAGCATCAGCCAACCCTGGGCAACCATGGAAGGACGGCGGCGTGTACCTGATCACTGGCGGCACCGGCGGATTGGGTTTGATCTTCGCAACGCAGATCGCGCGCACGGTGACGCGGCCCACGCTGGTGCTGACCGCCCGTTCGGCGCCCAGCGTCGAACAGCGCCGCCGGCTCGACGAGCTTGCGGACCTGGGTGCGCAGGTGGAGTTCAGGCAGGTGGACGTCAGCGACCGCCTGCAAGTGCAGGCGCTGGTCGATGCCATCGGCCGCCAATACGGCTGCTTGAACGGCATCGTGCATAGCGCGGGCGTGCTGCGCGATGGCTTCATCGTCAACAAGACCGCCGCCGACCTGGCGCAAGTGCTGGCGCCCAAGGTGGACGGTGTGCTCAACCTGGACGAAGCTAGCCGCGATATGGCGCTCGACTGCTTTATCTTGTTTTCCTCGACCAGCGGCGTGATGGGCAATGTGGGACAGTCCGACTACGCCGCCGCCAACGGTTTCATGGATGCGTATGCCGCTTACCGCAACAATCTGGTCGCGCAGGGGCAGCGCCATGGGGCCAGCTTGTCGATGAATTGGCCGCTATGGGCCGACGGCGGCATGCGCATCGACGATGCCACCCTGGCCCGTCTGTGGCGAGGCGCAGGGCTGGCGCCGATGCACACCACCGATGGTGTGGCGGCGTTGGCGCAAGGCTGGTCGAAAGGTTTGACGCAGTGCGTGGTGCTGGCGGGCGACGCGGCGCGCATTCGCGCCGGTCTGGCGCCGGTCGTCAAAGTGGCCGACCGTGTGCCCCAAATAAAGGCGGCACCTGTCGCCGCCGATTTGCGCGAGCAAGTCGAGTCGTTGTTGGTCGATGAAGTGGCCGCGCTGTTAAAAATTCCGCGTGCGGAGATTGAGCTTGATGTGCCATGGAGTGAATTCGGCTTCGATTCGATCACCCTGACCATTTTTGGCAACGGCTTGAACGAGCGCCATGGTCTCGAATTGAGCCCGACCGTCTTCTTCGAATACGCCACGTTGGCGCGTCTGGCCGGCCACCTGCTGGCAGAGCATGACGCGCCGTTGCGTGCGCGCTTGAGCGCGCCGCAGTCGGCGTCCAAGCCGGCCCCGGTGGGGCGCGACGCCGATCCGGCCGCGGTGCCCGCGCGCCGGGCAGGCCGCCAGCCGGCGCCCGCCGCTGTCGTGGTCATTCAAGAATCGGCGCCCGAGGCGAGTCCGGGGCCGCAGGGCTTGGACGAGCCTATCGCGGTGATCGGCATCAGTTGCAGCTTTCCGCAATCGCCCGACCCGGCCGCGTTGTGGGACAACCTGCGTAACGAGCGCGATTGTGTCGGCGCCATTCCGGAAGGCCGCTGGGCTCAGGCGATGCCCGACTCGGCGCGCCATGCCGGCGTGATCGACGACATGACGCATTTCGATCCGCTGTTTTTCGGTATCTCCCCGCGCGAGGCCGAAGGGATGGACCCGCAACAGCGGCTGTTGATGACGCATGTGTGGAAAGTGATCGAGGACGCCGCTTACGCCCCGGCCAGCCTGGCCGGCACCAACACCGCCCTGTTCATCGGCACGGGCAACAGCGGCTACGGGGCGCAATGCCTCAGTAGCGGCATGGAGGTGGAAGGCCATAGCGCGGCCGGCGCCGCGGCGTCCATCGGTCCGAACCGGATGAGCTATCTGCTCGACTTGCACGGTCCGAGCGAGCCAATCGAGACCGCCTGTTCCAGCGCGCTGGTGGCGGTGCATCGCGCCATGTTGAGTTTTCGCGCCGGCGAATGCGAGATGGCGATTGTCGGCGGCGTCAATACGCTGGTCTCGCCGGAGGCGCATCAGAGTTTCGCCAAGGCCGGCATGCTCAGCGCCGATGGCCGCTGCCGCACCTTCTCGGCCGAGGCGAATGGGTATGTGCGCGCCGAAGGGGTGGGCATGCTGATGCTCAAACGCCTGTCGGCGGCGGAACGCGACGGCGACCATATTTACGGTGTGCTGCTGGGCAGCGCGCAAAATCACGGAGGCAAAGCCAGTTCCCTGACGGCGCCCAATCCGCGCGCGCAGGCCGATCTGATCAAGGCGGCCATGACGCAGGCGGGGGTCGATCCGCGCAGCGTCAACTACATCGAGGCGCACGGCACCGGCACGCCGCTGGGCGACCCGATCGAAGTCAATGGCTTGAAGTCGGCCTTCCACGAGCTGTCGGGCGGCGCGCTCGATACCGCTTACTGCGGCCTGGGTTCCATCAAGAGCAATATCGGCCACGCCGAGATGGCGGCCGGTGCGGCCGGTCTGATCAAGGTACTGCTGCAAATGCGGCACCGCACGCTCGTCAAGAGCCTGCACAGCGAACAGACCAACCCGCATATCGCCCTGGACGGCAGTCCGTTCTATATCGTCAAACAGACCGGTGAATGGCCGGCATTGCGCGCTGCCGATGGACAGGCGTTGCCGCGCCGGGCAGGCGTCTCCTCGTTCGGGTTCGGCGGCGTCAACGCGCACGTGATCGTTCAAGAGTACGTGCCGCCGGTATCGGCTGTGGTGCCCACGGGGCCGTGGCTACTGGTGCTGTCGGCGAAAGACCCGGAACGCCTGGGCGAGCGTGCGGCACAACTGCTTGGCGTGCTGCGCGACGGTACGGTGAGCGGCGCGCAGTTGGCCGATCTGGCCTACACGCTCCAGGTGGGGCGTGAGGCGATGGCCGAGCGCGCCGCCTTTGTATTCGACACGCTGCCCATGCTCCTGGCCCAGCTTGCGGCATACGCCGATGGCCGGCGCGACATGGCCCTTGCCTATTTTGGCCGCCAGCGGCGCGGCGCGACGTCACGGCAAGCCGCAGGCGCCGAGGGCGGTGCGCAGTCGCCCGGCGAAGGCTGGGGCGCCGAGCGGCTCGGTGAGATCGCCGCGGCCTGGGTCGGCGGCACGGCGTTCGACTGGGCCATGCTGTACGGCGAACAGCGCCCGCGCCGCATGAGCCTTCCGAGCTATCCGTTTGCGCAAGAAAGCTATTGGATGCGGCAGAGCGGCGCGGCGCAAGGCGAAGCGCGGCCGGCGGCGGTGCTGCATCCTCTGCTGCATGCCAATACCTCCAGTGTGCGTGAGCTGCGCTTTAGCAGCACCTTCACGGGGCGGGAATTTTACTTGCGCGACCATGTGGTGCGGGGTCGCCCCGTGATGCCCGGGGTGGCGCTGCTGGAGATGGCGCGCGAAGCGTTTGCGCGGGTGGCGGACCAGCCAGGCTTGGCGCTGTTGAGCGACGTCGCCTTTCTGCGGCCGGTGGTGGTGGAGGCGGAGTTATGCCTGCATGTGGCGCTGCGGGCCGAGACGGGCAGCCTGATGACCTTTCAGATTTATAGCCAGCACGACGGCGACAAGCCGGTGATCCATTGCGAGGGCCGCGCGAGTATGACAACGCCGGCCGATAGCGAGCCGCTCGATTTGCTCGCATGGCAGGCCGTGTGCGGGCGTGACGTGCCGGTATCAACGTGCTACGGGCAATTCCAGGATATGGGCCTGGCATATGGCCCCGCCATGCGCGCCTTGCAGGCGGTGGCCAGCGGCAGCGACGGGCAAGGTGGAACAGTGGTGCTGGCGCGCCTGGCCTTGCCATCCGAGGCGGCGCACGGGTCGGAGCGTTACCAGCTCCATCCGAGCCTCCTCGACGCCAGTCTGCAAGCCAGCATCGCGCTGGCGCAGGGCGCGGACGGGATTGGCGAAGCGGCGCTGCCGTTCGCCATCGAGTCGGTGCTGGCACGGCGGGCCTTGCCGGCCAAGGCGTTTGCGCTGGTGCGGACCAATCCGGGCAGCGGTAAGCGGGTGCGCAAGCTTGACGTGGTGATCTGCGACGAATACGGCGATGTATGCGCCGAAATGAGAGGCTTTAGCACCCGCGTGGTCGATGCCGCACCGGTCGCCCGCGTCGGCACCGTATTGATGCAGCCTGCCTGGAGCGCGCGCGCGCTACCGGCCGCGTTGGGCGCGCCCTACGCCGGCCGGCACGTGGTGCTGCTATGCGCGCTCGATGGCGTGGACGCCGACGCCTTGCAGCGTGAGCTACCGGATGCGCGTTGCATCGGTCTGCGCGGCGACGGATCGATCGCGCAGCTGTACGAACAAGCCGCGCTGCGCATCCTCGATGAGGCGAAGGCTTTGCTGCATGACCGGTCGCACACGCCGGCGCTGCTGCAAGTGGTGGTGCCGGCGCTTGGCCCCGGCGCCCTGCTGGAGGGCTTGTCAGGTCTGCTCCGAAGCGCGGGCCTGGAACACGTCGACCTGCGGGCGCAACTGCTGGCGTTCGACGAAGCGCACGCCCCGACCCTGCCCGCCACCTTGCTGGCCGCCGCGGCCAGCGCGGAAAAACACTTGCGGTACAAAGAGGGCGAGTGCGTGGCACCCGGCTGGGCCGAGTTGACCGCGCAGGCGCCGCTGCGGCCGTGGAAGGATGGCGGCGTGTACCTGATCGCTGGCGGCATCGGCGGGTTGGGGTTGATCTTCGCCGAAGAGATCGCGCGCCAAGTGAAAAACCCGACGCTGGTTTTGACGGCGCGCTCACCCCTCACCGCGGCGCAGCGCGGCCGCCTGCAAGGTTTGGTCGGGCTGGGCGCCCGGGTCGAGTTCAAGCAGGTTGACTTGAGCCATGCGGACCAGGTGCGGGCATTGATCGCGGCCATCGGCACCGAATGCGGCGCTTTGCACGGCATCCTGCACTGCGCCGGGGTGCTGCGCGATGGCTTGATGATCAGGAAGCGTGGCGCCGATCTGACGCAAGTGCTGGCGCCCAAGGTCGCCGGCCTGGTCAACCTGGACGAGGCAAGCCGCAAATGTGAACTCGATTGCTTTGTCCTGTTCTCGTCCATCAGCGCGGCGCTCGGCAATGTGGGCCAGGCCGATTACGCCGCCGCCAACGGCTTCATGGACGCTTACGCGAGCTATCGCAACGCCCTGGCGGCGGGCGGGCAGCGCCACGGCCGCACGCTGTCGGTCAACTGGCCGTTGTGGGCCGAGGGCGGCATGCGGGTCGACGCGGCCACCCGCGCGGCGCTGTGGCAGGGGATGGGCATGCACCCGATGGGCAATGCCGCCGGCATCGCCGCGCTGTACCAGGCCTGGGCCAGCGGCAGCGATCAAGTGCTGGTGGTGGAGGGTGACGGCGCCGCGATCAGGCACGCCTTGAGCGGCGCTCCCGCGCCATCGTTACCCGTGGCGCGAGCCGATGCGGCAGCGCCGGACGACGACGCGTTCTACCGCAGCTGCCTGAACCAGGTGCGCGACAGCGGCATGTCGGAGACGCAGTTTTTGAACCTTCTCACGAATCAACAGGAATAATATGGACCAGCAGCTCAAAGTGTTATACGAACGCGTCAAGGCGCAAGAGATCGGGGTCGATGCCGCGGTCGCCGAGCTGAAGGCCCTGCGGCAAGGCCGGGAGGGTGGGGCCGAGTCGGCCGCGCCGGTCGCGGCGCCGGCCCTCGTTGAAGAGCGGGCGGTGGCGTTTTTTCACAAGTCGCTGGCGGCCTCGTTGAAGATGTCGCCGCAGCGGGTGAGCGTGGACGCCGCGCTGGAGGAATACGGTATCGATTCGGTGATGGTGCTGCAATTGACGGGCGAACTGGAACAGCAGTTCGGCGTATTGCCCAAGACCCTGTTCTACGAATACCAGACCATTCGCTCGCTGGCGGCTTATTTCGTGGCGTCGCACCGGAACAAGGTGGTCGAGCTGCTTGGTATGGATGTGCCGGCGCCGGCATCTGAGAAGGCGCTGGCGCCGCGCGGGCGGCATGCGGTCCCCAAAGCCGCGCGCACTACGGCGGCGCGGCAGGGTGGCGCGGGGGCGGCCAGCGGCGCAGATGTGGTGGAGTCGGCGTGCGACATCGCGGTGATCGGCCTGGCCGGCCGCTATCCGCAAGCGGACAATATGCAGGCGTATTGGCGCAATTTGCGCGACGGCCGCGATTGCATCACCGAGATCCCCGCCACCCGCTGGGACCACAGTAAGTACTTCGATCCGGAGAAAGGCGCGCCGGGCAAGACCTACAGCAAATGGGGTGGTTTCATCGACGGCGTCGATCAATTCGACCCGCTGTTCTTCGGCATCTCGCCGCGCGAGGCCGAGATCATGGACCCGCAGGAGCGCCTGTTCCTGCAATGCGCCTACGAGGCCATCGAGGACGCCGGCTACACGCGCCAGGCACTGGCGCGCGAACAGGGCGTCGGCCATGCCAATGTCGGCGTGTTCGCCGGGGTAATGTACGAGGAATACCAGCTGTACGGGGCACAAGAGACGGCGCAAGGTCGGCCGATGATCTTGCCCGGTAATCCGGCCAATATCGCCAACCGCGTGTCCTACTTCGGCAATTTCCACGGCCCGAGCATGGCGGTCGATACCATGTGCTCCTCGTCGTTGACCACCTTGCACTTGGCGTGCCAAAGCCTGCGGCGCGGCGAATGCAGCGTGGCCATTGCCGGCGGCGTGAATGTCTCGATTCATCCGAACAAATATCTGATGCTGGGAATGGGGCGTTTCACCTCCAGCAAAGGTCAGTGCGAAAGCTTCGGCGAGGGCGGCGATGGCTATGTGCCGGGCGAAGGCGTGGGCGCGGTGCTGCTCAAGCCTTTGCACCAGGCGGTGGCGGACGGCGACCATATCTACGGCGTGATCAAGGCCAGCGCCATCAACCATGGCGGTAAAACCAACGGCTACACGGTGCCGAACCCGAACGCGCAGGCGCAGGTGATCGCGCAGGCGCTCAAGGAATCGGGTGTGCCGGCGCGCGCTGTCAGTTATATCGAAGCGCATGGCACCGGCACCGCGCTGGGCGACCCGATCGAGATCGCGGGCTTGAACGCGGCCTTTTCGGCCCAGACGGCGGAGCGCCAGTACTGCGCCATCGGCTCGGCCAAATCGAACATCGGCCACTGCGAAAGCGCGGCCGGCATCGCCGGGCTGACCAAGGTGCTGTTACAGATGCGTCACCAGCAGATCGTCCCGAGCCTGCACTCGGCGACGCTCAACCCGCACATCGATTTCGCGGCCACGCCGTTCGTGGTGCAGCAAACGCTGGCGCCGTGGGAGCGGCCGGTGCTGGAACAGGACGGCGAACGCCGTGAGTATCCGCGCATTGCCGGCATCAGCTCTTTCGGCGCCGGCGGCGCCAACGCCCACGTGGTGATCGAGGAGTATGTGGCGCCGACGCGGGTGCAAGCTGAAACCGGCCCGGCCCTGGTGGTGCTGTCGGCCCGGACCGAGACCGCGCTGCGCGGCCGCGCCCGGCAACTGCTGGAAGCGTTGGAAGATGAGGCCTGCGCCGATCTGCATGACCTGGCCTATACGCTGCAAGTGGGGCGCGAAGCGATGGATGAACGCCTGGCGCTGCAAGTGCGGGACCTGGGAGAACTGTGCGAGCGGCTGGCGGCCTACCTGGCCGGCGAGACGGCGGTCGACGGTTTGTACCTCGGCCAAGTCAAACGCAATAAGGAAATGCTGAGCGTCTTCGAGGCCGATGAAGACATGGGCCACACCTTGGAAGCCTGGCTGGCCAAGGGCAAATTCGGCAAGGTGCTCGACCTGTGGGTCAATGGCCTGGCCTTCGACTGGAACGCGCTGTATGGCGACGTGAAGCCGAAACGTGTCAGCCTGCCGACTTATCCGTTCGCCAAAGAGCGCTACTGGCTGCCGCCCATGGACAAGGGCCCGCTGAGCGGGGTGGCGGTGTCGCCAAGCGTGTTGCACCCGCTTCTGCACGCGAACACCTCCACCTTCGACGAACAGCGTTACACCACCGTCCTGACCGGGCATGAATACTTCCTGGCCGACCATCTGGTGCAAGGGCGGCGCGTGCTGCCGGGTGTGGCCCAGCTGGAGATGGCGCGGGAAGCCATGCGGCGGGCGTTCGACGCCGCCGCGCTGGTCGGTGGGATCGAACTACACGACGTGGCTTTTGTGCGGCCAGTGGTGGTGGACATTGAAGCGCCCCTGATGCTGCACATCGGCCTGCAAGTCGAAGCGGACGGTGTGGCATCGTTCGACATCTACAGCGACATGGACGGTGAAGAGATCATTCACAGTCAGGGCCGGGCACGGATAGTCGAGAACGCGCAGCCGCCTCATTTGGGGCTGGCGGCGCTGCAAGCTCAATGTGTGCGTTCATATAGCGCTTCGGATTGTTACGCTGGCTTTACGGCCATGGGCCTGGACTATGGCCCGGCGATGCGCGCGCTGCAAGAGCTGGGCAATGGCGAGGATGAGCAAGGGCGAATGCTCGCGCTGGCCCGTCTGGTGTTGCCGGCCCAGGCCGAGCAAGACGCCGAGCGTTTTGTGTTGAATCCCAGCTTGCTCGATGCGAGTCTGCAAGCCAGCATAGGCCTGGCGATGGAGGAGGAAGGCTCCGGCAAAGCCGCGCTGCCGTTCGCCATCGAGCGGGTGGTCGCGCATCGCGCGCTGCCGCGCCAGGTGTACGCGGTACTGGGCATGAATCCCGGCAGCGGCGCGCAAGTGCGCAAGCTTGACGTGACGCTGTGCGATGAGCAGGGCGCGGTGTGCGTTGAATTGATCGGTTTTAGTAGCCGGGTGGTGGAGACGGCACCGGCGGTCGGCACGCTGTTGTTCGCGCCCGCCTGGATCGATGCGCCGGCGCTGGAACATGCGGGCGCGGGTCAGCCGGATACGGCGGGTCTCAACCAGCATTGGGTGCTGCTGTGCGGGGCGCACGGAGATGATGCCGATATCGAGGCTCAGCTGCCGGAGGCGCGCTGCGTGCGTCTTGGCGCCGTCGGCGCGCCGCTGGCGCAGCGCTATACCGAGAGCGCCACGCAGTTGCTGGAATTGCTGCGCCAGGTCATGGTGGATCCAGCCCAGGGCCGAGTTTTGCTGCAACTGGTGGCAGGCGCCGATGGCGAGGACCTCCTGCTGCGGGGGCTGGGCGGCATGCTCAGGAGCGCGGCGCTGGAAAACGGCAGGCTGGTGGTGCAGATTGTCCAGATGGCCCAAGCCGACCATGCCATGCTGGCCAGCCGTTTGCTGGAGCAGCGCGGCATGGGAGCGCAGGAAACGCGTTACCTGGACGGCCGGCGTCAGGTGCTGGCGCTTGACGAGGCGGCGGCGACGGAGCGGGAAATGCCATGGAAGGACGGTGGCGTGTACCTGATCGCCGGCGGCACCGGCGGCTTGGGATTGATGTTCGCGCAGGAGATCGTCCGCGCGGTGAAAGCGCCGACCTTGATCTTAAGCGCGCGCTCGGCGCTCAACGATGCGCAGCGCGTGCAGCTCGACGCGCTCAGGGCCAGCGGCGCCCGCGTCGAGCACAAGCGCGTCGATCTTGGCGACGCCGGTCAAGTGCGGGCGCTGATTGCGGCAATTCGCAGCGAGTGCGGCGCCTTGCACGGCATCGTCCACAGCGCCGGTGTGCTGCGCGACGGCCTGGCGCTCAAGAAAACCGCCGCCGACCTGGCCCAGGTGCTGGCGCCGAAAGTGGCGGGATTGGTGCATCTGGATGAGGCCAGCCGCGACTGCGAGCTCGATTGCTTCATTCTGTTTTCGTCCACCGGCGCGGTGCTGGGCAATGCGGGGCAGACCGACTACGCGGCCGCGAACGGGTTCATGGACGGCTATGCGAGCTACCGCACCGGTCTGGCGGCGGCCGGCCAGCGGCATGGCAGGACCCTGTCGGTCAATTGGCCGTTGTGGGCCGATGGCGGTATGGGCGTGGACGCGGCGACCGCCAAGATGCTGTGGCAGGGCATGGGCATGAGCGCGATGCGCCGTGACAGCGGGATCGCGGCCCTGTACCGCGCCTGGGCCAGCCGTCATGTGCAGGTGCTGGTGGTGGAAGGCGACGCGCTGCGTCTGCGCCGCGCGCTGCGCCCCGCGCCGGCGGTGCCGCAGGTGGTGCAGGTGGCGCAGCCGGCCCAAGCGGGCGTGGAACAGGTCGGAGACGGACTGCGTACGGCGACCCAAGCATACCTCACGCAGTTGCTCTCGGCCGGCTTGAAACTTCCGGGCCATCAAATCGAAGCCCAGGTGGCGCTGGAAATGTACGGTATCGATTCGGTCATGATCATGGCGCTGACCAACGAACTTGAACAAGTGTTCGGCACCCTGTCGAAGACCTTGTTCTTCGAGTACCAGAGCATCGAAGCGCTGACCGGCTATTTTTTACGCAGTCACGGCGCGCCGCTGGTGGCGCTGCTCGGTACGGGAGAGCGGCCAAAGCTTGCTGCCGCACCCGCGTTTGCGCCGCCTCCTCCGATCGCGCCGAAACGTCGCCAGCGGCAGCGCTTTGCCGTCTCCCAAGCGCCTGATGCCAATCGGCCGCTGGATGTGGCGATTATCGGCCTGAGTGGGCGTTATCCGCAGGCGAACACGCTGGAACAGTATTGGCACAATTTGACCCAGGGCGTGAACTGCATCACCGAGGTGCCGGCCGAGCGCTGGAACCATGCCGAATACTTCGATCTCGACAAGGGCAATCCAGGCAAGGTGTACAGCAAGTGGGGCGGTTTTATCGATGGGGTGGACCAGTTCGATCCGCTGTTTTTTCACATCACACCGCGCGAAGCGGTCGGCATGGACCCGCAGGAGCGGCTGTTCCTCCAGTGCGTGCACGCCACGCTGGAAGACGCCGGCTATACCCGCGACTCTCTGCGCCGTCATCAGGAGCCCGGCCTGGCAGGCAGCGTCGGCGTGTTCGTCGGCGTGATGTACGAAGAGTACCAGTTGTATGGCGCCCAGGCGCAGGTGCACGGCGATGGCTATGCGCTGCTGGGCAGCGCGGCATCGGTGGCCAACCGGATATCGTACTACTTCAACTTTCACGGCCCGAGCATGGCGCTCGACACCATGTGCTCGTCGTCGCTGACGGCGATCCACCTGGCTTGCCAGAGCCTGGCGCGCGGCGGCTGCGAGCTGGCCGTGGCCGGCGGCGTGAACGTCTCGGTTCATCCGAACAAATACCTGATGCTCTCGCAAGGCCGCTTCGCGTCCAGCGACGGCTTGTGCCGCAGCTTCGGCGAGGGCGGCGACGGCTATGTGCCGGGCGAAGGGGTGGGCGCGGTGCTGCTCAAGCCTTTGCACCAGGCGGTGGCGGACGGCGACCATATCTACGGCGTGATCAAGGCCAGCGCCATCAACCATGGCGGTAAAACCAACGGCTACACGGTGCCGAACCCGAACGCGCAGGCGCAGGTGATCGCGCAGGCGCTCAAGGAATCGGGTGTGCCGGCGCGCGCTGTCAGTTATATCGAAGCGCATGGCACCGGCACCGCGCTGGGCGACCCGATCGAGATCGCGGGCTTGAACGCGGCCTTTTCGGCCCAGACGGCGGAGCGCCAGTACTGCGCCATCGGCTCGGCCAAATCGAACATCGGCCACTGCGAAAGCGCGGCCGGCATCGCCGGGCTGACCAAGGTGCTGCTGCAAATGCGTCATGGGCAGCTCGTGCCCAGCCTGCATTCGACCACGCTCAATCCGCACATCGATTTCGCGGCCACGCCGTTCGTGGTGCAGCAAAGTTTGAGCTCGTGGGAGCGGCCGATGGTGGAAGAGGATGGCCAACGCCGCGAGTATCCGCGTATCGCGGGCCTGAGTTCCTTCGGCGCGGGCGGCGCGAACGCCCATTTGATCGTGCAGGAATACGTGGCCCCGGCAGTCGCGCGCCCGGCCGCCGCCGCGGTGGCGCTGGTGCTGTCGGCGCGCGACGAAGAGCGTCTGCGCGAACAGGCGCGGCAACTGCTGCGCGCCATCGATGATCAGGATCTGCAAGATGATCGGCTCGCCGACGTGGCTTATACCTTACAGGTCGGCCGCGAGGCGATGGAATGCCGGCTGGCCTGCGTGGCCGCCAGTGTGGAAGAAGTCAAGTCCAGGCTGAGCGCTTACGTTCGGGGCGATGCCAACGTGGCGGGGCTGGTGCGCGGCGAAGCCAAGCGCAATAGGGAAGCCCTGGCGCTGTTTACGGCCGACCAGGAACTGGAAGAGGCAATCGAGAAGTGGGTTCAACGCGGCAAGCTGGAAAAACTGGCCGACTTGTGGGTCAAGGGGCTGGCCTTCGACTGGCACAAGCTTTATGGCGACATCAAGCCGCGGCGTATGAGTTTGCCGACCTATCCTTTTGCCAAGGAGCGCTACTGGCTGCCGGCACAGACCCCCGTGGCGCGCACCGGTGGCGCGGCGGTGCTGCATCCGCTGCTGCATGCAAATACGTCTAAGTTGAGCGAGCAGCGCTACACCACCGTGCTCACGGGGCAGGAGTATTTTCTGGCCGATCACGTGGTGGGAGGGCAGCGCGTGCTGCCCGGCGTGGCCCAGTTGGAAATGGCAAGGGAAGCGCTTGAGCAGGCGTTGGACGAACCGGCCGATGCCGGGCAGGTGGAATTGCGCGACATCGTCTTCGTGAGGCCAGTGGTGGTGGCGGACCGGTTGGCGCTCCATATCGCCTTGCAGGCTGAAGACGACGGCAGCGTATCGTTCGAGCTGTATAGCGAACAGGGCGAAGAGTGCGTGGTGCACACCCAGGGTCGCGCCCGGGCGTCGCAGGACGCTGCACCGGCCAATATCGATCTCGCAAGTGTACGTTCGCAATGCGCGCCGGCGCTCTCGCGTGACGATTGCTACCAGCGTTTTGGCGCCATGGGCCTGGTCTACGGCCCGGCGATGC
>JAZKGI010000005.1:0-392262 GCA_040385995.1 Pseudomonadota bacterium
GATCTACCACGTACCGTGCCGGCCGTCCATTTCCACTGAAAACGGCATAGAGCCCTAATAAAGCCAAGTAACTGCGATATGCCACCAGCGGCTCTGGCGGCCGGTCCGCATCGCCGCGCCCGGGTTCGTTACAATGGCAAATTCGCCACCAAAAATTCCGCCGCCGATGCCCATTCCCGTCCGCACCTTGCTACTGACCGGTTTGTTGACCGCCCTTGCGCTCCAGGCCAATGCCGTTCTGGCCGCTCCCTTGACTTTGACCGACTACCTCGCCCTGCGTGGCCCTGCGCCCACCGCCCACCTCGCGTACGGCAGCGCGCCGTCCCAGTTTGTCGAGCTGTTCCGCCCGGTGGGCGAGGGTCCATTTCCCGTGGTCTTGCTGGTGCATGGTGGTTGCTGGACCATTAAACATGGCGGCATCGAACAGATGCGTAGCATGGCCGGCGAACTGGCCGCGCACGGCATCGCGGTCTGGAATATGGAATACCGCCGCGCCGACGAGGCCGGCGGCGGTTATCCGGGCACCTATCTCGACTTGAACGCGGCGATCGACAAGCTGGTCAGCGAGGCGCGCCGTTATCAGCTCGATACCGGCCGCGTGGTGGCGGTGGGCCACTCGGCCGGCGGCCATCTGGCACAGTGGAAAGGGGGGCGCGGCAAGGTGGCGCCGGGCAGCGTGCTGTTCCAGGCTACCCAGCTGGCGGTGCCGCAGGTGATCAGCCTGGGCGGGCTGGCCGACTTGCGCCACGAAAAAGCGCTGATACGCTCCAGTTGCGGGCGCGAAGTGGCCGAGTTGACCGGCGCGGCCAGCCCGGCGCGCCCGGACGTGTTTGCCGATACCAACCCGGCAGACCTGATACCGAATGGCAGCAAGACCGTGCTGGTGACGGGCGCGCTGGACACCATTTCGCCGCCACGGGTCGCGCTCGATTACGCGGCGCGGGCGCGCCGGGCTGGCGACCGCGCCGACACCGTGATTCTGCCGGACGCCAGTCATTTCGACGAGGTGGCCGTGGCCTCGCCGTCCTGGAAGCTGATCTTTCCTTTGATTGAGCAAGCCCTGAGCATCGGCACCGCGCCCGCCACCGGCACGTCCGCTACCGGCATGTCCGCTACCGGCACGTCCGCTACCGGCATGTCCGCCACCGGCACGTCCGCTACCGGCATGTCCGCCACCGGAAAATCCATCATGCTGCCGGAACAATAGCCGCGCGCGTCTACGATGTCCCCAGATAGTGCGCCAATTGGGCGAAAGTGGCGTTAAAGCCAGCGGTCATGCCATCGTGCCCGTCCCTAAATGTTTTGCTTTCCAGTTCGCTGGCCTCATGCGGTGACGAACGCAAAGTGAGCGCCGTCTTACCATCGGTCTCCGTCAGCGTCAAAATGTTCAAGGTTTCAAGCGGCCAGGTTGGACTCATGGGATGGCGTACCGGATGGCCCTGCTCATCGGCAAATGACAGGGTGGAGACAATACGTTCGGGTGGAATGATTTCTTGATAGTTAAATTTGCCCCACATGGTAAAACCGGTTGGTGACCTTAGGGCGTAATGAAACACGCCCCCCGGCACCGCTTCCAATTGCAGCACTTTCATGGTGAACCCGGCCGGCCCCCACCATTGGGCCAGCCGTTCCGGCTCGACCCAGGCTTTAAAGACCAGTTCGCGCGGCACGGTGAACACGCGGGTGATCATAAACTCCACATCGCTGATTGCGCGGTTCTCGCTGGAGCTGGGGCTTTCGGTCTGACTCATCATGATGCGCATCCTCTCGCTGGACAAATAATCTAATTTATAAGGGGCAACACCGCACCGCCATCAGTGCGACTTGCCCGGTGTGGCCATCTGGTCGTGCACGTGCTCGGGTACCCCGCGATAGTGCTTGAACTCCATGGTATAAGTGGCCCGGCCCTGGGTGGCCGATCGCAAGGCGGTGGAATAACCGAACATGTCCGACAAGGGTACCTCGGCGCGGATAATCTTGCCGCCGCCATTAGCGATGTCATCCACGCCCTGCACCAGCCCGCGCTTGGCCGACAAGTCGCCCATCACGCTGCCGGCATACTCTTCCGGGGTTTCCACCTCGACCGCCATCATCGGTTCCAGCAATACGGGACCGGCCCGCCGCATGGCGTCCTTGAACGCGATCGACGCGGCCATGCGAAACGCGTGTTCGTTCGAATCGACCTCGTGATGGGAACCGAAAGTGAGCGTGGCGCGTACATCCACCACCGGGTAGCCGGCCAACACGCCCGAACGTAGCGTTTCCTGGATGCCCTTATCGACCGCGGCAATGAATTCGCGCGGCACCACCCCACCCTTGACGGCGTCGACGAACTCGTAGCCCCGGCCAGGCGCCAGCGGTTCAAGCTGGAGCACCACATGGCCATATTGGCCATGTCCGCCTGACTGTTTGACGAACTTGCCCTCGACATCGGCCACCGCGCGCCGAATGGTTTCGCGGTAGGCCACCTGCGGCTTGCCGACCGTTGCCTCCACACCGAACTCGCGCCGCATGCGGTCCACCAGTATTTCCAGATGCAATTCCCCCATGCCGGACATGATTGTCTGGCCCGATTCGTCGTCGGTATGCACGCGGAACGAAGGATCTTCCTGGGCCAGCCGGTTCAAGGCGATGCCCATCTTCTCCTGATCGCCCTTGGTCTTCGGTTCGACCGCTTGCGAGATAACAGGTTCCGGAAAAACCATCTTTTCCAGCACGATCACATGATCCGGCGCGCTCAGGGTGTCGCCGGTGGTGACCGCCTTCACACCCACCGCCGCCGCGATGTCGCCGGCATAAACTTCCTTGATTTCCCGGCGCGTGTTGGCATGCATTTGCACGATACGTCCGAGCCGCTCTTTGTGGCCCTTGGTCGGGTTGATCACCATGTCGCCCGAATGCACCACCCCGGAATAGACCCGGAAAAAGGTCAGCTGGCCGACAAACGGATCGCTCATGATCTTGAACGCCAGCGCCGCGAAATGCTCGTCGTCCGACGGATGGCGCTCGGTCGGGCGATCTTGCTCGTCATGCCCGATGATGGGCGGCACGTCGAGCGGCGACGGCAGATACGCCACCACCGCGTCCAGCATGGCTTGCACGCCCTTGTTCTTGAAGGCGCTGCCGCACACCATCGGCACGATTGCATTGCCGATGGTGCGCAGACGCAGCCCGCGCACAATGTCCTGCTCGCTCAAGGGCGCGTCGCTCAGGTATTTTTCGGTCAGATCCAGGGTCGCCTCGGCCGCCGCCTCCACCATCTTGTCGCGCCACTGGCCGGCCAGCATGAGCAAGTCGGCGGGAATCGCTTGGTAACTGAAGCGCACCCCTTGACTATCCTCGTCCCATAGCACGGCGCGCATCTTGATGAGATCAATAACGCCCTGGAATTGCTCTTCCGCGCCCAGCGGAATCTGCACCGGCACCGCCACGCCCTTGAGGCGGGCGCCGATTTGCTGGCGGACCTTGAAAAAATCGGCGCCCACCCGGTCCATTTTGTTAATGAAGGCAATCCGCGGCACCGCGTACTTATTGGCCTGACGCCACACGGTCTCCGATTGCGGCTGCACCCCGGCAACCGCGTCGTACACCATGACCGCGCCGTCGAGCACCCGCATCGAGCGTTCCACCTCGATGGTGAAGTCGACATGGCCGGGCGTGTCGATGATATTGATGCGATGTTCGGGAAGCTCGCCAGCCATGCCAGTCCAGAAAGCGGTGGTGGCGGCCGACGTGATGGTGATGCCGCGCTCCTGCTCCTGCGCCATCCAGTCCATGGTGGCCGCGCCATCGTGCACTTCGCCGATCTTGTGGTTCACCCCCGTATAAAACAGGATACGTTCGGTAAGGGTGGTTTTACCGGCGTCGATATGGGCACTGATGCCGATATTGCGGTAGCGCTCGATCGGTGTCTTGCGGGTCATCGCATTCTCCTGCGGCAACAGCGAGTGCCGGGTGAAGTTTACAGACGGGGAGCTGGCCAGATTGGCCCGCCGGACCGGATTTAAAGACGCGCCGCGCCAACTTTGTGCCAGCGCCGCGCACTGATTGCGTGTGCGCACGGCAGTTGCCAAAGGAAAAAGGATTAATCCGTTATACTTTCAAGTGAACAATACTCAATACCGTTTCTTCCTCACCTATTGCATATGAAAATCAGCCTACAAAAAATTCTATTGTCGTCCCTTATATTCTCGCCGGCGCTGGCCCAAGCCCAGACCGGGGAGATGGAAAAGCAAATGTTGCGTTGCTCCGTGCTGGGCGATCCCAGCGCGCGCCTGGGTTGCTTCGACGCCTTGTCGAAAGCGGCTGACAATGCGCAGACGGCGCCAGCGGGTACGGCGTCGGCCCAAGGCGCGTTAGTGCCGGTGGCCGCCGATGGCGCGCCGTTGGTGCCCAAAGTCGCCGAAGCGACCCCGGCGCCGCCCGAGTCGCCCATCTTGCGCACCGTGCAACTGTGGGAATTGGACCCCGCCGCCAAGCGTGGCCGCTTCGCCCTGCGTCCGCACCGCGACAATTATCTGTTGCTGGCCAATTACAGCACCTCGTCCAATGACGCGCCGTTCGAACAATTCACCCCGGCCGGCCTGAAATCGAAACATGTCGAGCTCACCTACCAGCTCAGCTTTAAGGTCAAGGCGCTCGAAGGTATCGCCAATAGCCCGGTCGATTTGTGGTTTGGCTACACCCAACAAAGTTTTTGGCAAGCGTATAACCGCGCCGCGTCCAGCCCGTTTCGGGAAACCAACTATCAGCCCGAGCTGATGATCGTGTTGCCCATCAACAAAGAATTGGCCGGTCTGGATTTCCGCTATCTCAATTTTGGCGCGGTCCACCAATCGAATGGCCAAACCTCCACCCTGTCGCGCAGCTGGAACCGGATCTATGGCGAGCTCGGTGTCGAGCGCGGCAACTTTACGCTGGCCACGCGGGTATGGAAACGGCTCGACAACGACAAGTCCGATAACGACAACCTCGACATCATCGACTTCATGGGCCATGGCGACATGCGCGCCGCCTACCGCAACAACGGCCACGAATTTTCGGTCACCGGGCGGCGCAACTTCAGCACCCGCCATGGTTCGATCCAGGCCGGTTGGGGCTTTCCCCTGGCAACCAACCTGAAGGGCTACATGCAATTGTTCTCGGGCTATGGTCAGAGTCTGATCGATTACAACTACTCGCAGAAATCGCTCGGTGGCGGCTTCCTGGTCGATTTCTAAACCCTGTCCGCGCCGCGCAGCCATCGTGATCGTGCTGCGCCGGTGATGCCGCCAAGCGCGCACGTTGGCAAGCGGCTCAGGCGGATTGTGAAGTCCGCTACAAATAACGCACCTGGGCTGGCGGCATATGCCAATTATCGTTGCGCCCATCCACATATCGAATCGGCACCTCGACCAATTCCTGGTCGGTAATATCGTCCAGACAGGTCAGGTTGACCGCATAAAACCGTCCCCATCGCGGGGAATCGCCGCTGCCGAAGGCGCGCACCCCGCAATGCCGGCAAAACGGATGCTGATCAAGCGTACTTTGCGACTGGTAAACAGTCAGTTCAGCCTGCCCCGCCAAGAGGCGGAACGCGCCGGGGCTGACGATGGCGGGCCAGAACCGGATCTTGACGCACATCGAACAATTACAGCGCAGGCTGCCCTGGCTCAAGTCGATGTCGGCCTCGAAGCGCACCGCTTTGCAATGGCAACTGCCATGATAAGTTTTCATGTCTCTACTCTAGCAGGATGACGGCAAGCTACCGCTTTGTTTGCGCGGCGCCCACCGCACGCTCGGGCGAGATTGACAAAATGGAAGCGGCTCAGTAGTCTCGTTTGACGGGCCGATGAGGTCATGCTGCTACACGATAAGTCATCGAAGTTTTTGTCGCGCACAACGCCAAGCGTTCACACTTCAGGAGAAAGAAATGACCAGCAAAAACACAATCTGTCTGTGGTACGAAAATAGCGCTGTGGAAGCGGCACAGTTTTATGCCGCGACCTTCCCCGACAGCACGGTGGGCAAGATTCATCGCGCGCCCGGCGACTATCCGGACGGCAAAGAAGGCAACGTTCTCACGGTCGAGTTCACCGTGGCCGGCATGCCGTGCATCGGTCTTAACGGCGGTCCCCATTTCAAACACAGCGAAGCGTTTTCTTTCCAGATCTCCACCGATGACCAGGAAGAAACCGACCGCTTGTGGAACGCCATCGTGGCCAACGGCGGCCAGGAAAGCGCCTGCGGCTGGTGTAAGGATCGTTGGGGCTTATCGTGGCAAATCACCCCGCGCGCCTTGGTGCAAGCGATATCGGACCCGGACCGCGCGGCCGCCAAACGCGCGTTCGAAGCCATGATGAGCATGAAGAAAATCGACATCGCCGCCATCGAAAAGGCGCGCCGGGGCTGACTGAAAAACTCGTGCGCACAACAGCAAGCTTCGGAGTAAACATGCAATTGAGCGTGAGAGCATTGCGCGCGGACGAATTGGCGTGGGCCAATGCGCGCTATGCGGAAATCGATTTTTTGGCTTCGGCGCCCGACGATTATGTCGCCGTCGCCGACATCGCTGGCGTGCCGGCCGGCCTGGGCCGGGTCACGCGGCTGGGCGGCGATGCGGGCGAATTGGGCGGCATGTATGTGTTCGATGGGTTCAGGGCCCGCGGCGTGTCCGGCGCCATGCTCGCGCATTTGCTCGCACACGCGGGCGTGGCGCGCTTGTATTGCCTGCCCTTCGCCCATTTGCGCCGGCTGTACGAAAAAGCCGGCTTCACGCTGGACCTTGGCGCGGCCGCGGTGCCAGACCAGGTACGGCGCAAGCACGCCTGGTGCATGGGCCATTATGCCGAGCCGGTGTTGCTCATGTATCGACCGCTTACTCAACCGGTCACTGCCACTACCACTTCTTAAAACCGGTATGGCGCCGTGATCGGCGCCCCGGTTTTCATTTCGGCGAGCGATGCCGAAAACAATATCCATTTCGATAAAAATGTCATTTTCGCAGTTCGCTTAATGCGACTACTGTAGCTGTGCCCGTTATTTATTATTTAATGGCAATGCAATGGCTGGATCGTTTCAGTCACTTACAGTAGCTGATACACGTACAAAGTTGGTATCAATCCAGTCGGACGCCGGCCCTCACCACCGGCTCGACCCACCCTTCAGCTTCCCCAAGAGGAAGCCGAATCCACCGGAGACTATATATGTTGCACAGCAACAATAGAATTGGCATAACCCTACGCACGGCATGCATGATGCTGCTGATGCTTCTTTGCAATTCCGCGTTCGCCCAAAATTGGACCAATTTCGGCGGCAATTGGCTCCACATGGGCGCCACCGCCAATATCAACGCCGGACCGGGTTTCAAATCCATCTTGACCGGTTCCAATTACCAGAGCTCGACCATGGAAGCGGATATCACGCTCAGCGGCGGCGGCGATGCCGGTTTCATTTTCCGCGCCAAGAATGTCGCCAATGGCATCGACGCTTACTCGGGCTATTACGTCGGCTTGAGCACCGCCGCCAAGGGCGTGGTGCTGGGCCGCGCCAATAACAATTGGCAGCAAATGATCATGTACCCGTTCGGCATCACGCCAAACACCAATTATCATTTGAAGCTGGTATCGTCGGGAAAAAATATCGAAGTTTATGTCAACAACGTGCATCTCATCAGCGCGGCCGACGACGCTTATATGAATGGCGCGGCCGGCCTGCGTGCCATGAACGCCAGCGCCCAATTCACCAACGTGACCGTGACCGACAACGGCAACGTGGCGGTACCGAAGTTTAACTTCTCGTCCGTCAAGGGCGCCGTGTATGTGCCGACCAACACCGTCAACTACATCGAATGGTGGCAAAATTTCGATCCGGTCATCGTCGACCGCGAGTTCGCCTATGCCCAAACCTACGGCATCAACACCATCGCCGTCTACTTGCACTATCTGGTGTGGGAGAACAACGCGGCCGATCTGCTCGCCAAATTCGACACCGTCTTGCGCCTGGCCGACAAACACGGCATGAAAGTGACGCCGATTTTCTTCGACGATTGCTGGGACCCGAATCCTCACCTGGGCGACCAGGGCGCGCCTGTCCCCGGTGTGCATAACAGCCGCTGGGTCCAGTCGCCCGGCAACTACGTCAAACAAAACTACTACAACACGTATAAGCCGAAAGTGCGTCAATACGTGCAAGACGTGGTGTACGCCCATCTGCAAGACCGCCGCATTTTGCTGTGGGAACAGACCAATGAAGCCGGCTGCAATGTGGGCGGTTTGGAACGCGACATGAGCATCATCTTGATGAACGATGCCCGCATCGCCATCAAGGATACCGGCACCACCATTCCGGTCGGCTCGCCCACCGTACAAATGCAGGAACCGACCTTCTTCTCCGATTTCTTCTCGTTCCACCCTTACGGCGGCGATTATCCCGGCCCATATGGTCCGAACGTGCTCAATTCGGAGAGCATGAACCGCGGCAGCCAGTCGGTACCGGGCATCGTCAATGCGTATGGCGGCACCCAAACCGGCTACATTCTGTGGGAACTGATGATCGGCCGCAGCAATACCCGTTTCCCGTGGGGCAGCCAGCCAAACTCGCCGGAACCGCAAACCCCGTTTCACGGCTTCATTTATCCGGACGGCCACCCTTGGTCGGTGCCCGACGTGGTCGCGCTCAACGGCGCGCTGGCCAATATGCCGGTGTTCCGGGTCGACTATTTCAATGGCAATTTCGCGACATTTAAAAAGTCTTCCATCACGCCGATGATCGATTTCGACCTGAATACCGAACGCGGCACCGCCTCGCCCGACGCCTCGGCCGGCGTGAACGAAACCGACTATGCGATCCGCTGGAACGGCACCATCCGGCCCACCGCCAGCACCACCTACACTTTCTATGCCGACAGCGATAATATCGCCCGGCTCTGGGTGGGCAATAACCTGATCATCAATAAAACCAATCAGGGCCGTGGCACGGTGCAAGCCAATGTGGACTTGAACGGCAGCAGCGATTATCAAGTCAAGATCGAATATGTGCATGGCGGCGGACCATCCAATATGCACGTGACCTGGTCGGCTCCATCGATGGAGCGGCGGCCACTGACGGTGATCCCGCCCGCGTTTGCCGCTAATGGCAACCGCTTCCTGTCGGCCAACATCGCGGACCACTATATCCGCCATCACGATGGCTTGGCCCGCATCGATAACAATGTGACACCGGTGGCCGATTCGGCCTGGCGCATGGTGCCGGGCCTGGCCGATCCGCTGGCTGTGTCGTTCCAGTCGGTAAATTACCCGGGCCATTACTTGCGTCACCGCGATGGCGCGATCCATCACGACATGGGTGACGGCTCGCGGATCTTTGCCAACGACGTCACCTGGCGTTTGCGGGCCGGCCTGTCCGATCCGAATCAGCTGTCGTTCGAATCGCAAAACTATCCGGGCGAATTCATGCGCCACCGCGACTTCTTCCTGCATCGCGAACCCATCAACCCGGCCTCGTCGGCGGTGGAAAAAGCAGACGCGACCTTCCTGGTGCGCTAAGCAGCATCGATAGTACGGCGGCTATCGTCATGAAGACGGCAGCCGCCCCGCACTACTGCCCCAGGCAGATAATCTTGGTCAGGTATTCGTGGGCATTGGTTTTTTTATCGCCGGCCCATTTGATGACCTGATTGGCTTCGGCGATCGTCATGACGGTCGCCTTTTCTTTCGATTTGATGAAAGACACGCCTTCGAACGCGCCTTCCTTGCTGCGCATGACTTTGGCAAACACGGGCGGCTTCTTGTCGGCGTCGCTGATCTTGTTTTGCTGCACGAGGTAACGCTGGTCGATCTGTTCCATATCACACTGTTCAGGTAGTCGGGCAAGAGACGGAATATACGCCGATGCGGTCCGCCGCGCCAGCCCCGGCAGCCCCGGGCGGGACCCAGGTAACGCAAAAAAACGCGCCGGGCATCGTCACGGCGCGTTTTTTATTGCGGACGCTAACGTCAGGCGTAAGCGGGGCTGCGCTGGGCCGGCTGGCCGGCCATGTCATACTGCACCGCCACGTGCAACGCGGCTTGAAGCGACGGGATCGAGCCGCCCGCGCGGTACTGAAAGCGCACGCGCAACACGTCACCCGCCTTCGCTGTCACCGGCGTGGCCAGCGGCAAGCTCATATAATGGTTGAGCCAATCGATAGTGGTCGAGCGTTCGCTTACCACCGCTAATATATTCTTGGTCACGAAACGCAGGGCATTGACGACGCCGGCCCGCTCGACCTGAAATTGACCGTCGAAGCCCAATGTCAACTCGGTAGGCTGGGCGAAATCGATGATGCTGTACACGGCCGGCTGGGCCAATTCGACCGTGCCCGGCTGCATAACGTTGTTTTCCTGAAATTGTACGATGGGCGCGTAAAACCCCTCGAAATCGTACTCCAGCTGCAAGGGCTGAACCGCCATGATCACCGCTTCCGGCAAGAACACTGGCATCGGGCCACCGAAACGCTGGGCATAACGGCGCTTGAACGATTCGATCACTTCGACTTGCTTCTCACGCAACATGCCGACATGGATCATTTCGCAGATCACCACATCGACCGGCTCGGGCGGCAAATATTCGAACGCGTCCGCGTGCACCACTTCCACCTTGTGGCCGTTCGGATTGAGCGAGAGCATCTTGCGCGCCTCCTTGACCATATCCGGATTGAACTCGACGCACCAAACCTTGTCCGCCTTGGCGGCCGCGAACCAGGACAGCACCCCCGTGCCGCCGCCCAACTCCAGCACCTTGGCACCCGGCTTGACGGCATAATCGATGGCCGACTTGAAACCATGCATCCGGTTCTGATCCATCAGCATATTATGATGATAATGGACGGGAATGAATTGTCCCAGATAACAGCTTTCGATTTCTCGTTCATTCAGCATATCGATCCTTTTCGCCGCGTGGACCGGCGGATGGCTCCGCCCGGTCGGTCTTGTGGTTCCAGAAACGGCGCATTCGCCCGCGCTCGGCAATGAACCGCGGCAAGCATCTCGCCCGCTTGCCTCCGCCTCGCGTGCGCGTTCCGTTTCTGAGGAACGCAAGCCCATTATCGTCAATCCGGACGGCCGTCAAAGCGCCGAACTCGTGGTGAATTATGCGCCAATTCCTCTGTTCGTGGTGCAAGAGGCGATTCAAAAACGACATCAGGCCGGTGGCGCGCCCTTCAGATGAGCCGCGATGAGGTCGGCGATATCCTTGCGTTCCGCCGACATGGCGAACTGGGCCGCAGTCCAGCCGTGCGCGCTTTTCAAGCTGGCGTCGGCGCCGGCCGCCAGCAACAGGGCGACGGTATTGTCCTTGCCCTCCCGCGCGGCGATCATCAACGGTGTGATGCGGGTCGGCGACGCCGCGTCCAGTCGGGCGCCCTTGGCGATGAACAGACGCGTGATCTCGGCGTTGCCGCTGGCGGCCGCGTAATGCAGCGGGGTCCAGCCGGCGCGGTCGATGCGGGCGCCTCGGGCGAGCAAGGCGTCGACCGCCACCCGATTCTGTTTATAAGCGGCCATCATCAAAGCCGTGTTGCCATTGCTGGCGGCCGCTTCCAGGTCGATGGCTGGATGCGCGAGCAAGACTTTGACCACCCGCTGCGCATCGTCGCGCACCGCGATGATCAGCGCCGTCTCGCCGGCCAGCGGCTCCTTGACGTTGGGATCGAGCCCTTTGGCCAGTAATTGTTGCACCGCGCCCCCGTTATCGACCTGGGCGGCGCGGAACAAGGCCACCTCGTCCGTGGCAGCCCGTGCCGGGCCGGCCGCGACGGCGATCAGCGCGAGCGCCAGCCCGCAGCGCTTCACAAAACGGCTGCCGAAGTGGCTCAATAAGTGGCGCATGGTTTCACCTTGGAATATTAAACAGCCTAAAAAAATTGTCGGTGGTGTGACGGGCCACCTCCTCCACCGGCACGCCCTTCAGGGTGGCCAAATACTGCGCCACATGGGCCACATAGCCCGGTTCATTGACCTTGCCGCGGTGTGGCATCGGCGCCAGATACGGCGCATCGGTTTCGATCAAGATACGTTCGAGCGGCAGGGCCAGCGCCACGGCTTGCAAATCCTTGGCGCTCTTGAAGGTGACGATGCCGGAAAACGAGATGTAAAAACCCATTTCAATGGCGGCCTGGGCCACTTCGAGCGATTCGGTAAAACAATGCATCACCCCCGCCGCCCCGCCCGCGTCGGTGCCGGCGCCCTCCTCGCGCATGATGCGAATGGTATCCGCGCTGGCGGCGCGGGTATGGATGATGAGCGGCTTGCCGGTGGCGCGCGAGGCCCGGATATGGGTACGGAAACGCGCCCTTTGCCACTCCAGGTCGCCCTTCAGGCGGAAATAATCGAGCCCGGTCTCGCCGATGGCGATAATCTTCGGGTGGCCGGCCAGGCCGACCAGTTGCTCGACGCAGGGTTCGGGCGTGTCTTCATAGTCCGGATGCACCCCCACCGAGGCGAAAATATGGGGATATCGCTCGGCCAACGCCAGCACTTGCGGGAAGTCGGGCAGATCGACCGACACGCACAGCGCGTGAGTAACCTGGTTGTCGACCATTTTGGCCAGCACCTCGGGCATGCGAGCGGCCAGCTCGGGGAAATTGATATGGCAGTGGGAATCGATATACATGGCACGATTGTACGCGAGCGGCCGGGCGCGGGCCAGCGGCCTACGCGGCCCGACTTACGCGGCGCGACCTACGCGGCCCGACCTACGCGGCCCGACCTACGCGGCGCGACCTACGCGGCGCGACCTACGCGGCCCGACCCGCCTACGCCACGCGCTTGCCGAGAATGATGAGGTCGCGCTCGATCCCATCCAGATTGGCCACCTTGGGCAGCTCGGCCCAGGTGGCAAAACCGAACTTGGCGAACAAGGCCAGGCTGGGCTGGTTGTGTCCGAAAATAAAGCCGAGCAAGGTATGCACGGCGATACCGGGCGCGAAGGCGATGGCTTGCTCCAGGCAATAGCGGCCGATGCCTTGGCCGCGCCACGCCTCGGCGATATAAATCGACAACTCGGCGGTGCCCGAATAAGCGGGCCGGCCGTAAAAATTGGAGTAAGACATCCAGCCCAGCACGGCCGCCGGCGCATGCGCCTCGGCCGCATCGGCCTTTTCAATCACCCACAGTGGGCGGCGTTCGGGCGTGTGCTCGTGGAACCAGGCCAGGCGCGACTGCACCGACACCGGCTCGGTATCGGCCGTCACTTCGCGCGAGGCGACGGTGCTGTTATAGATGGTGACGATGGCGGCCAAGTCGTCGAGCGTGGCCAAACGGTGGCGATAAGCGGTGGTGGATGGCATGGCAATCACGGCGTAATCAAAACGGCAAGCACGACATTAACGGAAAACGAAACGAACAGGAAACGAACACGACATGAACGCCACACGCCACTACAGCGTATGGGTGGCACGCGACGAGCGCAGGGCCGCGCCCAAGATCTCTTCGATGCGCGCCTTGGCACGCTGCCCGCTTTCGTCGTTCGGAAAATGCACGCCAATGCCTTGCGCCTTGTTATTGTTGGCGCCGGGCGGCGTGATCCAGGCCACCTTGCCGGCGATCGGGTATTTGTTGGGGTCGTCCATCAGCGCCAGGATCAGGTAGATCTCGTCGCCTATCTTGTACGGTTTTTGGCTGGGCACAAAAATGCCGCCGAATTTTAAAAATGGCATGTAGGCCGCGTACAGCGCGGCCTTTTCCTTGATCGCGAGCGACAGTACGGTCGGCCGCGCTACCTGGGCGGCGGCTCCGGGTGGGCTGATTGCCATGTCTTACCTTTCAAGCACAGCATGCCGCATAGTCGAGCAGCATGTCTTCAATAAAAAGCTTGGGCGAGAGCGGATGGTCGGCGATTGCCCGACGCTCGTTCGCGCTTTTGATCGCGCCCATCAGCCGGCTTACGTGGATTTTGCCAGCCAATCCATCTAATTGCTTTTGGTAACGGGGATAGTACCGGATGTTGCCTGCCAGTTTGTACGAAAATACGTCATAAAGCCAGCGCTGTAAGCACGATACTAACAATTGAAGTGGTGCTTTTTGCAACTTATCGGCGGTTTTCAGGGCGCCTTCGACGCTGGGCTGGGCCAGCCATTGCAATAGCGTCTCCAACTCCTCGCGGTTGCCGGTCTCCGCTTGCGCCAGCGCGGCCAGGGGCGCGCCGCCCTGTTCGCGCAACCAGCTGTCGGCGTCGGCCACGCCCTGTTGCTTGAGCCAATCGAGCGCCTCGGCATGGCCGGGCATGGGCAAGGCGAACTTGCGGCAGCGCGACAAAATGGTGGGCAACAAGCGGTCCAGACCATGTGAGGCAAGCAGGAATATGGTGCCGGGCGGCGGCTCTTCCAACGTTTTGAGCAGCGCATTCGAAGCCGGCGTGTTGAGCGCCTCGGCCGGATACAGCACCACCACCCGCCAACCCTGGCGATGGGTCGATATATTCATGAAGTCGGCCAGCGCCCGGATCTGCTCGATCTTGATGTCTTTCGACGGCGCCTTGGCGGCCTTGGCGCTCTTTTTGGCGGCGCCGCCCGTGTCGGCGTCGGCCTCGCCTTCACCCGATTCGGGATCGTCTTCCAGCACTTCCGGGCGAATCCGGCGGTAGTCAGGGTGGTTGTGCTGCATAAACCAGCCGCAGGAGACGCAAGCGCCGCATGCATGGCCGTCCGGGCGTACGTCTTCGCACAGCAGCGACTGGGCAAAACGCTCGATGAAGCCCGATTTGCCGATTCCGGCATTGCCGTGAAACAGAATCGCGTGCGGCAGGCGCTTGCGCAGCTGCTGGAGTTCCTGCCACGCGGCCTGCTGCCATGGGTAGAGCGCGCTCATTGTCATTGTGGTCGCTATTTCAGTTTATATACAAGCACTTGCGGAGCAAAGCTCAAGTTAATTGGAGAACTTGACACCACACTTGGCGGCAATACTTCAAGTACTTACTTAAACATGGCGTCGATAATCGCGCCCAGTTGCTCTTGCGTTTGGGTGATCGAGCGGGTCGAATCGATAATGCGAAAGCGCTGCGGGAACTGGTCCGCCCGACGCAGATACTCGGCCCGGGTGGCGGCGAAAAAATCGGCTTGCTCTTGCTCGAACTTGTCGAGCGAACGGCTCGCCTCCAGCCGCGCGCGGGCCACCTCGAGCGGCACGTCGAACAGCAAGGTCAAATCGGGTTGTAAATGCGGATGTACCCATTGCTCGAGCGCTTCCATTTTTTGCCGGCTCATACCGCGCCCGCCGCTCTGGTAAGCGAAGCTGGCGTCGCTGAAGCGGTCGGAAATGACCCAGTCGCCGCGCGCCAGGGCCGGCTCGATCACTTGCGCGATATGCTCGCGCCGGCTGGCGAACATCAGCAAGGCCTCGGTTTCCAAATGCATGGTTTGGTGCAGCAGCATCTCGCGCAAGGCTTCGCCCAGGGGCGTGCCGCCCGGCTCGCGCGAACTGACCAGATTGACGCCGCGCGCGCGCAGCAGTTCGCCCACGTAAGCGATATGGGTCGACTTGCCCGCGCCATCGATACCCTCGAACGTGATGAAGCGCGCGCCATGTGGCCGCTGGGTGTGACTGTGTTCGATCATGAAAACCTATCGTTGATATTGATTGACCGCCCGATTATGGTCATTCAGGTTGTCCGAAAATTGACTGGTGCCGTCGCCGCGCGAAACAAAATACAAGGCCGGCGTCCTCACCGGGGCCAGCGCGGCCGTCAACGATTGCACGCCGGGCAAGGCGATCGGGGTGGGCGGCAGGCCCGGCCGGGTGTAGGTATTGTAGGGGGTATCGGTTTCCAGATCGCGCTTGCGGATGCGGCCCTCGTACTTGCCGCCCATGCCATAAATGACGGTGGGATCGGTTTGCAGCAGCATGCCCAGCTTCAACCGGTTGATGAACACCCCGGCGATCATGCCGCGCTCGGATTTTTTGCCGGTTTCTTTTTCGACAATGGAAGCCATGGTCAAGGCTTGGTACGGCGTCTTGTAGGGCAGCGTGGGGTCGCGCTTGGACCATGCCTCGGCCAAATGGGCGATCAGCATCGCGTGCGACTGTTTGTATACTTGCAGATCGCTGGCGCCCTTGGCGAACAGGTAGGTGTCGGGGAAAAACAAGCCTTCCGGCAGCTTATAGTCGGGAGAAATCTTGGCCATCAACGCTTCGTCGCTCAAAGCGCCGGTGTCGTGTTTCAGGCCCTTGTGGGCCGCCATCGCCTCGCGCATCTGGCGGAAGGTCCAGCCTTCGATGATGGTTAAGGATTCCTGGGCGAACTCGCCGCGGGCCAGCTGGTCGATCAGGCCGAGCGGCGTGGTCCCCGGCTTGAGCTCGTAAGAACCGGCTTTGAGCTTGGCGCTTTTGCCGCTGGCCCGGGCCAGTAGATTAAACAGCAAGGGCTGGATCGGCACCCCGGCGTCGGCGATTTGCTGGCCGGCCGCGTGGGCGCCGCTGCCGCGCTCGATGGAAAACGCGATCGCCGGCTCGGCGCCCGTGATCGGCTGCCGCGCCCAATAGGCGAAACCGGCGCCGGCGGCGGCCGCCGCCAGGATCGCGCTGACAAACACTGTTTTTAGAAAAGCCATCGGTCACTAGCCATAGGTGGAAACACACTGCTGTCAAGCCCCGTGCGCCGGGCTGCCGGAACCGGCGCCCGGCGCAATGTTCGCGACATCACTATAATGAGCCCGTAATGATAATGCTTTAATCGTCTACCTATTGGAATTTATGAACAATTGGAATCATTTTTTGCTCTCGGAGGGCGCCCGCCCGCATGCCGAACGCCTGGTCGACTTCGGTCAGACGCTGACGGCGCGGCAATTGGCGGACGGTTTCGTGGCCCCGATAGGCGGCTTGGGCTTGATCGGGGTCGGCGGCGACGACGCGGCCACCTTCCTGCACGGCCAATTGACCAACGATGTCGAACATTTGACCGTCGCCGAGGCCAGATTGGCGGCGTATTGCACACCCAAGGGCCGGGTGATGGCCAGTTTTTTGATGTGGCGCAATGAATCGATGATTTTCCTTCAGTTGCCGGCCGAGTTACAAGCGCCGCTGCAAAAGCGTTTGCAGATGTTCGTGCTGCGCGCCAAGGCCAAGTTGGCCGATGTGAGCGCCGCGCCGGACAGCGAAGTGGTGTTGGGCTTGGGCGGCGCCAAGGCCGAGGCGATTCTGGCGGCCCGCTTCGGCGCCGTGCCGGCCGCCCCGTACGGCAAACTCGACCATGCGCTGGGCACCTTGATACGGCTGGCCGACGCTTTTGGCGCGCCCCGCTATCAATGGTTGACCTCGCAGGATACTGCCCAGTCCGCCTGGCCGCAACTGCGCGCCGGTCTATGCGCGGCGGGCGACGACGCCTGGCGCCTGGCCGCGGTGCATGCCGGCGTGCCCCAGATCACGGCGGCCACCCAGGACCAGTTTGTGCCGCAAATGATCAATTTCGAACTGCTGGGCGCCGTCAACTTCAAGAAAGGCTGCTATCCGGGCCAGGAGATCGTGGCGCGCAGCCAATATCTGGGCAAGCTCAAGCGTCGGACCACGCTGGTGGCCATCGCCGATCCGGCGGCCAAGCCGGGCGACGAGGTCTTCGCCCTGGCCGACCCGGCCCAGCCGTGCGGCATGGTGGTCAATGTGGCGCCCAACGGCCTGGGCGGGGTCGATGCCCTGGTTGAAATGAAACTGGCGGCCATTGGCGACGGCGCCGCATTGGCCGGCTCGGTCCGGCTGGGCTCGACCGAAGGCGCGCCCTTGCAGTTTCTCGCCATGCCTTACGCGCTGGACGCGCTCGACCTCTAGCGCCATGATCGACCTCTATATTTACTACAGCGCGCCGGTCGAGCACGGCGCCCGCTTGCTGGCCGCGCTAGCCGCCATGCAAACCCGACTGGCCCCCTTGTGCGCGGCCGCGCCCCAACTCAAACGGCGCCCGCACGCGCCCGACGGCGTAGCGACCTGGATGGAAGTGTATCCGGGCACCGGCCCCGGCTTCGAGGCGGCCCTGGCGCAGGCGCTGGCGCAAGCGGACCTGGCGCGCTGGATCAGCGGCGCGCGCCACAGCGAAGCCTTTGTGGACATGACGCCATGTGCCTGATCGTATTCGCTTGGAAAGTGATTCCCGGTGTGCATCTGGTGGCGGCCGCCAACCGCGACGAATTCTATGCCCGCGCGGCGGCGCCGGCCGCACCCTGGCCCGAACATCCCCACATATTCGCCGGGCGCGATTTGAAGGCCGGCGGCAGCTGGATGGGCATCCGCACCGACAGCGGGCCACGCGGCCGTTTCGCCGCCATCACCAATATCCGCGCCCCCGGCGAAAGGCGGGCCGAGGCGCCTTCGCGCGGCGCGCTGGTGGCCAATTACCTGGCCGGCTCCCTGTCGCCGCGCGATTATGTGGCCGCGCTGATCGCTGACAACGCGCCCTACAATGGCTACAATCTGGTGCTGGGCGACCGCGACACGCTGATCTGGTATTCCAACCGGGGCCAGGACGACGTGCGCAATGGCCAGCCGCTGCCGCCAGGCATCTATGGCATCTCGAACGCCTTGCTCGACGCGCCGTGGCCGAAAGTGATACGTACCAAAGCGCAATTTGCCAGCTTGCTGTGCCAGAGCGCGCCCGACGCCGCCTATTTCGACATGCTGGCCGACACCACCCGGGCCCCCGATTCACGCTTGCCGGAAACCGGAGTCCCGCTCGACCTGGAACGGGTGCTGTCGGCGGTATGCATCGAGTCGCCCGAATACGGCACCCGCACCTCCACCGTGGTCAAGCTGTACGCCAACGCGCCGGGCGAACTGCACGAGGTGCTGCTGCGCTAAGGAAGCACCGATTAATTCATGGCGGCGCAGTTGGCGTTGAAAAGCGCCATCCTGCGGCGTTGCACATTCTCGCAATAGCGCGCTATTGCTGCGATTTGGCCTTGCCCGCTGGCTTTTTCAACTGCCATTTCCATCCACCAGAATAAATCAGTGCTTCTCAAGTGCCACGGCCGTCGCTACTGGACGGTCAAGTCAACAGACAGCGCATCTGCACGTGGGCGATGCCCGCTTCCATGAACTGGCCGCCTTCGATCACAAACCCGTGCCGCGCGTAAAACGGCGCGGCCTGGAGTTGGGCGCTGAGCACCACCGCGCGCTCGCCGCGCTGGCGCGCCACCTCGATTAGCGTGCGCAACAAGACAGCGCCGACACCGCCGCCGCGCGCCGCTTTGCGCACCGCCATGCGGCCGATGTGGCCATCGGGCAGCAGGCGCCCGGTGCCGACCGGGGTGCCGGCGCCGTCATAGGCGACCGCGTGCAGGCATTGCGCGTCCATCTGGTCGAGCTCTATCTCGGCGGGCACCTTTTGCTCGTCGACAAAGACCTCAAAGCGGATGGCGGTGGCGTCGGCGTGCAGCAGCGCCCAATCGCCCAGGCGGATCTCATGCGGTATGGTCATGGTGTCAGTGAAAAATGTCGGCAGCGCCAACGGTGGCGCGATTGTGGCACGCAAGCGCGCGCGCGGCAATCGTGCCACCGTCGCCGCCCGCCCGGCTCAGCGGGTGGCCGCCTTCATGCCGGCGCGTAGCAATTGGCCCGCCCGAGGCGTGCTGAGATCAGGGTGGCCCGGATTGTGCTGTTGCACGATCTCTTCCATCCGCCCCCGCACATTGTCCAGCGCGCCCGGGTGCGAATCGATACAAAACTGGCCGTCGCGAATGGCCTCGAAGGTGAGCGCGGCCACTTGCGCGGCCGACACCCTGCCCGCGCGGACCGCCTTGTCGGTCACGGTCTGGGCCGCGATCTGGCTGGCGGTGGCGCGTCCCATGGGCATGTCGCCGGGCCGGTTGCGGTGCGCATTCGCGACCCCATCCACTGGCCGCGCCCGTGATGACGGCGACTTTGTCTTGAACCACCTTCATCAGATGAGTTTTACCAATTGTTTTCCCAGGTTTTTGCCCGCCAGCAGACCGATAAAGGCCTCGGGCGCCGACGCCAATCCCTGCGCCACTGTTTCGTGGTAAGCCAGCTTGCCCCCGGCCACCAGCAAGGCCAGCTCGGACAAGCCTTGCGGCCACAATTCCATGTGCTCGGTGATAATGAAACCGCGCAGGCTGAGCCGGTTGGTCAGACACAGGCGCACATTGTTGAGCGGCGTTTCCTCGCCGTTATAGCCGGCGATCCAGCCGCACAGGGCGACCCGGCCGAAGGCGTTGCTGCGCGCCAGCGCCGCGTCGAACACGGCCCCGCCCACGTTCTCGAAAATGGCGTCGATCCCGTTCGGGGTGGCGGCCGCCAGATCGTCCTTCAAACGGCCGGCCTTATAGTCGACGCAAGCGTCGAAACCGAGTTGCTTGACCACGTGCGCGCACTTGTCGGGGCCGCCGGCGATACCGACCGCGCGGCAGCCGCGCAGCTTGGCCAGCTGGCCCACCACACTGCCCACCGCGCCGCTGGCGGCCGTCACCACCACCGTCTCGCCCGCCTTGGGCTGCATGATCTGGTTCAAGCCATACCAGGCCGCCATGCCGGGCATGCCGGCCACCCCCAGATATGCCGACAGGGGCACGTGGCTGGTATCGACTTTGCGCAAGGAACTGCCGTCGGACAGGGCCAGCTCGGTCCAGCCCAGGGTGCCCGTCACGAAGTCGCCAACGCTAAACTTGGGGTGGCGCGATGCGATCACCTGCCCTACCGTGGCGCCGATCATGGTTTCGTCGAGCGGCTGGGAGGCGGCATAGCTTTTCGCCGCGCTCATGCGGCCGCGCATATACGGGTCGAGCGACAAATAATGGTTGCGCACCACCAGCTGACCGTCGCCGATGGGCGGTAATTCCGCCGTTTCGAGCCGGAAGTCGTCCGGCTTGACCGGGCCGCGGGGGCGCGCGGCCAGCACTACACGCTGAAATGAGCTCATTTGCTTCCTTTCACACTGCCGAGACGCCGCCGTCGACAGCGAGGGTTTGTCCCGTGATATGTTTGCCCGCATCCGAGGCAAACAGCAGCGTCGCCCCCTTTAGATCCTCGTCGTCGCCAATCCGTTGCAGGGGCGCTTGGCGCGCCAGCTGCTCGGCGCCCAGTTGCTCGAGCACGCCTTGCGTCATGCGCGAGGGGAAAAAGCCGGGCGCCAGCGCGTTGACGGTGATGCCATGGCGGCCCCACTCGCCGGCCAGAGCGCGGGTAAAGTTGATCACGGCCGCCTTGGAACTGTTGTAGGCAATGGTTTGCATGGTGCCGGGCGGATTGCCGGCCAGGCCGGCGATGGACGCGATATTGATGATGCGGCCATAGCGGCGCGCGATCATGGAACGTTTGCCGACCGCTTGCGTGAGCAGGAAAATGGCGCGCACGTTCAAGTTCATCACCTTGTCCCAGGCCTCGACCGGATAGTCTTCGGCCGGCGCGCCCCAGGTGGCGCCGGCGTTATTGATCAAGATATCGATGTGGCCCAGTTCGGCAAGCGCGGCGTCCACCAGCGGCTCCACCGCGTCCTGGCGCGCCAGATCGGCCGTCACCGCAGTGGCGCGGATGCCGCGCGCGGTCAACAAGGCCACCGCCTGGTCCAGCCCGGCCTGCTTGCGGGCCGACAGCACCACCGCCGCGCCCTGTTCGCCCAGCGCCAGGGCCATTTGCAAACCGAGTCCGCGCGAGCCGCCCGTCACCAGGGCCGTCTTGCCGGTCAAATCGAATAATTGCTGGGTGGTGCGCATCGCCGTCCTTATTGTGGTGTTCTATGCTGCGTAATGGATACGCGTGGTGCGGGCCGACGTCCTAGATCGCGTAATCCATGCATTGGCGCGCCTCGCGCACGGCGCCGATAAAAGGCTTGATGGCCAGGTGCGTGGGATGCGCTTGATAAGCGTCGAGCGCCGCCTTGTCGGCGAACTCCGCGTACAGCACCACGTCGTAAGTGGCCTCCAGCCCCGGCTGGGCCAGCACCGCTTCAAAACGCAACATGCCCGGCACCAGATCGGCGCAGGAATCGAGCAAAGCTTTCATCTTGACGCCATTGGCGGCGCGGTCGGCCCCTTCGGCCCGCTCTTTCAACTTCCAGAAAACGATGTGTTTGATCATGACAGGCTAGCGAAATGGTTAAAACCACGCATCTTGCATGGCCAGCGCGGTGCTGTCCAGGCTGTGCAGCAAATCGAGTTGCCGCCCTACCTTGGGTAATTCCCATTGGAAGAAATACTGGCAGGCTTGCAGTTTGCCACGGTAAAAATCGGCGTCGTCGCCTTGCTCGGGCGCACCCGCCAGCGCTTGCCCGGCGGCCAAGCCCTGTTGCAACCACAACCAGGCCACCGCCGTGTGACCGAGCGCCTCCAGATATACGGTGGCGTTGGCCAATGTGAGGTTCAGGTCGCCACTAGCATGCAAGCTGGCCGTGACCAGTTCGATGCGCTCCCATAGCGCCGCCAGCTGGCCGGCATACCGTACCAGGCGCGGGTCGATCGCGTTCGCGGCCAGCACCTCGGCCACGGTCTGGCCTAGCGCTTGCCCGAACGCGCGCAGCAGCGCCCCGTCTTGCAAGCTGGCCTTGCGGCCCAACAAGTCCAAGCCATGAATGCCGTGCGTGCCTTCATGGATTGCGTTCAGGCGGTTATCGCGATAAAACTGCTCGACGTTATAGTCGCGCGTGTAGCCGTAGCCGCCGTGCACCTGGATCGCCAGGTTGTTCGCTTCCAGGCACCACTGGGACGGCCAGGATTTGGTAATCGGCGTTAAAAAGTCGAGCAGGCGCAGCGCTTGCGCGCGCGCGGCCGGGTCGGGCGCGGTGGCCGCCTCGTCCACCAGACGCGCGCTGTACAATGCCAGGGCCAGGCCACCTTCGACATAGGCTTTTTGCGCCAACAACATACGCCGCACATCGGTATGGCAAATAATGGCGATTTGCGGCGTGGCCGGGTCTTTGGCGGCCGGGTCGCGTCCCTGCGGCCGGTGGCGCGCGTAGTCGAGCGCGTGCAAATACGCGGTGTAACCGAGCACGGCGGCGCCGAGGCCGACCGCGATGCGCGCCTCGTTCATCATGTGAAACATATTGGCCAGCCCCTGGTGTGGCTGACCGACCAGATAGCCGATCGCGCCGGGCTTGCCGTCCGGCTCAAAGCGGCCTTCGCCAAAGTTGAGCAGGCAATTGGTGGTGCCGCGCTGCCCCATCTTGTGGTTCAAGCCGGCCAGCACCACGTCGTTGCGCTGGCCCGGCGCGCCGTTCCCGTCCAACACGTATTTGGGCACGATGAACAGGGAAATGCCCTTCACCCCGGCGATGGTGGCGCCGTCCGGCGCGGCGATCTTGGCCAGCACCAGATGGACGATGTTGCCGCCCGCGTCGTGTTCGCCGCCCGAGATCCACATCTTGTTGCCGCTGAGCCGATACTGCCGCTCGCCATCCGGGCCGGGCACCGGGTCCGGCACGGCGCGGGTGCGGATGTCGGACAGGCTGGAGCCGGCCTGGGGTTCGGACAGGCACATGGTGCCGAAGAACTTCCCCTCCAACATGGGCCGCACGAAGCGCTCGATTTGACGCGCGGTGCCGTATTTAAGTATTGTGTTGGCATTACCCACCGTGAGAAACAGATACGACGCGGTGCCGATATTGGCGCCGCTGAAATAGGCCGACAGCACTTTTTCCACCACGCACGGCAGCTGCATGCCGCCCAAAGCCTCGTCCTGGCCGGCCGCCATCAAGCCGGCCGCGGCCACCGCGCCCAGCGCCGCCTTCACCTCGGGCATCAGATGCACCTCCAGCGCCCGCTCGCCCTGCTGCGCGTGCGGTTCCTGCTGGTCGTTCTTTTTATTGTGCGGGGCGAACAGCTCGGTGGCGATCTGCTCGGCCGTATCGATGGCCGCGTCGAAGGTTTCGCGGCTGTGCTCGGCGAATCGGGGCCGCGCCGTCAAACGCGCCACATCCAGCCAGCGATACAACATGAAGTCGATATCGCGGCGCGACAAAATTGTTGATTGCATGCTGTTCTCCCATCGGTTCATGGCGGCCGCCCGCACATCAGGCCACCCTCAAGCGACCTCGAACAAACCGGCCGCGCCCTGGCCGCCGCCGATGCACATGGTGACCACCACATATTTCACGCCACGCCGCTTGCCTTCGATCAAGGCATGGCCCGTCAGGCGCGCGCCCGACACGCCGTAAGGGTGGCCGACCGCGATGGCGCCGCCGTTCACATTCAAGCGTTCCATGGGAATGCCCAGCGTGTCGGCGCAGTACAGCACTTGCACCGCGAACGCCTCGTTCAATTCCCACAAGCCGATGTCGGCCACCGTCAGCCCGGCCCGCTTGAGCAGCTTGGGAATCGCATGCACCGGGCCGATGCCCATTTCATCGGGCTCGCAGCCGGCCACCGCGAAACCGCGGAACACGCCCAGCACCGGCAAGCCGCGCGCTTGCGCCAGCTTGCCGCTCATCACGATGGCGACCGAAGCGCCGTCGGAAAATTGGCTGGCGTTGCCGGCGCTGATCACCCCGCCCGGCACGGCCGGCCGGATACGGGCCACGCCTTCAACGGTGGTGTCGGCGCGGATACCTTCATCGGCCGCGATGGTCACCTCGCGCGTGAGCAACATGCCGCTTTCCTTGTCGGCCACGCCCATGACGGTGGTCATCGGCGCGATTTCCTGATCGAACTTGCCGGCCGCGCGGGCCGCGGCGGCGCGTTGCTGGCTCTGCGCGCCATAAGCGTCTTGGCGTTCGCGCGAAATGTGGTAGCGCTTGGCCACCGTCTCGGCCGTTTGCAGCATGGGCCAGTACAGTTCCGGCTTGTGTTGTTCGAGCCACACTTCCTTATACATATGCAGATTCATTTCCTGCTGCACGCAAGAAATCGACTCGACGCCGCCGGCCGCGTAAATGTCGCCTTCGCCGGCCACGATGCGCTGGGCCGCGGTGGCGATGGTTTGCAAGCCGGACGAGCAAAACCGGTTGATCGTCATGCCGGCCGTGCTCACCGGGCAGCCGCCGCGCAGGGCGATCTGGCGCGCGATATTGCCGCCCGTGGCACCTTCCGGGTTGGCGCAGCCGATCAGCACGTCTTCCACCTCGCCCGCCTCGAGGTGGGCCCGCTCGATGGCGGCCCGCAGCGCATGGCCGCCCAGGGTGGCGCCGTGCGTCATATTGAAGGCGCCCTTCCAGGATTTGGCCAGGGCGGTACGGGCGGTCGATACAATGACGGCGTCGATCATGTTGTGTCTCCGGATGGATGGAAGTTTTTATCTGTCGCAAGGGGCGTGACCAAGTGGGGTCCAGCGCCGCATGTGCAAACCAGAATAGCACATATAAGTACGGTCGTTCGTAAACCGGTTAGTGTTTTTTTATTCATGTTTTCATCCCCGGATACGTGTTTCCCACGAGCCGACCTTGATATTGCGTAAGGTTCGTGTAAGTTTGAAGCAAGCATGACGTAAGGTTCAGCACCCACACTGGGCTCAGGCACATGATGTGATCATCATGCACCGACGGTTAGTTAACACGACAACATGGAGACACAACATGGCACTAACATCCGGCAATACCGCTGAGGTGCGTAAACCCGGCGACAGGGGACCGGCGATTACGCAGGAGGAACGCAAGGTCATCTTCGCTTCCTCACTGGGGACCGTGTTCGAATGGTACGACTTTTATCTGTACGGTTCGCTCGCGCCCATCATCGCCAAGCAGTTTTTCGTGGGCGACCCGACCACCACCTTCATCTTCGCGCTGCTGGCGTTTGCCGCCGGCTTCATTGTGCGTCCGTTCGGCGCGCTGGTGTTCGGCCGCCTGGGCGACATGATCGGCCGTAAATACACCTTCCTGATCACCATCTTGATCATGGGCGCCTCGACCTTCATCGTCGGTTTGCTGCCCGGTTACGCGGCGATCGGCATCGCCGCGCCCATCATTTTGGTCACCCTGCGTATTTTGCAAGGCTTGGCGCTGGGCGGCGAATACGGCGGCGCGGCCACCTACGTGGCCGAACATGCGCCAAACGGCAAGCGCGGCGCCTTCACGGCCTGGATCCAGACCACCGCCACGCTCGGATTTTTCTTGTCGCTGATGGTGATTTTGGGCACCCGCCTGGCCATGGGCGAAGAAGATTTCGCGGCTTGGGGCTGGCGCGTGCCGTTCCTGGTGTCGGTGCTGCTGCTGGCGATTTCGGTCTGGATCCGCCTGGCGATGAACGAGTCGCCCGCTTTCGCCAAAATGAAAGCGGAAGGGCGCACCTCGAAAGCGCCGCTGAGCGAAGCGTTTGGACAATGGAAAAACCTCAAGATCGTGATTCTGGCGCTGATCGGCTTGACCGCCGGCCAAGCCGTGGTCTGGTACACGGGTCAGTTCTACGCCCTGTTCTTCATGACCCAGACATTGAAAGTCGATTTGGCCACCGCCAATATCATGATCGCCATCGCGCTCTTGCTGGCCACGCCGTTTTTCATTGTGTTCGGCACCCTGTCGGACCGCATCGGCCGCAAATACATCATCCTGGGCGGCTGCCTGATCGCGGCCCTGACCTACTTCCCCCTGTTCGCCGGCCTGACTCATTATGCCAATCCGGCCTTGGAAGCGGCGTTGAAAAACGCGCCGGTGGTGGTGGTGGCCGATCCCGCATCGTGCAATTTCCAGTTCAACTTGACCGGCACCAAGAAGTTTCCGTCTTCTTGCGACATCGCCACCCAAGTGCTGGCGGCAAACTCGGTCAACTACACCAAGGATGACGCGTCCCCGGGCAGCGTGGCCAAAATTATGATTGGTGAAAAGGAAATTACTTCCTTTAACGCCGTCATGACACCCGATGGCTTGAATTTCGATGACGACAGCAAAAAGCAGGAAGCCGCGTTCAAGAAAGAAACCAGCGCCGCCATCAAGGCCGCCGGCTACCCTGCCAAGGCCGATCCGGACCAAATCAACAAGCCGATGGTAGTGCTGCTGCTGTTTATCCTGGTGCTGTACGTGACCATGGTGTACGGTCCCATCGCCGCCATGCTGGTGGAAATGTTCCCGACCCGGATACGCTATACCTCAATGTCGCTGCCTTACCATATCGGTAACGGCTGGTTTGGCGGCTTGCTGCCGACCACCGCGTTCGCGCTGGTCGCGTTCAAGGGCGACATTTACTACGGCTTGTGGTATCCGATCGTGGTGGCGCTCACAACGGTGGTGATCGGCACCCTGTTCGTGGCCGAAACCAAGGACCGCGACATTTACGCCGACGATTGATTGGCGTTAGGTCGGCGCAATGGCCGACCGAAAGACAAAAGCCCGCATCGCCGACGCGGGCTTTTGTTTAACCGGGGTTGCCAAGCATGCGATTTTTTTGTGTCGCAGGCTGTGGCAGCGCAAAAAAAACCGCTATCGCTAGCGGTTTTTTTGCTCGTACGCGAGCGGCTTAGCCGACGCGGCTGAGCCGGCGCGGCTGAGCCGACGCGGCTGAGCCGACGCGGCTTAACCGACGCGGCGGCGGCGCGCCATCCAGCCGACCATGCCCAGCCCGGCCAGCAACATCGCGTAGCTCGACGGTTCCGGCACGGCCGCCACCGTGGCGTCGCTAAATTCGACCCGCAAACCGAGCGGATTGCCGCCGTTTTGCTGCCAGTTCGTCACGTAGAAGTCGAGCACATTGATGCCTTGATTGAAACCGGTGCCGGCGCCAAAACCGCTCCAGGCGGAAAAACTGGAGCCGACGGCGATCTGGGTGCCGTTGAACACCACGGTCGCTTCATTGTCGGCCGCGAACCGGCCCATGAAGTTGGCGCTGGCCGCGTTGTAGCCGGTCAGGTCAAATTGGAGTTGAAAACGGTAGACGCCGGCCGACCCGGCATCGAATGATTCACCTTGATTGGCGGTCGGCGTGATCCATCTGGAGGTGGCGGAGTTGGCCAGCCAAGGATTGATGGGCCAGCTATTGTCTTGCGTAATAAAACCGTGTTCGCTCGACAGCACCGTCGCGCCTTGCACTACGCTCAGAGCGTAATGGCTATCCTCGCTGCCCGATGTGCCTACGCCGGTGTTGACCAAACCGTTAATCGATGCCGCCTGCGCGGCGCCAGCCGCGCCCAGGGCCAATGCAATGGCCAAAGTGATTTGTTTCATGGATTTCCCAGATGTAAGTTGATGTCAGAAGTCTTCATTCCGGCACAACTTTTGGATGCCAGCGCAGCAAATTCGACTCGCTCTGATCCGATTTTTTGGGACTGCGAAAAACAACGCTTTCGTCGGAATTTGCGTTAGGAATTATATAATGAGGCGCAGCAATGTTGAAAACAAATACGGCCAAGCAAGCCAGGCCGTATCGTCACAGACCAAAATACAACAGCTACACCTCAACCGTTGAAAGTCTTGCCCTGCGCCGCCAATGTGCGCAGCAGCGGGGCCGGTTGCCAGGCGTCGCCGTGGCGGCCTCTGGCGTACCCATCCATGGCCACCAACACGTTCGGCAAACCCACCGTATCGGCGTAAAACATCGGCCCGCCCCGGTGCAGTGGGAAACCGTAGCCGGCCAGATACACCATGTCGATGTCGGACGCGCGCAGGGCGATACCCTCTTCCAGTATCCGCGCCCCTTCATTCACCAGCGCATACACCAGCCGCTCGACAATTTCCTGGTCGCTGATCTGGCGCCGCTTCAGCCCCAACGCGGCCGCGTGCTGGACGATCATCGTATTGACCGCCTCGGCTGGATACGCCTGGCGCTCGCCCGGCTTGTAGTCGTACCATCCGGCACCTGCCTTTTGCCCGAACCGGCCCATTTCGCACAGCAAATCAGCGGTTTTCGAATACGTGATCTCGGGCGACTCTTGATACCGGCGCTGGCGGATATACCAGCCGATATCGTTGCCGGCCAGGTCACCCATGCGAAACGGTCCCATGGCGAAACCGAATGTTTCCATTGCCTTGTCCACCTGCTGCGGCAGACACCCCTCTTCCAGCAAAAAACCGGCCTGGCGGCTGTATTGCTCGATCATGCGATTGCCGATGAAGCCGTCGCACACGCCCGACACCACCCCGGTTTTTTTCAGTTTTTTCGACAGCGCCAAGGTGCTGGCCAGCACTTCCTTGCTGGTCTTGGCACCGCGCACGATTTCAAGCAGCTTCATGACATTGGCCGGGCTAAAGAAATGCGTGCCCACCACATCTTGCGGCCGGGAAGTGAAGCCGGCGATGCGGTCCAGATCCAGGGTCGAGGTGTTCGAGGCCAGGATCGCACCCGGCTTCATGACCTGGTCCAGTCGCTTGAACACGGCTTCTTTGACGGCCATCTCTTCAAACACGGCCTCGACCACGATATCGGCCTGGGCGATGTCCTCATACGACAAAGTGCCGCTGATCAAGGCCAGGCGCTGATCGCACTTGTCCTGGGTCAACTTACCCTTTTTCACCGTGTTCTCATAATTTTTGCGGATGGTGGCCAAGCCCTTGTCGAGCGCTTCTTGCTTGGTTTCCAGCAGCATCACCGGCACCCCGGCGTTGGCGAAATTCATCGCAATACCGCCGCCCATGGTGCCGGCGCCGATCACGGCGGCGTGGTCGATCGCGCGCACCGGCGTGTCGGCCGGCACGTCCGGCACTTTGCTGGCCAGCCGCTCGGCGAAGAAAGCATGCCGCAGCGCCTTCGATTCAGTCGAATGGATCAGCTGCATGAAGCGCTCGCGCTCGAATGTCAAACCTTGCTCGAATCGCATGGTGACGGAGGCGGCCACGGTCTCCACGCACTGGAGCGGCGCCGGGAAAGGCCCGGCCATGGCCTTGACGGTATTGCGCGAAAATTGCAGAAACGCTGCATGATTCGGGTAATCGACCTGCCGCTCGCGCACTTTTGGCAGCGGGCGCAGATCGGCCACCCGTTCGGCCAGGGCGATGGCGGCCGCCAGCAGGTCCGTGCCAGGCTCCAGCACCTGGTCGAACAAGGCGCTGTCGGCCAGCTGTTCGGCGGCTAGCGGATTGCCGGACACGATCATATTGAGCGCCCGCTCCAGGCCCAACACGCGCGGTAGCCGCTGGGTGCCGCCCGCGCCCGGCAATAGGCCAAGTTTAACTTCCGGCAAGGCGACCTGGGTGCCGGACGCGGCGATGCGGTAATGGCAGCCCAGTGCCAACTCCAGGCCGCCGCCCATGCACACCGCATGGATGGCCGCGACCACCGGCTTGCCGGCGCCTTCGGCCACGCTGATCAGGGTGTGCAGGCTGGGCTCGGCGAGCGCCTTGGGCGAATTAAATTCTTTGATGTCGGCGCCGCCCGAAAACGCGCCGCCGGCGCCGGTGATGACCATCGCCTTGACCGCGTTATCGGCCAGCGCGCGGCGGATGCCCTCGACGGCGGCGCTACGCGTGGCCAGGCCCAGACCGTTGACCGGGGGATTGTTCAGAGTGATCACGGCAACGCTGCCATGGACTTGATATTCGGCGCTCATGTCTCTTCCTTTATAGTTGGTGTCCCGGCCGTGGGCCGCGCGGCGCGATTCCGCGTTCCGTCAAACATTCAATAAACGCAATAGCTCACTATACCGCATAAAAGAACGGTCGTATTATTTTTGGCGCGCATTTTTATCGGCGTGTGGGGGACTGGCGGCCCGGAGGCCGGCCGCGGCGTCAAACGCCGGGCAAGCGATGCTGTTTGAATTGCTCGCGCAACTTATTTTTTTGAATCTTGCCAGTGGCGCCGGTCGGCAGGCTGTCCAGAAACACCACGTCATCGGGCATCCACCACTTGGCGATCTTGCCCTCGAAAAATTGCAACAAGGTGGAGGCAGCCAACTCCTGATCCGGGCGTTTAACTACCAGCAACAAGGGTCGCTCATCCCATTTCGGGTGGGCCACACCGATGCACGCGGCCTGGAGCACGGCCGGATGGGCCATGGCCAGATTTTCCAGGTCGATCGTGCCGATCCATTCGCCGCCCGACTTGATCACATCCTTGCTGCGGTCGGTTATCTGCATGTAACCGTCGGCGTCGATGGTGGCCACGTCACCGGTGGGAAACCAGCCGTCCTGCAACACATCGCCGCCCTCTTCCTTAAAATAGGAAGCGATGATCCATGGCCCCTTCACCAGCAAATGGCCGAAAGTCGTGCCATCCCAGGGCAATTCTGTGCCCTCGTCATCGACGATTTTCATGTCGACCCCGTAAATCGCGTGGCCCTGCTTGTGCAAGATCTTGCGCTGATCGGCCTTGGGCAAATCCAGATGTTTGGCTTGCAAGCCACCGGTGGTGCCAAGCGGCGACATTTCCGTCATGCCCCAGCCGTGAGTGACCTGGACTCCGAATCGATCGATCAAGGTGTCCATCATCGCCGGCGGGCAGGCCGAGCCGCCGATCACCGTGCGGCGGAAGGTGGAAAACTGCAATTTGTTTTGCAAGGCGTGGTTCAGCAATCCCAGCCAGACGGTGGGCACGCCCGCCGAAAACGTCACTTTTTCGCTTTCAAACAAATCGTATAGCGACTTGCCGTCCAGCGCGGCGCCGGGGAACACCATCTTCGCGCCCGACAAGGGCACCGAATACGGCAAGCCCCAGGCGTTCACGTGAAACATGGGCACCACCGGGAGCACGGTGTCGGCCGACGACACGTTCAGCACGTTCGGCAGGGCCGAGGCGTACGCGTGCAGCACGGTCGAGCGGTGAGAATACAGGGCGCCCTTGGGGTTGCCGGTGGTGCCAGAGGTATAGCACAGGGTGCAAGCGGCGTTTTCATCGAACACGGGCCACACGTAGTCGTCCGGCGTGGCGGCGATCAACTCTTCATAGCAGAGCAAATTCGGTATCGCGCCGGCGGCCGGCATGTGCTCGCGCCCCGCCATCAGCACGAACTGGCGCACCGTATGGCACTGGGCCGCGATGGCCGCTATCAGGGGCAAAAACGTCATGTCGAACAGCAAGACGCGGTCTTCGGCGTGGTTGGTGATGTAGGCGATTTGATCGGGAAACAGGCGCGGATTGATGGTGTGCAAAACGGCACCCGAGCCGGACACGGCATAATACGCTTCCAGATGGCGGTAACCGTTCCACGCCAGCGTGGCCACCCGCTCGCCCATGCGCACGCCCAAGTTGTGCAGGGCCCGGGCCAGTTGCCGGCTGCGCTGGTGGCAATCGCGGTAGGTGTAGCGGTGCAGATCGCCCTCCACCCGGCGCGAAACGATTTCGTTGCTGCCGTAGTGGCGTCCAGCAAAAGCGATGATGCTCGACACCAGCAAGGGCTGATCCATCATCTGCCCCATGACGGGACTGGCTTGGAAAGTGGACATGGATACTCCCGCAGTTTTGTCAAAAAATTACGAGTTTGGTCCGGTGCCGCCGGGCCAGTCAATGTATTTCGATGCTGCGGCGCACCAGCGGCGCGCACGCCGTTACCGAATGTAAGAGCATGGCGCGCTGCGGTGCGCACGCCGCTACAATCGTCCGGTGCGGTAAAATTGACCGGCCCGCGCACCACGCCAAGGCGACACACTTATAGAACGGATCTGCCATCACTGCCACCGACCTCCCTTTCGACAATTCGTTCGCGACATTGCCACCGGCGTTTTATACGCGCCTCATGCCCACCCCGCTGCGCGACCCGTATCTGGTGGCGCTCAGCGAGCCGGCCGCGGCGCTGCTGGGCATGACGCCGGCCGAGCTGGCGCACCCCGACTCGATCGCCGCGCTGGCTGGCAATCAGGTGCCGGCGCGCGCCCTGCCCCTGGCGGCCGTGTATTCCGGGCACCAGTTCGGCGTCTGGGCCGGCCAGTTGGGCGACGGCCGCGCCATCTTGCTGGGCGACGTGGCCACCGCGGCCGGTCCGATGGAACTGCAACTGAAGGGCGCCGGCCCCACTCCGTACTCGCGCATGGGCGACGGGCGCGCCGTGCTGCGCTCCTCGATCCGCGAATTTCTATGCTCGGAAGCGATGACCGCGCTCGGCATCCGCAGCTCGCGCGCGCTGTGCGTGATCGGCTCGGACCAGGGCGTGATGCGCGAATCGCTGGAAACGGCCGCCGTGGTGACGCGCCTGGCGCCCAGCTTCGTGCGCTTCGGTTCTTTTGAGCACTGGTATTACGCCAACAAACAGACCGAATTGAAGGTGTTGGCCGACTACGTGATCGACCGTTTTTATCCCGCGCTGCGCCTGGAAGACAATCCCTACCAGGGTTTGCTGGCCGAGGTGGCGCGCCGCACCGCGCACATGATCGCGCACTGGCAGGCGGTCGGTTTCATGCATGGGGTGATGAATACCGACAATATGTCGATCCTGGGCTTGACCCTCGACTACGGGCCGTTCGGCTTCATGGAAGCTTATAATCCCAAGCACATCTGCAACCACACCGATCAGCAGGGACGCTACTCGTATGCGATGCAACCGCAGATCGGGCACTGGAATTGCTATGCGCTGGGCCAGGCGCTGCTGCCCCTGATCGGCGACGTGGCCGCCGCCCAAGCGGCGCTGGACGTCTATCAGCCCGAATTCGATTTGCAATGGGCGCAACTGCTGCATGACAAACTCGGCTTGACCAGCGAACAGGCCGACGACGGCGCGCTGTTCGACAGTATGTTCGCGTTGATGCAAGCGAACGGGGTCGATTTCACCCTGTTCTTTCGCCGCCTGGGCCACTTGCGGCTGGACGCGCCCGACACCGACGCGCCGCTGCGCGACCTGTTCCTCGACCGGGCCGGATTCGACGCCTGGGCCGGGCACTACCGCACCCGTTTGCGCGCCGAAGGCAGTCAAGATACGCGGCGCCGACTTGCGATGCATCAAGTCAACCCCAAATACATCTTGCGCAATTATCTGGCGCAAGTGGCAATCGAACGGGCCGTCAACCAGGATTTCAGTGAAGTGCAGCGTTTGCTGAAAGTGTTGGAGCGTCCGTTTGACGAGCAAGCCGAGCATGAAAGCTATGCGGCGCTGCCGCCCGACTGGGCCAGCGATCTCGAAGTGAGTTGTTCTTCCTGAGGTAAGTTATGACCGATAAAGTAAAAAAAACCGACGCCGAATGGCGCGCCATGCTCGACGCGATGCAATACGATGTGACGCGCCACGCGGCCACCGAGCGCGCCTTCACCGGCAAATATTGGGATCACCACGCGCACGGCATTTACACTTGCGTCTGCTGCAACACGCCGCTGTTCGCCTCCGATGCCAAATTCGATTCCGGCTGCGGCTGGCCCAGCTATTTCAAGGCGCTCGATGCGGCCAACGTGACCGAGATCGTCGACCGCAGCCATGGTATGCTGCGCACCGAAATTATCTGCGCCGTGTGCGACGCGCACCTGGGCCACGTGTTTCCCGACGGGCCACCGCCCACCGGGCTGCGTTATTGCATCAACTCGGCGTCGTTGCGCTTCGACCCGCAATAATTTCGAACCGCATCGCTCCGATTCACGCTTACCTGGCACACCATGAAACTTTTGTTCGACTTCTTTCCCCTGCTGCTGTTTTTCGCGGCCTATAAACTGGGCGGCATGCATCAAGACGCCGCTCACGCCATGGTGCAGCAGTATCTGTCGGGCTTTATCGCCGGCGGCGCGTCCGAACCGAGCCAGGCGCCGCTGATCGTGGCGACCCTGGTCGGTATCCTGGCGACCGCGCTGCAAGTGGGGTATTTGCTGGTGCGCGGCAAAACCGTGCCGGGCATGGCCTGGGTCTCGCTGGGCGTGTTCGTGGTGTTCGGCGGCGCCAGCATCTACTTTCACGATGAAAATTTCATCAAATGGAAGCCGACCATCATCTACTGGTTATTGGCCGCCGGGATGCTGGTCGCGCAGCTTTTTTTCAACAAAAATCTGATGCGCAAGACCATGGAAGAGCAAATCCAATTGCCCGATCAGGTCTGGCAAAAACTGCTGTATTCCTGGATCGGCTTTTTTGTCGCCATCGGCGGCATCAATCTGCTGGTCGCCTTCGTCTTATATAAAGGCGATACCAGCGCCTGGGTCAGTTTCAAGGCCTTCGGCACCACCGCCATTTTCTTTGTCTTTATCGTGCTACAGACTTTGTTTTTGTCCAAACATATCAAGGAGGAGGCATGAATTCCGACGCCCGCATCGCGCGTCTGCGCGAGCGCCTCGAAGCGGCGCTCGCGCCTTTGGTGTGCGAGCTGGCCGACGAGTCCGCCGCCCATGCCGGTCATGCCGGCGCGGCCAGCGGCGGCGGCCACTATGCGCTACGCATCGTATCGAGCCGATTCGAGGGGCTCAAACTCGTCACGCGACATCGACTCGTGTATGATTCCGTCCAAGATATGATGCACACCGAGATACATGCGCTGTCCATTGTCGCATTGGCACCGTCTGAATTGGGGTAAAGCGCAGGCGATTCGATGCGCATCAGATTGGTCGTCTGTAAAAAAATTGAACAAAAAGACGTGGTTACGATCTATCATTTTTAGCGTACATTTTACGAACTTTCCTCTAACAGGATTTGATAATGACTTTTAAGCCAGCCCGCTTGCTGATCGCACTTCTTGCCGTTGCCGCCTTGCCTGCCATGGCGCAAAACATCGCTGTGGTTAACGGCAAGCCTATTCCGTCCGCCCGCGCCGACGCTGTCGTCAAACAAGTGGTGGCGCAAGGCCAGCAACAGGATACGCCGCAGTTGCGTGAATTGATCAAGAAAGACTTGATCGGTCGCGAAGTCATGATGCAAGAAGCGGAAAAGCAAGGCTTCAGCAAGGATGGGGCGGTCAAGCAAGCCATCGACAACGCCCGTCAAGCCATCATCATCAACGCCTTGGTGGCCGATTACCTGAAAAAAAATCCGGTCAAGGATGAAGACATCAAGGCCGAATACGACCGTTTCGTGGCCCAGACCGGCGACAAGGAATACCATGTGCGCCATATCCTGGTTGGCACCGAAGCGGAAGCGAAAGAAGTGATCGTCAAGCTCAAGGGCGGCGCCAAATTCGAGGACCTGGCCAAGGCGTCGAAAGACACCGGTTCGGCCGGCAATGGCGGCGATCTGGACTGGGCAGCGCCCGCCTCTTTCCCGAAACCGTTCTCGGACGCCTTCGTCGCGCTGCAAAAAGGCCAGTACACGGAAACCCCGGTGCAAACCCCGAACGGTTTCCATGTCATCAAACTGGACGACACCCGCGCCGCCAAGCTGCCGACACTGGACGAAGTGAAGCCGCAGATCTCCGAAGCTTTGCAGCAAAAGAAATTGTTGGCCTACCAAGAAGAAATGGTGAAAAAAGCGAAAGTGCAGTAAGCTTTTCTCCTGCTGACCGGCGCCTTTGTGGCGCCGGTTTTTTGTTGCGTCTGTTATTGCGGCCCGTCTCGTGGCCCAATCTCACGTATTTTTATAGGATTTGATAAATGATGTTGAAACCAGCTCACCTGTTGTTAAGCCTGATGGCCGCCGTCGCCATTCCCGCCGTATCGCAAAACGCGCCGTCGGCCAGCGCCGCCGCCAGTGCCACCGCCGCTCCCGCCGCCAGCGCCCCTGCCGCTAGCGCGCCGGCGGCCAAAAGCGCCGCCGCGCCCACCACGCAAAACGTCGCCACCGTCAACGGCAAAGTCATTCCCGGTTCGCGCGTCGATGAAGTGGTCAAGCAAGTTGTGGCCCAAGGCAAACAACCAGATAGCCCTCAGCTGCGCGAAGCCATCAAGAAAGATTTGATCGGCCGCGAAGTGCTGATCCAGGAAGCCGACAAACAAGGTTTCGGTACCCGTCCGGAAGTCAAATCGCAACTGGAAAACGCCCGTCAAAGCATTTTGATCAATGCCATGCTGGCCGACTTCTTGAAAAAGAATCCGGTCAAGGACGCCGACATCAAGGCCGAGTACGACCGTTATAAAGCGCAAACGGGCGACAAGGAATACCATGCGCGCCATATCCTGGTGGCGACCGAGGCCGAAGCCAAGGACATCATCACCAAGCTCAAAGCGGGCGGCAAATTCGAGGAATTGGCCAAGGTATCGAAAGACAGCTCGGCGGCCAATGGCGGCGATCTCGATTGGGCCAACCCGGCCAATTTCGTCAAGCCATTCTCGGACGCGATGACCGCCCTGAAAAAAGGCCAGTACACGGAAATCCCCGTCAAGAGCCAATTCGGCTACCACGTGATCAAGCTGGAAGACACCCGTCCGGCCAAGATTCCGGCGCTGGACGATGTCAAGAGCCAGATTTCAGAAGGTTTGCAACAGAAGAAATTGGCTGCTTTTCGCGAAGAATTGCTGAAAAAGTCCAAAGTGCAGTAATCTGCAATGCGTAAAAAAAGCGCTCATTCGTGAGCGCTTTTTTTACGCTTGCGAAGAGCAGGCGGAAACGGGAAAACCTCGTTTTACGCTCGAATGGACCTTGTGCCCCATGCTCACGGGTGGGCTTCGCGTGGCCAGCCTGACGCAACCGTTCAGCACGTTGCTCAGCGTCCTTCGTGTCACAGCTGCTTGGTTATCCCCGGGACAAACTTTAGCGTTCTATCTTGTCCGAATCCTGTGTTTTTTCGTTTTTGGTCAACTCACGTAAGCGACGGCGAAGACGAAAGTTATCTGCCACTGTGCCAATAAGAGAGAGAGTAACTAACGTAGAAATCGCATCATTTCCGAGATAATGCCAGAATGCCCAAGCAAGGCCTGAACATACAACAGCGGTCACAAGTAATAATAGTGAGTCTTTCATCAGATATACCTATGGTACTTATAATATTTTCGATCCGGTACTGATGCATCATAGATAGCTGGCATTCGATGAATAAGTATCGGAAGCCACTGCTGATTGAATCGTAGCTGAGAAACTTCAGAAAGAACATCGGCTAACGAAGTTCCACCGCTCATAGTACGCCCTGCCGCAACTGCTAGGCTACCGACTACTCCCCCTGCATAGTAGCAAGCTCCCATAGCGCCTAACGTTATCAGTAGATCTAGCTTAGTACCGGCACCTATCATTTCCCTTACAGTTACTTTTGTTCCGTATTTTTCAATGTAAGCAAGCATAGTAGATAATGATCCTATAGCTAGTTGTTGGGTTCCAAAAAGACTGATGGGAGCAATAAGCCCAAGAGACTCCATATTTTCCTTAAAGTAGTCGTAGAAATCCGCCATGATGCAACCTCGTCGCGATAGTTGGGTTAGAGCTATCATTTTAACCAAAAAAATCAACTAATTGCAGATTTATTCTCGTTTTCAGAAGGGAACTGCTTGAATGTCAGAAGTCGGCAACACGACTTGAATATTTCTGGCCCGAAGCACTATAATGTACTAGCGCGTCATGCAAAATCAGGCACGACCTGGCGGCCGGCTTCCTGGCCGTGAGGCGACCAATTACTTCGACTGGCTGCACTGTTTTCAATGCACTGACGCCCCACAATTTTCCTTAGGCAAGTGTGCGAGCTATACTGGCATGGATACGCTCATCAATATATTGAAGAGTAAAATTAACTTTGATTATAAATAAATATAATAATTTTGAACGGAAATTTTATTTTAAGAGGCAATTAGTATTGTATGGGCGAAGCCAGAGATAGGGGAAGTAAGGGAGAGCGCGAGATTAACTCTAGGAGAAAACCTAAATTTCAATTTAAAACGAAAAAGATACAAAACGACGATTTCACTGTTGATGAGGTTCCTCAAGAATATTGGCTACGTCAGCTTCGACATCTTTGGAATAAGGTTATTGGCAGAAAATGGTGGGGGCTTTTAATTGCCGCAATAATATTTGTGCCACCAGTTCTATACCAATACATCATTTCTTACCCAGGATACAAATTTCTTGCAGAAAAGCTCGACGAGAGCGGTAGCTTGCCTCAAGCAAAAGGCGACCGTATGTCGATTGTATTGGCACGCCTTGATAATGATAAGACCGGTTCTCACAGGAGATTAATCTTTGATGGACTTGCGTCAAAATTTAATGACGAAATAGAAATTCTACTTATTGATCGCACTATAGAGACTAGAGATTCTGATAAGCCGCAGCAAGCAATTTTAGGTGGGCATGAACGCGCCCGTGAATTGTTAAAAAAAATCAATGCAGATGTAATAATTTGGGGTGAAACCTTCGATGACAAAATCGATTCTCCAATCCGCGTACATTGGACTACTAATGACGATGTAAAACTTAAAAAATCAAACGAAAAATATTCTATTGATGAAAAAGATTTAGACTTACCAATTTTATTCTGGAGTGATTTGAAAGATGTGTTAGGATTATTAAGTTATAGTCAATCATTAAGTTTGCGCTTTTTAGATGGTGGATATGTTGCTGAAAAAATGGAATTATTTTCGAGGCGCGTTGAACGTTTAGCAAGCAGTGGAAAAATACAAGGAATTCAACAAATTCAGCTGCAATTAAGTTTAGCTTTGGCCTTACGCCAAATTGGCGCGGAGCGGGGTGACGCGGAATCACTTAAAAAATCTATTTCTATCTATCGTCAACTCGACGTTTACTATAGCAAAGAAGGCCAAAAGATAAAGTGGGCAAAAAATCAGAACTTGTTAGGTAGGGCATTAGGAGCATTAGGAGGAATTAAGAAAAATCGGGCTTATTTAGAAGAAGCTATTTCTTGTTATGAGAACGCCTTAACGATATATACGTTCAAAGCAAAACCTCATGAGTGGTCCATAATCAGTGTTCGGAAAGCATCTTTATATATAGTTTTGGAAGAAAATCAGCGAAAACTAGGACGTTTAGAAGAAGTAGTTAGCATAACTAGAGAGGCGCTTGGGCAATTATCTTCCGATAACGATTATATAGAACGCTCCTCAGCTCTTTCAACACTAAGTCAAGCATTAACGATGCTAGGAGAACGAGATAATGATCCCGAAAAATTGCTTGCCGCGCTTTTTTCTTTTCAAGCTGTACTAGAAACAATTGACGTGGAAAAAAATCCTGTTGCATGGGGGCATGCTCAGGGTAATTTAGCTACGGCTTTAGTAAGGGTTGCTCGATATGAAAATGGGCCTAGCAATATTGGTGTGATCCACCTAGAGCAAGCAATCAATTATTATAAGGCGGCGATATTGAAGTTGCCGCGTGATAAAACTCCCTTCTATTTTGCGCAAACACAAAATCAGCTCGGCGATGCATTATTTGAGGCGGGGCAAAGGCATAATCAATCAAATTATATCAAAGAAAGCATAATTGCGCATCGTACCGCTCTTGAAATTTTATCTAAAGATCGTGCGCCACTAGACTGGGGGCGATCACAACTTTTATTAGGTAGGGCGTTGTCTTTTCTTGCCGAATTTGACAAGGATATATCCGTATGGCGTGAAGCAGAGGTTGCATATCGGCTTGCCCTTGAAGTGCTATCAATGCAATCTTCGGCCTATTTCTGGGCTTTTGCAAACATGAACTTAGCAGTAACTCTTATACAATTGGAGAGGTATGAATTAAAAAAATTTTATACTAACGAGGCAAAGGTTATGCTTAATAATGCAAAAATCGTTTTTACAAAAAGTGCCTACCCAGTACATTACAATGAATTAAATAGAATCGATATTATGTTAAAAATCGGCGATCAAAGGAAAAACTGAATAAATTGATTTGAGCGCCAAAATGTTTTAGAGTCGCTACAAACACAGGAAGAGCCGAAAATATTAGATTAACATTTCCCGCTTTCCTGTTCGCCTGCTTTATCGCCGCACCGGCCGGCCGCTTGGTTATTTCGGCATCAACACCGCATCAACCACATGAATCACCCCATTCGACTGGTACACGTCATAGGTGCTGATATTGGCGCTCTCGCCTTTCTCGTCGCTCACCGTGATGTTATGCATGCCGTTCATGACAAAATTCAAATTGCCGCCTGCAACCGTGGGCAATTCGGCGCTGCCTTTTTGCTTTTTGATTTCGGCGCTCAACGCGGCAAAATCATATTTACCCGACACCACGTGATACGTGAGGATTTTGGTCAGGGTGGCCTTGTTTTCAGGCTTGACCAGTGTTTCCACGGTGCCGGCCGGCAGCTTGCCGAACGCGGCATTGGTGGGCGCGAATACCGTAAATGGTCCCTTCCCTTTTAATGTCTCGACCAGGCCGGCCGCTTTCACCGCCGCCACCAACGTGGTGTGATCGGCGGAATTGACGGCGTTGTCGACAATATCTTTGGTCGGCAGCATGCTCTTGCCGCCGACCATGACGTCGGCATATGCGATATTGGCGCCGCAAACCAGAGCGGCAAATAAGAGGGATGATGTCAATGTACGCATGATGTTTCCTTTTCAGAGTGAAGTCAGATGACTAAGTGATATACGCAGCGTCACCCCGATCGGATTCAAGCATTTTGCCGCAACGCCTCCAAGACTAAAAACGGTGCGCCAGCGTCACCCGCATCGCGCGCGGCTCGACCGGGTGAATATGCCGGTCTTCCACTCCCTGCTCGGCTTCGCCTGGCAAACGTGACGCGTAGTAGTAATCGATATCGCTGGCGCGCCGGTCGAACAGGTTAAATAGATCGACGGTGAGCCTGGTGTGGGCGCCCAGCTTGTAACCGACGCGCGCGTAAGCGAGCGTGGTGGCGGCCGAGCGCACGCTGTTGTCCTCGGTCAGCGGGCGCGGGCCGAAGTGGCGCACGTCGATACCGCCGAACCAGCGCCCGATGTCATCGACCGTCGCGCCGAACGACAGCACCCGGTTGAGCGAGCCGGGAATGAAATCGCCGGCCGCGTCGTGCTGGGCATAGCGCGCCCGCGAGGCCGCCAGATCCAGATCGAACAGCAGCCAGGGCGCGGCAATATAGTGGTTATTCCACTCGATACCGGTGCGCCGGCTCGCCCGGCTGGGTTCGGTTTCGCCGGCGTCGCCCACGAACAGCAATTCCGATCCGATCGCTAGCCGCCACAGCGCCACGCTGCTTTGCAAGCCCGGCACCCATTCGGTGCGCATGCCCAGCTCTCCGCCCCGTGTGGCCACCAGCGGCGTTACCGGGCTGGACGAGCTGCCATCGGACAAGCGCGTCTGGGTGGTGCCGCGCGCATCGTTGCTGTGAAAACCCTTGCCGTAATTGACGAAGTATTCGGTTTTGCTCCAAGGCCCGAAAATGAGCGACAGCTTCGGGGAGCGCAAACTGTCGCTTGCCTGGCCGCTATTGCCGTCTACGCTGCTGACGACATTGAAGCGGTAGACGTCGTGGCGCAGCCCGGCGATGCTGCGCAGGCCCGGCAGCCACTGCGTCACGTTCTCCAGGTACAGCCCGGCGCTGCGCTCGCGCACCCGGTCGCTGCGGATGGTGCCGGTGCGCACCCGCGCCACGGTCTCGTCCAGGGCCACCGGCGCCAGCTTGTCGAAACGGGTTTGCAGACCGATCTTGTTGCGCATCTCCACGCCGGCCAGTGTGGTCAGCCAAGTTTGGTTGGCGCTGATACCAGCCATGTCGCGCCGTTCACTCTGCTTGAATTGATCGCCCTGCTCAGGCCTGGCCAGCAGATAGGTGAAGTTGCTGTACAAGTTCAGACGCGAGCGCAGCACATAAGCGTCGAGCTCGAACACTGCGTGCTCAGCTTTTTTGCGCATCGCATACGACAGGCTGTAGCGCGCGCTGTCGCCGCCGTCGCTCGGATCGATGCTGCCGAAGCGGCCGATCGCGCCCGAGGCCAGCGCGCGTGATGGAATCTGGTCGCTGGCGTTCCAGCTGTTGCGATACGCCATCCCCGTGATGCTGGCATTGTCGTCCGCCGTGCCCCGGCTGTAGCGCAGCGTGGCGCTGTATTTGCGAACCCGCTCCGGTGTCTCCCACGGGCCGTCGTTGCGGTTCAGTTCCAGGCCATATAGCAAGTTGCCGCCGGCGGCCGGCGACGAATCGGCCAGCACGGTGCGCCGGTAGCCATCGTTGCCCACCGATACGCTGGCAATGCCCCGGCTCAGACTGTCGGCCAAGCGGATATGGGCCGCGCCGGCGGAGGCAAAGTCGCCTTCCGACGCAAAGTAAGGCCCCTTCTTGTAATCGATGCGCTGCACCAGTTCCGGAATCAGGAAATTGAGGTCGGAGTAACCTTGTCCATGCGCGTGCGACCGCATATTGACCGGCATGCCGTCCACGAAGGTGGCGAAATCGGTGCCGTGGTCTAAATTAAAGCCACGCAAGAAATACTGGTTGGCCTTGCCGTCTCCGCTGTGTTGGGTGACGATCATGCCGGGCACGAACTCGAGCAGTTCGCCAGTGCGCAGGGCGGGCCGGTTGGCGATCAGTTCGGCGGTAATGGTGCCCTCGCTGGCCGCGTCCGAGGTGCCCACCGCGTTATCGTAGTGGCCCACCACGCGCACCGCCGGCGGCATCTCGTCGGCCCAGCTCGCATGCGGCGCCACCCAGGCCACAACCATGGCGGCGGCGATTCGGTTTGTTTGTTTACGCATGTACGCTCCCGGCATCGCTGTTGCCATGCCATATCAAATGCAGCCCGGAAGGGGCTGGCTTGGGTAAGATACGGCAAAACGCGACAAACGGATGCAAATTTCGCATCAAAAAAAAAGCCGGGTCACCCCGGCTTGTCGTCACGCTGCTGCGAGCGCCTTATCCAACCCACTTGCGCGCGTTACGGAACATGCGCATCCAGGGCGAATCCTCGCCCCACGACGATGGATGCCACGATTGCTGCACCGTGCGAAATACCCGCTCGGCGTGCGGCATCATCACCGTGAAGCGGCCGTCGGCCGTGGTCACCGAAGTTAAGCCGCGCGGCGAGCCGTTCGGATTGAAGGGATAGGCTTCCGTGGCCTGACCGCGATGGTCGACGAAACGCAGCGCCGCCGTCACCGCGTCGATGTCGCCGGTCTGCGAAAAATCGGCGTAGCCTTCACCGTGGGCCACCGCGATGCCGCTCTGGGTGCCGGCCATCCCCTGGAAGAAGATCGACGGCGAATCGAGCACTTCCACCATGGCGAAGCGGCCTTCGAATTTTTCCGATTTATTGGTGGTGAATTTGGGCCACGCTTGCGCGCCCGGGATCATCGACTTCAGATTGCTCATCATCTGGCAGCCGTTGCAGATGCCCAGGCCGAAGCTGTCGGGGCGCGCGAAAAAGCGCGCGAACTGGTCGGCCAAACTGGCGTGGAACAGAATCGTCTTGGCCCAGCCTTCGCCGGCGCCCAGCACGTCGCCGTACGAAAATCCACCCACCGCGATCACACCCTGGAAGTCGTCCAGACGGGCGCGCCCGGCGATCAAATCGCTCATGTGCACGTCAACCGCGGTAAAACCCGCCTGATGCATCACATAAGCGGTCTCGATATGGGAATTGACGCCCTGCTCGCGCAAGATCGCCACGCGTGGGCGCACCCCGGTGAGCAGGAAGGGCGCGGCCACGTTCTCGGACGGATCGAAGCTGAGTACCGGCGTCATGCCCGGCTCGTCGGCGTCCAGCACCCGGTCGTATTCGGCGTCGGCGCAGGCCGGATTGTCGCGCAGGCGCGCGATGCGCCAGCTGGTCTCGCTCCACAAGCGCTGTAAGGCCACGCGCGACTGGCTGTAAATGAGTTTGGCGTCACGCGTGAATTCGATCACGTCGCGCCCGTTCGGTTTGCCGATGATATGGCTGCACGCACCCAGGCCGACACCGCGCAGCACATCCATCACGGCCGATTTTTCATCGGCGCGCACCTGGATCACGGCGCCCAGCTCTTCGTTGAACAGAGCGCGCAAGGTCAGCTCGTTGCGCCGCTCGGCCACCTGGCCGGCCCAGTTTTTGGCGTCGCCCCAGTCGCTGGCGTGTTCGCCTTCCAAGGTCAGCATGTCGAGATTGATCGACAGGCCGCTGCGGCCGGCGAACGCCATCTCCGCCAGCGTGGCGAACAAGCCGCCGTCGGAGCGGTCGTGATAGGCCAGCAGTTTGCCGTCCCCGTTCAACGCCTGGATCGCGCCGAACAAGCCGCGCAAATCGGCCGCGCTGTCGACGTCCGGCACTTCATTGCCCAGCTGCCCGGTCACTTGCGCCAAGGCCGAGCCGCCCAGCCGGTTTTTGCCGCGTCCGAGATCGATCACGATGATGACGCTCTCGCCCGCGTCGGTGCGGATCTGGGGCGTGAGCGAGCGACCGATGTCGGTCACCGGCGCGAAAGCGGAAATGATCAGCGACACCGGCGAGACCACCGCCTTGCTGTGGCCGTCGTCGCGCCAGGTGGTGCGCATCGACAGCGAATCCTTGCCGACCGGGATGCTGATGCCCAGCGCCGGGCACAGTTCCATGCCGACCGTGCGCACCGTGTCGTACAAGGCCGCGTCCTGGCCCGGCTGGCCGCAGGCGGCCATCCAGTTGGCCGACAGTTTGATGTCGGTGATGTCACCAATGGCGGCGGCGGCGATATTGGTGATCGCCTCGCCAATCGCCATGCGGCCGGACGCCGGCGCGTCGATCACGGCCAGCGGGGTGCGTTCGCCCATCGCCATCGCCTCGCCCAGGCAGCCCTCAAAGCTCATGGCGGTGACGGCGCAATCGGCCACCGGCACTTGCCACGGGCCGACCATCTGGTCGCGCACCGTCATGCCGCCCACGCTGCGGTCGCCAATCGTGATCAGGAACGATTTGTCGGCCACCGACGGCAGCAGCAGCACCTGTTCAGCCACCTGCGCCAGATCCAGGCCGGTCAGGTCGACCGGTGGAAAGTGCTGCGCCGCGCGCCGCACGTCGCGCTGCATCTTGGGCGGTTTGCCCAGCAAAACATCCATCGGCATGTCGACCGGCTCGTTACCCAGCTGTGGATCGATCAATTTCAGCTGGCGTTCCAGGGTGGCCACGCCAACGGCCGCGAACAGGCAGCGTTCGCGCTCGCAGATGGCGCGAAACAGGGCCAGATCGGCCGGCGCGATGGCCAGCACATAGCGCTCCTGCGACTCGTTGCTCCAGATTTCCTTGGGCGCCATGCCGCTCTCTTCGAGCGGGATTTTGCGCAGGTCGAAAATGGCGCCGCGCTTGGCGTCGTTGGTGATTTCAGGGAAAGCGTTCGACAAGCCGCCGGCGCCCACGTCATGGATCGAGATGATGGGATTGTCCGCGCCCATTTGCCAGCAGGCGTTGATCACTTCCTGGGCGCGCCGTTCCATCTCCGGATTGCCGCGCTGGACCGAGTCGAAGTCCAGATCGGCCGTGTTGGTGCCGGTCGCCATCGACGAGGCGGCGCTGCCGCCCATGCCGATGCGCATGCCGGGCCCGCCCAGCTGGATCAGCAAGCTACCCACCGGAATGTCGTTTTTATGGGTATGCGCGGCCGAGATGTTGCCGATGCCGCCGGCGATCATGATCGGCTTATGGTAGCCGTACACGGTGTCGGCGCCGCCATCGGCCAGCGGGCCGACATTCTGTTCGTAGCTGCGGAAGTAGCCGCCCAGGACCGGGCGCCCGAATTCGTTGCTGAAGGCGGCCCCGCCCAGCGGGCCGTCGATCATGATGTGCAGCGCCGAGGCGATCCGGTCCGGTTTGCCGTATTGGCCACCGAATTGGCCGCCGCGCTGGCCGGCCGGCGCCGTCACGCTGGCCGCGTTTTCCCACGCCCGTACGGCGTCCGGCAGCAGCAGGTTCGACACCGTGAAACCGGTCAGCCCGGCCTTCGGCTTGGCGCCGCGCCCGGTCGCGCCCTCGTCGCGGATTTCGCCGCCGGCCCCGGTGGAGGCGCCCGGAAACGGCGAGATCGCGGTCGGGTGGTTATGCGTCTCGACCTTCATCAAGGTGTGCGTCAATTCGGTCGAGGCGGCATATACGTGGCCGTGACCCTCGCCGCGCGGATAAAAGCGCGACACCGTGGCGCCCTCCATGATGGAGGAGTTGTCACTGTAAGCCACCACCGTGCCCTTGGGCTGCAACAGATGGGTGTTTTTGATCATCGCAAACAGCGATTTGTCCTGCGCCACGCCATCGATCACCCAGTCGGCGTTGAAGATCTTGTGCCGGCAATGCTCACTGTTGGCCTGGGCGAACATCATCAGCTCCACATCGGTCGGATTGCGGCAAGCCTTGGTGAAGGCGGCCAGCAGGTAGTCGATCTCGTCGTCCGACATGGCCAGACCCATCTCGCTGTTGGCTTGCTCGAGCGCGCCCTTGCCCGCGCCCAGCACATCGATCGATGCCAGCGGCCGCGCGTCCAGGGTGCGAAACAGGCCGGCGGCCTGGTCGGCCTCGCGCAGCACCGTCTCGGTCATGCGGTCGTGCAGCAGGCCGGCCACCAAGGCGATATCGGCCTCGCTCAGCTTCTTGGCCGCGCCGATGCTGCTGCCCAGCAGACCCGCCTTCAAATACACCCGGTAAGCGATGCCGCGCTCGACCCGGCGGATGTGCGCCATGCCGCAGTTGTGCGCGATGTCGGTGGCCTTCGAGGCCCAGGGCGAAATGGTGCCCAGCCGCGGAATGACGAAAAACGCTTCGCATACGCCGCTCGCGTCGTCGGCGCCGGCCGGCTCGCCGTAGGTGAGCAAAGCGCCCAGCCGCGCCGTTTCCGCATCCGACAGGGAAGCGGCGGCATCGATGAAGTGGACGAATTGCGCCCGCACCAACGTGATGGCGGGTAGCGCCGCTTGCAATTGGCTCAACAGGCGGTGGCTACGAAAGGCGGACAGGGCATTGGAACCCGGCAGTATCAACATGGTGGGATGGGGGGTTGATGCAGCGTGGCTGCGATTAATGGTAGGCGACACGGATAGGCTACAACAATAGACGAGAACAATAAGCGGAACGAGCCAGAGGCACGCTGTGGCAAGCCGGTAGTGCAAGCCGGTGTGACAAGCGGGTCGGGCTGGCTGACTTTGCCCGAATTATACCCGTTCGGCCCCGCCAGGGCGGTCCGACCGGGCCCCGGTCAACTGCCAAAGTGAGCACAAAGCAACATTTTTGGCTTGGAATGACGTAAAGACGTCGCCGCGCGCGATCGAAGCGGCGCTTTCTCGCATTTTTCGCCGGGCTTGGGGTATGCTCAATCCACGTCTGGCGCTGCGCGCGGCGCGGTGGTGGCGGGCGGCGCGGCTATTCGAGAGCTCAACCATGCAAGAATACAGCAACCTGTCGGTCTTGATCGTCGATCCCAACCCGGGCATGCGCGCCAGCTTGCATAACATGCTCAATCAGTCCTCCATCACCAAGATCGAATACGCCGTCAGCGCCGGCACCGCCATTCGTCAGCTGGGCAAAAAAGCGTTCGACATCGTGCTGTGCGAATACGATCTGGGTGGCGGCAGCGACGACGGCCAGGACGGCCAGCAGCTGCTCGAAGACTTGCGCCATCATCGGCTCATCGGGCTGGAAACGATTTTCATCATGCTGACCTCCGAAGGCGTGTACAGCAAGGTCATTAGCGCGGCCGAACTGACGCCGACCGACTATATCCTCAAGCCGTTCACGGTCGATGTGCTCAGTGGCCGCATCGGCCGCGCCATCGAACGGCGCGCAGTGTTCATCGGGGTGCATCAGCTGATCGACCAGGGCAACCCGCGCGAGGCCATCAAGGCTTGCCGCGCCGGCCAGGAACAGCACCCGCGCCACAGCGCCGAGTTTTTGCGGCTGCGCGCCGGCTTGCACCTGCAATTGAACGAACTGGCCGAGGCCGAGGAAATCTATCAGAACGTGTTCGACACGCGCGCCCCCGGGTGGGCCGCGTTGGGCCTGGCCCGCGCGCTGTTCGCGCAGGAGCGCCACCTCGAGGCGCAGGAAGTGCTGGTCGAGCTGATCGGGCAGAACCCGCGCCTGATGGCGGCCTACGACCTGCTGGCCAAAGCCCACGCGGCATTGGGCCAGGCGGCGCAAGCGAAAAAAATCCTGCAAGACGCGGTCGCCATCTCACCGCACATGGTGCGCCGCTTGCGTCAGCTGGGCGAGGTGGCGTTCGAGGCGGGCGATCTGGGCGCCGCCGAACGCGCGTTCAAACAGGTGGTGAGCAAGGCCAAATACTCCGAGTTCCGCGATCCCGAAGATCATCTCAATCTGGTGCGCGCTCTGGTGAAAAAAGGCGACGCCAACCAGGCCAGCGGCGTGATCCGCGATCTGGAGCGCTCCCTGCGCAGCAACGCCAACACCGAGGCGTGCCGCGCGATCGGCTCGGCCATGGTGCTGGAAATGGCGGGCAACGGGCCCGCCGCCGCCAATGAGTTGAGCACCGCCGTGCACGCGGTGGGCGCGAGCAAGGGCTTGTCGACCCAACTCAAGATCGGTTTGGTGCAAACTTGTCTTAGCAATAAACTCGACCAGGCCGCCTCCCAGGTCATGCTTAACATGATGAGCGACGGCGAGAGTGGCGTCTCGATCGAGCAAGCCGTTGATGTGTTTGAAAAAGCCGGCCGCCACGATCTGGCGCGCGACGTGGGGGCCCAGATCAAGTTGCAAGTACAAGAGTTGATGAGCGACGCGGCCGACATGGCCAGCCAGGGCGAGCACCGCGCCGCCGTCAGTGTGCTGACCAAGGCGCTGCGCCGCACGCCCGGCAATCTGCCGGTGCTGTTTGCCTCGGTCGAGGCGATTTTGCAGCAGCTAAACGCGCTCGGTTGGGAGGTGGCGCTGGCCGAGCAGGCCCACCATCAGATGCAAACCATCGGCCGCCTCGAGCCGGCCCATCCCACCCTCGCCTCCTTGCGCAGCCAATACGCCGCCACCCAGCGCAAGTACGGTATCGCCGTCTAGCATCCCTGCCTGCTGCTCGCATCGCCGCTATGTTAGCGACCGCACGTCGCGCGCCGCGTGCCGGGCTTACCATCATTTGGTTGTCCTCGGAACCGCAGGCCGCCGGACCGCGCCGGGACACGTTCCACACATGACGGAGCACGAACATGGATTCGATCAATAAAAATCAGCCGGAAAAAAACCACCAGGATCTCAGCGGCGAAGCGGCGCGCAAGCAGCTTAAAGACATTGTGGAGCAGGCCGAGACCTGCTTTTTTTGCACCTCGGCCTCCGGCGGCGAATCAAACGGCACCCGGCCGATGAGCGTGCGTCAGGTGGACCAGAACGGCCATCTGTGGTTTCTCAGCGCGAGCGACAGTTTTAAAAACCGCGAAATCGCGGCCGATCCGGCCGTCAAGCTGTATTTTCAAGGTGACGCCCACTCCGAATTTCTCAGTATCGACGGCATCGCCACCGTGTCGCGCGATCAGGCGAAAATCAAGGAGCTCTGGGGTTTTCTGCTCAAGACCTGGTTTACCGAAGGCGAGCACGATCCCCGCCTCACCGCCATCGAGGTGCGCCCGCGCCAGGCCTATTACTGGTCCACCAAACATGGCAAAGCGGTGGCGGGCGTGAAGATGGTGATCGGCGCGGTGACCGGCACCACGCTGGACGATTCGATCGAGGGCCGCCTCACGCCATGATATCGCGCCAGCGTGCTGTCGACGCTGCGCGCCGGCGCTCATTCTGGCGCGCCGTAGCCACCGCCGCCCGGGGTCTCGATCACAAACACATCGCCGGCCTCCATTGCGACCTTGCCGATGTGGGCCAGCGGTTCCACACTGCCGTCGGCGCGGCGCACCAGGTTGCGCCCCAGCGCGCCCGGCGCCCCGCCATGCATGCCGAAAGGCGGATGGATGCGGTTATTCGATAAGATCGCCGCCGTCATCGGCTCCAGAAAGCGCACCTGACGCACCGCGCCGCCGCCGCCGTGCCAGCGCCCCGCCCCGCCCGAACCGTGCCGAATCTCATAGCTGTCCAGGCGCACCGGGAAGCGAAATTCCAGGATCTCCGGATCGGTCAGGCGCGAGTTGGTCATATTGGTTTGCACCACGTCGGTGCCGTCAAAGCCCGGGCCGGCCCCCGAACCGCCAGAGATGGTTTCGTAGTACTGGTAGCGCGCATTGCCGAATGTGAAATTGTTCATGGTGCCCTGGGCCGCCGCCATCACCCCCAGCGCGCCATACAGTGTGTTGGTGATGCAGGTCGAAGTTTCCACATTACCCGAGACCACGGAAGCGGGATAACGGGGATTGAGCATGGAACCGGGCGGAATGATCACCTTGAGCGGCTTCAGACAGCCCGCGTTGAGCGGAATGTCGTCATCGACCAAAGTGCGAAACACGTACAGCACGGCCGCCATGCACACCGCCGACGGCGCGTTGAAGTTATTGTCCAGCTGGGCCGAGGTGCCGCTAAAGTCAATCTCGGCGCTACGGCGCGCCGGGTCGACCCGGATCGCCACTTCGATCCTGGCCCCGTTATCGAGCTCGCAACTGTAGGCGCCGTCCTTGAGGGCGCCGATCACGCGCCGCACCGCCTCTTCCGCGTTGTCCTGCACATGGCCCATATAAGCCTGCACCACGTCCAGTCCGAAATGGCCGACCATTTTCAGCAGTTCGTCGACGCCCTTTTGATTGGCCGCCACCTGCGCGCGCAGGTCGGCCATATTCTGGTCCGGATTGCGGGCCGGATGGCGTGCCCCGGCCAGCAGGGCCCGCGTTTCGCGCTCGCGCAGCCGGCCACCCGCGACGGCGCCATCGACCAGCTTGAAATTGTCGATCAATACGCCCTCTTCCTCGATGCTGCGCGAGTCCGGCGGCATGGAGCCGGGCGTGGTGCCGCCGATATCGGCGTGGTGGCCGCGCGAGCCGACGTAAAACAGGATGGCGGCGCCGTCCTGATCGAACACGGGCGAAATCACGGTGACGTCGGGCAGATGGGTGCCGCCGTGATAAGGATCGTTCAGCATGAACACGTCGCCCGGGCGCATGCGGCCCGCGTTTCGCGTCATCACGGTCTTGATGCTCTCGCCCATCGAACCCAGATGCACCGGCATGTGCGGCGCGTTGGCGATCAGATTGCCGTCGGCGTCGAAAATGGCGCAGCTAAAGTCGAGCCGCTCCTTGATGTTGACCGAGTAGGCGGTCGCTTGCAGGCGCAACCCCATCTGCTCGGCGATCGACATGAACAGGTTGTTGAAGATTTCGAGCATGACCGGATCGGCGCTGGTGCCGATGGCGCGCCGCGCCGGCAGCGCCACCACCCGCTTGAGCACCAGGTGCAGATAGGGCGTGACCTCGGCCACCCAGCCCGGCTCGATCACGGTGGTGGCGTTGGCCTCGGCCACAATGGCGGGGCCGGCGATCCGGTCGCCCGGGCACAGCCGCTCGCGTTGGTACAAGCCGGTGTCGCGCCACGCGCCGCCACAATACATGGCCACTTGCCGCACCGGCGCCAGCGGGGCTTCGCGCGTCGCCGCGGGCGGCGGCGCCTCGGCCGGCGCGTCGGACTTGCCCACCGCCTCGACCGATACCGCTTCCACGATCAGCGCCTTGTCCTGCATGAGAAAAGAAAAACGCTTTTTATAGGCCAGCTCGAATTGGGCCTGCATGCCCGCATCGGTATCGAATAGCACGCTCAAGGCCGAGTCGGTACCTTCGTAGCGCAGATGCACGCGGCGTATCAGATCGATGCGCCCCGGCGCCACTCCCTGCGCGGCCAGTTCCGCGCCCGCCTGCCCCGCCAGCCGGTCCAGGGCGTCGCACAGCAGCGCGCGCGAGCGCGTGTTCAGCGCCGCTTCGACGGCCGTCTCGCGCATGACGCTCTGGTCGGCCAGACCCATGCCGTAAGCCGACAGCACGCCGGCCAGGCCATGAATGAACACCGTCTTCATGCCAAGCGCGTCGGCCACCAGGCAAGCGTGCTGTCCGCCGGCGCCGCCGAAACTGGTCAGGGTGTAATCGGTCACGTCGTGGCCGCGCTGGACCGAAATCTGCTTGATGGCGTTGGCCATATTACCCACTGCGATCTCGATAAAACCCTCGGCCACCTGCTCGGGCGCGACGGCGCGGCCAGATGCGGTGGCGATCCGCCCGGCCAGCGCGGCGAACCCGGTGCGCACCGCCTCGGTATCGAGCCGCTGGTCGGCGTTCGGGCCGAACAGGGCTGGAAAATGGTCGGGCGCGATTTTGCCCAGCATGACGTTACAGTCGGTCACCGTGAGCGGGCCGCCGCGCCGGTAGCTGGTCGGCCCCGGGTTGGCGCCGGCGCTGTCCGGGCCGACCCGATAGCGGCTACCGTCGAAATGCAAGATGGAGCCGCCGCCGGCCGCCACGGTGTGAATGCTCATCATCGGCGCGCGCACCCGCACCCCCGCCACCTGGGTGTCGAACACGCGCTCGAATTCGCCCGCAAAATGCGACACGTCGGTTGACGTGCCGCCCATGTCAAAGCCGATCACGCGCCCGAACCCGGCCTGAAGGCTGGCGCGTACCATGCCCACGATGCCGCCCGCCGGGCCGCTCAAAATGCTGTCTTTGCCCTGAAAACTGCGGGCATCGGTCAAGCCGCCGTTCGACTGCATGAATTGCAGGTTCACGCCGGGCAGCTCGGCCGCCACCTGGTCGACATAACGGCGCAAAATGGGCGACAGATAGGCGTCGACCACGGTGGTGTCGCCACGCGCCACCAGCTTCATCATGGGGCTGACCTGGTGCGACACCGACACCTGCGAAAAGCCGATCTCGCGCGCCAGCCGCGCCACCGCCGCCTCGTGCTGCCGGTAGCGGTAACCGTGCATGAACACGATCGCCAGGCAGCGCAAGCCCTGGTCGTAGGCCGCTTGCAAATGCAGGCGCGCGCTGTCCTGGTCGAGCGGCCGCACCACCTCGCCGTGGGCGCCGATGCGCTCGTCGATCTCGATCACCTGGCCATACAATAGCTCGGGCAGCACGATGTGGCGGGCGAACAGGCGCGGCCGGTTTTGATAGGCGATGCGCAGCGCGTCGCGAAAGCCGCGCGTGATGGCCAGCACGGTCGGCTCGCCCTTGCGTTCGAGTAGCGCATTGGTGGCCACGGTGGTGCCCATTTTGACGGCGCCGATCTGGTCGGGCGCCAGCGGCGCGCCCGGTGCCACCCCCATCAAATGGCGCATGCCGGCCAGCGCGGCGTCGCGGTACTGTTCGGGATTTTCCGACAGCAGCTTGTGGGTCGCCAGGCTCCCGTCCGGACGGCGCGCCACGATGTCGGTGAAGGTGCCGCCCCGGTCCACCCAGAATTGCCAATCCATGCTCACCCCGTGCGCGCTATCGAAGCGTTTATTGTAGCCCGCCGGGGCCGCGTCCGGCGCGCTTGGCCGGGCGCGCTTGCGCCGAAGTCGTTGCCGGCTTATCGTGTAGCCCTTCATATTCGATATCGCGAGGCCGCATGCATTTTACCCATCCCTTATTTAGCGTGGCCCAGATCCGCGCCATCGAACAAGACGCCGCCGCCCCACTACCGCCCGGCACGCTGATGCGGCGCGCCGGCGCGGCCGCGGCCGACGCGGCGGCCGCCATCCTGGCGCAAGGCGGTGTGCGGGACGGCGCGCAAGCGCGCGTGCTGCTGCTGGTCGGGCCGGGCAACAATGGCGGCGACGCGCTGGAAGCGGCGGCCCATCTGGCCCGCTCCGGTCACCGCGTGGTGCTGTGGATGGCCGCCAGCGCCGCCGGCGCGCCAGCCGGTTCGCCCGAGCGCCAAGCCGCGCTGGCGCTGGCGACGGCCGGCACCGCCAGCTTTTCCCCTTCGGTGGCCGCCATCGAAGCGCAGTCCTGGGATCTGGTGGTGGACGGCCTGTTTGGCATCGGCTTGAGCCGGCCCCCTGCGGGCGACCTGCGGGCGGCGATCATGCTGGTCAACCGGCTCGATTGTCCGGTGCTGGCGCTCGACGTGCCGAGCGGCCTCGATGCCGATAGCGGCGCCGTGGTCGGGCCGGACGGCGTCGCCGTGCGCGCCAGTCACACCATCACCTTCATCGGCGACAAGACCGGCTTGCACACTTGCGATGGCCAGGATCACGCGGGCACGGTGCAAGTGGCCGATCTGGAAATCGAGCGGCGGCTATTCCCGCCCGCCCAGGCCGGGCTGAACGGAACGGACCTGTTCGGCGACCGCTTGCGCGCGCGCCGTCATAACTCCAACAAGGGCAGTTACGGCAGCGTGGCGGTGGTGGGCGGCGCTCACGGCATGACGGGCGCGCCCATCCTGGCGGCGCGTTCGGCCTTGTACGGCGGCGCCGGCCGGGTCTACATCGCCTTCCCTGACGAGGCACCGGCCTTCGATGGCGGTCAGCCGGAACTGATGTGCCGCCAGGCGGCGGACGTCGATTTCGACAGCGCGGTGCTGGTGGTCGGTCCCGGATTGGGCGACAGCGGGCACGCCCGCGCGCTGCTGCTCAAGGCGATCGACAGCGACAGCGCCCTGCTGCTGGACGCGGACGCGCTCAATATGGTGGCCGCCGACGCGCCGCTGCGGGCGGCGCTGGCGCGGCGCGCCGGTTCCTGCGTACTCACGCCCCACCCGCTGGAGGCGGCCCGACTGCTGGACATCGACGTGCGCGCCGTTCAAGCGGACCGGCCAGGTTGCGCCCGGCGTCTGGCGGCGCAATTGAATGCCGTTGTGATTTTAAAAGGCTCCGGCACCGTGATCGCCGGCGCCGACGGCGCGATCGCCATCAACCGCACCGGCAATCCGGCTTTGGCCACGGCCGGCACCGGCGATGTGCTGGGCGGCCTGTGCGGGGCGCTGCTGGCCCAAGGCTGGCCGCTGCGCGAGGCGGCGCTGGGCGCGGTCTGGCTACACGGCCGCGCGGCCGATGTGCTGGTGAGCCAGGGACATGGCCCGATCGGCTTGACCGCGCATGAGTTGATGCCGGCCATACGCGCCGAGTTGAATCGGCTGGCGCTGCGCGCTTTGTCTTGAGCGCGGCGGGCGCGCCCGGCGCCCCTTACACCAGGCGGCCGGCGGCGATGGTGATGGTGCGCCCGCAGCGCGCCGCGATTGACGGGTCGTGGGTCACCAAAACCAGGGTTGAACCGCGCTCGCGGTTCAACTCGAACATCAGCTGGATCACCGCTTCGCCGGTGGCCGCGTCCAGGCTGCCGGTCGGCTCGTCGGCGAACAGCAGCGGCGGTTGCGTGACGAAGGCCCGCGCCAGCGCCACGCGCTGCTGTTCGCCACCCGATAGATACTTGGGGTAGTGCTTCAAGCGGCTACCCAGGTTGACCCGCGCCAGCATGGCGGCCGCCTTGGCCTCGGCGCCAGCGTCGCCGCGCAATTCCAGTGGCAGCATGACGTTTTCCAGCGCCGTCAGGTGCGCCAATAGCTGAAACGACTGAAACACAAAGCCCAGCTTGGCCTTGCGCAAACCGGCCCGGCCATCCTCGTCCAGGGCGTAGATATCGGTGCCGTCGAGCACCACCCGCCCGGCCGACGGCGTGTCCAGTCCGGCCAGCAAGCCGAGCAGGGTCGACTTGCCGGAACCGGAGGCGCCGACAATGGCGAGCGTCTCGGCCTTTTGCACGGTAAAATCGACACTGTGCAGTATCGTCAATTCGCCGTCGGCGTCCGGTACCCGCTTGGCCAGGCCGGCCACGTCGATGGCCGCGGCGGTAGCGACCCGATCGGCGCGCTGCGCGGCGACGGCGTGCGCCGGCACGGCATCGTTTTGCAGCACATTCGAGGAAGACGCTTTGGAAAATTCAGGCATGCTGATCTACTTTAAAAAATGGCGTGAGCAATCGGGAGAACCGGCCGTGCGCACGCGGCGCCGGCGTCTGTTGGCGTGCTTGCCGCTGGCCGCCGTGCTGGGTTTGTCGGCCAGCGCGAGCGCCCATTCTGCACCAAAAACGGTGCTCGTGCTTGGCGACAGCCTGTCTGCCGAGTACGGGCTGAGCCGGGGCGCCGGCTGGGTGTCACTGCTCGAGCAACGTTTGAAGCAGAAAAACATCAGCGCCAACATCGTCAACGCCAGCATCAGCGGGGAAACCACCAGCGGCGGGCGCACCCGGCTGCCGGCCCTGCTGAAAAAATTCAAGCCCGCCGTGGTGGTGGTGGAATTGGGCGCCAACGACGGCTTGCGCGGGTTGCCGGCGCCGTCGGCCGAAGCGAATTTGCGTGCCATCGGCGACCAAGCCAAGTCGGCCGGCGCCGAAGTGCTCCTGGTGGGCATCCGCATCCCGCCCAATTACGGGCGTAATTATGCGGACCAGATTTATTCCATGTACGGCAAGCTGGCCAAGCAATTGAACACGCCGCTGGTGCCTTTCATGCTGGAAGGGGTGGCCGATAAAAGCCAGCTGTTCCAGGCCGACCGGCTCCATCCGCTGGCCCAGGCCCATCCCATCATCCTGGACAATATCTGGCCGCAACTTTTACCCATGCTTAAACCGCGATGAAATATCCCGCCCTGCTCCCCTTCGACGAGGTGCTGCCCCGGCTCGCGCGGTTCGACGCCATCATCGATGTGCGCACGCCGGCCGAGTACGCGCTCGACCATTTGCCGGGCGCGATCAATTGCCCGGTGCTCGACGATGCCGAGCGGGTGCGAATCGGCACCATGTACAAGCAGGTGAACGCGTTTGAAGCGAAAAAAGTGGGCGCGGCGCTGGTGGCCAAAAATATCGGGCGCCATATCGAAACGCACTGGCTGGACCGGCCGCGCGAATGGCAAGCGCTGATTTACTGCTGGCGCGGCGGCAACCGCAGCGGCGCGATGGCCCATGTGCTGGCCAAGATCGGCTGGCCGGTGACCCAGCTCGACGGCGGCTACAAGGCTTTCCGCAATCACGTCAATCTGGCCTTGGCGCAGGCGCCGGCGCTCTCGTTCAAAGTATTGTGCGGCACCACCGGCAGCGGCAAAAGCCGTTTGCTGGAAACGCTGCAAGCGTGCGGCGCCCAGGTGCTCGATCTGGAACGGCTGGCGGCCCATCGCGGTTCGGTGCTGGGCGATTTGCCCAGCCAGGCGCAGCCGGCTCAAAAGGCGTTTGAAACAGCGATCTGGCAACACTTGCGCCAGTTCGATCCGGCCCTGCCCGTGTATATCGAGTCGGAAAGCAAAAAAGTGGGTGGCCTACGGGTGCCGGACGCGCTGATGGACGCCATGCGCGCCTCGCCCTGCGTCGCGCTGCATCTGAGCCGGGCCAACCGGGTGCGATTGCTGATGGAAGATTATGTCCATTTCACGGCCCAGCCCGCGATGCTGAACGCGCAACTGGACTGTCTGGTGGCCTTGCACGGCAGGGAAAAGATCAGCCGCTGGCAAACGCTGGCCAACAGCGGCCAGATGGCGCAACTGGTTGACGAGCTGCTCGCCGAGCATTACGACCCGGCATACCGGCGTTCCATCGACCGCAATTTCCTGCACGTCAATCAAGCCCAGGCGCTGGAACTGGAGGGCATCGACCAGCCGGCCATGCTGGCGGCGGCGCGCCGCTTGCTGGGCCTGGTTTAAGAGACTTCGATGGGACTGTTAACCTTCAGCCTGAACCTCACCCTTGACGGCTGCATCGACCACCGGGAAGGCATCGCCGACGACGAAACGCACGCCTTCTTCACCGGCCTCCTGGAAGAGAGCGGGGCGATGCTGTGGGGCCGCACCACCTACGAGATGATGGAAAGCTACTGGCCGGCGCGCGCCCGCGGCGATGCGCAGGCGCCGCCGGCGCTGTACCAATGGGCGCTCAAGCTGGAGACGAAGCCGAAGTATGTCGTCTCGTCCACCCGCAGCGACTTCGCTTGGACCAACACCCATCACATCGCCGGCGACTTGCGTTCTGGCGTGCAAAAGCTTAAGGATGCGAGCCCGGCCGGAGTGCTGCTCGGCAGCGGGCGGCTCGCGACCGCGCTCGATCGGCTGGAATTGATCGACGAGTACAAATTCCTGGTTCACCCCCGGATCGCCGGTCACGGCCCGAGCTTGTATCAAGGCGGGCTGCCTCACACGCGACAGCTCGAGTTGCTGTCGGCCAAGCCGCTCAGCAACGGCGCGGTCGCCATGCACTACCGGCGCATGCGCGGCTAACCACCGCTTGCAGCCGGTGGCGCCGAGCCCGCCGGCCGTATATGAAAAAAGCCGCGAAAGCGGCTTTTTTCTTGGACCTGACGATCGCCGTTACTTCACGTCGGCGTCCGGCTTGCTGTCGTTACTGGCCACGGTGATCGGATTAACCAGCTTCACCTTGGCTTTTTGCTTGAGCACTTCCACGTAAGCATACATTTCTTGCTGTGCCAGCACGTTGGTGATCTGTTCCTTGTCGGACTGATCGCGCGCCAGGTCCGGCTTGGCGCTCTGCTGCACCTTGCCGATACGGTAAATGCCATAACCTTGGCCCGGCAAATCGACACCGACATAGGCCGGCAGTTTGGTGACGTCGGTGCGCATCACTTTGGGCAACGCGGCCGGATTGATGCCGTCGCCCTTGCCACGCGACACCAACTTGGCGGCGCCGAAGCCGGTGGCCTCGCCCGAAGTTTGCAATGCGGCCAGCTTGGTTTCGCCGCTTTTCTTGGCCAATTTGATGGCTTCTTCCTCGGTCACGCGCTGACGGATTTGCGCGTCGACTTCGGCCAACGGACGCTGGGCGGCCGGCTTGAATTCCACCACGCGGCCGGCGATCAAGGTGCTGGGCGCCACTTCGACGGCTTGCGTATTACGTTTGTTTTTCAGGGCGTCGTCGGCGAAAATCGCTTTCAAGAACTTGGCGTTGTTATACGGCGCGGCGGCCAGTGCCGGCGACGGCTCGCGCGACAGATTCGGCACGGTCTCGATCTTCAATTTCAGTTTGTCGGCAGCGGCCTTCAGGCTATCGGATTGCTCGTACACGGTATTGGTAAACAGCTCCGACAGTTCCGAAAACTTCTTGGCCGCCTTTTGTTTTTTCAGCTCGGCGACAATCTCGCCCTTGATGTCGGCGAACGGCTTGACGGCCGATGGGGTGAGCGCGGTGACGGTAACGATATGGAAACCGGAATCGGAAGCCACCACGTCGCTGATTTCACCCTGCTTGAGTTTAAATGCCGCCTCTTCCACCGGTTTGGCCAACACGCCCGGCTCGATCACATCGAGATCGCCGCCCAGCGCGGCCGAACCGATGTCTTCCGACTTGGCCTTGGCGATCTTGGCGAAATCGGCCGGCGCCTTGCGCACCTCGGCCAGAATCGCTTCGGCCTTCGCTTTGGCGGCGGCTTTATCGGCGGCGCTCGCGTTTTGAGCGAGCTTGATCATGATATGGCTGGCGCGGCGCGATTCGGCGCTGGTGTAACGCTTGGTGTTCTGGCCGTAAAACGCTTCGGCTTCGGCATCGGTCACGGCCACTTGCTCGGTCACGGCGGCCGGGTTCAACACCAGGTATTCCACCTTGACTTGCTCGGGAATGGCGAACAGCTTGGCGTTTTTCTCGTAGTACGACTTGACCATCGCGTCGGTGACTTTGACTTGGGGCACAAACTCGGCCACCGGCAGCACCAGTTCCTGCACTTCGCGTTCTTGCTCGCGGATGGCCGACAAATGGCTGGCCACCGCGCGCGGCAAAAAGGCCGAGCCCTGCACCGCGCCGCTCAGTTGCTCAAGCGCCATTTCGGCACGGCGGCGCGCGTCGTACATATCGGGCGTCATGCCTTGGGCGGCCAGCAGCGACTTGTATTTTTCCATGTCGAACTTGCCGTCCGGCAGAGTCAAGCCGGGGATTTCCAGGATCGACTTTTTGAGGGCGGCGTCGCTCACGGTCAGGTGGTTACGCAACACCTCTGCGCCCACCGAACGTTCGGCGATCAGCTGATCGAGAATGGCTTGCTTGGCGGCCGGCGTATCGAACATTTTCTGATCGAATTGGGCGCCCATCATCTGGCGGTAACGGTCCATTTGCTGACGCTGCGCCTCGTCCCACTGACGCTGGGTGACCGTCTGACCGCCCACTTTGGCGATGGTGGTGGCGTCGTCGCCAAAACTGTTGTAACCGCCGATACCAACCAGAGCAAACGATGGCACGATGAGCACCATCAAGAAGATCTGCATCAAGCGTTGATGGGTACGAATAAATTCAAACATGGTCAGCCAATTCGGAATAAAAAATTACGATGAAATTGCGCGTATAAAAAAAGGCGAACTCGCGTTCGCCTCTTCTTGTTACGGCGGAGTGGACGGGACAGCGCTTCACGGTCCACTTCCCCTTATTATTCAATGACTTGGCGGTCTAGCCGAACGCGATTAACACCGCCACTAACAACGTCAAGCGATTCTACAACGCAGCTGGCGCGATAGCAAGCGCCAATCATTGGCAAAACCATCAACGCGCTCAGCCAGCCGGCGGGCCGCAATGGGATGGGCGGCATGACTAAAACGCGCACGCCAGCGGACCATTTTATACATTGCCGGACAATGGTTTTATCGGGGTGCCGTTTGAACCGAGCGCAAGGAGCGGAACGAGCGGTATGGCATGGCGCCGTGCGCTGCCGTATAACCGCGCCTATTGGTGGCTGGTGACGCGCCAAAAGAAAAACCCCCGCCACTTTTCAGGGGCGGGGGTATCTTTATTCTGGCGGAGCGGACGGGACTCGAACCCGCGACCTCCGACGTGACAGGCCGGCATTCTAACCAACTGAACTACCACTCCTAAAGGGGGCGTATTTTTTGGCGGAGCGGACGGGACTCGAACCCGCGACCTCCGACGTGACAGGCCGGCATTCTAACCAACTGAACTACCGCTCCCAAAAATACAGGTATTGCATTTGACTGGTAGGGGCTGAGAGGCTCGAACTCCCGACCTACGCCTTGTAAGGGCGCCGCTCTACCAACTGAGCTAAACCCCCATCGCACTGCCTAGGTGTTACCGTCAAATTTCCGATGATTGTCACCTCACCGAAGTCCGTTAGTTTACTGCATCTTTCAAAGCTTTACCAGCTTTAAATTTCGGAACCTTGGCCGCTTCGATTTCCAGCGGTTCTTTGGTGCGCGGATTGCGGCCGGTGCGCGCGGCGCGGGCGCTGACCGAAAAGGTGCCAAAGCCGACCAGGGTCACGCTGTCGTTCTTTTTCAATGTCGCCGTTACGCCACCGATCACTGCGTCGAGCGCGCGTGCCGCCGCCGCCTTCGATAGGTCGGCGGTCTGGGCAATGTGGTCGATCAATTCAGTCTTATTCACTAGCGTCCCCGTTACAAAGGTTTATATCGTTTTACCGTTTCGCCGCGCCCATTGTGTGGGCTTGGCGCGCACGGAAAAAATCTCAGGCCGTATTAGACAAGCCGCACTCGCCCCGTGTCAAGCGCTTTGGCCCGGCGCCCGACCTTCCATAGCAAACAAGCGCTACGAGAGCGCTTGTTTGTGGATTGCCGCCCGGATCGGCATGAGATAAAGCAACGATTAGTGCTTGACGACCTCACCCTGGCCATCGGTCTTGCTGGCGGCCGCCGTCACCGCTTCCACCGCGGCCACTTCGGTCAGCGGCTCGGGCTGGCGCTCGAGCGCCACTTCCAGCACCTTGTCGATCCAGCGCACCGGCACGATCTCTAGCTTGTTTTTCACGTTGTCCGGGATCTCGGCCAGATCCTTGACGTTTTGCTCGGGAATGAGCACGGTTTTGATACCGCCCCGGTGCGCCGCCAGCAGCTTCTCTTTCAAGCCGCCGATCGGCAGCACTTCGCCGCGCAAGGTGATTTCGCCCGTCATCGCCACGTCGGCGCGCACCGGAATGCCGGTAAACACCGACACCAGGGCCACCGTCATGGCGGCGCCGGCGGACGGACCGTCCTTCGGCGTGGCCCCTTCCGGCACGTGGATATGGATATCGCTCTTTTCAAACACGTCCGGCTTGATGCCGAGCCGCATGGCGCGGCTGCGCACCACCGTGCGGGCCGCCTCGATCGATTCCTTCATCACGTCGCCCAGGGTACCGGTGCGGATGATGTTGCCCTTGCCCGGCATGGTGACCGCTTCGATGGTGAGCAAATCGCCACCGACTTCGGTCCAGGCCAGCCCCACCACCTGACCGACTTGGTTTTCCTTTTCCGCCACGCCGAAATCGTAACGCCGCACGCCGAGGAATTTGTCCAGGTTTTTGGAGGTGATCGCCACCTTCTTATCCTGTTTTTTCAGCAGCAGCAGCTTGACCACCTTGCGGCAGATTTTCGACACTTCGCGTTCCAGCGAGCGCACCCCCGCTTCCCGCGTGTAATAGCGGATGATGTCGCGCAGCGCGCCTTCGGCCACGGTGATCTCGTCGTCCTTCAGACCATTGTTCTTGATCTGTTTCGGCAGCAGATAGCGCTGGGCGATACTGGTTTTTTCGTCTTCCGTGTATCCCGACAGGCGGATCACTTCCATCCGGTCCAGCAGCGCCGGCGGAATGTTATACGAGTTCGAGGTCGCCACGAACATCACGTCCGACAAGTCGAAATCGACTTCGATGTAATGGTCCGAGAACGTGTGGTTCTGTTCCGGGTCGAGCACTTCCAACAGGGCCGAGGAAGGATCGCCGCGGAAATCGGCGCCCATCTTGTCGACCTCATCGAGCAGGAACAAGGGATTGCGCACCCCGACCTTGGCCAGCGATTGCAAAATCTTGCCGGGCATGGAGCCGATGTAGGTGCGGCGATGGCCACGGATCTCGGCTTCGTCGCGCACCCCGCCCAAGGCCATCCGCACGAACTTGCGGTTGGTGGCGCGGGCGATCGATTGGCCGAGCGAAGTCTTGCCCACGCCAGGAGGACCGACGAAGCACAGGATCGGCGCTTTCAATTTGTCGACCCGTTGTTGCACCGCGAGGTATTCCAGAATGCGTTCCTTGACCTTGTCCAGACCGTAGTGATCGCCCTCGAGCACTTTTTCGGCGTTCGACAGATCGTTATTGACCTTGGATTTTTTCTTCCACGGCAAATTGACCAGGGTGTCGATATAGTTGCGCACCACGGTGGCCTCGGCCGACATGGGCGACATCAGCTTGAGTTTTTTCAACTCGTTGGTGGCCTTGTCGAGCGCTTCCTTTGGCATTTTGGCCGTGATGACTTTCTTTTCCAGCTCGTCCAGATCGGCGCCGTCCTCGCCCTCGCCCAGCTCTTTCTGAATCGCCTTGACTTGCTCGTTCAGATAGTACTCTCGCTGCGATTTTTCCATCTGGCGCTTGACGCGGCCACGGATGCGTTTTTCCACCTGCAAGATATCGAGCTCGCCTTCGAGCTGGCCGAGCAGATGCTCCAGGCGTTTGGCGACATCGAAAATTTCGAGGATGACTTGCTTCTGTTCCAGCTTGAGCGGCAGGTGGGCGGCCACCGTGTCGGCCAGGCGGCCGGCGTCGTCGATGCCGGACAGCGAAGCGAGAATTTCAGGCGGAATTTTTTTGTTCAATTTGACGTACTGATCGAACTGCTGCACGATGGCGCGGCGCATGCCTTCGACCTCGGAATCGTCGCCGTCTTCCGAGTCGAGCGGGGTGAGGTCGGCCACGAAATGGGCGGCGGTATCGCTGATGTGGTTGATGCGCGCGCGCTGGGCGCCTTCGACCAGCACCTTGACGGTGCCGTCAGGCAGTTTCAGCATCTGCAAAATATTGGCGACGCAACCGATCTCGTAGATGTCGGAGGCGGACGGCTCGTCCTTCGCGGCGGCTTTCTGGGCCGCCAGCATGATGCTCTTGCCCTGCTCCATGGCAGCCTCGAGGGCCTTGATCGATTTCGGGCGGCCAACGAACAGCGGTATCACCATATGCGGGAAAACTACAACGTCCCGTAGCGGCAATAACGGCAGTTGAGTTTGCTCAGTTAATTTGGAAGTTGTCATGGCGTACCTTATAGAAAGCGTATTGATGATGTTGGCGCTCGCTGCCAAAACACAAGGCCGGGGCGGGAAATAATTGCAGAAACTAACAATTGTCTGAAATCCAAGAACCCGGCAAGAGTCTAACAGATAGATAAAAACCCAATAAAAAAGCCACCCGCGACATGGTGCCGCGTGTGGCTTTTCGAGTGAAGCCTGCTATCTCTTATTGAGATAAATTGTACCGCCTTGCATTGGGGATGCAAATCCCTTTTGTGCAATTGTGGCGCGGTTTTTCAGTTTTCTCCCGACGCTTTTGCCTGTTCCTGGTAGATAAGCAAAGGTTTTGCGCCACTTGTGATCGTATTTTCATCAATGACGACCTTGGTGACGTTTTGCTCATTTGGCAACTCGAACATCACATCGAGCAAGGCGTGCTCCAGAATCGAACGCAAGCCGCGCGCGCCGGTTTTGCGCGCCAGTGCCTTCTTGGCAATCGCATGCAAGGCGGCCGGGCGGATTTCCAATTCCGCGCCTTCCATTTCCAGCAATTTCGAATATTGCTTGATCAACGCGTTCTTTGGCTCGATCAAGATCTGGATCAACGCCTCTTCGGTCAACTCGGCCAAGGTGGCCACCACCGGCAAGCGGCCCACCAATTCCGGAATCAGGCCGAACTTGATCAAGTCTTCCGGTTCCGCTTCCAGCAGCACTTCGCTGGCCGAACGCTGGCTCTGGCTTTTGACCGAGGCCGAGAAACCGATGCCGCTCTTTTCGGAACGGTTCGAGATGATCTTGGCCAGACCGTCGAAAGCGCCGCCGCAGATGAACATGATGTTGGTGGTATCGATCTGCACGAAATCCTGGTTCGGATGCTTGCGCCCGCCCTGCGGCGGCACCGACGCCATGGTGCCCTCGATCAGCTTGAGCAAAGCTTGCTGCACGCCTTCACCGGAGACGTCGCGGGTGATGGATGGATTGTCCGACTTGCGCGAGATCTTGTCGATCTCATCGATGTAGACGATGCCGCGCTGGGCTTTGTCGACGTCGTAATTACAGCTTTGCAGCAGCTTCTGGATAATGTTTTCCACATCCTCGCCCACATAGCCCGCTTCGGTCAGGGTGGTGGCGTCGGCGATCACGAACGGCACATTGAGCATGCGCGCCAGGGTTTGCGCCAGCAAGGTCTTGCCGGAACCGGTGGGGCCGACCAGCAAGATGTTACTCTTGGCCAGTTCGACATCGTCTTTTTTGCCCAGATGCTTGAGGCGCTTGTAATGGTTATACACGGCCACCGACAAGATGCGCTTGGCCGTGTATTGGCCGATCACATATTGATTGAGCAATTCGGCGATTTCATGCGGCGTCGGCAAGTCTGATTTGGCGCCGCTGACGGACTCGATGGTGGAAGTCTCGTCGCGGATGATGTCGTTGCACAGGTCGATGCACTCGTCGCAAATGAATACGGACGGGCCGGCGATGAGTTTTTTCACCTCATGCTGACTCTTGCCGCAGAACGAGCAATACAGTAGTTTTTCGCCGCTGGAGGATTTTTTGTCTGACATGGGGCAGTTTCGGTTGAGGTGCGTTAACAGTTAAGCGCAGCAGTTAAGCGCCCTGGAGCGCCATACAGCACGATGTTGCAAACTCGGGGCCTTTCGGCTAGGCCTTTCGGCGGTGCCGTCCGGCGGTGCCTTTCGACTGGGCCGTACGGCGGGACCTTTCGGAAAGGCCGTTCGGCCGGACCGTCCGGCGCGACCGCACGGTCGGCGGCCGCTGACGCTATATATACGTGGAAATGACCACGTACAAGCTCCATGCTACCCGAAATAAAAACGAAACGCCCGAACGTTGTCGCGCACGGGCGTTTATTTAACAATACCGCTTGGGGAACATCAAGCGCGGCTGGTCAACACTTTGTCGATCAAACCATATTCCGCTGCCTCGTCGGCCGACATGAAACGGTCGCGATCGGTATCCTTGGCGATCTGTTCGATCGTCTGGCCGGTGCGGTCGGCCAGGATGCCGTTCAGACGGGTGCGCAGATACAAAATCTCGCGCGCCTGAATTTCAATGTCGGACGCCTGGCCCTGGGAACCACCGGACGGCTGATGAATCATAATGCGCGAATTGGGCAGCGAAAAACGCTTGCCCTTGGCGCCGGCGGCCAGCAGGAAGGCGCCCATGGAAGCGGCCATGCCGGTACACAAGGTGGACACGTCCGGCTTGATGAATTGCATGGTATCGAAAATCGCCATGCCGGCCGACACCGATCCGCCCGGCGAGTTGATGTACAGCGAAATATCCTTGTCCGGATTTTCACTTTCCAAAAACAGCAGCTGGGCCACGATCAAATTGGCCATCTGGTCGTTGACGGGGCCGACCATGAAAATCACCCGCTCCTTGAGCAGACGCGAGTAGATATCATAAGAACGCTCGCCCCGGCCGCTCTGCTCCACCACCATCGGCACCAGGCCCAACATTTCTGTATCGAGCGCCGGATTTCGGTTTATACCTGTCATGTTATTTCCTTGTCAAACAGCTTGCGAGCGCCCCGCCCTGGGCCCCATGGCGGGGCCAGTACCGCGAGAGCTGGCTTACGCTTGTGCGTTGCTTCCCATCAATTCGTCAAAGGCAACCGCTTTCGACGTTACTTTCGACAGGCCCAATACGTAGTTGACGACGTTTTCTTCCAATACAAGGGCTTCGACCTCGCCCAGACGCCGGCGGTCGCTGTAATAATACTTCAGCACTTCGCGCGGGTCTTCATAACTTTGCGCGAAATCTTCCACCTGGGCCTTCACTTGCTCCGGGGTGGCTTGCAAATTGTTCGAACCGACCAGCTCCGACAGGATCAAACCCAGGCGTACGCGGCGCTCGGCCTTCTCCGAAAACATTTCGGTCGGGAAGGGCACGTCCTTGACGTTCATGCCGCGCTGGGCCATGTCCTGCCGGGTCATTTCGGCCAGACGCTCGGCGTCTTGCGCCACCAGCACTTGCGGCACGTCCAGTTGGGCGACCTTGACCAGCGCATCCATCACGCTTTCCTTGTTGCGCGCCTTGACCCGGCCCGACACTTCGCGTTCCAGATTGACTTTGATATCTTCGCGCATCTTGACCAGGTCGCCGTCCGCCACGCCCAGCGATTTGGCGAATTCAGTGTCCACCTCGGGCAGATGGGCCCATTCCAGTTTCTTCAAGGTGATGGTGAACGAAGCGGTTTTGCCGGCCACGTCCTTGCCATGGTAATCCTCGGGGAAAGCCAGCGGGAAAGTCTTCGCCTGGCCCACTGTCAAGCCCACCGTGGCGGACTCGAATTCCGGCAGCATGCGGCCCTCGCCCAGCACGAAAGCGTAGTCGTCGGCTTTACCGCCCGGGAACTCCACGCCATCGATTTCGCCGACGAAGTCGACCGTCACGCGGTCGCCGTTCTGGGCGCTTTGCTCGGCGCCGCCGTCGCCATGTTCACCGGCCTCGCCCTTGGTGTGGTAATGCACGCGCTGCTTGCGCAAGATATCGATGGTTTTGTCGATTTCCGCGTCCGACACTTCAGCCTTGACGGTTTCGATCTCGACCGCGGCCAAGTCGCCGATCACCACTTGCGGATACACTTCAAAGGTGGCGTCAAAGCTGAGCAGGCCTTCGGCCGCATCCGGCTTCGGCTCGATTTTCGGATAGCCGGCCACGCGCAGGCTCGCTTCATTGGCGGCGTCGTTGAACGCGCGGCCCACTTTATCGTTGAGCACTTCGGTTTCGATCTGATAACCGTATTGCGCTGCGACCATTTTTAAAGGAACTTTGCCCGGACGGAAGCCCGGTGCCTTGGCCGTACGGGCTTGCACTTTCAGGCGTTTCTCAACTTCGGCGCGGACATCCGTCAGCGGGAAAGAGATCGTGATACGACGTTCGAGTTTGCCCAAGGTTTCGACTGCAGTTGCCATGTTAAAAAATCGTCCAAAGAATAAAAACTGTTGGTGCGAGGAGGGGGACTCGAACCCCCACACCATTGCTGGCGTCAGGACCTAAACCTGGTGCGTCTACCAATTTCGCCATCCTCGCGGGAATTTGCATCGGACTCGTCCCGTCAATATACCGTCTATTGCGCTTGAGAACGTGCTCGATTTCACACAAAAGCAAAGGGCGACCCGTCAGTAAAACGGCCGCCCCACCTGCCCTTGTCAGTGGCTTTCAACTTCACCGCAGTATTTTACTGGATATTTCAGTGAAATGCGGCGTTTTTTGACTGTTCGCCAACTTTGGCTGATTCCGGCCCCGTCGTCAAGCCCGGCCCGGGCCGGGCGCGGCGCCCTGCGGCGCCGGTTTTTTGATGCGGAACCAGGCCGCATACAGGGCCGGCAAGAACAGCAGCGTGAGCGCCGTGGCCAAAATCAAGCCACCCATGATGGCCACCGCCAGCGGCCCCCAAAACACCGAACGCGACAAGGGAATCATGGCCAGCGCCGCGGCCGCGGCGGTGAGCGCGATGGGCCGGCAGCGCCGCACCGCCGATTCCACCACCGCATCCCATGGCGCCACGCCGGCGGCGATGTCTTGCTCGATCTGGTCGACCAGAATCACCGAATTGCGGATGATCATGCCGAACAAGGCGATCACCCCCAGATTGGCCACAAAGCCCAGCGGGCGGTGCAAGATCAGCAAGGCGGCGGCGGCCCCCGCCACGCCCAGCGGACCGGTCAAAAACACCAGCAAGCTGCGAGAAAAACTGTGCAATTGCAGCATCAGCAAGGTAAAAATGATGAAGATCGCCAGCGGCAAATTGGCCGCGATGGACGCTTCGGCGGCGCCGCTGTCGGCCGCCGCGCCCTTGACCACGATGCGGTAACCGGCCGGCAGTGTGGCGCGCAAGGCGTCGATGGACGCGCCCAACTGGCCCGACACGGTCGGCCCTTGAATGCCGTCGAGCACGTCGCATTGCACGGTGATGGCCCACTCCCGTCCCAGCCGCCATGCCACGCCCGGTTCCCACACGAAATGGGCGCGCGCCACCTGCGACAGGGTGACCGACTTGCCCTCGGCGGTAGGGATATTGGTATCGTTTAAGACCGAGATGGTGGCGCGCTCGTCGAACGGATGACGAACCTGGATATCGATCAGCTTATTGTCTTCGCGGAACTGGCCGATGACGGTGCCCGACAACACGGTGTTGGCCGAGCGCATCACGGTCTGGCTGCTCACGCCCAACGCCCGCAAGCGGTCTTGATCGAGATCCAGGCGCAGCACCTTGACCGATTCATTCCAGTTGTCGTTCGCGCCCAGCGTATTCGGATTGGCGCGCATCAATTGCTTGACCTGGTCGGCGATGCCGCGCACCTTGTCGACTTCGGTGCCGGTGACGCGGAACTGGACCGGATACGGCACCGGCGGCCCGCTCGACATCAGCTTCACGCGGCCGCGCACCTCGGGGAAATCGGTTTTGAACAGCTGCACGATTTTCAGGCGCAGCGCTTCGCGCGCGACCAAGTCCTTGGGCAGCACCACGATTTGCGCCACGTTAGTCTGCGGAAAAATCTGGTCGAGCGGCAGGTAAAAACGGGGACTGCCGGTGCCCACATAGGTGGTCACGCTATCGACGCCTTGCTGCTGGCGCATGAAAGCTTCGAATTTCTTGGCCTGGCGCTCGGTCGCGGCGAAGGCGCTCCCCTCGGGCAGCCACATTTCAACCATCAATTCGGGACGGCTGGAATCGGGGAAGAATTGTTTTTCGATAAACTTGAAGCCATAAATGCCCAGTGCGAACACCAGCAGCGTGGCGGCGATGGTGCTCTTGCGGTATTCCACACACCAGCTGACCACGGCGCGGAAACGGCGAAAGCCGGGCGTGTCGAACAAGCCATGCTCGCCACCGGTGGCGGCGTGCGGCTTGACCTTGAGTAGCACATAGCCGATGTAGGGCGTAAACGTCACCGCCACCAGCCACGATATGATCAAGGCCAGCGCATTGACCGAAAACAGCGAAAACGTGTATTCCCCGGCCGTCGATTTAGCCAGGCCGATCGGCAAAAAGCCCGCCACCGTGATCAGAGTGCCGGTGAGCATCGGCATCGCCGTGGAGCTGTAGGCGAAGGTGGCGGCGTCGAAGCGGGAAAAGCCCTCTTCCATCTTGCGCACCATCATTTCGACGGCAATGATGGCGTCATCGACCAGCAAGCCGAGCGCGATGATCAAGGCGCCCAAGGAAATCTTGTGCAAGTCGATATCGAGAATGCGCATGCACAGGAACGTCACCGCCAGCACCAGGGGAATGGTGAGCGCGACCACCAGGCCGGGCCGCACGTCGAGCCGGAACGGCTTGGTGTGCAAGCCGAGCGCGACAAAACTGACGGCCAGCACGATGAGGATGGCTTCGATCAGGGTATGCACGAATTCGCCGACCGAGGCCGACACCGCCTCCGGTTGGTTCGACACGCGCGCCAGCTCGATGCCCACCGGCAGCTTGCCCTTGATGCGGTCCAGGGTTTCCTGCAAATGGGTTCCCAACACGATGATGTTGCCGCCCTTTTCCATCGACACCCCCAGGCCGATCACTTCCTTGCCGTTAAAGCGCATCTTGTCGCGCGGCGGGTCTTGGTAGGCGCGTTGCACGGTGGCGAAGTCGCCCAGGCGGAAGGCGGTGCCGTTGGCGCGCAACTCCAGCGCCTCCAGGTCGTGCACGGTCTTGAACGCGCCCGTCACCCGCACCTGCACATTGTCGCTCGGGGTGACCAGGGTGCCGGTCGATTCGATCCCGTTTTGGGCCGCGATCTGGGCCGCCACGGCCTCGAACGGGATGCCCAGCTGGGCGAACTTCTTGTGCGAAAATTCAATATTGATCTTTTCGTCTTGCACTCCGAACAGTTCGACCTTCGACACCGACGGCACCGCCAGCAATTGCTGACGCACGAAATCGGCGTAATCCTTCATCTGCGCGTAAGTAAAACCGTCGCCGGACAGGGCGAAGATGGAACCGAAGGTGTCGCCCAGTTCATCGTTAAAGGCCGGGCCCTGCACCCCGGCCGGCAAACTGGCGCGGATATCGCCGAGCTTCTTGCGCACTTGATACCAGGCCGCCGCCGTTTCCTTGGGCGGCGCCGATTCGCGCAACTTGAGGAAGATGACGGTCTCGCCCGGCTTGGAGTAACTGCTGATTTCATCAATATACGGGGTTTCCTGGAGTTTTTTCTCCAGCTTGTCGGTCACTTGCTCGGCCATTTGCAGCGCGGTGGCGCCCGGCCAGCGGGCCTGGATCACCATACTGCGAAACGTAAACGGCGGGTCTTCGTCCTGACCCAGGTTGGCATAACTGAGCATGCCGCCGATCAGCAGCACCGCCATCAAATACCGGGTCAGCGCGATATGTTCGAGCGCCCAGCGCGACAGATTGAATCGGCCGCCCTGGTGCGCGCCGTCCCGGTCGGGCGCCGGGCCGCTCATCGCGGCGCTCCGGCCGCGACCGTGGCGCCGGCATCGGCCACGCTGGCGACCTGCCCCGCCCCTGCGGCCGGGTCGTCACCGAGTATGGTCACTTTTTGCCCCGGCTTTAATAAGTTGACCCCGGCCGTGACCACGGTCTGGCCGTCCTTCACGCCGCTCGCCACCAGCATGTCGTTGCCGGCCGCGCCGTCCAGGGTGACCGGCACCAGCTTGACCACGCCGCCTTCGACCACCCACACCGAGGTCGCCGATTGTTCGTGAAACAAGGCCGTGAGCGGCAAGCGCAGGCGTGCATCGGCGCCGCGCGTGGCGAAACGCACCACCGCCGTCATGCCCAGCTGGGCCGCCGTCATGCTGTCAGGAATCGACACCTTGGCGATGTAGGTGCGCGTGGCCGGATCGGCCATGGGCGCGATTTCGCGGATCTTGCCGACCGCGCTCACCTGCGGCTGGGCCCATAGGCGCACCTGCACATCGGACACCGCGCGCAGGCTGGCCACCTTATCTTCCGGCAAACCGATCACCACTTCTTTCTGGCCGGCGCCGGCCACCCGCACCACCGGGGCGCCGGCCGCCACCACCTGGCCCGCCTCGGCCTCGACCGCCGTCACCACGCCATCGATATCGGCCACCAACGTGCTGTAGCCGGCCAAATTGGTCTGGCCCCGGTAAGCGGCGCGCGCCGAATCGACGTTGGCCTGGGCCGACTTGTCGGCCGACTCTTTACTATCGAGCACGTTTTGGCTGACGAAATTTTTCTCGCGCAATTCCTGATAGCGCTTCAACTCGGCGCGGGCCAGATCGCGGCTGGTTTCGGCCGCCCGCAAGGCGGCCTGGGCTTGGGCTTGCGACAACTGCAAATCTTGCGGATCGAGCCGCATCAATACCTGTCCGCGCTTGACCACGCTGCCCACGTCCACCTTGCGCTCGACGATCTTGCCGCCCACCCGAAACCCCAGATGCGAGGCAATGCGGGCCCGCACTTCGCCGGAAAACTCGGCTTGTTCGGTCACATTGGCGCTCTTTAACACCATGGCCCGCACCGGGCGCACGTCTTCGCTGCGCTGCGGCGGCTTCGAGCACGCGCTCAACAGGATCGCCAGCAGCAGGGGGAGCACCAGCGGCATGTGGCGCGGCGAGCGTATTTGACGCAGGGATTTCAAGGCGAACACGTGGATTTCCTTTACTATGCGAACTATTCAATTTTTGTGTGAAGCAACTACGGATGGCGGCGGCGGGCCTGCGGCGCGCGCCCGACCCGCGTATAATACTGTCATTTTAACAATTCGGTTGATAAATGACTTTCTGTTTAGTAATTATATGCTTGGCAAAACACGTTTGCAAATGACTTTTGCGTCAGTAATTTGACCATCGCGATACCGCCCGACCCCTTGCGCTCTCTCACTTAGCCTTATGCCTGTCGACCACTACGAAAATTTCCCTGTCGCTTCTTTCCTGTTGCCCAGACGCTTAGTGCCGGCGGTCGAGGCCATTTACGCCTTCGCCCGTAGCGCCGACGACCTGGCCGACGAAGGCAACGCCACGCCAGCCGAGCGTCTGGCCGCCTTGCACGCTTACGAAGTCGCGCTGGACCGCATCGGCCGCGGCGAAGCGGTCCACGATGGCCTGTTCGGGCGTCTGGCGGCCGTGGTCGAACAGTACAAATTGCCGTTACAGCCATTTTACGACTTATTGTCAGCATTTAAGCAAGATGTGGTCACCTCACGCTACCCCAGCTATGCGGTCTTGCTCGACTATTGCCGGCGCTCGGCCAATCCGGTCGGACGCCTGATGCTGGCTTTATACGGCGCCCAGGACGAAGCGAATCTGCGCGATGCCGATGCCATTTGCAGCGCCTTACAAATGATTAATTTTTTGCAGGACGTGGCGATCGACTTGCAGAAAGAGCGCATTTACTTGCCGCTGGAAGACTTGAACCGCTTCGCCGTCTCGCCGGCCGACCTGGACCGGGTGGACGCCAAGGCCAAGTGGCGCGCGCTGATGCGTTTTCAGGTCGATCGCACGCGCGCCCAGATGCTGGACGGGGCGCCCTTGGCGCTACGTCTGCCAGGCCGGCTGGGCTGGGAATTGCGGCTGATGGTGCAAGGCGGCTTGCGCATCCTGGAATGCATCGAAGCGGTCGATTACGACGTGTTCCGGCGCCGTCCGCAATTGCAAAAACGCGATTGGTGCGTGATCGGCTGGCGCGCGCTGCGCATGCGCGGCCGAGGCGCGCATAAAAGCCCCGCTTTTCCCGCGCCGTGACCCCATCGGCGCTAAAATAGCGTTTGCGCTCCGCCAACTTTGCAATGTGCCCATGTCACCTGACGAATACTGCCAACAAAAAACCGCACAAAGCGGATCGAGTTTTTACTACAGCTTCTTGTTCTTGCCGCCCGAGCGGCGCCGCGCCATCACCGCCCTGTACGCCTTTTGCCGCGAAGTGGACGACACCGTCGACGAATGCACCGACGAGGCGGTCGCGCGCAGCAAGCTGGCCTGGTGGCGCCTGGAGGTGCGCGCCACCTATGCCGGCCAGCCCACCCACCCGGTGATGCGCGCGCTGCAACCCCACCTGTCGCTCTACCAATTGCAGGAAAAGCATCTGCAAGCGATCATTGACGGCATGGAAATGGACTTGAACCAAACCCGTTACCTCGATTACGTGGCCTTGAGCCGCTATTGCTACCATGTGGCCGGGGTGGTCGGCATCTTGTCGGCCAGCATTTTCGGCGCCACCCGTCCGGAGACGCTGCTGTACGCCGAGAAACTCGGCCATGCCTTCCAGCTCACCAACATCATCCGCGACGTGGGCGAGGACGCGCGCAAGGGCCGCATCTATTTGCCGGTCAACGAATTGCAGCAGTTTCACGTCACCGCCGCCGATCTGCTGAACGCCCGTCACACCGACGCCTTCACCCAGCTGATGACATTCCAGGTCGCGCGCGCCCAAGCCGCCTACGACGAAGCCTTCGCCCTGCTGCCGGCGGCCGATCGGCGCGCCCAGCGCCCGGGCTTGATGATGGCGGCGATTTACCGCACCCTGCTGACCGAAATCGAACGCGACGGCTACCACGTGCTGACCCAGCGCATCTCGCTCACGCCGATCCGCAAGCTGTGGCTGGCATGGAAAACCTTCATCCGTGGCTGACACCGCGCTCAAGCCCGGCGCCCCAATCGGCAACGCGCGCGCCATAGCGGTGGTGGGCGCCGGCTGGGCCGGCTGCGCCGCCGCCGTCGAGCTGGCCGAGCGCGGCTGCCAGGTGACGCTGTATGAAGCGGCCCGTACCCTGGGCGGGCGGGCCCGCGCCGTCGAGATCGACGGGCGCACGCTCGACAACGGCCAGCATATCCTGCTGGGCGCCTACCGCTCGACCATCGATCTGATGCGGCGGGTCGGGATCGACCCGCGCAAAACGCTGCTCACGCTGCCTTTGCAAATGCGCTACCCGCCGAACAGCGGCGGCATGGACTTCCTGACCCCGCGCTGGCCGGCGCCCCTGCATGTGGCGGTCGCCCTGCTGCGCACGCGCGGCTTGGCGCGGGCCGACAAACTGGCGCTGGCGCGCTTTTCCACCACGGTGCGCTGGATGGGCTGGCAGTTGGACCACGATTGCAGTGTGAGCGAACTGCTGGCGCGTTTCGACCAGACCGCGCGCCTGATCCAGCTACTGTGGCGACCCCTTTGCCTGGCCGCCCTGAACACGGCGCCGGAACGGGCCTCGGCCCAAGTGTTTCTCAATGTGCTGCGCGACAGCCTGGGCGCGCGCCGCAGCGCGTCCGACATGCTGTTACCCCGGCTCGATCTGAGCGCCCTGTTTCCGGCGGCGGCGGCGCGCTTCATCGGCCAGCGCGGCGGCGCCGTGCGCACCGCCAGCGCGATCGACGCCCTGCGCCAGAACGACGACGGGCGCTGGCAACTGGCCGCCCGCGCCGATGGCGGGGCCGATGGCGCGCCCTGGAGCGCGCCGTACCACGGCGTGGTGCTGGCCACCCCGGCCGGGGTGACGGGCGCCCTGCTCACGCCCCTGCCCGGCCCTCTCAACGCCACCCTGCTGGCCCAGCTGGCCGGTTTCGAACACGAAGCGATCAGCACCTGTTACCTGCAATACGACGCCGGCCTGCGCCTGGCGCTGCCGTTCTACGCCTTGATCGACGACGCCGCAGCCGGCCAATGGGGCCAGTTCGTGTTCGACCGCGGCCAGCTCGACCCGTCCCAGGCCGGCTTGCTGGCGGTGGTCATCAGCGCCGCCGGCGCGGCCGCCGAACTCGATCGCGCCGCGCTGGCCCAGGCGATCGCGCAACAGCTGGCCGGCGTGTTCGGCCTGCCCGCGCTGGCCGCGCCGATCTGGCACCAGCTCATCACCGAGAAGCGCGCCACCTTCGCCTGCCTGCCCGCACTGGCGCGCCCGCCCAACGCCACCGCGTATGCCGGGCTGGCCATCGCCGGCGACTACACCGCCAGCGACTATCCGGCCACCATCGAGGCCGCCGTGCGCAGCGGTCTGCTGGCCGCCGCCTGTGTGGCGCCCGCTTAGGGATCGATTCTGCTCGGCCGCGCGCGCGGCGCATCGCGCCACAGGCCGTTTCAAGCCGCGCAAAGCGCAGTCTGTCGCACCGCCCTGTCGCGCCGGTCCCGCTTGGGCTACAGTGATGGTATCGATATTGGCAGCGACCGAAAGAGAACCATGCGCATCCGCTTGCAAACAAATTTGTTGACCGTGCCGGCCCCGGTATCGGCCCCGGTATCGGACCCGGTATCGGCTCCGGTATCGGCTCCGATGGCCGCCGTCCGAACGTCCAGCCACCAGCATTGCGGGCGGCCATGAAACGCGCCGACTTCATCGCGGCGCTGCGCCTTGCCCTGGAAGGCTTGCCGCCAGAGCTGGTGGCCAAGACGGTGGCCTATTACGAACAGCGCTTCATCGACGGCGCGGCGGCCGGCCAGCCGGAGGTAGATATCGCCGCCGACCTGGGCCCGCCCGGCAAAATCGCCATGACCTTGCGCGCCAATACCCATTTAAACGCCTTCGAGCAAAACCGGCGCCGGGGCACTCTGCTGCGGCTACCGGCTTCCATCCTGGGGCTGGCCATCTTCAACCTGTTCATGGTGGTGCCGGCCGCGATCGGCGCGGCCGTGCTGAGCGCGTTATATATCGGCGCCATGGCGGTTTACGTGGCGGGCATCGCCATTACCGCAAGCGGTTTGTCGGGCGCCAACGAACTGGTGCTCGACGGTCCCTTGCGCCATGTGGTGATCAACAGCGACGATGGCGGCCGTGCCGCCCGGACCCGCGTTACGATCAGCGAAAAAGGTATTCACGCCACCCAGGACATACCGGATGGCGATGCTCGCAGAGACCAACTTGACGACGAGCTTGGCGGCCCAGTCGGCGACCCCGCCGCGACCGTGATACGGCGCGCCGAACAATTGGCCGGCGGCGGCATTCACGTCTACACCGACCTCGACAACGCCTCGCGCGGTACCCAGTCGGTGTTCGGCCTGGGTCTGGTCCTGGGCGGCATCGCGCTGTTTCTGGTCTGCCTGGCGCTGAGCCAATCGGCGCTGCGCGCCATCTTGCGCTATATGCAAATGCAGTTGGCCGTGCTGAGAGGCGAGCGATGATGCGCCAACCCATGATGAGCCAGCCCATTACTGGGCGCCGGCGCCGCCGCGCCGCCGCCCTGCCCGACAGGAGTGTGCCATGCGCGCGCTAATCAAAATCGGCATCGGCATGCTGCTGCTGGCCGTGCTGCTGATCGGCGTTTCGGCCGCCATGCTGCGCACCAAGGGCATCAACAACCCGGCCAGCGCGGCCGGACGCGTGATGGGCGGCGAAACGCGGCCGGTGGCCAACAATATCACCACGGTCGACTTGGACGGTCCAATCAACCTGACCCTGCGCCAAGGCGCCACCGCCGCGCTCACGGTGCGCGGCGAGCAGCGCCTGCTGGCCAACATCGACACCACGGTGGATGGCGACACTCTACACATCGGCACCAAGGGCATGTTATTTCATCATCGCAATCCATTGCGGGTGGAATTGGTTTTGCCCACGCTGGAGGAACTCGAAGTGCGCGGTGGCGGCCAGAGTACGGCCGATGGCTTTAGCGGGCGGGAGATCAAGTTGACCATGAACGGGTCCGGCAAACTGTCGTTCAAAGGCCGCTACAGCGAGGTGAGCGCCACGCTCAACGGCAGCGGCGACCTCGACGTGAACGCGGGCAAGTGCAATAGCGTGGAGCTCGAACTGGTCGGTTCCGGCCAGCTGAGCGTGCGCGGCAAAGGCCGAACGGTGCGCGCCCAGCTGACCGGATCGGGCGACCTCGACGCCGGAAATCTGGCCGTGGCCGAAGCCACCGTCACGTTGCTGGGGTCGGGCAACGCCACCGTGTTCGCCAGCGACACGGCCGACCTGACCCTGCAAGGCAGCGGCGACATCGAAGTGCGCGGCGCGCCACGGCAGCGCCATATCAGCCGCCACGGCTCGGGCGACGTGAGCTGGGAATAGGCATCCACGGTTCGCGCATCGCTGATGGGTAAAAGCATGGCCGTGCGATCTCACACGGCAACGCCCTGCTGCGGCGACGCGGCGCCAGGCCGGCTCGCCAGCCAAGCCAGCGCATCGTGGCCGGCGGCGCGGCCGCTCGCCAGGCAAGCGGTCAACAGATAACCGCCGGTGGGCGCTTCCCAGTCCAGCATTTCCCCGGCCACGAACACGCCCGGCAGCGCCTCCAGCATGGCGCCGCGCAGGCCGGTGAACGCCACCCCGCCCGCGCTGCTGATGGCTTCATCGATGGGGCGCGCGCGGCGCAGCCGCAGCGGCAGCAGTTTGATGCCTTGCGCCAGCCGGTCAGGGTCGGCGAACGCCTCGGCGCCCAAACACTCGCGCAGCAGGCCGGATTTGACGCCTTTGATGCCCAGCCGGCTTTGCAAATGGCTGGCCATGGAGCGCGCGCCGCGCGGCCGGCTCACTTCGTCCCGCACGCGCTGCGCGCTCCAGTCGGGCGCCAGATCGAGATGAATCAAGGCGCTGCCATCGGCGGCGATCTGGTCGCGCAAGGCGGCCGACACGGCGTAAATCAAACTGCCCTCCACGCCGCCGGCCGTGATCACGAACTGGCCCTGGCGGCGCGCGCCGCGGCCATCGATATCGCGCCACTCGATGGCCACCGTGGTCAAAGGCTGACCGGCGTGGCGGGCGCTGAAATGGGCGTTCCAATCGACATCGAACCCGCAGTTGGCCGGCGCCAAAGGCGCCACCGGCACGCCGCGCGCGGCCAGCAGCGGCACCCAGGCGCCGTCCGAACCGAGTCTGGCCCAGCTGCCGCCGCCAAGCGCCAACACGGTGGCCGCCGGCGCGTCGCGCTGTTCGCCTTCGGGCGCGGCAAACAGCAGCTGGCCGTCGCGCCAGCCTTGCCAGCGCCGCCGCATATGAAAACGCACGCCCAGTTCGCGCAGCTGATGCAACCAAGCCCGCAGCAGCGGCGCCGCCTTCATATCTACCGGGAATACCCGGTTCGAGCTGCCGACAAAGGTCTGCACGCCCAGCGCGTGCGCCCACTCGCGCACTTGCGCCGGGCCGAAAGCGTCGAGCATCGGCGCCAGGTCTGCGCGAGCGGCGCCGTAGCGGCCCACAAAATCGGCATAAGGCTCGGCATGGGTGAGGTTCATGCCGCCGCGCCCGGCCAGCAGAAATTTACGCCCGACCGAAGCCATGGCGTCATACAGATCGACTTGAACGCCGCCCTGGGCCAGCACCTGGGCCGCCATCAGGCCGGCCGGGCCGCCGCCGATGACGGCCACGCGGGTCGCGTTAGTATGGGAGGGCATAAGAATCGTTTCGTGGACGGTTAAAAACGCGGATTGGTCGGTGGCTCGTGACTAGTGGGTGGTTCTGGTGCATACTGGGTTACTTCATCGGCGGCGCCGAGCATACTTCAGGGGCGAGAGCATGCAAACCAGGATGTGGATCTTCAAGTATCTGGCCGCCAGCGGCGTGTTGTTTATCATCCTGAGCGCGGTCGAATGGAGCAAGGGCAGCCCGGCTACGGGCGACTTCCTCGGCGCGCTGGCCTGGTCGATGCTGTCGGCGGCGCTGTTCGTCGGTTCGCAGTATTGGCGCGCGCGTAAAGCGGCATCCTGCGCCGCTTGCGACGCCGACCGGTCATAAAGCCTCGCCCCTGGTGCCCTATCCGCCCGTCACGGGCGGGAAAAAAGCCACTTCGCAGCCTTCGCGCAATGCCGTTCCGGCCTCGCACATGATCTGGTCGCACGCCATGCGCAACGCGCGCTGCTGGCCCAGCGCCTCGCTCCATGGCGCGCCGCGCGCCACCAAATGGCTGCGCAACTGGCCGACCGTTTCCACGCCGGCCGGCACGCTCAAGGTTTCGTGCGAGCTGCCCAGCGCCTCGCGCACACTGGCGAAAAAACGCAGCGTGATAGTCATCGGTGGTGTGCCTTGGTCCATGATCGGGCCGCTCAGCACAGCAAAGCGCTAAACGGGATATAGCGCACCAGGTCCCCCGCCGCGATGGTTTGCCCGGGCCGATTGTCCACCACGCCGTCGCCCCAGACGGTGGAGGTCAGCACCCCCGAACTCTGGTTGGCGAACAGATCCAGGCCGCCGGCCGGATTGACTTTTACGCGCAGGAACTCGTTGCGGCGATCCGCTTTCGGCCAATCGAAGTCGGCCCGCATGGCATAGCCCTGGGGCGTCGACGCGCCACCCTCGATGCCTTGCAGACGCAAGATGAACGGCCGCACGAAGAGCAGGAAAGTGAGGAAGCTGGCCACTGGATTGCCCGGCAAACCGAGAAAAAACGCTTGCCCGACTTCGCCGAACGCGAGCGGCTTGCCCGGCTTGACGGCGATCTGCCACATGGTCAAGCGCCCTTCCGCTTGCACCGCCGGCTTCACGTGATCCTCTTCGCCCACCGAGACGCCGCCCGAGGTGATGATCAAATCATGTTCGCGCGCCGCCTCGCGCAGCGTGGCGCGCGTGGCGTCGAGCGTATCGGGCACGATGCCGTAATCGCTGACGCGGCAACCCAGGTTCTCGAGCAGCGCGCGCAGCACGAAGCGGTTCGAATTGTAGATCGCGCCAGGCGCCAGCGGCTCGCCCGGCATGGTCAGTTCGTCGCCCGTGAAAAAGACGGCCACCCGCAGCTTGCGCCACACCGGCAGTTGGGCCAGGCCGATCGAGGCCGCCAAGCCCAGCTCGACGCCACCGAGCCGGGTGCCGGCCGGCAGAATCACGCTGCCGTCGGTGATATCCTCGCCGGCCCGGCGTATCCATTCGCCGGCCACGGGCCGGTGGCGCACCGTCACCGCGCCATCGGCCAGTTCGCACTGTTCTTGCATGACGACGGCATCGGCGCCGGGCGGAATCTGGGCCCCGGTGAAGATGCGCGCCGCGCTGCCCGGCGCCAGGGGCGCGCCGACATGGCCGGCCGCGATGCGCTGCGACACCGGCAGCACCGCCGCGCCGCTGGCGCAATCGGCCGCGCGCACCGCGTAGCCGTCCATCTGCGTGTTGTCGGCGGCCGGCACGTTCATAGTCGCGCGCTGCGGCCGGGCAAGCACGCGCCCGTTCGCCTCCAGCGTGGCGATCTGCTCGACCGCCACCACCGGGCGCGCCGCCGCCAGCAGCAGCTCGAGCGCCTCGCGCACGGCCAGCATCGGCTTGCGTTCGCCGCCGCGCGCCGCGCCGTCGGAAGTGACTGGATGCTCGCTCATGATTTACAGGCCCGTGTTCGCCGCGATGTAAGCCTTGATGCGCTCCACATCGGCCGGCATGACGACAAATTTTTGCGGCAGCGCTTCGATGTTTTCGAAGCCGGCCGGCCGCTCCGCATCGACGCCCAGCGCTTCGAGTATGGTGTCGTTGAACTTGGCCGCCAGCGCCGTTTCGAGCACGATCATCGGCACTCCCGGTTGCAGGTGCTGGCGCGCGACCTTGATGCCGTCGGCGGTGTGGGTGTCGATGGTGATGCCGTAGTCGTCGGCCACGTCGCGGATGGTGTCGAGCCGGTCTTGATGGTGCGATGTGCCGGATTGGAAGCCGAACTTGGCCACCAGCTTGAATTCGTCGCCGTCGCTGCCCGGCTTGCCCGACAAGTCGAAGCCGCCCGACCGTTCGACTTTGTCGAACAGCACCCGTACCCGTTCGCTGTCGCCCCCGACCAGGTCGTAGATGAAGCGCTCGAAGTTGGACGCCTTGGAGATGTCCATCGAGGGGCTGCTGGTGTGGTAAGTCTCGGCCGACTTGCGCACGCGGTAGACGCCGGTGCGGAAAAACTCGTCGAGCACATCGTTTTCATTGGTGGCGGCCACCAGTTTGTCGATCGGCAGTCCCATCATGCGGGCGATATGGCCGGCGCAGATGTTGCCGAAATTCCCGGACGGGACCGTAAACGACACTTTTTGGCGATTGTCGGTGGTCGCCGCGAGATAGCCGCGGAAGTAATACACCACTTGCGCCACCACGCGCGCCCAGTTGATCGAATTGACGGTGCCGATCTTTTGCGCGGCTTTGAAGGCCAAATCGTTCGAGACCGCCTTGACCATGTCCTGGCAATCGTCGAACACGCCTTCGACCGCGATGTTAAATACGTTCGGGTCCTGGAGGCTAAACATCTGGGCGCTCTGGAAGGCGCTCATTTTCCCGTGCGGCGAGAGCATGAAGACGCGGATGCCGCGCTTGCCGCGCATGGCGTATTCGGCCGCGCTGCCGGTGTCGCCCGAGGTGGCGCCAAAAATATTGAGCTCGGCCCCGTCGCGCGCCAACGCGTATTCGAACAGGTTGCCCAGCAATTGCATGGCCATGTCCTTGAACGCGAGGGTGGGCCCGTTCGACAGGCTTTGCAGCAGCAAGGTGGTCTGGCCGCCCGCGACGTCGGCCTGCTCCAGCACCCGCAGCGGCGTGATCTCGGCCGCGTTTTCGCCGCCGCGCGCGTTGCGGTAGACATCGGCCGTGTAGGTCTTGGCCGTCATCGCCTTCAAGTCCGCATCCGGGATGTCGGTGGCGAACTTGCGCAAGATCTGGTAAGCCAGCGCGTCGTACGACAGGGCGCGCCAGGCATCGAGCTCGGCGCCCGTGACCTGGGGATAGCTGGCCGGCAGATACAGGCCGCCGTCGGGGGCCAGGCCGCCCAGCAAAATGTCGGAAAACTGTTGCGGGGAGGATGAGGCGGCGCGGGTAGACAGGTAATGCATAGAATTGAACAATCCAGTTGGCTAGGGCGAAAGGAGCGGCGCCGCCATGGGTGCGGTGGCCGATACCGCCTATTATAGTGTGGCCGGCCTTTTCATGCGAATCGGCACGGCGCGCCGGCACCACGCCTTCGCCGCATCAGCAGGCCGCGTGATTGACCGTGATGACGTGGATCGCCAGGCCGCCCAACGAGGTTTCCTTGTATTTGTCTTGCATGTCGGCGCCGGTCTGGCGCATGGTTTCGATCACTTCGTCGAGACTGACGAAGTGAGTGCCGTCGCCCTTCAAGGCCAGCGAGGCGGCCGTGATGGCCTTGACCGCGCCCATGCCGTTGCGCTCGATGCAGGGAATCTGCACCAGGCCGCCGATCGGATCGCAAGTCATGCCCAGGTGGTGCTCGATGCCGATTTCGGCCGCGTTCTCGATTTGTTCGTTGCTGCCGCCCAGGGCGGCCACCAGGCCGGCCGCCGCCATCGCGCACGCCACCCCCACTTCGCCCTGGCAGCCGATTTCGGCGCCCGAAATCGATGCGTTGCGCTTGCACAGCATGCCGATGGCGGCCGCCGTGAGCATGAAGTCGCGCACGCCGCGGGTCGGGTCGCTGGGCCGGCAATCCTCGGCGTAGTAGCGCAGCACGGCCGGAATGATGCCGGCCGCGCCATTGGTGGGCGCCGTCACCACCCGGCCGCCGGCGGCGTTTTCCTCGTTGACCGCCATCGCGTACAGGCTGACCTGATGGATCGCGTCGTGCGGCAGGTCGTTGGCCGGATTGCCCGCCAGTTTGGCGGCCCTGGCCTGGCGCCACAGATTGGCGGCGCGGCGCTTGACCATCAAGCCGCCCGGCAGCTGGCCCGAGGTTTCCAGGCCGTGGGCGATACAGTCGTGCATGACGCGCCAGATGGCGTCGAGCCCGGCGTCGAGCTGCGCGCCGCTGATGCGCACGCACTCGTTGGCGCGCAACATGGCCGCGATCGACAAGCCGCTGGCGCGGCCGTGCGCCAGCAGCTGGTCCATCGTGTCGAACGGGTAGACCAGATCCGGCCGCGCGCCGGCGGCCCGCTTGGCGCTGGCTTCGCCCTCGGCGTGTATGAAGCCGCCGCCAACCGAATAAAACACGCGCGAGAGGCGCCGTCCGTCGGCCCGGGTGAGTGTGAAACGCATGCCGTTGGGATGCTCGGGCAGCGATTCGCCCTTATGAAACAGCAGGCCGCTGGCGGCGCGAAACGGCACTGCGCGCGTGCCGAGCAGCAGGATCTGGCCGCTGGCCTCGACCGCCGCCAGCTTGGCGTCGACCTGGTCGGGTGCCACATCGTGCGGCGTCTCGCCCATCAGTCCCAGGATCACGGCTTTGTCGGTGGCGTGCCCGACCCCGGTCAGCGCCAGGGAGCCGTACAGCGCCGCCTCGATGCCGACCGCGTCGTCCAGGGCTCCGCATTCGAGCAGGAAGCGGCGTGCCGCCACCATCGGCCCCACCGTGTGCGAACTCGATGGACCGATACCGATTTTGAATAGATCAAACACACTCATGTCCACTTGCCGTCTCCTTCGGGCCGGTCAGGCCGGCTCGCCCAGCGTGATGTCGATATGGGCCAGCATGTCGGCCGTCAGCTGATCGAGTCCGATACGGGCTTGCCAGCCCCAGTCGGCCGTCGCCTGCGCGTCGTCCAGGCTGTGCGGCCAGCTGTCGGCGATGGCTTGCCGGCTGTCCGGACGGTAGCCGATGGAAAAGCCCGGCACCGCTTCGGTGATGGCGGCGGCCAGCTGGCGCGGATTGAACGACAGACCGGCCACGTTGTAAGCCGAGCGGATGGTAACGCGGGCGGCCGGCGCGTCCATCAATTCGATGGTGGCGCGGATCGCGTCGGGCATGTAAATCATGGGCAGCGTGGTCTCCGGCCCCAGAAAGCACTCGTAACGCTCGCCGCGCAAGGCGGCGTGGAAGATGGCGATGGCGTAATCGGTGGTGCCGCCACCCGGTGGCGACTTGAAGCTGATGATGCCGGGGTAGCGGATGCTGCGCACGTCCACGCCGTACTTGGCGAAGTAATACTCGCACAGGCGTTCGCCAGCCAGTTTGCTGATGCCGTAGATGGTGGTCGGGTCCATCACCGTGGTTTGCGGGGTGCGCACCGGCGGCGTGTTGGGGCCGAAGGCGGCGATCGAGGACGGCCAGAACACGCGCAGCGGCTGGCCCGCCTCGCCCCGCTGGCGGGCCACTTCCAGAATGTTGAGCAAGCCGTCCATGTTCAAGGACCAGGCCTTGAGCGGGGCTTGCTCGCCGCTGGCCGACAGCAGCGCCGCCAGCTGGTAGACCTGGGTGATGGACTCGTCGGCCAACAGCTGCGCCAGGGCAGGCCGGTCCAGCACGTCGAGCCGGACATAGCGCGCGGCCTGGTAGACATTGACGGCGCCGATGTCGCTGGCGATCACATTGTGGGCGCCGTGCCGCGCCGCCAGCGCGTCCACCAGTTCGCTGCCGATCTGGCCGTTGGCGCCGATGACTAAGATGCGTTCCATGCTGTTCTTTCCGATGTTAGGATTGCTTGAGCAGGCCCAGCTCGCGGCCGGCCTGTTCGAAGGCGGCCAGCACCCGCACCAGCTGGGCGCGGGTATGGGCGGCCGACAGCTGCACCCGCACGCGCGCCTGGCCCATCGGCACCACCGGATAGAAAAACCCGCTCAGCAGCACCCCCAGCTCGTACATGCGGGCCGCGAAGCGCTGCGCCACGGGCGCCTCGAACAGCATCACCGGCACCACCGGATGGATGCCCGGCTTGATGGTGAAGCCGAGGCGCGCGATCTCGGCGCGGAAGAAGGCGGTGTTCTCGTGCAGCCGGTCGCGCAGTTCGGTCGAGGTGGACAAGCGCTCGAGCACCGACAGCGAGGCGCCGGCGATGGCGGGCGCCAGGGTGTTTGAAAACAGGTAGGGGCGCGACTTCTGGCGCAGCGTGTCGATCACTTCCTTGCGGGCCGAGGTGAAGCCGCCCATGGCGCCGCCCAGCGCCTTGCCCAGCGTGCCGGTGATGATATCGACCCGGCCCATCACGTGGTGGTGCTCGTGGGTGCCGCGCCCGGTGGCGCCCATGAAGCCGGAGGCATGGCATTCGTCGATCATGACCAGCGCGCCGTAGCGCCGGGCCAGGTCGCAGATCTTGTCGAGTTGGGCGATGGTGCCGTCCATCGAAAACACGCCGTCGGTGGCGATCAGCGTGTGACGTTTGCCGGCCGCGCCGGCCGCTTGCAGTTGCGCCTCCAGGTCGGCCATGTCGTTATGCCGATAGCGATAGCGGGCCGCCTTGCACAGGCGGATGCCGTCGATGATCGAGGCGTGGTTCAAGGCGTCGGAAATGATGGCGTCCTGCTCGTCGAACAGGGGCTCGAACAGGCCGCCGTTGGCGTCGAAGGCGGCCGCGTACAAAATGGTGTCTTCGGTGCCAAGGAAGCGGGAAAGGGCGTGTTCGAGTTGTTTGTGCACGGTCTGGGTGCCGCAGATGAAACGCACCGAGGACAGGCCGTAGCCGTATTGTTCGGTGGCCGCGATGGACGCCTGGGCGGTCTGGGCGTCGCCCGACAGGCCAAGGTAATTATTGGCGCACATATTGATCAAGGTGCGGCCGTCGTCGCACACCACTTCGGCGCCCTGGCGTGAGGCGATCACCCGTTCCGGCTTGTAGAGCCCCTGCTCGCGCAATTGATCCAGATTGTGCTGTAATGCGCTGAAAAAACCGCTGTTTGCCTGCTCGCCCATGATGCTCTCCGTATTGTTGGCGGCGGCGCCGGCTTGACCGGGCGCCGGGCGCTGCTGTACCGTGTCCGCGCCGAGATGGCTTGCCAATTTTACACGCCTGGCCGGCGCCGCGCCGCAATCCACTATCTCGAACTAAAATTCACTATAATGGATATTACCGAAAGCCATTGAACTTGGCAAGCCGGCCGCATGCTATTGCGCCGGCAACGCCGTCCACCGAGAAGAAACGATGAAATCTACCGTGCCCACCAATGCCCCGCCCGAGGTGGGCGCGACGCTGCAACGGCTGCGCCTGGCGCGCGGCCTCACCCTTGAAGACTTGTCCAGGATCGCGGGGGTGTCGAAATCGATGTTGTCGCAAATCGAAAGAGAAAAGGCCAATCCGACCATCGCCATCACCTGGCGCCTGGCCAACGCGCTGGGGGTCGGCATCGGCGAGCTGCTCTCGAGCGTGGAAAACGAGGTGGAGGCGATCCGTCTGCTCGAAGCGCACGAAACGCCCACCCTGCCCGGCAATCACGCCGGCTATGTGCTGCGCATTCTGGGGCCGATGGAGTTGGCCGGTAAATACGAATGGTATGAGCTGACCCTGGCTCCGGGCGGCCAGCTGGTGTCGCAGCCGCACGATCCCGGCACCTTTGAACATTTGACCCTGCTGCACGGTGCGATGGAAATCGAACTGGCGGCGACCATCAAGAAGATCAAGACGGGCGCGACCGCGCGCTATCGAGCCGATCAGCAGCACGCGATACGCAATCCCGGCAAGACCGAAGCGAAGGCGCTGCTGGTGGTAATCCATAGGGTGGCGCTCCATCGCTGAGACCATACGCTGTAAGGTATTGAATGGACAATTGCCTTGTCAATTACGGCGTCCTATAAAGATAATTCAAACATAAGTCGGATCCCAAATAACCAAGGTATGACATTAAACAATACCCTTGAAATAATCCGAATATTAATTTTTAGTAATTTTATTTATGCCGAGAGGTATATGTCTGAAAAATGCAACGCGGCGGCGCAATTAAAATTAGCGGACTCAAGGGCGTAGCAATTTAATTGTTGACACCAGGCCATCAATTAATAAACTTTTTCCTTCGAAGAAATAAAACTCAGAGTAGTATGAATGGAGTCAATTCCATTAACCGCGCCAGGTGTCCGGGTCCGATACCAACCCAGGCAGCTGACTTGATAATCTGGTGAACATACTATGATCCCGAAAAACCCTTCCTTCCTTCGTGCGCTGCTTGCCGTGAGCGTTGCCGCCGGCTTGGTTGCAGGCACCACGAACACCCAGGCGCAGCAAGTATTAACGCCCGCATCGTATGCCGCCGAGATCAGCATCGATATTCCCCAGGCCGCCGCCACCGGCCTGTGCACGGCGGTGCCGGCCGGCGCGCCGGTCGACAAACTGGTGGTCAAAAAAACCTTCGCCGAGATGTTTGACAAGCTCGATCTGAAGACCAATCGCTGGACCCCGCATTATGACGGCGGCTACGACGCCGTGACCAAAACCTGGCTCGGTTACGACTGGATCACTAAGCGCACCCAGCCGGCGGCCCACGAGCAGCAACTGTATGTGGACCCCGGTTATAAGGGCACCACCCGCACCCCGCTCGGCATCAATCCGTTTATCATCAAGGACGGCGTGCTGCATATCGTTGCCCAGCGCACCCCGGCCACGCTGTTGAAAGCGCTATCGAATTTCGAGTACACCTCGGGCGTGCTGACCACGCGTAAATCGCACGTGCAGCGTTACGGCTATTTTGAAGCGCGCGTGCTGGTGCCATCGACCCAGGCCTTGCTGCCGGCATTCTGGATGCTGCCGCATACCAAAGCCTGGCCGCCCGAATTGGATGTCATGGAAGCACCCACCCATGAAGCCGACACCATCTTGCAAACCTCGCACTGGCTTAACGCGGCGGGCGCGCACGCGGCATCCGGATGCCGCACCAAATACCCCGGTTATTCGGCTGGATTTCATCAGTACGGCGCATATTGGTCGCCCACTAAAATCGTCTATTACATCGACCGCATTCCCGTCGGGCAGATGCTCACGCCTCCGGGCATGACCATTCCCATGTATATGCAGATTAATCTGGCGGTGGGCGGCGATTGGGTGGGCAAGGCCACCTCCGCCACGCCGATTCCGGTGGAAATGCTGGTCGATAATGTGGTGGCGTATTCGATCGTGGGGCCGAGCGAATGCGCGGTGCTTGAAAACGGCGTGACGCAATGCCCGGCGAATTGACGCGCCATTCCGGCCGCGCCCGGCGCGGGCCGGGCGCGCGGCGCCGCTGATTTATAGCGCGCCAGCGCTTGTTATTCAAGCCGGCGCGCCATTGCGCATTAGGGCGCCGTAACGGGCGCCGTAACGGACGCCGTAACGGACGCCGGTGCGGCCGGCTGCGCCATATTCAGCGCGCGGCTGAGGAAGCCCCAGCGGTCGGCCACTTCCTCGATCTGTTTGGTGGTCGGCTTGCCGGCGCCGTGGCCAGCCTTGGTGTCGATGCGGATCAAGATCGGGGCCGAGCCGATTTGCGCGGCCTGGGCGGTGGCGGCGAACTTGAAGCTGTGCGCCGGCACCACCCGGTCGTCATGGTCGGCGGTGGTGATCATGGTGGCCGGGTAGCAAGCCCGCTTCAGGTTATGCAGCGGCGAGTAGCGCAGCAGGGCTTGGAATTCGTCGGCATTGTCCGACGAGCCGTAGTCGGAAGTCCAGGCCCAGCCGATGGTGAATTTGTGGAAACGCAGCATATCCATCACGCCCACTTGCGGCACCGCCGCGGCAAACAAGTCGGGCCGCTGGGTGATGGCCGCGCCCACCAGCAAGCCACCGTTGCTGCCGCCGCCGATCGCCAATTTGGCGGGCGACGTTACCTGGTTGGCCACCAGCCATTCGGCGGCGCCGATAAAGTCGTCAAACACATTTTGCTTGTGCAGTTTGGTGCCCGCGAGATGCCAATCCTCGCCATATTCTCCACCGCCGCGCAAGTTGGCCATCACGAACACGCCACCCATTTCCATCCAGGCCAGATTGGCCACCGAGAACGACGGGGTCAGCGAATAGTTAAAGCCGCCGTAACCGTACAGATAGGTGGGATTGCTGCCGTCGAGCTTGATGCCCTTTTTCGCGACGATGAACATCGGCACCCGGGTGCCGTCGCGGCTGGTGAAAAACTGTTGACGGGTCTCGAACGCGCGCGGATCGAAATCGACCGTCGGCTGGCGGTATGGACTGCTTTTCCCGGTTTTCAGATCGTAACGGTAGATCGTGGTCGGGGTCGTAAAGCTGGTGAAGGAATAAAAGGTTTCGCGCTCGCCGCGCTTGCCGGCGAAACCGGCCACCGAGCCGATGCCGGGTAACTCGACTTCACGCACCGGTTTGCCGCTCAGGTCCACCACCTTGACCAGGCTGCGCGCGTCGCTCAGATAATTGAGCACCAATTGCTGGTTGATCAAACTGGCGTCGACCAGCGTGTGACGCGCCTCGGGCACCACTTCCTTCCACTTGTCGGGCGCCGGCGCGGCGCTGTCGATGGCGACCACGCGCGAGCGCGGGGCCTGCTGGTCGGTATTGAAGTAAAACACCGAACCGTCATTGTCGATGAAGCGATAGGCGGCGTCGAACGCGGTCAGCAAAGGCACAACCTTGCTATCGGCGCGCCGCAAATCCTTGAAAAACACCCGGTTCTTGTTGGCCGTGCCCTCGCTGGCGCTGATGATCAGATAATGGCCGTCATCGCTGACCTGGCCGCCGAAACCCCATTCCTTGTGGTCGGGCCGATCATATACCAGCACGTCGTCGTGCTGCGGGGTGCCGACTTTATGAAAATACAATTTCTGGTAATAGTTAACGTCGGCCAGCTTGGTCGCTTCTTGCGGCGCGTCGTAGCGGCTATAGAAAAAGCCGCTGCCGTCCTTGGTCCAGGAGGCGCTGGAAAACTTGACCCACTTTAGTTCGTCGTCCAGATCGGCGCCGCTGTCGATATCGCGCACCTTCCACACGTTCCAATCGGAGCCGGAGGCGGCCGTGCCGTAGGCCAGGTATTTACCGTCCGGACTAACGACGGTGCCGGCCAGGGCCACGGTGCCGTCGCTGGCCAGCTTGTTGGGGTCGAGTAGCAGGCGCGGCGCGCCGGCAAGGCTATCCATCACATACAGCACGGCTTGATTTTGCAAACCGTCGTTGCGGCTGTAAAAATAGCGTCCGCCTTCCTTGACGGGCACGCTAAAGCGCTCGTAGTTCCACAGTGCCGTCAGGCGCGCCTTGATGGCGGCCCGGCCCGGGATCTGGCCCAGATACGCTTGCGTCACCTTGTTTTGCGCCAGTACCCAGTCGCGGGTGTCGGCGCTATTGGCGTCTTCCAGCCAGCGGTAGGGGTCGGCCACCACGGTGCCGTGATAACTATCTTTCTGATCGACTTTTTTGGTCACGGGATACGTCAAGCCGGGCGCCCCGACCGCGCAAGTTTGGGCCAGCGCCTGGGCGCCGATGCCGGCGATGAGTAATACCAGTGAAATACGGGTCAATCGCATGAACATTCCATTCTATCGATAGCATTGCGGTTACGCGAAATGGGCCGCCGGGGCTCAGATCATAGCGTAGGTGCCGTGGCCTGGGTTCTCACAAACGGAGCCGTAGCGCCAACAGAAGCGGCTTGGTCCATGCCGCGGCCGGCGTGCGCCCTCCTATTCAATCGACAATGTCGGCCGGCAGCTTTAACTCGGTCAAGGGCGCCGGCGTGATCGGCGCTTGCCACTTGGCCAGCCAGGACAGCAGTTGCGAGCCAGGAATGGGCCGGCTCATGAAGTAACCCTGGCCCTGGTCGCAACCGAGGTCGGCCAGCAAGCGCCACACCGCTTCGCTTTCGATGCCCTCGGCCACCACGCGCAAGCCCATGTTGTGACCAAGATCGATGGTCGAGCGCACGATCTTGGTGTCGCCCTCGTCGTTTTCCATGTTCAGCACGAAGGATTTGTCGATCTTGAGCTCGTCCACCGGCAAACGCTTGAGATAGGCCAGCGAGGAATATCCGGTGCCGAAATCGTCGATCGACAAGTCCACCCCCATCGCATGCAGCCGCTCCAGTGTTTGCTGGGCCCGCACGGGATCGTCCATGATGGCGCTTTCCGTGATTTCCAGGCAAAACGAGGCAGGCGCCAAGTGATGGCTGGCCAAAATGTCGGCGAACTTGAGCGGCAAATCCTGGTCCAATAAGTCGCGGGTGGAGAGATTGACGGAAAACTTCAAGTGCACGCCCTGGGCCGCCATCTCTTGGCACAGGGCGGCCGACTGATTTAACACCCAGCGCGTCAGCACGCGGATGAAGCCGGTTTGTTCGGCGAACGGAATGAATTCGTCGGGAAACACATTGCCGCGCTCGGGGTGTACCCAGCGCACCAATGCTTCCACCCCCACCACCTTGCCGCTGCCGAGCATGATCTTCGGTTGCACATGGAGGCGGAATTCGTTGCGCTCGATGGCGTTGCGCAGTTCGCTCAGCAGCGACAGGCTTTGCTCGCTGCCCTTGTCCATGGCGCTGTCGTACATGACGGCGCCATCGTTGCGCTGCTTGGCGGCGTACATGGCCACTTCGGCCATGCTGAGCAAGGTTTCGCTGTCGTGCCCGTTGTCCGGATAACCGGCGATACCCAGGCCGGCGCCGATGTCGACCATCTGGTCTTCCAGGGACAGGGGCGCTTCCAGCGCGCTCAAGATGAGGCTGGCGAGCATTTGGGCTTGCTCCATGTCGACCCCGGGCAACAGCACGGCGAATTCATCGCCGCCCAGACGCGCCACCTGGGCCGAGGAATGGCGGCCGCTGGCCAATTGCAGCTGCAAGCGCTCGGCGACCTGACGCAGCAGGGCGTCGCCGAAGCTATGTCCCATCACGTCGTTAACATGCTTGAAGCGGTCCAGATCCATCATCAGCACAAACACCGGGTGGCCGCGCCGCTGGGCCTCGTCAATCGAATCGTTGAGCATCAGCACGAACTGGGCGCGGTTGGGCAAATTGGTGAGCGGGTCCCAATAAGCGAGGCGGCGCACTTCTTGCTCGCGCCTGGCGATGCCGTCGCGCATGCTGTCAAACGCTTGCGCCAGGGCGCCGATCTGGTCGTTTCGCTTGAACGCGATCTCGCCCTTGTAGTCGCCTTGTTCAAGGCGCTTGGCGATGCCGGCCAGCTGGGTGAGCGGCAAAGCGATGCGCTTGGCCGTGACCACGCTGACAATGCCGGCGACGACGATGCCAGCCACTGTTAAGCCCAGCAACAGGCGTTCGAGCCGCGCGTACTCGGCGGTGGCCTCGTCGATCGAACGGGCCAGCACCACGCTGGCCAGCTGGGCGCCATCCTGGCCGATCGGCAATAGCCGGGCGCTGTATTTGCCGCCCGACATGGTCAAGTCGAACGGCTTGTCCGGCACCGCCGTCACGGCTTGCAAATGTGACACCAGCGGGTACACGGCAGAGGCCGGTAACGTGGAGGCGGCCGCCAGCCAGCGGCCCTTGGCGTCGCGGGTCAGGATCGACACTTGCAAGGAAGAAATGTCACGCATATCGTTGGCCAGCTGGCGGTCGATGGTAAACGCCATCACCACATAGCCGATGATGACGGGCGCCTTGACCGGCACCACCACCACTTGGTAAGGATAGCGGTCGACGATGGCCACCCCGCTGGCGCCATCGCTTTGCTCGGCTTTGTCGAGCATGCCGAGCACCAGTTTTTCCAGTTCGCGCGACTGGTTGTCGTTGGTCGACACCTTGACCTTGCGCTCGGCGTCGATAAACATGGTCAAGGACGCCTTGATGCGGCGTCCGCTGTTGACCAGGGCCGATTCGATGGTGGCGCGGTCGCCTTCGCCGTCGTTGCCGATCGCCTGCACAAAAGCGGTGTCGCGCGCCAGCAAGCGCGCGCCGAAGCGCAGGCTTTGGGCGTTTTGGTCCAGCAGGCGGCGAAACACCTTGCCGCCGGTGGTCAGCTCGTTGCCAATGGCCAAGCGCGCATTGGCGTCGATGCCTTGCTGGATGACCACCAAGCCGATCACTTGCACCCCGACGATCAAGGCCAGAAACAAGGTGGCGATACGGCTTTCGAGGCTGCGGAAGCGCATTGTCGGTCCTAAAGGATGGCGGCAGGGAGGGCCGTCACTACAAGCTGGCGGACTCGGCCGCCGCATTGTCGCCGTCGGCGGCGGGCGGTTTCAGGGTGATCTTGAAGGTGGCCGCGGCCGGCGTGTCGCCCGCCTTCACCGTCAGCGCTTGCTCGGCGGCTTGTCCGCCGACGGCGTGGTAATGCCAGGCTTTCAACATGTATTTCCCGGCTGGCAATTCGATCTTGACGGCGCCCGCCGCGTCGGTCTTGCCATAGTAGGGCGTCTCGACCACCCTGACATAGGCCAGCATCTTATCGTGGATGTTGCAACCGAGCACCACCGTGCCGGGTTTGTCGAACACTTGCGGCGCGGCCGCCACCCCGGCATACAATTTTTGGTCGAATTTATGGGCCGGCGAGAAGGAATAAATGTGGTGGCGCACCTTGTCGTTGTTGGGAAAGGCGATTTGATTGCCCACTTGGATCACCGTCACCAGGGGCATAAATTTCAAGGCGCGTTGTTCGATCTCGCCGGCCCGCACCGCTTTGGGCGCGGCGGCGCCATCCGGCTCGGCATACACGGCCACATCGGGCAGCGCCTTGCCGCCGCTGTCGTGCACGACAACGGCCACGCTGGCGGCGCTGGCGTGCGCCCCGTACATCATCAAGGCGGCTGCGGCAATACGGGTGCGTGTCGACATGGGGTTGCGATCCGGGTGGAAAGACATGGTCTGTCAGCGTCGCGTCACCAGCACGCGACCGTTCCACTTATTGTAGCCCCTGCTTAAAAATTACCGGAAGCGATTTACATCGCGTGCACGCTTATTCTGCGCAAAGCGTTTCTTAATTCCGTCAACCGGCCCCCGCACCACGGCCATTGGGGAGACGGGCCGGGCGCGTTTTAATCGATGGCGCGGTGGGCTTGGCGCCAGCGCCGGGTCAAATCCTGGGCCGAACCGATCTCGGCCGGACTCATCTTGCGCGCGATCAGGCTCTGGTTGTTCGATGCCGTCTGATCCCCGGACTCGGCCGCCAACGAAATCCACATATAGGAACGCACCGCGTCTTTTGCCACGCCGCGCCCGCTGTTATACATGCCGCCCAAGTTGTACTGTGCCAGCGCATGGCCTTGCTCGGCCGCCTTGCGGTACCAGCGCACCGCCATCACGTCGTCGGCCTGCACGCCCTGGCCGTTGGCATACATGACGCCCAGGTTGTTTTGGGCGCTGGCGTCGCCCTGCTCGGCGGCGATGCGATACCACAGCACGGCGCGCGCCTCGTCCTTGGGCACGCCGTGGCCGTTGGCGTAGATCACCCCCAGATTGAACTGGGCGTTGGGCGCGCCCTGCTCGGCCGCCTTGCGATACCAGATCAAGGCTTGCTGCAAGTCGCGCGCCACGCCGCGGCCGTTGGCGTACATGCCGCCCAGGTTGTACTGGGCCAGCGCATGGCCACGCCCGGCCGCGCGCTGATACCATTCCAGCGCCCGGGCCTCGTCCTTGTCCACCCCCTGTCCGTTCGACAGAATGATGCCCAGGTTAAATTGGGCGTCGGCGTCGTTTTGCTCGGCCGCGCGGCTTAACCAGGCATAGGCGCGCAATTGGTCCGACGCCACCCCGCGCCCCTCGGCGTAAGCCACGCCCACCTGGCGCTGGGCCACCGGGTCGCCCTGGGCGGCGGCTTGCCGGAACCAGGCCAAGGCCTGGCTATCGCTTTGCGCCACCCCCTGGCCGCGCTTGTAGGCCAGGCCCAGATTGAGCTGGGCCGAGGCGTCCCCCTGCAAGGCGGCCTTGCGGAACCAGGCCAGGGCCAGGGCGTCGTTTTGCTTGGCGCCCAAGCCTTGCGCGTACGCCTCGCCCAGCAGCGACTGGGCGCTGGCCACGCCTTGCTCGGAGGCGCGGTAAAACCAGGCCAGGGCCAGCTCGTCGCTTTGCCGCACGCCACGGCCTTTTTTGTACATTTGCCCCAGGTTTTGCTGGGCTGACGGGTCGCCCTGGGCGGCCGCGCGGCGGAACCAGAACACCGCCTCGCTGTCGCTTTGCGCCACGCCCCGCCCGCTGTAATACAGCGCGCCCAGGTGGTTTTGCGCGAACGCCAAGCCTTGCAGGGCCGCCAGCCGCAGCCAGCTGTAGGCGCGCCGTTCGTCGCGCTCGACTCCCTCGCCTTTCTTGTACATCAGGCCGAGGTTAAATTGCGCGTAGGCGTTTCCGCGTTCTGCCGCGTCGCGGAACCAGAGATAGGTTTGGTAGCTATCCTGGGCAGTATGGCGATTGTTCATGCGAATCCCCAACACTCGAATCAAAATCGGACGGGACGATTGTCCGGTCCGCACTGCATTCGGCAAGCGACTTGCGGCACACGATGATTAGTTGTTGAAAGTATAAAACCGAGCGCGCGCGAGCGCTTGATCGGGCACAAAAATCATGGCAAAATGTTATCGATTTGTTGAGTTCGCCTGATTTCAGGGCGAAAACGGCGTCAAATTGCCGTTTTCGGGGCCGGCGCGCTCAAGCCGACACCGCTCCGGCGGGCACCGGCGTGATCTTATGCAGATACTGCGGCACCTTGGCCGCGCTCAAGCGGTTCAGCGCGACCAGCAACTCGGCCTCGACGGCGGCGATGCCGTAGGTGCTGCCCAAGTGGCGTCCGATGTGGAGCAACACTTCGGCCGCCACTTCGGCGTCCGATTCGGCCCGGTGGGCCGCGCTCTTGAAGGCGATACCGAGCTGGCGCGACAGCAGGCCCAGCTTATAGCTGGACAAACCGGGGAACACCCGACGCGACAATTTCAGCGAGCACACCAGGCTGTGGTGGGCCGGCGCCAAACCCAAACGTGCGCTCTCGGCCAAGAGGAACTTCTCGTCGAAACTGGCGTTATGGGCCGACAAGGCGTCGGCGCCAATGAATTCGAGCAGGCGCGGCAACACATGCGTGACCGGCGGCGCGCCATCGACCATGGCTTGGCTGATGCCGGTCAAATGGGTGATAAACGAGGGAATCCGGACCTGGCAATTGATCAGCGAGACGAAGCGCTCGACCACCTGGCCGCCCACGATGCGCAGCGCCGCCACCTCCGTGATGCGGTCGCCCATGGCCGGCGACAGGCCGGTGGTCTCGAAGTCGAGCATGACAATCGGTTTGTCGAACACATTCATGGCCGCCGCCTTCCCAAGTGTGGCCGCTGCGCGCGCGCCGCCGTCATCCGAATTTGCGCACCGCGTCGAGCGCCAGGCCGGCGCCGATGCTGCCGAACAAATCGCCTTCCACCTTGCGCGCGCCCGGCACCAGGGCGGCGATCTTGTCGCGCAGCAGTCGCACCCCGCTCGAGCCGCCCGTGAAAAACACGGTGTCGACCTGGTCGGGCGCGACGCCGGCGTCGCGCAGCAGGCCCAGCACGGTTTGCTCGACCGAAGCGACCAGATGGCCGATGGCCAGGTCGAACTGGTCGCGCCGCAGGGTCAAGCTGTGGGCCGGCGTCAGACGCTCCAATTCGAGCGGCACGGTTGGCGCGTCGGACAGCGCGATCTTGCCCTCTTCCACCTTCATGGCCAACCAGTGTCCGGCGCGCTGCTCGATCAGTTTTTGCAGCCGGCCCAGCTTATCTTGCTCGCGCGCGTCGCGACACACGTCGGCCAGTTGCACCCAGATTTTCTTGGTGTAGGCCAGATTGATGGTGTGCCAGGTGGCCAGATTGAAGAAATAACTCGATGGCACTTCGCTATTGTTATTGAGCCGGCTGCCATAGCCGAGCAGCGGCATCACCGACGACAGGCTCAGATATTTGTCGAAATCGGTGCCGCCGATATGCACCCCGCCGGTGGCCAGGATATCGTCGCGCCGCTCGCTCTTGGCGGCCCGCTGGGGCGACAGGCGCACCAGCGAAAAGTCCGAGGTGCCGCCGCCGATGTCGGCGATCAGCACCAATTCCTCGCGCCCGATCTGCGATTCGTAGTCAAAAGCGGCGGCGATCGGCTCGAACTGGAAAGCGATCTCTTTAAAACCCACGGAACGGGCCACTTCGGCCAGCGTTTCTTCGGCCAAGCGGTCGGCACTGCTGCTGTCATCGATAAAAAACACGGGCCGGCCGAATACGGCGCTGCTCAATTCGCGGCCCGCGGCCAGCTCGGCGCGGCGCTTGAGTTCACCGATGAACTGGGCTAACAGCATACGGAACGGCAAGGCGCGACCGCCGACCTCGGTCTGGCCGTCGATCAGGCTGGTGCCCAGCAAGCTCTTGAGCGAGCGCATCAAGCGGCCCTCGTAGCCGGCCAGATAGGCCGCCAGCGCGGCCCGTCCAAAGCTCACTTCCTCGTCTTCGGCGTTGAAAAACACCACCGAGGGCAAGGTCGGCTTACCGTCTTCCAGGCCAAGCATCACAGGCTGGCCGGGACGCACCAGGCCGACTGTGGAATTTGACGTGCCGAAATCGACGCCGCAAGCGTTGGCCATTGCCGACCCTTCAACTGATAAAGGGGCATCATGCTACCAGAAAAATGGCTGAGCATGTAATCTTCGATGGCGCGGTGACGCGCCCTCGCCGCTGGCGCACAACCGCGTTTGGTTTATATGGGGCTGGCCCCGGCATCGTCCGGGCACGGTGGCGCGGTGGCGCGGTAGAATGGACACTGCGATGGCAGCATAACGATGCCCTTGCCGGACCAGCCCGGCCCGAACCACCACTTCCCAGTTTCCTATGACAGCCATGCTTCAGGATGCGCCCTTCCCGATCCGTCAGCCCTGCCCGCCTGGCGCCTGCGACTGTCAGCGCGACGCCCTGCTGGCCGATCCGCATGCCGATGTGCGCATTTTGCGCTTGACCCGCGAAGAAGAAAAAAAGCTGATCGCACGCATCGATGCGGTGTCCAGCTACGCCGAGCTGCGCCATGTGACGCAACGCCTGGCCAGCCAGCTCGGGGTCGAGCTCACCATCTTGCCCGGTTTGCGCGAAGTACGCACCGTGCGCGGCTTGCAGATCCACCTGAGCGAGCGGCACGGGCTGTGCCGCAAGACGCGCCAGACGGTTCCGGCCGCGGTGCGCAAATGCCTGGAGCGCCATCCCGAGATCGTCTACGCCATTCTGGATGCGCACGACTTGCTGGGCCGCTAACGTCACGCCATGTCACTCGGCGCTGGCCGCCCGGCTCGAAGCGACCATATTGCCCGGTTGCAGACGGCGCGCCGCGCGGCCCTGTGCGTCGAACACATGCAAGGCGGCGGGCGGGACCGAAAAACTCATCGGGACGCCCAATTCGACCATCCGGTTGCCGTCGCCCCGCATCACCCGGTCCACTCCATCGGCCATGGTCACATAAATATAGTTCGCTTCACCCAGGTGCTCGACCATGCTGACCACGCCGCGCAAGGATTGCGTGCCGGCCAACGCCGGCCCGGCATGCTCGGCGCGCAAACCCAGAGTGACCGCATCGCCCACACCCAAGCCGGTGCCATCGACCAACGCGTGCAGCGACTCGCCGCCGGCCAAGGTCAGCCGCACGCCGCCGGCGCCGGCCGCGCTGACGGTGGCGGCGAAAAAATTCATGGCCGGCGAGCCGATGAAGCCGGCCACGAAACGGTTGGCCGGCTGCTGATACAAGGTCAGTGGCGACCCGACTTGCTCGATGGCCCCGGCTTGCATGACCACGATCTTGTCGCCCAAGGTCATCGCTTCGACCTGGTCGTGCGTCACATAGACGGTGGTGGCGCCCAGCTGGCGCTGCAATTTGGCGATCTCGAGCCGGGTTTGCACCCGCAGCGCCGCGTCCAGATTCGACAGCGGCTCGTCAAATAAAAACAGGGCCGGCTCGCGCACGATGGCGCGCCCGATCGCCACCCGCTGGCGCTGGCCGCCCGACAGCTCGCGCGGCAGACGGTCCAGCAGATGGCCGATCTTCAAAATCTCGGCCGCCTTGGCGATGCGTTCGGCGATCTCGGCCTTGCCGGCGCGCGCCACTTTCAAGCCGAACGCCATGTTCTTCCACACCGTCATGTGCGGATACAGCGCGTAACTCTGAAACACCATGGCGATGCCCCGTTCGGCCGGCGGCAAATGGTTGACCTCGCGTTCCCCGATGCGCATGCTGCCGCCGCTGATGGTCTCCAAACCGCACAGCATGCGTAGCAGGGTCGACTTGCCGCAGCCCGAGGGGCCGACCAGGACCACGAATTGGCCGTGCGCGATCTCGAGGTCGATACCGGCCAACACATCGGTCTTGCCGTCATAGGATTTACGTAACTGCTTCAGACTGACACTGGCCATACTTTCCTTGTCGCGCCACGGCGCTTATTTAACCGCGCCCGACGTGAGGCCGCGAATGAGCTGGCGCGAAAAAACCGCATACAACACCAGCATTGGAATGACGGCCAGCGACAGCGCCGCCAGCACCGCGTTCCAGTCTGTGACGTATTGGCCGATAAACTGCTGCACACCCAGCGTGACGGTCTTGGTCTGCTCGGACGGCGCCAGTATCAGCGGGAACCACAGGTCGTTCCAGGCCGGAATCATCGTAAACACGGCCACGGTGGCCATCGCCGGCCGTATCAGCGGCAAGATCACCTGGAAAAAGATAGCGAATTCGCCCACCCCGTCGCAGCGCGCCGCGTCTTTCAGTTCGCCTGGCACCTGGCGCATGAATTCGGACAGTATCATCACCGCCAGCGGCAAGCCCTCGGCCGTATATACCAGCACCAGGGCGCTTAAAGTATTGGTCATGCCCAGCTCGACCACCAGTTCCAGGATCGAGACGGTGCCGAGCCGGATCGGAATCATGATGCCCAGCGCCAGAAACAGGGCCAGCAGACGGTTGCCGGGGAAGCGGTATTCGGACAACGCCCATGCCGCCATGGCGCCAAACAGCAGGATCAGGATCAGCGCGCCCAGCGTCACATACAAGCTGTTGCCGAAATAAAGCAGGAAATTGGTCGAGGCCAGCACTTTTTGAAATCCGGCCAGCGACACCGTGGCCGCGCTCGGCAAGGCCAAGGGGTCATCGAAAATCGCGGCGCGCGATTTGAGCGAATTGATCAGGATGAGCGCGATCGGAAACAGAGCCAAGGCGGTATAGGCCAGTAGCACCAGATGAACCGACAGCCGGCCCAGATCGGGCCGCAGCAAGCGAGAGGTGGCGTCGCGCATGGTCGGGCCTACAAGGCGTAGCGGGACAGCCTGCGCTGAACCGTGAAGAAATAGACGGCCACCCCGCACAAAATTACCAGAAACATCAAGCTGGCCACGGCCGCGCCCAGTTGCGCGCTGCCGATCTGCGACTGGTAGCCGAAAAAGGTGCGGTAAAACAGGGTGCCCAGCAAGTCGGTCGAATAATTGGGCCCGGCCAGCGCACCCTTGACCGAATAGATCAAGTCGAAGGCGTTGAAGTTGGCCACGAAGGTGAGGATGGTCACCAGACCCAGGGTGGGATAAATCAGGGGCAGCTTGATTTGCCAAAAGATGCGCAGCGCGCCGGCGCCTTCGACGTGGGCCGCTTCCACGATATCGTCGGGCACGCCCAGCAGGGCGGCGTAAATGAGCATCATCGGCATGCCCACGTATTGCCACACCGAGATCAGGGCCAGGGTGACCAGGGCTGAGCTGTCTTGTCCCAACCAGGGCGCAAACAGCGACGCCGCGCCCACATAGCCCATCAGCCGTTCGCCCACTCCCCATAGCGGCGAGAGGATCAATTGCCAGATGAAGCCGATGATCACCACCGACAGCAAGGTGGGCAGAAAAATCAGGGTGCGGTAGCCGCGGGCCCCGCGCAAACCTTTTAAGCTCAACAAGGTGGCCAGGAGCAGGCCGATCGGATTTTGCACCAGCATGTGCATGCAAAAGAACACGGCGTTATTGCGCATCGCATTCCAGAACGCGGCCGACCAGAAAGGGTCGAGCAAGATGGTGCGAAAATTGGCCAAGCCGGCGAAACCGGCGCGGCCGGCGTCGTCGGCCACAAACAAACCCTGGCGCAGCGTGTCGGCCAGCGGCAGCGCGCTAAACAGCGCATACACCAGCAGCGCGGGCGCCAAAAAAACGGCCAGCTTCCAGCCGCTCGTGACTTGGGCAGCAGACTTCACACGCACACCTCCGATACCGGGCCGGCCCGCGAGCGGGCGCGGCGATACGCCCCGCGCGGCGGGACGCGACTATTTTTGCTGCGGCATATACCATTTGGCGAAGCCGGCCTGCAACTTGGCGGCGGCTTCCTTGGGCGCCAGCTTGCCGTTCAACACCTGGGCATTGACATTCCACAGCGCGTTTTCCATGCTGGGCGTGCCCCGATTGAGCACCTGGGCGTTGAGGCGGATGGTCGAGCCGCAACTGGCGCGCCAGCCGACCATCTGCTGGGCCAGCGGGTCGCTCACCGCCACCGGGTGCTTGGACAAAGAAAAAAAGCCGGTCACCTTGTTGGTGTAGAGATCGGCGAATTGGGCCGATCCGATCCAGTTCAAAAAGGCATAGGCGTCGGCCTTGTTCTTGGACTTGGTGTTGACTCCCATGCCGATATCCATATGGTCGGAGATATAGCATTTGTCGCCGTCGTGACGCACCGGCGGCGGAAAGGCCCCCAGCTCCAGGCCTTTGGTCTGATTGAAGTAGGCGATATCCCAGGAGCCGGCCGGATAAATGGCGGCGCGGCCCAGCGCGAACAGGTTTTGGCTGTCGCCATAGGTTTGCGCACTGGCGCCCTTGCTCAGATAACTACCCAATTTGGCCTCGTATTCCAGCGCGCCCACAAACGGCGCGTCAGTCAATTTGGCGCTGCCGTCGATGAGCGCTTTGCGCCCTTGCTCGCCATGCCAGTAATTGGGGCCGATATTGGTAAACACGATCTGGCTCGATTCCCACTGGTCGGCCGTGCCCAATGCCAGCGGCGCGGTGGTACCGCTTTTTTTCACCGCGTCGAGCACGCTGAAAAATTGCGCTTCCGTCTTAGGCGGCTGCAAATTGAGCTTTTTGAAGATGGCCTTGTTGTACAGGAAGCCGTGGATCACCGAGGCGATCGGCATGCAGAATGTCTGCTTGCCGTCGTCGGTCTGCCACGCCACCTGGGCCGTGGCGGGGAAATTTTGCATGCCCGGTTTGCCATCGAGCTGGTCCAGATGGCCTTTGCGGTACAACGATAGCGCCACGTCGAACGGACGGCAGGCGATCAGGTCGCCGGCCGTGCCGCCGGCCAGCCGCGCGGCCAGGCTGGAATCGTACTCGGTCGGTGCGGTGGGGGTAAAGGTGACCGTGATGCCTGGATGGCTTTTTTGGAACGCGGGAATGAGCACCGTTTCCCATAGCGCCTTGTCATCGACCCGCCAGCTTTCGATCGCCAGCGTTCCGGCCTGGGCCGCACTGGCGCACAACCATGACAGCAGCAGCGCCTGGCGCGCGATCCCGTTTATTCGCATTCTTGTCTCCTTAAATGGACACGTCCCTTACGGGCCGCTCACTGTTTCCGCATCAGTATTTCGCATCAGTAACATTTATGTTAACACTGATTAATAGTCTATATGACTAAATTTTCAATAAATTTGCGTCGATGGCGGCGCCCAGCCGCTTGGCCATGCTGGTGTAGGAAAACAGCTGGCCGTCGATTTTGAACATGTCGGCGATCTCGCCCACCTGCACGAAGCCGGCCGCGCGATACAGGGCCAGCGCCGGCGCGTTGGCCGACAAGACTTGAAGATCGATCCATTCCAGCGCCGTCTTACCCTCGGCCCAGCGCTGGGCGTGCGCCATCAAATGTGCGCCCAGGCCAACCCGGCGAAACGCGCGCTGCACCCCCATGCCCAGCAGGCAGCGGTGGGCGGCGCAGCGTTCGCCATGGGCGCGCAAATCGACATGGCCGGCCAGGCGCCGGTCCGGCGCGCGCGCATACCAGGCCCGCCGCCAGCCGGGCTGGCCAACCGGGATGGCGAGCGCGGTGCGAAAATGCTCGGCGCGCTCGCGCGGAAAGCGCGACTGGGCGCGCGCCAGCGGTTGAAAATACGGCGTGCCGGGCGCGCCGTTGTCGGACAAATGATCGTCCAGATACGCGATGAATTCGTCGAAATGGGCGAGATCGAGGGCATGCATGGTCCATGTTTCGCTAGGCATCAGGGGGCGTTCTCCAATCGGTGGCATCGGCGGGTGCGCCGGCGCGGCGCCGCCCTATTGTCGCGGCAAGCCGACCGGATTGGCAAGGCTGGCCGGCTCGAGCGCCGTGGCGCGTGGCAAAAGCGCGCAACAGCTAACAGGCGCCGCATCGATGCGCCTTTGCCCGCCTCCCTGGGCTGGCTGTGGGACCGCGGCGTTTTCCTACCCGGTGCGATTGGAGCGCGCGGCGTCCTTGATCCGGCCCGATTGCCAAACCGCCGACGCGGCCCTGGTGATGGCCAGTGGCGGTGGCGCGCAGGCTTTCCTGGCGCGGCCGCGCCACGGGCGCTAAAATGGCCGCCTTCCCCCCAGATTTGGCGAATGCAAGCATGTTGAACAATCCGATCTCGCGCACCGACCCGACCGATACCGCCGCCTCGCTCCCGACCAGCGCGGCACGCAAAAAAAAGCGTCAAGATCCATGGGAAGACATCCATCTGTACCTGCGCGGTTTGAACCCCGGCCAGCTGACCGCCATCATCGTCGGCGCGGCCAAACACGACGAGGAACTGTACCGCGCACTGCTGATCAAGGCCGATCGCAGCGCCGACGGACGCAATGTGGCCACCACCCTGCGCCAAGCCATCGAGCACGCCGTTTTCATCGACCATGCGGCCGACTGGCGCGAAGCGGGCGCGGTGGCCGACAAGCTGCACCGCATCGTCGATTCGCTAGAACAGTTAATGCAGCCGTCGAGCGCCCTCATGCTGGTCGAGCTGACCGAGTTCGCCATCGAGCGCATCGAACAGGCGCTCGCGCATCTGGACGACTCCGACGGCGAGATCGCGCCCATCGTCGCGCAACTGGGCGAACTGCATCTGGACGCCTGCCGCATGGCGCGTGCCGAGCCGCTCGGCTTGGCCGAACGGCTGTTCGCGCTGACCACCACGCTGCCGTTCCGGATCTGCGACTTCGACCCGGGCGCCTATGCCGATTGCCTGGGCGCGGCCGGCATGGCGCGCTACCAGGCCTTGGCGCACAGCGCTTGGAACGCGCTCGCGCCGTGCGCGCCGGACGGTTTCGATACGCACCGTTTTTGCGTGACCCGCATCATGGAGCGACTGGCCGAGTTGAGCGGCGACGTCGATCAGCTGGTGGCGATCAAGCTGGCCGACCTGTCCTCGCCCTACCGCTATCTGCAATTGGCGATCATGCTCGCCGAGCACGGACGGCCAGCCGACGCGCTGGACTGGGCCGAGCGCGGCATGCTGGCCCACCCGGACCGGCCGGACAACCGTTTGCGCGATTTTCTGGCGGCGGCCTATATGGCATGCGGCCGCGGCGCCGAAGCGCTGCCGCTGGTGTGGGCACAGTTCGAGGAGCGGGCCACCCTGGAGCACTACCAGAAACTCCAGCGCACCGCCGACCGGCTCGGCGTGTGGCCGGCGCAGCGCGAGCGCGCGCTCAGCGCCCTGGTCGCGGCCATCGCCGTGGCCGCGCAAGGCAGCACGCGCTGGACGCGCCATCCCAGCGTGCCCGATTATTCGCTGCGGGTGGCCATCGCGCTGTGGGAAGACGAGCCCGATACGGCGCTCGCGTTCGTCGAGCAAGGCCAGTGCGATCGGGGCAACCTGCTGGCCCTGGCCCAACGGCTGGCCAAGGAGCGCCCGGGCAAGGCGATCGCGCTATACCGGCGGCTCGTTCCGTCCTGCCTTGAACAGACCAGCAACCACGGGTACCAGGAAGCGATCAAGCTGATACGTTTGGTGGGCACGCTGATGCGCAAGCACGAGCCGGCCGCTTATGGGCCCTATCTGGCCGAACTGCGCGCCACTTACAAGCAGAAACGCAATTTCATCAAGCTGCTCGACCCGCTCATCGAGCAAGCCGGCTAAGAAAACACTGATCGATTCTGGTGGATGGGATTGGCAATTGAAAAAATCAGCCGGCAGGGCGCAAAATCGCAGCAATAGCGCGCTATTGCGAGAACGTGCAACGCCGCAGGGTGGCCTTTTCACCGCCAAGTGCGCCGCCATGAATGATGCAGTGCTTCCTTCAGCGCAGCCGGCGGATGCCTTCTCATGCGCGGCCCTCGGGTTGTTCTCCTCGGTCGACAGCGAAGATTGAACCGTCCCGGCCACTGCCGGCGCCGTACACGGCTCCCTTCCCGCAGCGGCTCGCCGCCCGCCTACGTCATCGACCTGTCACAAAAGATTGCTATTATGATAGTGCCGTGGCCGCTTCGCCTGCCCCGCATAAGGCCGGCCATCCGGCCCGCCACCGCGCCGGGTGACGCCGGCCCCGGACGCCAGACCCATCCTGATCAGAAAGTTACCCCGCCTATGAGCAATTTGAAATCGTCCCTCACCCTGATGGTCGTGGCCAACCTGGCGCTCAGCGCCTGTGGCGGCGGGGGCGCGAGCACCTCGGTCCAGCCGTTTTCCACCCTGGACGGCGCCGCGCCGCTGGTGATCGCCCACCGCGGCTTGTCGGGCCTGTATCCCGAACAAACCCGGCCCGCCTTCGAGGCGGCCGCCGACGCCGGCGCCGACGCGCTGGAAATGGATCTCCATCTGAGCAAGGATTGCGTGCTGGTGGCGCGCCACAACGCCTGGCTGAGCGACAATACGAACATCAGCACGGTTGCCCTGAACAACCCGGCGGTGGCGGCCCGCAAACGCACCGTGCCGGGCGTGCTGGTCGATGTGGCTTACTCGGCGACCACCTACGGCGGCCCGGCCCAATACCTGAGCGACAAGACCGACCCGCTGGACCCGCGCTCGGTGCTCAAATCGCTGGTGGTGGACGGCGAAGACCACACCGGCGACTGGTCGATCACCGATTTCACGGTGGCCGAACTGAAGCAATGGTTCGGCGGCACCACCTATGACGCCCGCAACGAGCGCCCGACCGAATTGAACGGCCAATACCCGATCTTGACCATGCAGGAAATCATCGACATCGCCAAAGCCAAGAGCGCCGCCACCGGGCGCGCCATCGCGGTGTATCCCGAATCGAAAAACCCGTACTGGAACAATGCGCAAGCGATCGCCAACGGTTGCGGCAGCGGCCAACACCCGTTCGAGGATGCGATCGTCAAGCTGGTCAAGGATAACAATTTGAACAGCAAGAGCGCGCCCATCTATATTCAAAGTTTCGATCCCGCCAGCCTGAAATATATGCGCGCGGCCGGCTTGACCAGCAAGATGGTGCAACTCATCGATGCCAACGGCGTCGATTACCGCACCGGCGCCATGATGTATCAGACCGATGACGTCTACAATTTTGTCGATGGCCGGCCGTACAGCTGGACCGTGGCCGGCGACCCGCGCTATTTCGGCAGCATGCTCACGCCGGCCGGCCTGGCCGAGATCAAGACTTATGCGGACGGCATCGGGCCATGGAAACCGCATGTGATGGCGCTGACCATTTCCCCTTTCAAAACCAGTAATCCGGACGGCACCCCCTACGCCGGCTCGCTGGCCGAGGTGAACGCGGTCCAACCCACCAGCCTGATCGCCGATGCCCACCAGGCCGGCCTGTTCGTGCACAGCTTCACCTTCCGCAATGAAAAAAAATACCTGGCGGGTTGGTACAACGGCGATCCGGCTGCCGAAATGGTGACTTACTTCCGGGCCGGCCTCGATGGCGTGTTTACCGACTTCGCCCATACCGGTTACGCGGCGCGCACCGCCTACGTGCGAGCAACCGGTCACTGACCTTCGCGGCGCCGAACGCGCCACTTCCATCGTTACGATGCCCGTCTCGCCGCGCCCGCAAGGGCGGCGGCGATGTCGGCGCGGCCCTCGCACCCGGCCTTCCCGCATGATGTTGTCGGTTTATATTAATTTTATAGAGATAAATGAAGTAAATCGAATTTGTATGTAATATTGCTGTCATGCATAGTTGTCACAATTAATCATTTTAGAAGCGTATTGATCAACCCTCCGCTCATCAAAAATCCGATGGCCCGCCATGCGCGCGCATGGCCGGCCGTCACCGGTTCCCTTCCCCCGCGAGACTAGCCATGCGTCAATTGACCACCCCGAAGTTACCTCTGTGCCTGGCCCTGCTGCTGGCGTTTTCCACCACCCCAGCGGTTTTCGCTTCACCCCTGGAAGAAGATCACCGCGAATTCGAGGCCACCCTGCATGCGCCGTTCCAAGGCGCCGTGGCCGGCGGCGGCGAACAAAAGGAGGCCCGCACGTTTACGCTCGAATTCGACTACCCGATGGTGGAACGGGCGCAAGACGTCACGTGGCGCCTGGAATTGCTCGATAGCGCAGGCCAGGCGGTGCAGCGCTGGCACGGCGCCGAGCGTCTGTTCAAGCGCCCCCTCAACGTCAAACTGGACTGGAATGGCAAAGCCGAGGGCGCCAGCTTGCCCGACGGCCTGTACCGCGCGCGGCTGCGGGCGGTGTCAAACGATGCCCATGGCAAGAGCGCCAAGTTGTCGGGCGAGCAAGCCGACCAGATCATCGCGGCCGGCGCCGACGACGCCATCGAGCAAAGCTGGGACATCGCGCTGGGCCAGCCGGCCGCGCCCCTGATGGCGCCGTTTCAAGCGCTGCCCTCCTCGGCGGGCGGGGCCGACGGGGCGCACGCGCTCGCCATGGACAAGCAGGCCGCGGCCAGCACCTTGGCCGCGCCGGCGCCCGCCAGCCTGCCGTACACCGTCTATTTCGGCAATTTGCACAGCCAAACCAACCACAGCGATGGCGGCGGCAATCTGGCCAGCTGCGCCGGCGCCCAGGCGCCCCAGAGCGCCGCCTTCGGCCCCACCGACGCCTACAACTATGCGCTGGGACGCGGCCTCGATATCCTGATGACGTCAGAGCATAACCACATGTACGACGGGTCCGATGCCACCAATGCCGGCGCCGACCCGGCCGTGGCCAAGGCGCGTTATCAAGCCGGCCTGAAAGCGGCCGGCGACTTCAACGCCGCCCATCCTAATTTTCTGGCGGTGTACGGCATGGAATGGGGCGTCATCAATAACGGCGGCCACATGAACATTTTTAACAGCAATGAACTGCTGGGCTGGGAAAGCAATAGCAGCGGCCAGCTACTGGCCGACACCCTCACCGCCAAGGGCGACTACAGCGGCTTGTACACGCTGATGCGCCAGCGCGGCTGGCTGGGCCAGTTTAACCACCCCGCCACGTCCGGCCAATTCCAGGTCAACGGCGTAGCGCTCGGCTACACAGCCGACGGCGACCAGGCCATGGTCATGTGCGAGGTGCTCAACACGTCCGCCTTCTCCGTCAATACCACCGAGTCGGAAACCGGCCGCAGCTCCTACGAAGGCGCCTGCAACAAAGCGCTCGAAGCGGGTTTCCACGTCGCCTTCAGCACCGACCAGGACAATCACTGCGCCAACTGGGGCGCGTCCTATACCAACCGCACCGGCGTGTTGATCCCGACCGGCACGCCCTTGAGCAAAGCCAGTTTCCTCGAAGCGATCACGGCGCGGCGCGTGTTCGCCACCATGGATAAAACTTCGCAACTGGTGCTCACCGCCAATGGCCGCGTGATGGGCCAGCGCTTCACCAACAGTGGGCCCTTGAACCTGGTGGCCAATTTCGCCAGCGGCAGCGGCAAAACGGTGGCGTCGGTGACTTTGTTCGAGGGAGTACCTGGCCGCAATGGCAGCGTCAGCCCATTGGCCAGCACGGCCAGCGCCACCGTCACCCCCGCCCTGGGCGAGCATTTTTATTATGCAAAAGTGACGCAAAACGACGGCAACATTTTGTGGTCGGCGCCGATCTGGGTCACCCAGTCCAATTCCGGCGACAGCGTCGCGCCCACCGTCACCGTGGCCGAAGCGGGCAGCAGCGGCACGATCACCCTGACGGCCAAGGCCAGCGACAACGTGGGCGTGACGGCGGTGGAGTTTTATATCGATGGTCAGCTCAAAAGCAGCAGCAATGTCACCCCGTACAGCGCCACGGTCAATTCGACCAGTCTGAGTAATGGCAGCCATACTGTCAGCGCGCGCGCCTTCGACGCGGCCGGCAACGTGGGCAGCTCGGCCGCGGTGAGCTTTAGCATCAACAACCCCGCCGGCGGCGACACCGTCGCGCCCACCGTCACGGCCCGGGAAAGCGGCAGCAGTGGCGTGATCACTCTGTCGGCCACCGCCAGCGACAACGTGGGCGTGAGCAAGGTCGAGTTTTATGTCGACAACGCACTCAAAGGCAGCAGCAGCGCGGCGCCCTACGCAATCTCGCTCGACTCCGGCACCTTGAGCGCGGGCAGCCATACCCTGACGGCCAAGGCTTACGACGCGGCCAACAATAGCGCGCTGTCGGCACCGGTCGGTTTCACGCTCGGCGCGGCGTCGCAACAATTGATCGTGAACGGCGGCTTCGAGTCGGGCGGCACGCCCTGGAGCGCCACGAGCGGGGTGATCACTTCCGACGCCGGACAAGCGGCACACGGCGGCAGCTTCAAGGCTTGGCTCAACGGTTATGGCACGGCCCATACCGACACGCTGTATCAGCAAGTGACGATCCCTGCATCGGCCGCCAGCGCGACGCTGGCCTATTGGCTCAAAGTGGTAACGGAAGAAACCACCACCACCCAAGTCTATGACAGTTTGAAAGTTCAAGTACGCAATAGCGGTGGCGCGCTGTTGACCACGCTGGCCAGCTATTCGAACTTGCAAGCGAACGCCGCTTATGTACTGAAAAGCTTGGACCTGAGCGCCTACAAGGGCCAAACCGTGCGCGTCTATTTCGAGGGCGTGGAAGGATCGACCAAGGCGACCTCGTTTCTGATCGACGATGTCAGTGTGAATATCCAATAATCGTTCTGGAGCGGTCCGCTCGGCGACGCGGGGGCCGCTCCCCTTCTTGCGCCTTTGATTTGGCGCGCGCCTAATGGTTGACTGTGTCCGGTTAGCCTAAGCCACCGCCCTTGCGCACTCATTGCCTGTTTTTCCACGGCATGGTTTCATACTCCCACACTCTAATTATTCTCGCTGCACATTAGCACGCCTCCATTATTAGCACCGCGCCGTGCGCGCCAAAAATGGCCGGCGCCATCGCGGCGCTGTTCCAAAATTGAAACAAAATATTTTAGCCAGATATTGTCAGTAATGAAAGTTGCGCATGCCCTAATATTTACTCGTTAGAAACAAAAATAGAGATAAATATATGACAGATCTACTTTTGCTGGGACGCGATGCCGTACGGACCCATGAATTGGCGACAATTTTTCAAACCGCAGGTTATCAGGTGGTCGAAGTTCAAGACTTGCTTTCCTGTTGCCGGCAGTTACAAACCCAATTGCGTCAGGGGGCGGATCAGCCATTGAGCACGATTGCGAGCGGCAACTGCGCCAGCGCCGCCGCCCAGCAGCCTGGCGTTACCATCTTTAATGCCGGCGCCATCGAGGCCCAGGCGTCGGCCTTGAAACGGCAACCGCATCTGTTGAACTGCATTCTCAGCCTGGCTAAGCAACTGACGCCCGGTTGGCGCCTGAGCATGCGCCACCGACGTCTGGAGGCGCCGGACGGCACCGGCATCGATCTCACCACGCTCGAATTTAACTTTATCAAAATCTTTACGATGGTTGAAACCGGTGAAGCGGTATCGCGCAAACATATCGTGCGCGCCTTCGGCGAAGACTACCTCAGTTATGACCAGAACCGGCTCGACACCATGGTGCGGCGCCTGCGCAAGAAAATCAAGACCCGCGTTGGCGTGCAATTGCCGCTCAATACCGAACGGGTGCGTGGCTTTTCATTTGGCGACGTGTTAATTATCGATCCGTGACAGCCCCGGATAATGTCACAAACGCGCGATGCCGGCAGTCTGGCGATTGTTTCCTCAATCCGGTTTTAATTATCGTAACGCGCGGCAGTCGAAGCTGTGCATTTTCTGAGATCGTTCCACCACGCCAGATAATGTCATAAACATATGATGGCGGCCGCTTACCATTGATTTCTCAATCCGATGTTCAACCCATATGGAGAAATAAGATGATGAAAAAAGAACTGTTGCTCGCCCTATCATGCAGCGCGTGGCTGGCGGCCCTGCCCTCCACCGGCCTCGCCCAAACGGCGCCCTTACCTGCGCTGGATGCCGATTTGAGCCAAACCTCCGTATCCGGCATCTCATCGGGCGGTTTTATGGCGGCGCAACTGGCCACCGCTTACTCGGCCACATTCACGGGCGTCGGGGTGATCGCCGCCGGTCCGTATTATTGTGCCGGCACCTACGAGGCCCTGCCGTTGCTGCAAAACGCGCTCACGACCTGTATGTCGCCCCTGGCGCCATCGGTTGGCGCCGACGCCCGCGTGTCGTGGAAAAACGCGCTGCGTTTCGCCGCTGCCGGCAAGATCGACCCGGTGGCCAATCTGGCGCGCCAGCGGGTCTATATTTTCAGCGGTGGCGGCGACCGTACGGTCAAGACGATGGTGGTCGATCAAGTCGAACAATACTATCGCCTGGCCGGCACGCCCGCGCAAAGCATTCGATACCATAAAGACGCCAGCGCCGGCCATTCGATCATCACCAAGGCGGCCGGCGACGTCGCTTGCCCGATGACGCTAGCGCCGTTTATTAACAATTGCGGCTTCGTTCAGTCGCATGAGCTGTTACGCCACATTTATCCGCAAAAAAAATCAGCCCCGATCACGGCCGCGGCCCAGGGCGAGATCATTCAATTTAACCAGAGCGAGTTTGTCAAAGGCACACGCAGCAGCATGGACCAGGACGCCTATGTCTATGTCCCCAAGTATTGCAAAAGCAATCGCTGCATCGTCCATGTGGCTTTGCACGGTTGCCTGCAAGGCGCGGGGCGCATCGGCGCGCGCTTTTATACGGGCACGGGATACAACGAATACGCCGACCAAAACAAAATGATCGTGCTGTACCCGCAAGCGGCTGTCTCGACCGGCGTTCCGCCCAACCCGCAAGGTTGCTGGGATTTTTGGGGTTACTCCAGCGAAGATCAAAACGCGCCCAGCTTTTTCACCCAGGGCGCGCCCCAAATGTCGGCCATTGTGGCGATGGTGCGGCGGCTCGGGCAAGCCCGCAGCGCCCAACCTTGAGCGACCCGCGCTTCCCATCCACCTATTATTGAAACGGACCCACCATGTCACCGCACAATCAATGGATCGCCTACGGCAAATCGTCACTCGCCATGTTCAAGCAAATGACGCAAGCCAGCCATGCCGCCTTTGGCGCTAGCGACAATACCGTACCGGCGGCGCAAGTACAAATGGCACAGATGCTCAAGGCCAGTCTTGCCTTGAACACGGAGTGGAACGATATGCAATCGTCGCTCCAGATCGGCGCGTTGCGCGCCCAGATCGACATGTTGCACGCACACCCAGGCGGGGCGGCGCTGCGCGATCTGATCGGTTTACAGCGTCAATTTCAGGACGGTTTGTCGGCCCAACGCGACAGCATGCTCAAATCCGTGGGCGAGCGCGCCCATACCTGCTTCGACGATCTGCAAAACATTCAGACCAAGGATGATTTGACCATGCTGCTGGCAGGTTTATTCAATGACCTCGGCAGCACTCTGCGGGAACATGCCAGTCAAACGCTTACGCTGATGAATTCGGCCAATGCCGCCTCAACCGTGTTGACCCACAAGACGCTCGATGCTTTGATCGACCCCCAACCTGCAACGACATCACCCCCCAACGCGGCCAACTAAAAACCAAAGCAATACCCGGCACCGGGCGGTGCACCGCATTTCATTCAAAGGATAGGCGATGGCTATTTTGACGAGTCTGGAAGACATGGTACGGGCCATTGCCGGCTCGGTAATGAACGCGCAACACATGGTGGAAAAGGCGCAGCTGGCCAATATCGCCTCATTCTTTGACGATCAGCACCGCCCCACCGTGATGGAGCTGGCGCTGCCGGCCATCCATAGCAGCGCCACGGCCGGCTCGACCTATCTGTATCAGGTGCCGGTGATTTCGCTGGTGCCGCACAGCTCCCTGATCATCGGTGAGGCGGAAATCGATTTGGACGTCGAGCTGGGCGCCTTCGAGCAGCATGGGCGGACCGGCGTGAACGACGCGTTAATCGAACAGTTAGGACGGGCCGCGCCGGCGGAAAAAAAGGCCGGCTTGATGGTTAATGCCAGCCACGGCGGCATGGCGGGGAAAAACGGCAATGCGGTTCACATCAAGTTGAAATTGGTCGCGACTGAAAAATCGGAGGGATTGGCGCGGTTGGTCAACGACGTGGTGCAATCTCAGGGACCCACGCTGCACCCTTTGCCGCGTACGGCGCCGTGACGCCGCCGCACAGCAATGATTGACCAATCGATTATCGGGGGAACGGTTTGAGCACGAATAACTTCCATTTGACGAATATCCGCTATCTCAAGCGAATTGTGGTGGGAAACGATAATCCACAAAGCATGAAGACCGAAGCCGAAGTCGGACAAGAGATGGACTTGGTTAATCAATGTCTTTCTTCCACCCCGCGCGGCTATATTCTCAACGTGGAAAAAAGTTTCGGCTTATATAATATCGGCGAACATCAAGTCGTATTGCAGTATGCTGTTTATCATATTGGCTTCGACCGCAAACCCATGTTTTTGGAAAACCATGGGAAAACCTAGCCTGGTCACGCTCCATATCGATGATGTACGCCATCAACTGGCGCGTGCCCATCTTGAAGCGAACCAGACCCTGGCCGTGTTGGGCGATCCGCGCAGTGCCCTTATCCGCCACGGCACGCAAGCGGTGTTCGCGTATGCTCAGTATCCGCACAGACCCGTGCCGGAAACGATTCCGATCGCGCAATTTCATCGGCACCACGCGCTGCGTCTGGAAACGCTGGGCATGACGATGCATGGCTATTACCTGCGCCGCGTCATCAATGGCCGCGCCGAGGTGACGCTCAGTATGCGCCGCCCGGCATTATGGCGCCGCGCGCTCGGGCTGGCGCCCGTTTTCGCCTGCACCTTGCTGGCCACCGATGCCACCGTCAACCTCACCATCGTTACCGCGCCCGCTTCCATGCCGCCAGGCGATGCACACTTCATATTCACCCTCGATAGCCGATATCAAAACGAGTTACGGCAGCGATATCGAGCACTGCTCACCGCCAATCTTATTCTTCGCCGGATATTAGCGGCGCTGGCGCGCCACTGCCGAATGTAGCGATATTAATCGGCGCCAGATAAGGTCATTTCATCCGATATTTTCAAGCTTAATCTAAATATGTCGTCCTCGTTTGCCAAACAATTTGGCGCGCTGGTGACATTGATCCACATTTTATCAGTGGAATCCTCAGACCCGCATGGGTTTAATTCACAGGAGCAGATAATGGCTGAAATTATTGATATGGCCTCGCAGTTCAAAGGCTTGCCGATGGGTGATTTGATCGGCGGCCCGCTGACCGCGGCGTGCGATGCGCAAGTGAAGTTGGCTAACGCGACCGCCGACTTTATTAAACATGTGGGCTTCCTGCCGCCGTCCGATACGGACAAGAACGGCGTGGGCGCCACCCGGCTGGCCCATTTCGCTTTTACCCGCCCGGTGGCCGATCCGAAAGATCCCGGTAAAACCATCGAGGAATCGGTGTCGCTCGACGTGCCGCTGCTGGCCATCGTCAAGGTGCCCAGCCTGTCGATCACCAAGGTCGACATTACTTTCGACATGGAAGTGAAATCGGCATTTAGCTCCAAAGAAACGGAAGACAAATCGGGAAAATTCTCGGCCGATATCAAGGCCGGCTGGGGTCCCGTCAGTGTTTCGGTGCATTTGGAAGGCTCGGTCGCCACCCACAAGGAAAACACCCGCAGCTCGGACAACTCGGCCAAATACCACGTGCAAGTGCTGGCCGAGGACGGCGGCATGCCCGAGGGATTGGCGCGCGTGCTCGACATTTTGCAAACGTCGATCCAGCCGCGCGTGGCGCCGCCGGCCGCGGCGCCCGCCCCCTGATTTTCCTCTGACAGCGTAACCCAGCTGCCGCCCATGGGCCTGGCAACGGGCTCATGCCTGCGGACGCGGCACCGTCGACCCACCGTTTTACCACAAGGAACAATCATGAATCCGATTACCCAGGCGCAGCTTTGCGCCATGCTCACCACGCCCAACGCGGACAGCCATGCCCAGCTATGGCTCGCTCCATTGAACGATGGCATGCGGGCAGGATCGATCGATACGCGGGCGCGTCAGGCGGCATTCCTGGCGCAAGTCTTGCTGGAGTCGGGCGAATTTCATCAGCTGCAAGAGTCGCTCAATTACTCGCCGCAGCGCTTGCGCCAAGTGTGGCCGCAACGCTTTCCGGACGATGCCAGCGCCGCCGCCTACGGCCATAACCCGCAAAAACTGGCCAATAAAGTGTACGCCAAGCGCATGGGAAACGGCGACGAGGCCAGCGGCGACGGCTGGAACTACCGCGGCCGCGGCCTGATTCAGCTTACCGGGCGCGACAACTATGCGCGGTTCTCCAAAGCCATGGGCAGCAATGCCTTGCTCGTCCCCGATCTATTGCAAGAGCCTGCCGGCGCGGTATTGTCGGCGGCGTGGTTCTGGATGTCTAACGGTCTAAACGAATTGGCCGACAAGACAGTGGGCGCGGACGCCGACACGCATTTCACCGCGATTACCCGGCGTATCAACGGCGGCATCAATGGCCTGGCCCAGCGTAAGACGTACTGGGAGCGGGTGCGCGCGGTGCTGGGCACGGAAACGCGCGCGGCGGTGTGAGCCCGGTCGGTTGGCCGGCGCTGGCGACGCAGCGCTTCGGCCATGCCGCCGGCCTCAGTCACTGGGGCGTTTGCACCAGGTTCACGCTCAAACTGCCCGCGTCGTTACCCGATACCCAGGCCACCCGACCGGTGTTGGGGCCGCTGACAAAACGGATCAGTGGCGCTTCCGTCACAAATTCGATACCAGCCATGGCGGCCGATGTCGAGAGCACCTTAAGATTGGCGTCCAGCAGCGCGAAACGCCACTCGATCACCTTGTTGGTGCGGTTGCTTGAGTTCCATAAGCCGTAGGTGACCAGGATGTTGCTACCAACCGATTCCAACTTGGGCATGATGGCTTGTACATTGTTGGCGTTGCTGGTCAGCCAGGCGCTCGACTTGGTGACGCCATCGGCGCCGCCGGCGATCACGATGCGCACGTCGCGCGCGGCGCGGCCCTGGGCGGTGGTGTGCGCGATGGCGAAGTTGCCATTGGCCAGCTTGATCAGCTGACCGGTCTGCGCATTGGTCGCGTTATCGCCCTCGGCGCCATCGATGGTCAGGTAGGACTTGTTAAAGACCGGGCTGTCGTTTTTGGTATAGCCGCTGAAGTTGAAGGCGGCAAAGCCCAATTGGCGCGAATAAGCATCGCCATGCGCCAGCAAATACGCGGTGCCGTTATCCATCAGCAGGCGCTGATTGAAATTATGGGAATAAAACCAGCCGGTGCCCATATAAGCGCTGGCCCCGCCCGGTGCGATCTCCTTGCCGGTGGCCGGATCGACATAACGTACATAGCCGGCTTGATGGCGCACGGCGTTATCGTCCCAAGCCATCTGGTGCGCCACATATAACAGCAACTTTTGATTGACGGCGTCGTAGGCGAGCACCCCGCTGCCCGCCGCGCCCGCGTTGCCTTTGCTGCCCTTGGTCTTATTATCTTGATCACCGAAAATCAAGGTATCCCATGCTTTGGCCATGAAACTGCCGGTGTTCGATTTGGCCAGTCGCAGTGCATTACCGCTGACGTTATTGGCATCGCTGGCATTGGCTGTTTTGTACGAGTGATCGGCGGTGTAGGCGATGTAATACGCGCCGGCCGTATCGCGTGTAAATCCCAATAACTTGTGCGATTGCAGACCGGTGGCGGTGGTATGGCCGGTGCTGAGGTCGGGATTGACGTGGGTGATATTGATGCCGTGCGGGGTACTGAGACCTGCCACCGATTGGCTGCCCGCGCCGGCGTAATCGAGCCACGCCACATCGATGCTGCCGTCCGCATTGACGTAAGTGATGATCGGATTATGGAAACCATAATTGGACACGGGGCTGGCCGGTACAAAGCTGTCGTTAAAGAAGTTGGCCTTCAAGCTAAACAGCTTGGCCGCGCTGCCGGTGGCGATGGTATGGGTCGCCACCGCGAAGCTGGAGACCGGCGGGGGTGTGGGCGTAGGCGTCGGTGGTGGCGTCGGGGCCGGTGTTGGCGTTGGGGTTGGGGTTGGCGTTGGGGTTGGCGTTGGGACAGGAGACGGCGTAGGCGTAGTCGGCGTTGGCGTTGGCGTCGCGCCAGGTGTGGCCGGCGCAACCGGCACTGCTCCGGTTGCCGTCGCTGGCGGCGTGGCCGTGGTGACCGGCGGCGCGGTGGTTGCCGGTGTGGTATTCGAATCGCCTCCACCGCACGCCGTCAGCAGGAACGCCGAGGCGACCAGCGCATAAGCCAATGAATACGATGTAGAGTGGGGCGATGTGACGGGCAGCGCGCGGTCAATACTGGTATGTGGGGACATTGATTTTACTTTATTGTATCTAGTCGGAATGCGTCGTCCGCCTCATGTGTGCAACACGAGGCGGTGCTGATGGGTTAAGCGATGTAACGCAAGCGCTGTGCCATCCCGATCGATACAACAATGCGAACGCCAATCCAGTCAAACCTGGATTTGGCCTCGTAAACTGTCGCGTATATGCTTATTTGTCCATTTTGTGTCACTGACATCAAAAAGCACATCGAATTAATGTCATTGCCTGACAGTTATTGTCACAGTGAAGGGCAAGCGCAAAGTTGCATGGCGAGACCGGGGCGCCACGGCCCCGGACGGTATCGCAGACGGGCCCGGCTCAGGCGTGGGTGGAAGCGCCGCTGGCCGGCGCGCGCGACCCCACTTTGAACAGGGAAACCGAGGCGAATAATGCGTGCGCTTGATCGGCCATCGACTGGGCGGCCGCGTTCGCCTGCTCAACGAGCGCCGCATTTTGCTGGGTGACCTGATCCATTTGCCCTACAGCAAGGTTCACTTGTTCGATCCCGGTACTTTGCTCATGAGAAGCGGCGGTGATGGCGCCAATGATTTCGGTAACGCTCAGCACGGAGCGCACCACCTCGCTCATGGTTTCACCGGCATCGAGCACCAAGGTCGAACCCGCCCCGACATGCCCGGACGAGGCGGCGATCAGATCCTTGATCTCTTTGGCGGCAACGGCGCTTCTTTGCGCGAGAGTACGGACTTCACTGGCAACCACAGCGAAGCCGCGCCCTTGCTCCCCGGCGCGCGCCGCTTCGACCGCCGCGTTCAACGCCAGGATATTGGTCTGGAAAGCGATGTTTTCGATGACGGTGATGATTTCGCCCACCTTGGTGGAGCTGGCGGAAATGTCGCGCATGGTGGTGACGACGCGATCGACCACGCGCCCGCCGGCGGCGGCAGTGTCGGAAGCGCCACACGACAGGGTGTTGGCCCGGCGCGCGTTTTCGGCGTTTTGTTGGACGGCAGAGGTCAATTGATCCATGCTGGCGGCCGTTTCCTCGAGCGAAGCGGCTTGCTGTTCGGTTCTTTGTGAGAGGTCGAAGTTACCTTGCGCAATCTCCGACGCGGCGGTCGAGATCGACTCCGCCGAAGTTTTGATATTGGCGATCACATCGCTCAAGCGCGCACGCATCGCTTCAAGCAGGCCCATCAAGCTGTCCCCCTCCAGACCGGCGCCGTCGGCGGTATATTGAGAAGTCAAGTCACCATTGGCGATGCGGCGTGCCACACTCTGCGCTTGCATCGGGTCGCCGCCCAACTGTTTGGCCACGGAGCGAATGGTGGCCCATGACACTGCGGCGCCGATAAACAATCCCGCCAACGATAGCGCGGCGAGCAGGATCAGGCCGCGCCGATACGTGGAGGCGGAATCGGCCGCATAATTTTTCGACAGCTTTTGGTTATATAACCACCAAGGCTTGATTGCAGCGTCCAGCATGTTATAAGCCGCGGCCAGCGGAACGGGCTGCGCCTGACCCGTTTCCACCTTCCCCGCCAAAGCGAGATACGCTTTCGCCGCCGCCTTAACGTTGGCGAAATTGCGCCGATCCTGGTCATCCGCGATTAAAGGCTCGTAAGCCGATAAACCACTTTCGATCTGTTTTTTCAAGGTTGCAGAATTATACTCGGGCACCGCCGCCTTGGCTGTGCCTACCCGCTCGTCCAACCGCTCCAGGGCGCCAGCCGAACTGGCGACCAGATACATGGCTTCATATGCGGGAACGATATTCCAATCATAAAAATCGCCATTGTCGAACAATTGCTTGGAAAGTAAGCCGCCGGTAATCCCGACACAACATGTTAAAAAAAGCAAACTGGCAAAAGCGATACCGAGCCGTTTTCGAAGAGAGAATTGGACAGCCATGAGTTTAGTCCCGGGCGACGTAAATATATATGTTTAACCAGAATACCAAGCCGAACTTTAACATGCCTTTAACGGCCCCGTCCGTCTCGAAATTACACAGCGGTATATATTTGCAATAAATGTCTGGATTTACCAAAGGAAGATTGGTGGTTTATAAATAAAACCGGGAAGAATACCGATCAGCTGGTGTTTTGATCACGCCACCGGTGGCGGACGGCTTTCCAGCTTATCGGGTTGGGGCGGCTGGCGGCGATGGGGATGGGCGGAATGCGCCAAGCAAAAGACCAAGTCGGCCCGCCGCCGCTCCGCGACACGCCGGAGCCGTGTGTAATGGGATGGCGCCCCGCCTTGGCGCGTCGCCTTGACGCCCCGCCTTGGCGCGTCGCCTTGGCGCGTCGCCCCGGCGCGTCAAGGCGACACATCGCCATGCTGTTTACCGAAGTCAGGCGATTGAAATCACTTCGACGGTGGCCATGCCACGTGCGCCTCTGGCATTTTCATCCTCCAAAGCGGCGCCTTGGGCCAATTCCATGGCCGCTGCCTCATCATTGGCATCACCCTGCCAGGTGAATGTGCGGTCCGCGCTATCGTCTTTTATCGATACTTCAACTATGTATTGGGGCATGTTATCTCCTTGGCCGCAGCCGTAATACGCCACATGGCGTCACAGCCGTTTCTCCCGGCGCAGTGCGTGTTCGATACAGCATGCCTCAACCGCAAGCGCCGGTATGTTCGACCACGCACGTAGAAGCCAGCAAAGGCGCCAAGCCTATACGGCTTCAGCTCGAGCATTCCTCAGCGTCAAGCGCGATAAACTGGCGGCGCCGGGTGGGCGCCTCCACGTCGAAACCGTTGGTTTGCAAACGCAGCCCCGATGGAGCAGATGGTACCGGCCACAGGCTCAGTGTAATCGGATCGGCACCACCAGCGGCTCGTCGCCGATCTGGATCAGCGCCTGCTCGAACTTGGGCGGGCCGAATTTACTGGCCGCATCACGGCTGAAGCCATAGTCTTCCTTGGGTATCCCGATCAGGTTGCGGTCCAGTTCCGCATTCTCGTTTTCGTCGTGAAAAGCCAGCACCGCCCATGCACCGGCCGGCACGGCGGGAACGGGCACCACGGTATCGCCCGTTTGCGCCGGGGCGCTGGCCCCCAGCGTGCATTTTTTGAGGAAGTGCGCCTGATCGCACACCGCCACAAAAATTTTGCCTTTATCATTGGCGACATGCGATACGCGCACTTCAACCGGTCCGGCCAACGCCCCTACGGTGGACAGCAACAGTGCGCCAAACAGCGCCGATTTTGATATTCCGAGCATACTGACCCTATTCGATAAAAGACCATGGTCGATCCATGGGCACCGGCTCGCACTACGCCGAGCCCGGCCATTGTATTGTACCTTTTGCGGTGACAGCCAGGCATCGTACCGGAAAGCGGCGGCGCGGGCGCCATGCTAGAATCGCGAACCAAGTCTGACCGGCCAAAGCGACCCAACCTGGGTCTCAGACCGCCCGCCCACGCTTTTTTTCAAGTAATCGATCCAGCGCTCATGCTCCTCAACTTGCTCATTGTGCTGTCTACAGTCGCTGCCATGGAAGTGGTGTCCATTTTTGCCCACAAATATGTCATGCATGGGTTCGGCTGGGGCTGGCATCGCTCGCATCACGAGCCGCGTCCGGGCTGGTTTGAAAAGAACGATCTGTATGCGGTGTTTTTCGCCGGCTTGGCCATCGTGCTGATCGCCTTGGGCACGGCCGGCCGGCACCCGCTGGAGTGGATCGGCGCCGGCATGACCGCTTACGGATTGTTGTACTTTGTGGCCCACGACGGTTTGGTGCACCGGCGCTGGCCGTTCCATTATGTGCCGCGCAGCGGCTATCTGAAGCGCCTCTATCAAGCCCATCGCATGCACCATGCGGTGGAAGGCAGGGATGGCGCGGTCTCGTTCGGATTTTTGTACGCGCCGCCGGTGGCGGCGCTCAAACAGCAGCTGCGCCGGCGCCATCCGGATCCGCTGCGTCAGCGCGACCGGGCCGCTGCCACAACTGAGGCGGACGAGCACGCCGCGTCTTAAAGCGCGACGCCAGGGCGCGCGCGCCGCCCTTCACCAGCAGGCGCAATTTGGTCAGGCGCGTGGTGCGCGCGCGCGTGTCCCACGCCGCCGCGCCGCGCGCACGCACTTCCACCCCGATTTGCCGATACACGCCGTGGGCGGTGGCGATCGCCCACGCCGAACGCAGCGGCAAGGCGATGATGCCGTCGGCGGCCGAGACGTAATACGGCTCCGCATGATCGACCAGCCGCGCGGCCACGCCGGCCAGCGCCAGACGGTGCCGCGGCAGCGCCACTTCCGCTGGCGGTATGCCGGCCTCGCGCAGCCATTGGGCCGGCAGGTAGCAGCGGCCCACGCCGGCGTCTTCCACGATGTCGCGCGCGATATTGGTCAGCTGAAAAGCCAGACCCAGATCGCACGCCCGGTCCAGCACCGCGTCATCCTGCGCGCCCATGATCTGCGCCATCATCAAACCCACCACCCCGGCCACGTGGTAGCAGTAGCGTAAAGTGTCCTCAATGGTTTCGTAGCTGGCCTGCTGCACATCCATGGCGAAGCCGGCCAGATGGTCGAACGCGTAACGCCGGGCGATGTGGTGGTTGCGCGCCACCTCCTGCAAGGCGGCAAAGGCCGGCTCGCTCATGGCCTCGCCGGCATAGGCGCGCCGGGTTTCGCGCTCGAGCCGGGCCAGCGCTCCGGCGTCGTCGTGGCCGGCCTGGGCGGGGTTGGCAAACCCGAGTTCCTGGTTGTCGATCACGTCGTCGCAGTGGCGGCACCAGGCGTACAGCATCAACACGCTGCGCCGCACGGGTGGCGCAAACAGGCGCGCCGCCGCGGCGAAACTTTTCGATCCGACCGCGATGGTTTCGGTGGCATGCGCCAGCAGGGCCTCGCTCATGTGCGCAGATCCGTGACCATCAGGCCGGCGGTGGCTTTGGCCGAGCCGATCACGCCGGGCACGCCGGCCCCGGGATGGGTGCCGGCGCCCACCAGATACAGATTGGCTATGTCGCTGTCGCGGTTGTGCGGGCGGAACCAGGCGCTCTGGGTCAGGATCGGTTCGAGCGAAAAAGCCGAGCCGACATGGGCGTTGAGCTGGTCGCGGAAGTCGAGCGGTGTGAAAATACGGCTGGTCACCAGCTGATCGCGCAGGCCCGGCATGTAGCGCCGTTCCAGATAATCGAAAATGCGGTCGCGGTAGCGCGGGCCCTCTTCTTCCCAGTCGATGGGCGCGTTGCCCAGATGGGGCACCGGCGCCAGCACATAGTGGCTGCCGCAGCCGGGCGGCGCCAGCGAGGGATCGGTCACGCAGGGCGCGTGCAGGTACAGGGAAAAATCGGTGGCCAGGGTTTTGGCATTAAAGATGTCTTGTATCAGGCCCTGGTAGCGCGGGCCGAAGCAGACGGTGTGGTGCTGGAGTTGTGCGTGGTGTTTGTTCAAGCCGAAGTACAGCACGAACAGGGAGTTGCTAAAGCGCTTTTTGGTCAGGGCCTTGGCCTCGGCCCGCCCGCGCGGGTGATCGCCCAGCAGCGCGCCATAGGTGTGGACCACGTCGGCGTTGGAGGCCACCGCGTCGGCCGGTAACAGGCGGCCATCGGCCAGCCGCACGCCACTGGCCCGATTGCCCGACGTTTCGATGCGCGCCACCGGGGCGTTCATTTCGATGCTGCCGCCGATATCTTGAAACAGCTTGACCATGGCGCGCACCAGCGCGCCGGTGCCGCCGCGCGGGAACCACACGCCCCACTTGCGTTCGAGCGCGTGAATCAGGGTGTAGATCGACGAGGTGGCGAACGGGTTGCCGCCCACTAGCAGCGAATGGAAAGAGAACACCTGGCGCAGATGCTCGTCCTTGATGAAGCGCGAAACCATGCTGTAGACGCTGCGCCAGGCTTGCAGCCGCGCCAGCTGCGGCCCGACCTGCACCATGTCGCGAAACGACAGAAACGGCACCGCGCCCAGTTTCAGATAACCCTCCTCGAACACCGCCTTGGAGTACGCCAGGAAGCGCCGGTAGCCTTCCACGTCGGCCGGGTTGCGGGCGTGGATCTGGCGGTCGATCGCTTCCTGGTCATTGGCGTAGTCGAAGTGGGAGCCGTCTTCCCAGCACAGACGGTAGAACGGCGCCACCGGCAGCATCTCCACATAATCGGACAGACGTTTGCCGGCCAGCGCGAACAGCTCTTCCAGCGCCGACGGATCGGTGATGACGGTGGGCCCGGCATCGAACACGAAGCCCTGGTCTTCATATACGTAGGCGCGCCCGCCCGGCTTGTCGCGCCGCTCGAGCAAGGTGGTGGCGATGCCGCTGGCTTGCAGCCGGATTGCCAGCGCCAGGCCGCCAAAGCCGGCGCCGATCACCACGGCCTGTTTATTGTTGTTCATGCGAGCTTCCTGCTAGGTGAATGTGATTTGGATGGGTCTTGCGCGCCGCCGCCAGCGCTTCGAGCAGCGGCACCGGCGGTTTGCCGGAAACGATGCGCAGCTTGTCGCCGACGGTCAGCGCGCCGGCATAAAAACGGGCGATGAGCGGCGCCGGCAAACGGTAAAAGCGCTGCATCACGCGCCAGCGCCGGTCGGCGCTGCCGGCCAAAAACAGCATGCGGTTGAGCAGGCGGAAAAAACCCTGCGCCCGCCACTGGCTGGCCGCTTCGGCATGGATGGTGCGAAACAGCGCCGGGGCGCGCAAATCGGACTGCGCCCCGATACGCTCGGCCAGGCGCACCGCGTGCGCCAGCGAATACCCGGTGGTCGAATGAAACAGGCCGGCACGCAGTCCGGAGCATGGCTGGCCGGCCAGTTCGCGCCAGTAGCGATCAAAGTCGCCGGCCAGGGTGATGGGCAGCGCGCCGCGTTCCTCGCGCAGCAGTTCGACGATCTGCCAGCCGCGCGCGCCGGCATAGGCGGCGATGTTGGCGCGCAGCCGCTCGGGCGCGATGTGGCCCTGGTCGACATAATGGGTATCTTCGATCAGCAAGGTATCGGCCGACAAGGGCAGCACATATACAAAGCGGTAACCGCCGTCCTGGCTCACGCTGGCGTCCATGATGATGGGCGCGTCCAGCCCATGCGGCGCGGCCAGGCGCACTTCCTGGCCCAGAAAGGTCTGGTAGCCGAGCGCCAGATTGGCGCTGGCGCGCACGCCGCGGCCATCGATGACGGCACCGGCGTGCAGCGTTTGACCGCTGGCGAGCGTGACGCTCGTCGCGTTCAAACTGGCGATGGCGGCGTCGCAGCGCAGCGCCTCGCCCAGCGCGGCGCCGACCACGCGCGCGAATTGCGGCGAGGCGATGCTGTTGTAGGGGCTGTCGAGCGTGCGCTCGAACGCGGGGAAAATCACCCGGTAGCGCGGCCAGCGCTGCGCCACCAGCGGCGCGATCCAGTCCCGCTGCGGCGCCGTCAGGTCGCTATCGTGAAAAGACCAGGTGTGGTTGCCGCCCATGTGCGCGGCCTGCTCCAGCAACAGAATGCGCAGCCGCGGCCGGACGCTTTTCAGGCGCCAGGCGATCAGGCCATTGGCCAGCCCCGCGCCCGCGAGGATCACATCGTAGTGAGGGTCGGGCTTATCCAAGCGCGCCCGCCCGCTCGGCGCCCGGGCGGGCGGGCAAAGCGGCCTCGATGAGGTCGGCCGCGCGCGGCGCGCCGCCCGCCTGGCTCACCTCGTCGCCCAACAGGTCGAGCCGCCTGGCGAATTCGCTTTGCGTGAGCAGCTTGCCCAACAGCCGCGCCAGCTGGCCGCTGCCGGCAAACCGGGCCGAGGCGCTCACGCCGACGCCGGCATGGCAGACCCGCGCCGCCACGCCCGGCTGGTCGAAGGCGATCGGCAGCGCCAGAATCGGGGTGCGGGCCAGGATGGCGTCCATCACCGTATTTAAGCCGGCATGTGAAAACACCGCGTCGGCGCGCGCCAGCACCGCCGCTTGCGGGGCGAAGTCGGTCACCCAGGTGGCGCCCTGCCCTTCGAGCGCGCGCGCCTGGGCCGGATCGAGGCCGCCGCAGTGGGCCACCAACAATTGCGCGTCGTGCGCACGGCACGCCTTGGCGATGCGCTGAAAAAGCGAAAATCGCTGGCCCTGCAAGGTGCCGAGCGAGGCGAATACGAAAGGCCGGTCGGGCGCGATCGGCGGCAGGGTTCCCATGGCGGCGCCGCCGCGCGCCCGCAGCGGCCCGACGTGATGAAAATTGTCCGGCATGGCCAGGCGCGGGAAATCGAAGCCGGCGGTGGTCTGGCTGATCTGGGCCAGCGGCGACAGCCATTCATGCAGTTTGCCGCGCGGCGGCAGTCCCAAGCGGGCCGCGTGGCGCGCCACCACGCTGCTGTGCGGCTTCATGATCCAGTCGTACACCCGGCTGCTGCCCTGATACATCTGCATTGCGCGCTCGCCGCTCTCGTAGCGAAACGGCATGACCGGCAGCGGCAAACCCGCTTCTCGGTTCACCGGCAAGGCGCAGGCGACCGAGATGAAGGGCAGGCCGGCGCCTTGCGCCGCCAATGCGCCGGCCGCTTCCATCTGGTCGGCCAGCATGGCGTCGATGCCCAGCGCGGCCAAGGCGGCCGGCAGCTCCTGGCACAGCATGTCGGTGGTGTCGGCCATGTCGGCGATGACACCGCGGATGCCCAGCGGCCCGCCCGGATTGGCCGCCCGGCGCAGCGAGCCGGCCAGCGAACCCGATGGATGGCTGCGCGCGCCCAGCGCGTGGAAGCGCACGCGCGGATCGCGCAGCCAAGGGGCGGCGTCGACCCGGTGCAGGAAGGTCACCCGGTGGCCCCGGTCGATCAATTCGACCGCGATCGCTTCGAGGGCGCTGAAGTGACTGAAGTACGCAGGGGCTACAACACCAAAGTGCGCCATGTAACAAAACCTTTTTATCATCTGCGGTGGCGGGTCGACGAAGTGGCATGCCACCGGCCGGAAAAGTAGCGCCATGCTATCGCAATACGCAAAATTGTGCAGAGCACAAGTCAAGCACGGTCAATCGTGCGCGGGCCAGGCCGGCACCGTTCGGACGGTAAAATGTGTGCTGCGCCAGGGTTGTGTCGCGTTCGGTAGAGAAAACTTACTTATTTGATTTTCGATATAATTGTTCTCAGTTCAATTTTGTCACTACATTACAAGTAAAGATCGCGTGTGATGCTTGCACCAGAAAAAAAATTCGCTGTTGAAGCAGAGCGGGACGATGCGCAGGTCATGCTCAAGGCCAGCCTGGAAGCGCGGCTGCGCCAGGTCCTGGGTGAAGCAGACCAAGGCGATCTGTTGCAGCTAGCCATGCGCGACGCGGCACTGGGCGCCGGCAAACGCATGCGCCCGCTGTTGATGCTGCTGCTGGCGCGTGACCTCGGCCATGGCGCGTTGGGCATGCTCGACTCCGCCTGCGCGGTGGAACTGGTGCATGCCGCTTCGCTCATTCTCGACGACATGCCATGCATGGACAATGCCATGTTGCGGCGCGGCCGGCCGACCGTGCATGTGCGCTACGGCGAAGACGTGGCCATCCTGGCGGCCATTTCCTTGCTCAGCCGCGCTTTCGAGCTGGTGTCGGCGGCCGCCGGCATCGGCGCCAACGCGCGCGCGCAGATGACCAGCGCGTTGGCCGGCGCCATCGGTTCCGAAGGCTTGGCGAAGGGACAATTCCAGGATCTGCGCGTCAGTACCGGCGCACGCTCCACCGACGCGATTGCGGTGACCAACAAATTAAAGACTGGCATGCTATTTGATGTGGCCGTCAATATGGCGATCGTGATGACCGAGGCGGACGAAGCGGTGGCGCTGCCGCTGCGCCGTTTCGCCCGGGCCGCCGGTCAGGCATTCCAGATTCGCGACGATCTGCAAGACGGCAGCGACAGCGCCGTGACGGGCAAGGATGTGGGCAAGGATATCGGCAAGGCCACCCTGGTCGCCACGCTGGGGGTGGAACGGGCCCGGCAGCAGCTGGGCGCGCTGCTGGAGGAAGCCGAGCGCCACCTCACCGAGGCGCTCGGCGAGCGTAACGATACCGGCGTGTTTATCCGTACCCTGTTCGCCGAGCAAGGTAATCGCATGAACTTTATTGCGCAGGCTGTCGGCTGACCCCGTTCGTCGCCCCTTGCCTTGCCGCTCCACGCCGGCATGGCCGACAGCTTGACTCTGACGACAACGCGCCATGTCGCGCCCGCGAATGGAGGAACCCATGAATTTATTGGAGCACGGTCCCCATCGGAAGAGCGGGTCGGGACGGCTGCCTGTGTATTTTGCCAAATATATACGGCACGCGGTGCTGTGGCAGCTGATGGCAATCTACCTGACCGTTCGCCACACGCCCTGGCGGCATATTGTCAAGCCGAGAGCGCGCTGGCATGGCGGCGCTCGTGACACAGGCGAGTGACGGTTCCAAGCCCGTTTGAGCGAGCTGTGCAAGGCTGAGGAACCGTCTAAGCGCTGGTCGTCAATGGTCCGGCAAGCTGACGTGGGTGCCGTGGCGGCGGGCGAATTGGTCGCGCAGCGCGGCAAGCTCTGGCAATGCATTCATGATTGGCAATATCGCCAGTGCGCGGCAATGGTCGAGCCGCTCCGCCTTCAAATCGGACTCGCGTAGTGTAGCGTGTGGAATAGCCGCTTGTCGGATACGGGATCGTCGGCTGCAAAATGACTTGGTGTGGTGCAGATGTCGCCCAGCGCCTTTTTCGCTTCGACTCCCCCAGTCCGACACGCTGCTAGCCGCCCGGCAACAAGCGATGCGCGGGGCGGCCAGGCGCCGCTACGGCGACGGCTGCAAGCGCCAGCGCTGGCAATCGCCGCCTACCCATTGCCACTGCTGCACGTTGCCGCCGGCAGCTTTCGAGCAGGCGTCCACATCGAGCACCAGGCCGCTCTGCCGCGATACCAGACGGAAATGACCGTCGCCCACCGGCTCCGGGCGCCACGCCTGGCACGGCGCGCCGTTCGGCGTCCATTGCTGCACATTGCCGCCGTTGGTGGTCGAGCAGGCGTTGACATCGAGCGCCAGACCGCTTTGCACCGACGTCAGCACGTAGTCGCCATTGCCCTTGTTTTGCACGTTCCAGCGTTGGCAGTTGGCGCCGTTCTGGGTCCACTGCTGCACATTCGCGCCCGGGGCGTTGGAACAGGCGTTGACATCGAGCGCCAGGCCGCTATTTTTCGAGATCAGTGTGTAAATACCGCTGGCCACCGGATTGTCCATCGGACCGCTGCCAAACTTGATCGAGCAGCCGACGTTGACCAACTGGTGCAAACGCCTGCCATCGGTCGACGGCAGCAATTGCGTGCTGTAGCCGTTGCACACATCGCTGCCGCCGCCGGTGTAAGCCGACACCGGGGTGGCGCCCTCGGTCCACAAACCGTTGCCGTTGTTGGTGTTGTACATGAAGGTGCGACCGCTGTTGGCGGCGATGCCGCCGTCACTGTTGCGGCGCAGCACCTCGCCGGTCACCAGCAGGCGGCCGTTGGGGCTGCCGTCGTTATACCAGCGCACCGTCGGCGTATGGCGCAAGTGGTTGCCGGAAGTGGACTCGATACGGGTGCCCATGTTCGACGGCGTGCCCCAGCCGACGGCGTCGCCCGAGGTGCGGATGAAGGCTTCGCAGTTGAAGGCGCCGCACACTTCGTACGTCATCACGTAGTTGCCGTTGGGCAGGCGCGCCACCAGCGGCATGCCGGGACGCTGGACATTGCCGTCGCTCACGCCAACGTCGATGGTGTCGCCGCTCCATGTCACGCCGCCGTCGACCGAGACGCGGTGCGCGATCAGCTGGTTGTAGCCGCTGCTTTTGTACTCCTCGCTCGAGTAGTACAGCACCAGCCTGCCGTAGCGGTCGACGGCAAACTCGCCCTCCCACACGCCGGTGCGCCCGCTCACCGGGATGGAGAGCAAACTCCAGCTATGGCCCTGGTCCAGGCTGCGGTAAACCTTGATGCTGTGGGCGCCGCCATTGGTGGTGGAAGTGGTCCACAGCAACGCGCCCTTGGGGGTGCCGCCCACCGCTTGCGGCATTTCGTACAGGCCGCTACAGCAATGGCCGGGGTCGGGTAGTGTGAGGGTGGCGATCTGATTCCAGTTGGCGCCGTCGTTGTAGCTTTCCCAGATCGTGCTCTGGTTATTGCCGTAGTCGAAGCTGGCGATCAAGCGGTTGTCGGCGGCCAGCCGTATCATGCGCGGATAAAACGAGGCCTGGTTGCCGAGCGTGACGGCGGCGTGGACGTCCAGCCAGCAAAACATCGCCAGCAGCATAGCGAAAATGCGTTTCTTCATATGCGTATCTCCATTCAATTGCAAAAAAATGCAGGGAGCGGACCCCCGGCGACGGTAACAACCTAATCCGTACGCTCGGCCATGGCGTTGCGCTTGTATTACAGCTGCTTTACAACTTAAATCGTAGGCCCAGCGAGAACACCGCCGGGTCGTAGCGTATGTCACGCGGCAATTGCTCGTAGCCGCTATAGCTTTCATAAGCCGAATGCAGCAGATTCCATGCATTCAATTGCAGCGACACGTGCGGGTTGATCTCGTATCCGATCGACAGGTCGAGCTGCTCGCGCGGACGCACCATATTGGTCGGCGGCAGCTGGATGCCGCCATTGTTCAACGAATCCACATAGCGGTCGCGGCGCGTGTAAGCGAGCCGCCCGTTGATGCCGTGCCGCTCGTAGATCAGCGCCAGGTTGGCGTTTTTCTTGGCCACGTTGACCAGCGGCGTGACGGTGAAGTCGCCACCATTGAGTGTAGTGGCCGTTTCGGTGGTTCCCGTGATCCAGGTGTAATTTGCCTGCACGCCCAGACCGGCCAGCGCGCCCGGCAAAAAGTCCAGGAACTTTTGCGCCGATAGCTCGTAGCCATGCAGCTTGCCCTTGCCGGCGTTTTGCGGCCGGGTCACCGTGTAGGGCAAGCCGTTGATGCCCTCCACCTGCGAAAACGGTTGCAGATAGCCGTCGATGCGGCGGTCGAACAACGCCACCGACACGTAGCCGTCCTTCTCGAAATAGCGCTCCAGGGTGATGTCGACCGAGGTCGATTCGACCGGTTTGAGCTCCGGATTGCCGGCGCTGCCGTAGCCGGGGCGGTTGATCGATGGCGGCGTGAGCGATAGCGCCGGATTGAGCGCGGCAAAATCGGGACGGGTCACCGTCTTGCCCCAGCCCAGATGCGACATCCAGTTTTCCGCCCAATCCACCTTGGCGCTGATGCTGGGCAGCACATCGGTGTGCGCGGTGCTGATATCGATATGGCTGATGCTGTCGCCGATCCGGCTATTGCCGCTCAGGTCGCGCTTGAGGTGGCTGACCCGCACCCCGGCCAGGCCGGACACGCCCACTGCGCCCAACTCCATGCGGTAATGCGCCATGCCGTAGGCGCTGATGGTCTGCTCGGTCTGCTTGAAAAGCCGGTTGGGATCGTCCGGCAGACGGCCTTCGGCCAAGCCGTAGTAATGTCGCACCTGGCCGCGCTGGTCGAGCAGAAAGTCGGTGGCCGGGGTGGCGAAGCCGCCGCCCAGGCGCTCGACCCCCGGCACCACCGCGTTGAACGCGGGACCGAACACCGCCACCGGCACCGGCCGCGCGCCGCCGGGGGTATCGACCCCGCCTTCGGCGCCGTGAAATTGGGCGTCGCGCGACGACAGGCGCAAGCCGGCCGACAGCTTGCTCAGGAAACCCTGCTCCAGTTTATAGCTCACGTCATTACGCCACTGCACCTGACGGCCGCTGCTCTCACCCCAGGACTGGAACAAGCCGCGCAGCGCGTAGCTGGCCGGGTCGCTAAGCGCGCCGGGGTTGCCCGGGGTAGCGCCGCTCAAACCGCCGTGGCCGCCGGCATCGAGGCCGACCACATGCAGGGAGGCGAACGGCACGCTCTGGTCGACGATGATGCGGTCGTCGGTGAATTTCGAGTACGTGAAGGCCAGATCGGCGCTGGCCTGCCAGCGGCCGTCCCGGTATTTGGCCCCCATGCTGGCATAGGCGGTGTCGGTTTTTTGCTGGTGCGCCTGGGCGCTGCTGGCGGTGTAGGGCGCCACGCCGTCCGGGTCGGACAACACATCGGCCGAGCGCACCGGGCAGGCGCGCCCGCGGCTGGTGTCGCAGTAGGGGCCGTCCGGCACCAGCGTCACATTGATCGCCGTGTTGGCGTCGCGCGCCACGCCAAACAGGTAGTCTTCCGCGCTGCGGTTGCGAAAGCCCATATAGATCAACTGGCTGTCCAGTTCGAGCCTGTCGTTGGGCTTCCATTGCAGCGCGCCGTGCAGTTGCTGGCGTTCGCGCCGGCCGGCCTGGTACACGCCGCCAGGAAAAGGCATGATGGCGGCCGCGCTGGCGCCGCCCCTGGCCTGTTCGGCCGCCAGATTGGGATTGCCCGGATCGTTGCGGTAAGCGGTGCCGTCGGCACGCACCGCCCACAAACCGGGGCCGCCCGGCTCGGCGAACCATTGGACCGGATTGACGAAGCGGTCCTTGACATAGGTGCCGTCGAGCAGCGCGCCGACTTCGCCGTGCGTGGTTTTCCAGCGGTTCGACACCAGGCCGCCCAGCGCGGGGTCGGTGTGCGAGGCGGCGCCGGTGCCGCGCGGGTGAACGTTGATGCCGTCGATGAAGCCCGATGCGCTCAGGCCCTTGAAGTCGAACGGCTTACGCAGGCGCACATCCATCAAGCCGGCGATGCCGCCCTCCTGCTGATTGGGGGTGGCCGACTTGAACACGTCCAGGCCGGCCACGCCTTCAATGCGCAAATCCTGGTACGACAGACGGCGGCCGTCGCCGGTGAAAATCTCGTTGCCGTTGATGGTGGTGGCCAGGTCCGGCAAGCCCCGTATCAGGACGGTGTTCACTTCGCTGGCGCTGCGCCCCACCTGCACCCCGGGTATGCGCTGGAGCGCCTCGCCCACCGAGCGGTCGGGGAATTTGCCGATGTCTTCGGCGTTGATCGAATCGACCACCTGGTCGGCGGTGCGCTTGATGTCCTCGGCCTTGCGCACGCTCTGGCGTATGCCGGACACCACCACCGTGCCGGCGGCCGGCGCCTCCTCGGCCAGCGCGGGCGCGTGGGCCAGTAAGATCAGTAACGCCGTCGCGATCGGGGTCCTTTTGAACTCTTGCATGTCTATGTCTCCACTATCGGATGACTGCGCAGTTCCGATCCGGTACGCCCTGGTGCGCTACCAATACCGGATGCCGAATTGCCAAGCTGGCGTCATCGCTTTGTATGCGTTATGGGCGGGGTTTTGTCCTGAAAACCCGTGCGAAGAGGCTTTCAATTACCCCAAGTAACGATGCAATAGTGAATGTTATTCAATTTTATATCAACAATTATTGCGATAAATATGGAAATATAAGCAAGACCGGCAATCGCGCGGGCGCGCCGGCCATGGACCACAAGTTAACATGTCGACGGGTGGACGGATCAAGCCGGGCGCGCCGCCGGCGGCACCGGCGCGCCGGGCGGAAACTGGAATCCGAGCCGCATGACGATGTCTTGCGGGTAGTTGCCGAACTTGCGGCCGAACAGGTTCAGCCCGCCCTTGTGGCGCGCGTCGTCTTTTACGCCAATGCGCACGCGGATATGGTTGGCCTTGGCCAGTTGCAGGTCGGCGATGGTGGTCGGTCCCAGCGCCACGCCGTCGATCATCGCGCCGCGCTCGCTCACGCTCCATTGTTTGAGCATGCCGTAGGTGGTGCCTTCCACTTGCCACCACGCCGGCGTGAGCAAGGCCGCCTTGCCGCCGAAGTCGCCCGGCGAGGTCCAGGTGCCGACCTCGACATCGTTGATCCACAAAGTGATGTCGGACGGCCAGTCGGGGTTGTAGTTGGGGGCCTCCGAGCACAACTCCATCGACAGCGACAGCTCGGTGGTCAGCGCGCCGTACGGCACATTGTTCGGGAACGCGTATTCCACGTGGCCCGCGCCAAACCACAGCAGCTGGGCGTTGACGTGCTCCGGCTCGAAGAACGAGCGCGGGTCGTCGAGCATGCCGATGATCTTGGTCTCGCTGACCAGGCCGCAGGTGGGACTCGCTTCCACGCTGCGGTAGCTGCCGATCGGCATGCTGATCTGGACCGTGTTGTGCTGGGCTTCCACCGCCGCGCCGGGCAGCCGGATGCGCACTTCGTCGTAGCGCTTCGAGCACAGCTTCTGGATGCCGCGCGTGCCAGGCTCGGTCTCCACCACCACCAGACCGACCGCCTCAAGCTGGTTGACGTTGAAGCTGACCGTGGAATGGGGCAGGTTCATGGCCGCGGCCAATTCCGACAGGTTCAACACCTTGTGGGTCAGCAGGCCCAGCATCGCCTGCCGCGTTTCCGACGACAGCGCCTTCACCAGCGGCAAAACCGCGTCCCCTTCGACCAGCAAGGCCCGATTTCCAACTTCCATGTCTCATCCATTCCAAAAAAATAAACTGTTCAATTGCATCCGCAGCCACCCGCGCGCCCGGCCCGCGCCCATGATACCGCGCCGTGAAAATGCCGGCCCGGCAAAATATCCATTCAATTGTATTGTCACTAACGGTAATAGTTGCGATAATTAAACCAACAAGAATGTTTGTGCCTATTCATTTGGCAACCACATCATAACCAGCCTGTCCGGCCAGGTCCGAAAACGGACCGGCCGGGCAACCAGGAGACGGCATGACCATCTATCACGGCATTCTTGCCGCTCGCGCCATGCTGTGCGCGGGTCTCGCGGTTCTGATACTCACCGGCGCCGCCAGCGCCACCACCGCCTTGGCGCCCGGCTTGCTGCCGGCGGCGCACGCCGCGCGCGGCACCTTGATGGCGGACGCCTTCGGTGCCTACCCGCGCCTGCTGCGTCAAAGCCAGCACCGGAACGGCGCGCTCAACGGCCATCTGGTGGCCAGCATGAGCGCCACCGAACATGGCCAGCCGATCGCCGCCTTCTACGGCAGCGTCGACGACGGACGCAGTTTTCGCCGCATCGGCGTCATCGCCGATCCCGCCTTCAAAGGCGGCATGTGCTGCGGCACGGTATACGAACTGCCGGTCAAGATCGGCGCCCTGCCCCCTGGCACCTTGCTGTTCTCGGCCTCGGTCGGCGCCGACCGCGAGGGCGCGCCGATGGAAAACCGCATCTACCGCAGCGCCGACGGCGGCGTCCGCTGGACCTACCTGTCCCTCTGTGGCAGGGGCCGCATTGCCAAGACCATGCGCCGCCCGTCCGGCATCTGGGAGCCCGAATTCGCGGTCGCCGCCAGCGGCGAGCTGGTGTGCTACTACTCGGACGAAACCATGGACGGCCACTCGCAGATCCTGGTGCGGGTCAGCAGCGCCGACGGCCTGACCTGGAGCGCGCCGGCCACCATCCTGGCCGGCGACGACGTCAACGCCCGTCCCGGCATGCCGATCGTGCGCCAGCTGCCGTCCGGCGCCTACCTGATGACCTATGAGCATTGCTATGGCGGACCGCTGGACTGCGCCGTGCGCGCCAAACGCTCCGCCGATGGCTTGCACTGGGGCGCGCTCAACGATCCCGGATTTCGGCTGGAGACGGCCAGCGGCCAGTACTTCCGCCACGCGCCCACGCTGGCCTGGAGCCCGGTCGCCGGCCAGCCCGGCGGCATGCTGATCGCCGTCGGCCAGATCCTGGTCGATAAAAACGGCGTGCCCGACCGGGACGGCAACGGCAAGGTCGTCTTCACCAACACCCGCGCCGACGGCGGCGGTCCCTGGCGCCTGGCGCCGGCCCCGCTGGCGCTGCCGCGCGCGCCCTTGGCCACCAATTGGTGCCAAAACTATTCCAGCCCGCTGCTGCCTTCGGCCGACGGCAAGCGCCTGCTGATGCTCCAGACCGACGGCGGCGCCGACCAAAGCTGCCGCACCCGTTTCGGCGACGCCGCGCTGGCGCCGTGAGCGCCCTTCCCTCACTTGATCACGAAAGATTGACGATGACCATAGCATCCGCCCCATCGACCGTTCCGCAAGCGCCATTGTGGAGCGCCCAGCGCGCGCACCACTGGTATGGCGCGCAGCCGCGCGTATTGGGCGCCAACTTCATCCCGGCCAGCGCCATCAACCAGCTCGAAATGTGGCAAGCCGAGACCTTCGACCCCGAGCGCATCGACCTGGAACTGGGTTGGGCCGCCGCGCTGGGCATGAACACCATGCGCGTGTTCCTGCACGACCTGCTGTGGGCGCACGACGCGGCCGGCTTCAAGCAGCGTATCGACACCTATCTGAAGATCGCCAGCGGCCACGGCATCGGCACCATGCTGGTCTTGTTCGACTCGTGCTGGGACCCGCGCCCCGCCCTGGGCAGCCAGCGCTCGCCCACGCCCGGCATCCATAACTCGGGCTGGGTACAAAGCCCGGGCGCGGCGCAACTGGCCGATCCGGCCTGCTACCCGGCGCTGCGCGCCTATGTGGAAGACATCGTCTCGAGCTTCGGCAACGACGAGCGGGTGTGGTGCTGGGACCTGTGGAACGAACCGGACAACCAGGGCGGCGGCATGGGGTACTACCAGCCGTTCGAGGCGAAAGACAAAATCGCCCTGGTGGCCGATCTGCTGCCGCAGGTGTTCGGCTGGGCCCAGGCCTGCGCGCCGCGCCAGCCGCTCACCAGCGGCGTGTGGTTGGGCCAGGATTGGCTGGCCGGCTCGCCGCAGCTGAACGCGGTGCAGCGGGTGCAGCTGGCGTTGTCGGACGTGGTCACCTTCCACGACTACAGCTGGCCCGAGGTCTTCCTGCTGCGCATACAGCAGCTGCGCTCCTACGGGCGGCCGCTGGTGTGCACCGAGTACATGGCGCGCGGCATGGGCTCGACCTTCGACACCAGCTTACTGATCGCGCGCGCCGAACAAGTGGGCATGATCAACTGGGGTTTCGTCTGCGGCAAGAGCCAGACCAATATGCCCTGGGACTCGTGGAAGAATCCTTACATCTCGGCGCCGCCGTCGGTCTGGTTCCACGACCTGCTCCATACCGACGGCACGCCCTACCGCGCGCACGAAATCGCGCTGCTGCGTCAGCACGTCGACGCCGCATGAAACGCGACCAGGCGCCGGGCGGCATCGAGTGGCAAGGCGTGAGCAAGCGCTATGGCCAGCAGATGGTGATCGAAAACTTCAATCTGTCGATCGGCGCCGGCGAATTCATCGCGCTGCTGGGCCCTTCCGGCTGCGGCAAATCGACCCTGCTGCGGATGGTGGCCGGGCTGGAGCCGGTTTCGGCCGGGCGCATCGCGATTGGCGGGCGTGACGTCACCGCGCTGGAACCGGGCCAGCGCGGCATCGCCATGGTGTTCCAGCAGTACGCGCTGTATCCGCACATGACGGTGCGCGAGAACATGGCCTTCGGCCTGCGCAATATCGGCATGGATAAGGCGCAGATCGCCGCCCGCGTGGAGGGCGCGGCGCACATGCTGGAATTGGAGTCGCTGTTGGAGCGCAAGCCGGTGCAGCTGTCCGGCGGTCAGCGCCAACGGGTGGCCATCGGCCGCGCCGTGGTCAAGGAGCCGCAGGCCTTCCTGTTCGACGAACCGCTGTCGAACCTGGACGCGGCGCTGCGCACCCGCACCCGGCTGGAACTGGCGCGGCTGCACAAACGGCTGGGCGCCACCATGCTGTTCGTCACCCACGATCAGGTCGAGGCCATGACCCTGGCCAACCGCATCGCGGTGTTGAACCAGGGCCGCGTCGAGCAGTTCGCCGCGCCGATGGAATTGTACCTGCGGCCGGCCACGCGCTTCGTGGCCGGCTTTGTCGGCAGCCCGGCCATGAACTTCCTGCCGGTGCGGCGGGCGGCCGACCAGGAGGGCCTGTGCGCCGTCACGCTGAGCAACGGCGCGACCGTGCGCACCGCCATCGCGGCGACCGCCATCGCGGCGCCGGCCACGCCGGCCAACGGCCCGCTCGAACTGGGCCTGCGGGCCGACGCGCTGGTGCCGGCGCCGGACGGCCAGTTGCGTGGCGTGGTCGAAGTGATCGAACGCCTGGGCGAGCGCACCTTGCTGCATGTGCAGCTGGCCGACGGCCTGCTGGTGGTGGCCGACGCGCCGCGCCACGACGAGCCAGCGCTCGGCTCGGCCATCGCGCTGCGCATGGACATGCGGCGCGCCCACCTGTTCGACGCGGCCGGCGCCGCGCACCATCCGTCATGATGCGCGACCTGCCGTCGTCCTGGCCAGAGACGCCGAGCCGGCAACGGGGCGGCGCCCGACTGGCCGGCTGGGCCGGGCCGCTGTTCATCGCGCCCTTCGCGCTGTGCTATCTGGCGCTGCTGGTGTGGCCGCTGCTAAACGGCGTGTGGCTCAGCCTGCACGCGATCGACCTGCTGTCGAACATTGGACGCTGGGTGGGCGCGGTCAACCTGACCGACCTGGCGCAAGACGAGATGTTCCTGCGCGCCGCGCGCAACACGGTACTGTTCGCGGCGCTGTGTACGCCGGCCATGGTGGGCATCGGACTGGCCCTGGCGTTGGCCTTGAACCGTCCGGGCCGCGCCACCGCCATCTTGCGCGGCGTTTTCTTCGGCGCCGGGGTGCTGTCGGTCACCATCGTCACCCTGATCTGGCGGCTGGTGCTGATGCCGGACCACGGCATGCTGGCCAATCTTCTGCAAGGCGTGGGCGCCGGACCGGTGGCGCCGCTCAACAACGAATCGCTGGCGCTGCCCATGGTGGCGCTGGTTACGGTCTGGTGGGGGGTGGGCATGCCGATGATGCTGTTTCTGGCGTCGTTACAGCAGATTCCGCAAGACGTCTACGAGGCGGCGGCGCTCGACAACGCCAGCCGCTGGCGTGGCTTTCGCTACATCACGCTGCCGGCCATCCGCCACAGCGTGCTGCTGGTGGCGCTGACCCAGATGATCGCGCAGTTGCAGGTATTCGGCCAGGTCCAGCTGCTGACCCAGGGCGGACCCAATAACAGTACCCGCTCGCTGGTGATGTTCGTCTACGAAGCCATGTTCGAACAATGGCAGCTCGGCTATGCGGCCGCCGGCGCGCAAGCGCTGTTTCTGCTGATGCTGGCCGGGATAGCGCTGCAAGGCTGGCTGGAGCGGCGTGCCGCAAAGGCACCAGCATGAACCCCGGCCTGACCCGACGCTCGGGCGACCGCCTGATCCTGGGCGCCACCGTGTTGGCCGCCCTGGCCTGGGCGGCGCCGCTGCTGTGGGTGCTGGCGCTGTCGTTCAAGCCCAACGAGCTGCTGGCCCAGCGCACCGACATCCTGTTCGCGCCGCCCTACACGCTGAAGAACTACAGCGATATCCTGGGCACCTCGATGGTGTTCCACTGGATCGTCAACTCCTGTGTGGTGGCGTTCGGCCAGACCATCCTGGTGCTGCTGCTGTCGTCGCTGGCCGGCTATGGTTTCGCCCGCACCGAATTTCGCGGCAAGACCTGGCTCTACCGCCTGGTGCTGGCCGGCCTGGCCGTGCCGCAGACGGCCGTGGTGATCCCCCTGCACCGCATGTTCGCCGACTGGGGCCTGCACAACAGCTACCCGGGTTTGATCCTGCCCGGACTGGCGGCGCCGTTCGGCGTGTATCTGATGACGCAGTTTTTCAAGGCCATTCCGCGCGATCTGGAAGAGGCGGCGCGGCTCGACAACGCGTCGCGCTGGACGGTGTTTACCCGAGTGATCTTGCCGCTGACGCTGCCAGCCCAGGCCACCCTGGGCATCGTCACCTTCCTGGGCGCGTGGAACGACTATCTGTGGCCGCTGATCTCGGCGACCCAACAAGCCCACTACACGCTCACGCTCGGCCTGGCCGCCACCCAGACCAACTTCGCGCAATCGGAAGGGTTGGGCTTTCTGATGGCGCAAGCGGTGTTCGCGGCGGTGCCGGTGCTGGTGTTGTACGCCTTTTTTCAACAATATATCGTCGCCGCGGTCGCCGGCACCAAGGTACGCTGAGCATGAGACAGTTCACCCCGGGCGCCGCGCTGGCGCTCCTGCTGGCCGCATCGTCGGCCGCATCGTCGGCCGCCGCCATTACGGCCACCGAGATATCGTTCGCGCGTTTTTTCGGCTCGTGCGAGGCCGACTACGGCGCCGTCACCGATCCGTCGCGTGCCACCGGCGAATGCGGCATCATCACGGCGCTGGTCAACAAGTTCAACGCCGCCCAGCGCGGGCGCATCGTGGTGCGCACCCAGGTGGTGGAGCACGGCTCCTACTACAGCCAGCTGGGCGCGCGCATCGTCGGACGCGACGTGCCGGCGGTCGCCATCTTGCACAGCTCCGCGCTGAACGACTTCGTCAAGCGCGGCCTGGTGGCGCCGCTTGACGACGAGTTTCGCGCGGCCGGCGTCGATACGCGCGACTTCACCGCGCAGGCCGAAACGGCCGTCACCGTCGAAGGGCGCCACTATGCCCTGCCCTTCGACACCCATTCATGGCTATGGCACGTGAACTTGAACCTGATGCGGCGCGCCGGCCTGGTGGCGGCCGACGGCACGCCGCGCCTGCCGCAATCGCCACCGCAGCTGCTGGAGCAGGCGCGCCGTTTCAAGGCGGCCACCGGCAAACCGTACTTCATCTGGCTCACCAATAACGACCCGGCCTTCTTTACGCGCACGCTGCTCTCCATGCTGGGCCAGCAAAGCGCGTCGCTGTTTCCGCTCGACGAATTGCACATCGACTTGCACAGCGCCGCCGTGCGCGACACGGTCGGGCTGCTCAAGACCCTGTACCAGGAAGGCTTGACCACACGCGGCAACGACTACGGCGCGGCGCTGCAAGGTTTTGCCGCCGGCGAAGGCGCGGTGATGGTCAACGGCACCTGGATCATCGGCGACCTGCTGCGCCAGGCCGGGCGCGCCGGCGGCGCCACCGCCAACGGCTACACGGCCGTGCCGTTCCCGCGCCTGTACGGCGCCAGCGCCATGTGGGCCGACAATCACGTGATGGTGCTGCTCAAAGGCGGCAGCGCCGAGCCGCGCGTGCGGCAAGCGGCGCTCGCCTTCCTCAAGTTTTTATACGATGAAGGCGGCGTCTGGGCCCGCACCGGCCAGTTGCCCACGCGCCGCTCGGTGATCGAATCGGCCGCGTTTCGCCAGCTGCCGCTGCGCAGCGAGATCGCCGCCATCGCGCGCGACGGCGTGGCCTTGCCGATCGAGGTGGCGCGCCAAGCCATTGTCGGCAAGACGCTGGGCGAGGCGCTGACGGCGACCATTGTGTTCGGCGCCGACTTGGACCGCACGCTGGCGCAATCGGAGAGCGCCATTAACCGCATGCTCATGCGCGACGCCCAGTTCCAGGGCGGCGGCGCGCCCGGCCGTGCCCAGGCCGGCGCCACGCGCCCGCTGCGGCAGTGACATGATGCCCGTTGCCGGCGCGGCTATAGGCCGCCACCTCCGGCGCATCGGCGTGCCGCTCAACTCACGCGCGCGAGCGGTTCCCCGCCACGTTTTGCGCGCTGCGGCGTCGCCAAAATGGCGCGTCGCGCCAGCGTGCTTCGGCCGCATAGAAGCCGCGCCGCATGTGAAGATACGCCTCAAAACCGTCGAACACCGAGCGGTTGTAGTGACGCGCCAGGCTGCGGTCTCCGATCAGGAACGCTTCCGCGACCCGGGCCGCCTGAATGCCGGAGCTGACCGCCTGGCCGATGCCCAGCGAGGAAATCGGGTCGAAGCAGGCGGCGGCGTCGCCGGCGGCGCACCAGTTCTCGTCGTCCGGCAGCGCGGCCACCCGGCTGTGGATGGCGTAGTGACGCATCGCCGCCGGCGCGGGCAGCCGGGCCATGATGCCGCTCGCGTGGGCCGTCGTTAATCCCATGTCGCGCCAGTTTTGCGCCTCGTTGAGGTGCAGGCGCTTCAAGATATCGGCATCGGTGATAAACGCCACCGCCACCTTGTCATCGGGCAGCGGAGAGACATAATACCAACCATGCTCGGTGGTTTCCACCAGGGTTTGCTGCGGCAAAAAGGTGGGCGCGCTCAGTTCATAATACGCATACAGCGCCACTAGCGTGTCTTCGGTATGAACCGGCCGCGCACGGTGCCTGACCAGGGCCGCGCTTTTGCCGCTGCAATCGATCAGGTAACGCGCCGAGATGGTCATGTCACCTTGGCCGACCAGCAGTTGCAGCCGCCATGGATCGCCATGTTCGATGTGCGCGATGCGCGCCGGTCGCAGCAGATCGGCGCCGGCGGCGGCCGCCTGCTCAAGCATGATCGCGTCGTAGCGCTGCCGGTCCAGCTGCAAGCCATGGCCTTGCGCACTGAAAATCGCATCCCGCACCACCAGCGCGTCGCTACCCCACGCCGCAGCGTGGGAATGGGTGGGCAACTGCGCGCCGGCCAGCGCGTGACGACCGATGCCCAGATAATCGAGCAGGGAAAACAGCGACGCCGACACCGATTCGCCGGCGCGATAGTCATCGAACATGCGCTTTTCGATCAGCGCCACGCGCAGGCCGGTGTACCTGGACAGGGCCAGCGCGGCGGCGGTGCCGGCCGCGCCGCCGCCGATCACCGCCACATCGTAGTCGTGCGGGCTCCGCATCTCAGTGCGAAAAGCGGCGCCGACCCGCTGGAATGATTTTCTTCGGCGTTTCGTGGTGATAGGTCTCGGCGGGCGCCCCTTCCGCCGCGAACAGCACCGCGTTGTTTAAGGCGTCGATCTGCGGCGGGTCCTCGTCCTTTAAAAACCAAGCCGGCAGATAGTTGGAGTCGTCCCCGGTGATAAAGCTGCTGGCATTGCCGACCCCGACGCTGGCGACGACAAACTTATCGTGGTTGCGCTCTTTTTCCACGAAATACGGATATTGACGGCCATAGTGCTGATCCATATTTTGATTCAAGACGAAACCGAGGTACTTCCACGACGTGATCATCTGCGAAAAGCTGTTCATGCCGCGGCTATACATCACCTGCATCCCGGCCGGCACGCCCGCGGCCAGCTGTTCTTGCTTGCCGGTGGCCCCGCTGATGACATTCCATGGACTTTGCGGCGGCCACCAATACGCGTAATAAGTGGGCGGCACGGGAATCATGGTGTCCGGATTTTTGACCAAATTGGGATTGTCAAAATTGATCATCTGGACCGAGCAATCATAAAAGTCCGCTTGCCAGGGAATGGCCATACGCTTGGTCAAGTCGCCCGGTTCGCAGCCGGCGCCCACCGTGGGATCGCGCCAGTCGATCGGCTCGCATTCGTCGCGGTCCGGCGACAAGCCGTCTTTCTTGTAATCGGCGTCGGCCCGGTGCAAGATCACATAAGGACGCGCATAAATGGCGGGATTGCGCACGCTCCAGGTGACTTCGATGCCGGGACACATCGGTTCACCGACGCAATTGCCGATCGCGGCCCGGTCCAGCGGGTCGGTGCCGGGCAAGGCCAGGCCGGGCGCGGTGGCCGAAAATTTGCCCGCCGCCCACTGCTGGAGGGCGAAATATTGGGTATCGGTCAAGACCGAAAATTTGCTGATGATATTGTTTCTGACCGAATTGGTGCCGGAATTTAGCGGCATCAACGGAATGCCGGCGGCCGGTTCGAGTTTGGTGGCATGGCTAAATAACTGGTTGCCCTGCCCACCGGAAAATCCCGGTGGCTGTTCCGGCGTGGCCGCTTCAATCGCGGACGGCTTCCTGAAATAGCTGAGGAATTGTTCCCGGTTGGCGCGATTCGATTCCGAGGCATCGGCCACGTCGAACGCCGGACGGATAAACGCGGTCATCGCCGGCACCGTGGCCACCCACTGGTAATCGCCCATCCTTTCCAGGAAGGGGCGTATGTCTTGCTCAAAATTGACGACGTAATCGGTATTCCAGCCATCCGAGGCGGACCATTTGGCGCGATCGTAGGCGGCCGGCAGCGCATGCTTGAATTTGATCGACATATCGGCCACCACGTCGTCCCAGGTGGAGATATTGACCAGCTCCGGCGCAAACTTCGGTGAACCGATCACCACCCACGCTTTCAATTGCACCGGTTTGCTGCCATCCTTGAAATGAATGGTCGCCTCGACCGGGCCGTCGGCGATGTCGTCATTCCAGGTGTCGCCGCCGCCGAAACCGGTGATGCTCTCGCTGCCGCCGGCGCGGCCGTAGGCGCCGATCACCAGCAAATTGCCTTTGGCGTCGGTGCGCATCTCGCCCAGCGTCCGCACCGGCAAGCCTTGGGTGATGGCTTTTGGATCCGGGAAGGACACGTGCTGATAATCGCCGGCGCTGGCCTTGTCGAAGGCCACCTTGCCGAGCGGCGCATCCAGCTCGCGCGGCCCCGGATCGACGATATATTGCTGGCGCTGGGCGCCGGTGACGTCGGCATTGCGCAAACTGGTCCACGAGCGCTGTGTCAATTTCCAGGCGAGCGGCGTGTCGGTCCAGGTCTGATAGCTGTTGTGCTTGCCAAACATCAAATCGCCGAGCAGCGGAACGTAATTCCACCACACCGCCTTCTTGTTGGCCACATGAACCTTCCAGACGATTTTTTCAATCGCCGGATCGTCCAGCGAGACGGCCACGCGCTGCCCCGGCTGCCCCGGCTGCCCCGGCACGGTGCGGTAAATACGAAAGGTGGCCGCCTGACGCCGCACACATCCCGTCTTGTCCTTAAATTGCGAGACATACAACGGCTGGTCGCCTTTGAATAGCGGATTGCCATCCGCGTCCGCCTCGATCGGCAGTCCGCCGATGACCTCCGGCGCCAGATAAAAAGAATCGAGGCTATTGCCAACCCGGCCAATGCCAATGGCCGGGTGGATCGAATACTGTTCCATGTCGCTCATCAGGTGTCCATTCGAAGGGGCGCAGCTCGGCAAGAGGTGCCGTGTCCGGAATGCTTTTTTTATTGCGCCCTTTGAAACATACACACAAAAAATATCAAAATATTCACACATTGTCACCGAAAATATATTTTCAAAACAACAGCTGCGCGGTCCAACATGGCGTAGCTGCGTTCGCGCCGCACGTGCGGGGTGGCTGCGCGCGGCTGACTGCGGCGCGCCGCGCGTCGGGCCGTCCGGTCCGCCGCCATCCTCCTGCCCGGCTGGAAGGCGGCCGTGACCGCGTTGGCATCCTGTTGCCATTCGCCAAACCAGGTGCAGCAACCAGGCAATGGTACGCATCGATGGCAGCCCTAGAATGGAAACGCGCCGTTCCTTGTATTGTTTGATCCGGCCGGCGACGGGATGTGGGCCATGGCGCGCGGCGCAAGGTGCTCGACAAACTATCGATGCCTATGAGAAAGCCCAGCATTGAATTACGCCGGAAAATACACAGGCAAAAAAAAATCCAGCCGGTTAAAGGCTGGATCGTTTTTAAGTATCTGACTTCGATACAAATTCTTGGTGGGAAGTGCAAGTTTCGAACTTGCGACCCCTGCAGTGTGAATGCAGTGCTCTACCCCTGAGCTAACCTCCCGAAGCGGGGCGAATTATCGCATGAAAGCGTGGAAACATGGAAGGGGTTTTCTCGCTGACGGTGAAAATATCCGCCACCCCACCAAAGCGCATCGCGTGCACCCGTTCAGGCGGCGGCCACGGCCGCATGCCAGATGCACTTGCCTTTGACGGCCTTGTCCAGCGCCGCCAGCGTCGATTCGTGCTCGGCCAACTCATCAGCAGACGCCGGCAAGAAAATAATCTCGGCCAGCGCCACCACTTCCAGGGGCGCGCCGTCGGCGCGGGTGTCCATCTCGACGTCCATGCTCAGGCTGTTTTGCCCGCGCGTCATGGATAGGTAGACATCGGCTAACAATTCGGCGTCCAGCAGCGCGCCGTGCAGCTTGCGGTGCGCGTTCGACACGCCATAGCGGTCGCACAAGGCGTCCAGCGAGTTGCGCTTGCCGGGATGCATTTCCTTGGCTTGCACCAGAGTGTCGATCACGTCACCGATGTGCTCGTTAAAGCTGGGCAGACTCAAACGTTTAAATTCCGCGTTCAAGAAGCCCAGATCGAACGGCGCGTTGTGGATGATCACGTGGGCGCCGTCCAGGTAGGCCCGCAATTCGTCAACGATCTCGGCAAACTTGGGCTTGTCGCTTAAAAATTCGGTGGTCAAGCCGTGCACCGCCAGCGCGCCCTCTTCCGAGTCGCGTTCCGGATTGATGTAGCGGTGAAAGTTATTCCCCGTGAGCATGCGGTTATGTAATTCGACGCAACCGATTTCAATCACGCGGTCGCCGTTACGGGGGTTAAGGCCAGTGGTTTCGGTATCAAGAACTATATGGCGCATGAAGACAATCTGATGAAGGATGCGAAAAAGCGCAACAGTATGAGAAAACGGTTAGTAAAACGGTTGGTCGTCCGGCGCGGCGCACCCGCCGCTGCACCCTCAGCTCAACGCTTGACGGTGGTCACGCCGCGGTTGGCCAACACGTCGGCCCGCTCGTTGCCGGGATGACCATTATGGCCGCGCACCCAGCGCCACTCGACCTGATGCACGGCTTGGGCCGTATCGAGCGCTTGCCATAAATCGACGTTCTTGACCGGCGCCTTGGCGGCGGTTTTCCAGCCGCGTGCCTTCCAGCCGTGTATCCACTCGCTGATCCCTTTTTGCACATACTGGCTGTCCGTGTGCAGCACCACATCGCAGGGCCGCTTGAGCGCGTTCAAGGCTTCGATCACGGCGCGCAATTCCATGCGGTTGTTGGTGGTGTTCGCTTCGCCCCCGAAAATTTCTTTTTCCGCGCCATCGGCCACCATCAAGGCGCCCCAGCCGCCGGCGCCGGGATTGCCCTTGCATGCGCCATCGGTAAAAATTTCTACTTTATCCATCCTGCTGTTCCCGCCTTTTATTTGTTACCGGAACGCCCGCGGCGGCCGCTGCCGGTTTGCTGCTCCACGCCGGTCCGATCAAGCGCATGCCTTTGATGCGTTTGACGGCCTGCACAATATATACGGCGCCCAAATAAGGCCACCAGCGCGCGCCGGCCCGGTCCATGAACGCGGTTCGGTGCAGCCATTTTTCAGTCTTGCACGCCGGCGCGTAACAACCGAAATGGCTCTCGCTGGCGCCCATGTTTAACAATTTTAACCAGTCTTTCATGCGCGGCATAGAGATGAATTCCCCCGCGATGGGCAGGAAATGCGATCCCGTCATGCGCCAGGTGACTTGACGCAAGCCCCACAAACTGGCCGGATTGAAGCCGCAGATGATCAGGCGCCCCTCCGGTATCAACACGCGCTCGACTTCGCGCAGCACTTGGTGCGGCTCGGCCGCAAATTCAAGCACATGGGGCAGAATCACCAGATCCAGGCTTTGCGAGGCGAATGGCAATTCGTCGAAATCGACAATGATGCTGGCGCGGCTGGCGGTGGCGCCGGCCGCGCGCGCCGCCCCGCTCAGGCGCGTGTCCGCCATCCATTTATGCGGCATGCGGTTGGCCGCCAGCGCGTCCAGATGGGGCATGCCGATCTGCACCGCATTGTAGCCGAAGATGTCGGCCGTTAAGGTATCCAGGCAGCGCTGTTCCCAGTCGCGCACGTATGCGCCGGCCGGCGTTTGCAGCCAACTATCTAGCGCTATAATGGATTTTTCGGATGCAGCCTTGTCCATGCCCAGCCTTTGTTTATGCCCATGACCACTTCCGCTTCGCACTCGGCGCTGTCGGTGCGCGCCGTGCCCGCATTTGCCGACAACTACTTGTGGCTGATCCACGACGGCACGCACGCCGCCGTGGTCGACCCGGGCGACGCCCGCGCCATCCTGCGCGCGCTGGCCGATCTGGGATTGACCCTGACCGCTATTTTACTCACCCATCATCACGCCGACCATATCGGCGGCGTGCTTGAGTTGTTGCAACATTACGCGGTGCCCGTGTACGGCCCACGCAAAGAGGCTATCACAGGCGTGACAGAAGCGCTTGCGCAAGGCGCGACGGTGACCGTGCCAAAACTTGCCTTGCGCTTGACGGTGCTCGACGTGCCCGGCCATACGCTCGGACATATCGCTTACCTGAGCGACGCGGCCGGCGCCCCGCCCGCGCCGCGTTGGCTGTTTTGCGGCGACACTTTATTTGCCGGCGGCTGCGGCCGCCTTTTCGAGGGCACGCCGGCGCAAATGGTCGATTCGCTGGCCAAGCTGGCCGCCCTGCCGGACGACACACTGGTGTATTGCGCGCATGAATATACGGTGTCGAATCTGCGCTTTGCGCGCGCCGTGGAGCCGGACAACGCCGATCTGGCCCGCCGCGTGGACGCGGAAACGGCCAAGCGCGCGCGCGGGCAGGCCACCGTTCCATCGACCATCGGCCTGGAAAAAGCCACCAATCCGTTTTTGCGCTACCGCCAGCCCGGTATTGTGAGGCAACTCATCGCGGCCGGCAAACTGGCGCCGGAGCGGCCGCCCGTCGAGGCGTTCGCGGCCTTGCGCGAGTGGAAGAATACGTTTTAACGTCAGCGCGGGTCATACCGGCCAGCGCCGCCCTCACCCGATGCAGAAAGGATTACCATGCCGCCCAACGCCCAGCCGGTCACCTTTTATTTCGATCCGATCAGCCCTTATGTCTGGTTGGCGGGCAAAGAAATCGACCGCATCGAGGCGGCCGGGCGCGCCGTGCAGATCGAACCGGTGCTGATCGCCGGCTTGCTCAATGCCTTCGATATCAAGGGACCGGCCGAAATTCCCGTCAAGCGGGCTCACACCTTCCGCGACGTGATGCGTCTGGCCGCCGCGCGCGGCTTGCGTTTCCGCGGCCCGCCCGGCCACCCTTTCAATTCCTTGATGGCGCTGCGCATGTGCTTGACGCTCGAGCAAACCGAGCGGCGCCGCTTCTCCCTGGCGCTGAGCGCCGCGTGCTGGGAGGGTGGGCAGGACGTGTCCGATCAGGCGACGCTGCGCGAGATCGCCCATCAATGCGATCTGGACGGCGAGGCCATGGCCGCGCGCGCGGGGCAAGACGATATCAAGCAAGCCTTGCGGGACAATACCGGGCGCGCCATCGCGGCCGGCGTGTTCGGCTTGCCCACCTTCGCACTGGACGGCGCCCTGTTCTGGGGCGCGGACCGGATCGATTCGCTGTTGTGGCAACTGGCCGGCAACCGCATCGACGAGGCCGCGCTGAACGACTTTTTACGCCGCCCCGCCCTGGCCGTGCGCGCGCGGCCAGGCTAGACTTCTTCGTATAGCGGTAAAGTTAAAAATTCGGCGAACGATTCCGCAGTGGACATGTCCTCGAAGATGCGCGCGGCCCGGGTGTACGCGGGGTGCTCGCCGTTGGGCGCCACTTGGCGCACCTTGACCAGTTCTTCGGCGATCATGGCGCGCACCATGGGCGCGTCCACTTTACGCCCGTCCTCGAGCACACCCTTGTCGGAGCGTATCCATTGCCACACCTGGGAGCGGCTGATCTCGGCCGTGGCCGCGTCTTCCATCAAATTGTGGATGGGCACGCAGCCATTGCCGGTCAGCCAGCTGCCCAAATAATGGATGCCGACGTTGATGTTGTAGCGTAAGCCCGCTTCCGTGATCGGCGCTTCCGGCTGGAATTGCAACAGGTCGGCCGCGCCCACCTGCACGTCGTCGCGCTGTTTGTCGATCTGGTTGGGGCGCTCGCCCAGCACGCGAGTAAATTCCGTCATGGCCAGCTCGACCAGGCCGGGATGGGCCACCCAGCCGCCGTCATAGCCGTCGCTGGCGTCGCGCGCCTTGTCGGTGCGCACGCCGGCCATGGCGATGGCGTTTTTTTCCGGGTCGTTCTTGATCGGTATCAAAGCGGCCATGCCGCCGATGGCGGGCGCGCCCCGTTTATGGCAGGTTTTCAGTAGCAGCAAGGCGTAGGCGCGCATGAAAGGCGCGGTCATGGTCACCTTGGCCCGGTCGGCCAGGCAAAAATCTTTGTCGAGCTTGAATTTTTTGATGCACGAGAAAATATAATCCCAGCGCCCCGCGTTCAGCCCGGCGCTATGCTCGCGCAATTCATACAAAATCTCATCCATTTCAAAGGCGGCCAGAATGGTTTCGATCAAGACCGTCGCTTTAATGCTGCCTTGAGGCAAGCCGAGCGTGTCCTGGGTCATCACAAATATGTCGTTCCACAGCCGCGCCTCCAGGTGCGACTCCAGTTTGGGCAAATAAAAATAGGGTCCGGCCCCGCGCGCCAATTGCTCTTTGGCGTTGTGATACATGAACAGGGCGAAGTCGACGATGCCGCCCGCACAGCGCTGGCCATCGACCAAAATATGCTTTTCATCCAGATGCCAGCCGCGCGGACGCACCACCAGGGTGGCCACCTTGTCGTTGAGCCGGTAAGTCTTGCCGTTTTGCTCGAGCGAAATGGTTTTACGCACCGCGTCGAGCATATTGATTTGGCCCGCGATCTGGTTGTCCCAGTTGGGCGTGTTCGAATCCTCGAAATCGGTCATATAGCTGTCGGCGCCCGAGTTGAAGGCGTTGATGACCATCTTGCGCTCCACCGGACCGGTGATTTCGACCCGGCGGCAAGCGAGCGCGGGTGGAATGGGGGCGATGCGCCAGTCGCCGGCGCGGATATGGGCCGTCTCGGGCAGGAAATCGGGCCGCTCGCCTTGGTCCAGACGTACGGCGCGCTCGGCCCGGGCCGCCAGCAGCGCCTGGCGGCGCGGCGCGAACGCGCGCGTGAGCTTGACGACCAGTTCCAGCGCGCCCGGCGTCAGCACGCGCTCGTAGCCGGGCGCGATCTCGGCGTGGATTTCCATTCCTGGCGGAAGTTCGATGGGGGTGGACCGTGTCATGCGATTCTCCAAAAAAATAATGCGCAAGACCACTGCCGGCCCTGCGTGGTGCTGAAATCGGGAATGGTACCGGTGTTGCCTCGGTATATGCCATGCAGTATATTCACACTCAAGGTAGCAGAACGAGATTAAAAATCAATTCATCTATGCGTTTTTGTCACAGCCGAGGTGGCCGATGGGACAATTCAGGCAAATCTCCACCTTTGTGGAAGTGGTGGCGCGCGGCAGCTTGTCGGCTGCGGCGCGGGCCGAGGGCATCGCGCCGGCCATGATCGGGCGCCGCCTGGACGCGCTGGAGCAGCGTTTGGGCGTCAAGTTATTGCAGCGCACCACCCGCAAGCTGGCCTTGACCGATGAGGGCGCCGCCTTCCTGGACGATTGCCAGCGCATTCTGGCCGAGCTGCAAGACGCCGAGGCGGCCGTGGCCGAACGTGGCGTGCGCGCCACCGGCCATTTGCAGATATCGGCCCCGGCCGGTTTCGGACGGCGCCATGTGGCACCGCTGCTACCGTCGTTTCTGGCCGAACACCGCGACCTGACTCTGGCGCTGAGCTTGAACGACCGGGTGGTCGACCTGATCGGTGAAGGGGTGGACGTGGCGATCCGCATCGCCAGCCTGGCCGATTCGAACTTGGTCAGCGTGAAACTGGCCGACAATCACCGCGTGTTGGTGGCCTCGCCCGCGTATTTGAAACGCCACGGCACCCCGTCCACCCCGGCCGACCTGGCCCGGCATAATTGCCTGGCCTTCGGCAGCGACGGCAGTCAGCGCGGCTGGACGTTTCGCGAACACGGCAAAATCGTCACGCGCAAGGTAGGCGGCAATATGGCGTGCAATGACGGCGAAGTGCTGCACGACTGGGCCTTGGCCGGCAAGGGCCTGGCCTGGCGTTCCGCGTGGGAAGTGGGCGGCGCGCTCGAAGCCGGCGATTTGGTGACCGTGCTCGATCAATATGCCGCGCCGGGCAACGACATCTATGCCGTGTTCGCCCAGCGGCGCCACTTGCCCTTGCGCATCCGCGCCTTGGTGGACTTTTTGCGGCATAGCTATGCCAATGCCGACCATTGGCGGGTACGACCCGCTTGAGCGCAAATAGGTCCGCGATGCGCCGCGGCCCGGCCCGGCTTGGCCCGACAATAGGGGAAAAACGGGAGGGAACGGCAAAAAAAAGACGAAAAAAAATCCTCGGAAACCGAGGATTTTTTTATTTCGTTTGATTCAGCGTATTAGATTGGCTGAATGTTCGAAGCTTGCTTGCCCTTAGGACCAGCAGTCACTTCAAAAGAAACGCGTTGGTTCTCTTGCAGGGACTTGAAGCCGTTCGACTGAATCGCCGAGAAGTGAGCGAACAGATCTTCGCCGCCTTCGTCAGGGGTGATAAAGCCAAAACCCTTCGAATCATTGAACCATTTTACGATGCCAGTTGCCATTACAATTTCCTATTTCAGTTAAGTTGGGCTTGCGCCCGTTATATCGTTTGAAGCAAGAAAGGAATGACAGACAGAACTGCACTACCACCTCGAATCTAACGATCCCACATTATACCGAATAAAACAGGAAAAACCCAATTTCCCGCAAAATTATTTTGCGGACGCAGCGGCAAGGTATTGAACAACCGCTCCGTGCTGTTTCGAAAAGGTATAAAACACACTATAGAGAACAAAGCTTACTCCAGCTTTGAGATAAATCAAACAACTAAATGACAATTTTACATCTATATGAGCGGTATCACACATAACCGGGCAAGCTACGGGGGTCGGCGGCCGTGCAACGCAACAGTTGGGCCAGCTCTTGCGCCAGGCGCGGCCAGGCGGCGTCGGCCGCCTGCGGGTTGTCCATCACGTCGCGCACGCCATGTTCCAGGCGGCGGCAGGCATGCCCCAGGGCGGAAAAGCCGAATGTGCCGGCCGAGCCCGCCACCGCGTGCAAGGCACGGTTGAGCGCGGTCATATGCGCCGTGCTGCGTCCGGCGCTGGCGCACACGGCGCCGGCCTGTTCGATGGTGATCATCATGGCCGGCACGCTGGCCGCGTATTGATCGTACAGCGTCTGTAGACGCGCGCGAAATGCCAAGTCTTCTGGAGTCACCATGCTCGCCTCGAAGTGACGCTGCGGTTTATTTGGTGCCGAAAATACGGTCGCCCGCGTCGCCCAGGCCCGGCACGATGTAGGCGTGCTCGTTCAGGTGCGAATCGAGCGCGGCGGCATACAGCTTTACTTTCGGGTGCGCGTTCTGGAACACCGTCACCCCTTCCGGCGCGGCCACCAGGGCCAGGAAAATGATTTGCTCGTCCTGCACGCCGCGCGACTTGAGCACGTCCACCGCGTACACCGCGGAGTTGCCGGTCGCTACCATCGGATCGCACAAGATAAAGGTACGCTCGCTCAAATCGGGCAGCCGCACCAGATACTCGACCGGCAAATGGGTGTCGGGATCGCGGAACACGCCGATGTGGCCAACCCGGGCCGACGGTATCAAATTGAGCAAGCCGTCGCTCATGCCTATGCCGGCGCGCAAAATCGGCACAATGGCCAACTTCTTGCCGGCGATCACAGGCGCATCGATGGTCACCAGCGGGGTGACGATCGGACGCGTGGTCAGCGGCAAGTCGCGCGTGATTTCATACCCCATTAGCAGCGTAATTTCCTTGAGCAATTCACGAAAGGTGCGGGTCGAGGTGTCGCGCTCGCGCATGTGGCTCAGCTTGTGCTGGATCAGCGGATGGTCGGTGATAAACAGATTGGGGAAGCGTGGATCTTGTTTCATGGTTGAATTATGCTCGTCTTTGGCTGCGGGCCGCGTCACGCCTGCGCGCACCCGGATATGAATCGATTGTGTAACGGCATTATCCCAGCCATCGCCCTCGCCCGTATCGGATTTCATAAAAATAATTGTTTCACTGTCATGTATACCCGGGCGGGCCGGACCCGGCCGTCGCCGCCGGGGCGCCGGCGCCGCCCGTTTCGATCAAGGCGCGCGCCAAAATGGCCGCGCAATCGATCCCTTCGGGCAGCCGGCCATAGGCGCCGCCCACTCCGCTAACCAGGCGCGACAACACGAAGGCCCGACCCACGCAGGCCGGCGCGTGGCGCAGCAGCAGCGCCGCCTGCACCGCCAGCACGATCCGTTCGGCCAGGCCGCGCGCGCCGTAATCATGTTGCGGCGCGCGCGCCAAGTCTTCCAGCAGACGCCGCGCATAGGCTTGGTAGGCGTCGTGGACCGGGTCGGGCGCCGCATCGGCCGGGGCCGGGCCGATCAATTCCTGTTCCAAGGCGGCGCGCGCGGCCCCGCTTTTACCCAGCGCGCGCAGCAAATCGAGGCACATCACATTGCCCGAGCCTTCCCAAATCGAATTGACGGGCAATTCGCGGTAGAGGCGCGCCAGCGGGCCGTCTTCCACGTAGCCGCTGCCGCCCAGCACTTCCATCGCTTCCGCGCCGAAGCCGGGGCCGCGCTTGCAGATCCAGTATTTGCCGGCCGGCGTGAGCACGCGCGCCAGATTGGCCTGGACCGGGTCGTCGCGCTGGTCGTAGCAGCGCGCCAGGCGCAGCGCGAACGCGGTGGCGGCCTCCGATTCGAGCGCCAGGTCGGCCAGCACATTTTGCATCAGAGGCTGGTCGGCCAGCGGCCGGCCGAAGGCGCTGCGCCGGCGCGCATGATGCAGCGCGTGGGTCAAGGCGGCGCGCATGATGCCGGCGCTGCCCAGCACGCAGTCGAGCCGGGTGTGGCTGCCCATTTCCAATATGGTGGCGATGCCCCGTCCGGCCTGGCCCAGCAGCCAGCCGTAAGCGCCCGTAAATTCCACCTCGGCCGAGGCGTTGGAACGGTTGCCCAGCTTGTCCTTCAGGCGCTGCACCCGGATCTGGTTGCGGCGTCCGTCCGGCGTGAAGCGGGGCAGCAAAAAGCAGGACAAGCCGGCCTCTCCGCCCTGCCCGCTCTGGGCCAGGATCAGGTGAGCGTCGCTCTGAGGGGCCGAGAAGAACCATTTGTGGCCGACGATGCGGTACACCTCGCGCCCCTGTTCGCCAAACAGGGTTGCCGCTTCGGCCGGATCGACCGGCCCGGCCCGCGTCGTGTTACTGCGCACATCGGAACCGCCCTGCTTTTCCGTCATGCCCATGCCGATCAGGGCGCCGTGTTTTTGCTCCACCGGCAGCGAGCGCGGATCGTAGCGGCAAGACAGGATCTTCGGCAGCCAGCGCGCGGCCAGCGCCGGCGCCAGGCGCAGCGCCGGCACCGCCGCGTACGTCATGGTGACGGGGCACTGGCTACCGTTTTCAACCTGGCCGAACAGCAGATAGCGCGCCGCCCGCGCCACCTGGGCCCCGGCGCCGGGCGCCTGCCATGGCGTGGCGTGGGCGCCGGCCTCGATCAGCAGGGTCATCAAGGCGTGCCAAGCCGGATGAAACTCGATTTCGTCGATGCGGCGTCCGGCCCGGTCCACCTGGTGCAGGCGTGGCTCATGGGCATTGGCCTGGCGCGCCAGTTCAGCCGTCTCGGCCCGGCCCAGCACGGCGCCCAAGGCGCGCAGCGCCGGTGCCGCCTCGGCCGCGCCCTCGCGCGCCAGCGCTTCCTGCAAGGCCAGGTCGCAAGCGAAGAGGTTGACGTTTTCAAACGGCGCCGGCTGATTGAAAACCTGGTGCGTGTCGAAGGTGTTAACGCTTTCCATGCAGGCTCCTTGCGCTTTACGCCAGCGTTACGCCAGCGTTACGCCAGCGTTACGCCAGCGTTACGCCGGCGATCGAGACCGGGCGCCCCTGCTCGTTTTCCCGTTGCGTCATATAGAGATTAATTCCAAATCAATGAAACGTTTTAAAGTCATTTGCAATTGCTTCACGCTCATGGCTATATAACACGCCAACACGCAAGCCTCCCATTTTCGGCACGTGCGGCAGGTGCCAGTTCAGATTAGCGCAATCAGGGCGTCGAATCAAGCCGCGATCGGAGCGCCGCCAATCCAAGCTCGCGCGGCCATTGAGCCATTGCGATATTGAAATGGTTGTCATCCCGATTATGAAAAAAAACCACAGCGCAGGCGGCGTCGACGCGCGGCGCCCCGGGCGGCGGCGCCCTCGATATCGCTTTTCACCACACCGCCGCGGCTTTTATTAACGGGCTCGACCGATATTCCGAAAACATGGCATGGTGTTGCTTTTTTTCATGTAGTGTCCATCTTTTCAGTGATACATTTCATATACCTTGCTCGGTTGGCGCGAATATAGGCCGGCTTACGATTCCTCGTAGAAACCGCCATGTGTATTAATATGAAAGATTAGATTCACACATGTTTTCCAGCTCACCACCGGTAGCCCAGTCCAAGCAGCGCTACGAGTCCGACGACCTGTTGGAAGAGGCTGGCGACGTGGTGTTCCGGCTCGACCAGCAGGGGCTGCTGCTATTTGCCAGCAAGCGCGCGCGCGCGCTGATCGCCGCGCCGCAGCCGCTGCTCGGCCAGCCGCTGTCGGCCCAGTGCAGCGCGGCCGACCAGCCGGCCCTTAAAAACGCCCTGCTCGAAGTGCTCGAAGCGCGCCAGCCATGCCGGCTCGAAGCGCGCCTCAAAAGCGTCTCGCAAGAGGTCTGGTTCGAGCTGCGCCTGTCGCTGTGCCCGGCCGCCGCCGGCGCGCCGGCCGCTTTTCTGGTGGTCGGGCGCGACATCTCCGAGCAGCGCGCCACCGAGGCCCGGCTGCGCCACATGGCCACCCACGACGCCCTCACCGGGCTGCCCAACCGCCTGCTGCTGTCGGACCGGATGCGCATGGTGATCGCCAACGCGCGCCGCTCGAACCAGGGCTTTTCGGTGGTCACGGTGGGACTGGACGGCTTCAAAAAAGTCAACGACGGCTTGGGCCATCCCATCGGCGACGCCGTGCTGCGCCTGGCCGCCACCCGCCTGCGCGCCCTGCTGCGCGACAGCGACACCCTGGCCCGGGTCGGCGGTGACGAATTCGTCGCCGTCTTGCCCGGTACCGTGGGCGAAGCCCAGATCAAGCTGGTGACCGGGCGCCTGATCGCCACCTTGCAGTCGCCGTTCGAAATCGACCAGCACACCATCTACATCGGCGCCTCGATCGGGGTGGCGATCTATCCCGAGCACGCCGAGGACGAGGTGCGCCTGGTGGCCTTGGCCGACGCGGCCATGTCGCGCGCCAAGGAAACCGGCAAGGCGCGCTGCCTGATCTACAGCCCCAGCCTGGCCGGTCCGCCCGAGCATGACATCTCGCTCGAGGCGGCCATGTTCCTGGCCGTGCGCGAGGGTGAATTTTTGCTTTATTATCAGCCCATCGTGGACGCGCGCACCCGCCTGATCCAGGGCTTTGAAACGCTCATGCGCTGGAAGCATCCGACCCTGGGCATGGTGCCGCCGGCGCGCTTCATCCCGATCGCCGAAACCAACGGCTTGATCAACCTGCTGGGCGCCTGGGCGCTCAAGTCGGCCTGCGTCCAGCTGCGCCAATTCGAGGAAGTGGCCGGGCGGCCCCTGTACATGTCGGTCAATATCAGCCCGCGCCAGTTCCGCAACGATAAATTTCTCGATGTGCTGGACGACGCCATCGCCTTCTCCGGCCTGCCCGGCCGGCAGCTGGTGCTTGAAATCACCGAGGGTACCTTGATGATCGATCCGGCCTACGCCGAGACGATTCTGACCCAGATGGCCGAGCGCGAAGCCCGCATCGCCATCGACGATTTCGGCACCGGCTATTCCTCGCTGGCTTACCTGAAGCGCTTTCCCATTTCGGTGCTCAAGATCGACCGCGCCTTCATCAAGGACTTGCCCGAATCGCAAAAGGACGGCGCGATCTGCAACACCGTGCTCGATCTGGCCAAGCATCTCGATCTGTCGGTGGTGGCCGAAGGGGTGGAAACGGAACCGCAGCTGCGCTTTCTCGAACAGCGCGGCTGCCAGTATATCCAGGGTTACCTGACCGGCAAACCGATGCCGGCCAACGTGGCGATGGCGGCGCTCAAGGACACCACCTACGCCAACCTGCTGCCGCAGGAACTGAGGGCGGGAGCGCAATGAGCGGGCCGCCCTTCGTGCCGGCGACCGAACTGGGCAAGCATACCCTCGAGCTGCTGTGGGCGCGCACCCGCATGCGCGGCGACATGCCCGGCTTCGCCAAGGCGGTCAGCTCTATCCTGGGCGCCATGCGCGGCGAGGAGGAGCAAGCCTTCAATATGACCCAGACCGTGCTGTCGGACCCGGTCTTGACGCAAAAAGTGCTGCGCCTGGCTAACAGCGGCATGTATTCGGCCTTCGGCCAGAGCGTCAACACGGTGTCCAAGGCGGTGCTGGTGCTGGGCACCGACGCCATCGGCCATCTGGCCCTGGGCTTGAAGCTGATCGAAGAGCTCTCGCGCGCCACGCCGGATTCGGTGAGCGCGCACATCGAGATGGAAAAGGCGGTGCTGGCCGGGATGGTGGCGCAGCAGGTGGCCGCCAGCGCCGACGGGCCGTACAACAGCTACGCGGAAGAAGCCGTGGTGTGCTCCATGCTGCACACCCTGGGGCGCATGATGCTGACCTTTTATATGACCGATTACTGGGCCAGCTTGCAGGCGCATGGCGGCCCCGGCAACGAAAGCGCGGCCGCGCAAGACATCCTCGGCCTGAGCCTGGAGCAGCTGGGCCTGGCCACCGCCCTGCATTGGGGCTTACCGGCCAATCTGATCGACGGCATGCGCACGGTGGAGCCGGAACGGGCCGCGCACAGCGGGCCGGCCGAGGCGATCAGCCGGGCCGACTGGATGGCGGGACTGTCGACCATGTCGGCGCGCTGCGCCAATCTGCTCTGGCATGACGACGATGGCGGCGCGCACGAGGTGCATGCGCTGCTGGAGCGCTACGCCGGCATGCTGGGCATGGCGCCGGACGGCTTGGCGCAGGCGCTGGAGCGGGCCAAGACCATGGCCGCGGCCGACCTGTCGATCGCGCCCCTGTCCAACCCGGCCGAACGGCGCGCGCGGGCGATCGCCTCGACCCGCATGCGCGCCGTGGGCAACCGCGTGCTGCTCAGCGGTCTGGCCGAGATGCGCGGCGCGCTCGATAGCGCCAACCCGGGCCAGATGGTGTCGATGGCGCTTGAAACCGTGTTTCAGGGGCTCGATTTTTCGCATGCCGTCGCCTTCGTGCGCAACCACAAGGAGCGCCGCTATATGGCGCGTATGAGCCTGGGCGCCGACGTCAAGCAGCTGCTGCCGCTGATGGCCTTCGGCGAGGCGTATCAGCCCAATGTGTTTCACGCCGCCCTCAATAGCGACCGGGTGATCTTCATCGAAAACGCGCACGACCCCAAATTCGCCGCCAAACTGCCCCGGTGGTGGCAAGACACGCTGTCGAACGCGCGCAGCTTCGTGATCCTGCCGCTGGTGGCCAAGGGCCAGCCGGCCGGCTTCCTGTATGGCGACTGGGACGACAGTTATCCGCCGGTGCAGCTAAACCAGATCGAATTCGGCTTGCTGAACGAGGTGCGCGCGCTGGTGGTGCAGGCGGTCCAGCTGCGCCATCGCAGCGAACTGGCGGCCAATCGGGTCGATTGAGCGCGGGTCGACTGAGCACGGGTCGATTGAGCGCGGGTCGACTGAGCACGGGTCGATTGAGCGCGGGTCGATCGAGCGGCCCGCCGGGGCGCCTGCGACCGACGGCTAGCGGCGCGCGCCGGGGGCGGGTTGGGCCGACAAGGTCAGCATGAAGCAGCCGAGCACCACAAAAATCAGCCCGCCCACCAGGTCCAGCGCGCGGCGCCGTCCGGCCAACCTCATACCCTTGCCCAGCTTGACCGCCAGCGCCACATACACCACGTGCGCCAACAGGGTACAGGCCACAAAGGTGGAGGTGAGCAGGAAAAAGCGCGCGGCATCCAGACGGGGGCCGGGCATAAACTGCGGAAAGATCGCGGTGAAAAACAGCACGCTCTTGGGATTGGTCAGCGCCACCAGCAAACCTCGCAGGAACAGGCCGCCATTGCCGCTCGCCTTGGCCGGCAGCACGGCCGCCGCGGGCGCCGCGGGCTTGCGGAACCACTGGCGCAATCCCAGATAAATCAAATAGCCGGCGCCGGCCGCCTTGAGCATGCCGAAGGCGATGGCCGAGGTTTGCAACAGCAAGCCCAGACCGGTGACGGCCACCGTGGCCACGGCAAACACCCCCAGTCCGTTGCCCGCCGAGCTATACAGGATGCGGCGCGGCCCCGCCGAGCCGGAGGTCGACAGGGCCAACATCACGCCCGGGCCCGGGCTGAAGGCCGTGGCCAGGGAAACGACTAAAAAAGCGAGCCAGGTCGACAACGGCATCATACGGATTCCAGAAAAAGCAAAGTGAGCGGGCTTACCGACAGTATAACACCGGAGATTGAGCGATGCCTTATGGCAAACCATTGCGCCCATGCAGACGGAAGCCTTCGCGTTCGCGGCCGGCCAGCGGTGCAGCGACAGGCCGAGCAAGATGTCGGCCAGGGTGAAGCCCGCGCAGCATACCGGGTCTACTGACAGGTGTAAAAAGCGTTTAGCTCGGCCGGCTCGCGATGACGGCCGGCTGGCGGTCCTGGTAACGGAACGAGAGCCGCATGGCCAGCAGCGCGCAAGCGGCCAGCGCGCACGCGACCCAGTACACCGAGCCGGGGCCAAAGCGCTCCCAGCATTTGGCGAGGAACAGCCCGCCCAGCGAGCCGCCCAGGCCGTACGCGATGCTGATATAGAGCGCCTGGCCGCGCGACTGCAAAGGACCGGCGAACCAGCGCTGCATGGTCGATACCGACGCCGAATGATGGGCCGCGAAGGTGGCCCCGTGCAGCAGTTGGGCCGCCACCAGCACCGCCAGCAGATGGGCGCCGGCGCCGATCATGGCGAAACGCAGCAGCGCCAGGGCAAAGCTCAGGTAAAGGATGCGGCGCGCGCCCCAGCGCTGGAACAGGGGCGCCTGACAATAAAAGACGGCCACCTCGGCCACCACCCCGAGCGACCACATCAGCCCGATCACGCTTTTACTGTAGCCGTTGGTGGCCAGGTAGAGCGAATAAAACACGTACAGGGCGGCGTGCGCGGCCACCATCAGGGCGCTGGCGCCGAAAAAAGCGAGCACCTCGGGTTTGCGCATCAGGCTCGCCAAAGACGGCGTGTCGGCGTGGCGCGCCGGCAGCGTCACCTCGCGCAGCCGCAGACTGGCCAGCAGCACGCACACCAGCAAGGCGCCGGCGATCCACGGCAGCGCCACGATGCCGAACCACTGCATGGCATAGCCGGCGGCGGTGACGGCCACGATGAAACCGACCGAGCCCCACAGGCGCAGCCGGCCATAATAAGTGAGGTCGCCCCGCATCTCGGCCACCATCAGGGCGTCGCACATCGGGCCCTGGGCGCTGGTAAACAGATTGAGCAGCGCCATGGCGGCCACGAACGCGGGGAAGCTGTGGCCGGCGGCGATGCCCGAAAATGACAGCAGGGCCGCCAGCGCCGTCAGGCGCAGCACCATCACCCGGGCGCCGGTGTGATCGGCCACCCAACCCCACAGATTGGGGCCGACGATGCGCATCACCTGGACCAGCGACATGAGCACGCCGATCTGGCCCACCGTCATGCCGCGCTCGGCGAAAAACAGGCTGGCGTAGGTGGAGAAGGTGCCGGCGTGGGCATAGTAGGCAAACAGCAGCAGCGCGAAATTGAGTGACTGTGGCGGCATCGGCAAGGCGCGCCGCGGGAGCGGCTTGGGCGTCGGTGCGGCGCACCGTGCGCGGGGTGCGGGGGACGGGCCGGCCGCGCGCGACCGGCCCGGGCTCTTTAACGCATTAGCGCAGCTTGGGCGTGTCGACCCGCACGTCGCCGCACTGGGCGCGGTGCATCAGCGCGTGGTCGATCAGCACCAGGGCCAGCATGGCTTCGGCGATCGGGGTGGCGCGGATGCCGACGCAGGGGTCGTGACGGCCGAAGGTTTCCACCATCACGGGCTGGCCGTCCTTGTCGATCGAGCGGCGCGGGGTGCGGATCGACGAGGTCGGCTTGATGGCGATCGACACCGTGATGTCTTGCCCGGTCGAGATGCCGCCCAGCACGCCGCCGGCATTGTTGCCGACGAAGCCTTGCGGGGTCAGTTCGTCGCCGTGCTGCGAGCCTTTTTGCGCCACCGCGCCGAAGCCGGCGCCGATCTCCACCCCCTTGACGGCGTTAATGCCCATCATGGCGTAAGCGATGTCGGCGTCGAGCTTGTCGTAGATGGGCTGACCGAAGCCTACCGGCACACCGCGCGCCACCACGTCGATGCGGGCCCCGATCGAGTCGCCGTCGCGCCGCAGCTGGTCCATCGCCGCCTCCATGCGCGCGATCAGCGCGGCGTCCGCGCTGGCGGCGAAAAACGGATTGCCGGCCACATGGTCCCAAGACTCGAACGGCACCACGATGTCGCCCAGCTGGCTCATGCAGCCATGAAAGCTGGTGCCGTACTGCTGGGCCAGCCACTTCTTGGCCACCGCCGCCGCCCCCACCACCGGCGCCGTCAGGCGCGCCGAGGAGCGCCCGCCGCCGCGCGGATCGCGCACCCCGTATTTATGCCAATACGTATAATCGGCGTGGCCGGGACGGAAGCTCTCGGCGATGTTGCCGTAATCCTTGCTGCGCTGGTCTTCATTACGGATCAGCAGGGCGATCGGGGTGCCGGTGGTCACGCCCTGGTATACCCCGGACAGGATTTCCACCGTGTCCGACTCCTGACGCTGGGTGACGTGGCGCGAGGTGCCGGGCTTGCGCCGGTCCAGTTCGGGCTGGATATCGGCCTCGGACAGGATCAGGCCGGGCGGGCAGCCGTCGATCACGCAGCCGATGGCCGCGCCGTGCGATTCGCCGAAAGTCGTCACAGTGAAAAGCTTGCCAAATGAATTGCCGGACATAATCGAATAGTGAAGGGGAAAACCCCATTCTACCAGTCCGGGCGCCCCGAATGGCCGGCCGGGCCGGCTTGTTCGCCGCCAAAGCGCCGCTAAATCGCCATTCCTCTTATCAATTCACTATATACTTGAAGCAGACAGCAGCGAGACAGCCTGGAGAAGCGCCACATGCCCCAACCGATCCTACCCCTTGAGCTGGACAAGGACGATCACGACGATCTGGTCTTTCTGGAAGAGCATCCCAGCGCTTCCGTGCCGCCGGCCGTCCGCCCCACCTGGCGCGTGATGATCGTCGACGATGACGAGGACGTCCATTCGACCACCACTTTTGCCCTGGGCAACCTGGAAATGCAGCAGCGCGCGCTCGAATTCGTGCACGCCTACTCGGCCGCCCAGGCCCGCGAACTGCTCAAAACCGAGCCCGATATCGCCGTCATTTTGCTCGACGTGGTGATGGAACAGGATGACGCCGGCCTCCATTTGGTGCGCTACATTCGCGAAACGCTGAAAATGTCCGATGCGCGCATCATTTTGCGCACCGGCCAACCGGGCTATGCGCCCGAGATCGACGCCATCCGCGATTTCGACATCAACGACTACAAGACCAAGTCGGAATTGACCCGTATTAAGCTGTTTACCACGGTGACGGCGGCCATTCGTTCCTACGAGCAAATCCGCACCATCAATAGCAGCCGGCGCGGCTTGAACCAGATCGTGCGCGCCAGCACCGAGCTGATGGCGCTGCACGGGGTGCAAAACTTCGCCGCCGGGGTACTGACCCAGATCGCCGATCTGATGGGGGTGCGCGCCAACGGGGTGCTGTGCGTGCAAGACAATCCGGACGCGAGCGGGCGCGCATTGCTCGTCATGGCCAGCGCCGGCAGTTACAGCCGGCCGCGCAGCGGACCCTTGCAAGGACCGGCCGACGCCCACGTGCTGGCGGCCGTGGAGCACACGCTCGAGCAGCGCCGCAACATCTACGGCGCCGACTTCCTCACGCTCCATTTCGCCGGCAAGGCCGGGCGCGACTTCGTGGCCTATATGCAGATGCCGCGCGCGCCCGACGAGATCGACGAGCGCTTGCTGGAGGTTTTTTGCGGCAACGTCGCGGTGGGGCTGGACAATGTGGAGCTGGTCTCGCACCTGCACAACGCGGCGTTTTACGATTTGCTCTCCAAGCTGCCCAACCGCACCCGCTTAGTCGAGATCCTGGACGCCACCCTGGCCGGCCCGGCCCGCGACGACGCCACCTTGTCGCTGGTGGACCTGGACCATTTCGCCGAAACCAACGACGCGCTCGGCCACCAGTTCGGCGACCTGCTGCTGGTGGCGGTGGCCGAACGGCTGCAAACGCGGCTGGGCCAGCAACTCACGGTGGCGCGCCTGGGCGGCGACATCTTTTGCGTGCTGGGCGACGCCGGGCAAGTGAACCCGACGGCCATCCTGGCCTTGTTCCAAGCCCCGTTTTGCATCGACGGCCAGGACGTGCAGCTGTCGGCCACCCTGGGCCTGGTGCGCCTGGGCGAGCACGACGGCAGCGGCGCCGACGCCTTGAAAGATGCCGACATCGCGCTCAAGCGCGCCAAGACCCAGCAGCGCGCCGGCCATTTTTACTTCTCGCGCAGCATGGGCATCGAAATCCGCGAGCGGGTGCGCATGATGTACGCGCTGCGCGCCGCCTTCGGCCAGAACCAGCTGTTCGTGGTGTACCAGCCGCAGATCGATTTGCGCACCCGGCGCCCGGTGGGGGCCGAGGCGCTGCTGCGCTGGCAAACCATGGACGGCAAGTTCATCTCGCCCGACCGTTTCATTCCGATCGCCGAATATTCGGGCTTGATCGTCGACCTGGGCGAATGGGTGCTGCGCACCGCCTGCCGCGAGCTGGTGCGCCTGCGCGAACTGGGTCACTACGACTTCATGATGTCGGTCAACGTGTCCCAGGTCCAGTTCCGCCACCCGCATTTTCTCGACGTGCTGAAAAAAGCCTTGCACGACACCGGCGCGCCGGCCGAATTCGTCGAGCTTGAAATCACCGAATCGATGGCGATGGAGGAGCCCGATCAACTGATCAAGATGCTGGGCGAGGTCAAGCAAACCGGGGTGAGCATCGCCATCGACGACTTCGGCACCGGTTTTTCCTCGCTGTCGTATTTGCAGCGCTTGCAAATCGACCGGCTCAAGATCGACCGCGCCTTCGTCACCGAGATCACCGGCTCCTCGCGCGGCAGCAGCATCGCCGAGATGGTGATACAGCTGGGACGCAATCTGGGCCTGGCGGTGATCGCCGAAGGGGTGGAAGACGAGCGTCAGGCGCAGATTTTGCAGGGCCTGGGTTGCCCGCTCGCGCAAGGCTTCCTGTTCGCCCGCCCCATGACCTCGGAAGCCTTGACCCAATGGCTGGACGGGGTGGCCCTGGACGGCGTCGCTTAAGGAAGCGCCTGGCGGCCAGCCCCGGGCGCGTGGCGGCGCGGGGCCGCCGCCTTGTCAGTCGGCCGTTTCCTCGGCCGGCCAATCGCGGATATACGCCTTGAGCATCTTGTTCTCGAAGCTTTGCGCCTCCAGCACGGCGCGCGCCACGTCGTAGAACGAAATGATGCCCAGCAAAGTCTTGGCGTTCATGACGGGCAGATAGCGCGCATGCTTTTCCAGCATGATGCGGCGCACCTCGTTGACCTCGGTGTCCGGCGTGACCGTGATGGGATGGTCGTCCATGTGCTTGCGCACGGTGCCGCCGCCGATCGAGCCGTCATTCTTGTGCAGCGCCTTGATCACCTCGCGAAACGTCAGCATGCCCACCAGGTCGCCGAACTCCATCACCACCAGCGAGCCGATATCCTTCTCGGCCATGGTGTTGGCGGCGTCCACCAGGGGCTGATCGGGGGTGACGGTGTAGAGAATGTTGCCTTTGACTTGGAGAATTTCAGAGACTTTCATGATGGCCTTCCTGTCCGCGGTGAGTGAGGGTTTTGTCGTTATTGTAAGCCGTGTGAGTCAATGTAGCCTATGCCTGGCAAAAAATCTACCATTGCGCCACATCAAAAATATCGGGATAGCAACAGTCTGCTGCGCGGGCCGCGAATCGGGTACGATCAGCGCCATCCCCACCAATGGCGACCGACACCATGAGCGCACCGCACTACCCTGGCTTTGACACCTTGGCGCTGCACGCCGGCGCCGCGCCCGACCCCGCCACGGGGGCGCGCGCCACCCCGATCCACTTCACCTCCTCGTTCGCCTTCCGCGACGCCGACCACGCCGCCGCCCTGTTCAACATGGAACGGGCCGGCCACGTCTACTCGCGCCTGTCGAACCCCACCAGCGCCGTGCTCGAAGAGCGCATCGCCGCGCTCGAAGGCGGCGTGGCCGGCATCGCCACCGCCAGCGGCCAGGCCGCCATGCACCTGGGCCTGTCCACCATCGCCGGCGCCGGCTCCCACATCGTGGCCTCGCGCGCGCTATACGGCGGCTCGCACAATCTGCTGGCCTACACCTTGAAACGCTTCGGCGTCGAGACCAGCTTCGTCGACCCGCGCGACCTGGACGCCTGGCGCGGCGCGATCCGTCCCCACACCAAACTGCTGTTCGGCGAAACGCTGGGCAACCCGGGACTGGACGTGATCGACATCGGCGCGGTGGCGGCGCTGGCCCACGAACATCAGCTGCCGCTGATGCTCGATGCGACCTTCACCACGCCCTACCTGCTGCGCCCTTTCGAGCATGGCGCCGACCTGGTGTTCCACTCGGCCACCAAGTTCTTGTGCGGGCACGGCACCGCCATCGGCGGCTTGCTGGTGGACGGCGGCACCTTCGACTGGCAGGCGGCGCACGCGCGGCACGGCCACTTCGCCGAACTGTGCGAACCCTACGACGGCTTCCACGGCATGGTGTTCGCCGAGGAGTCGACCGTGGCGCCGTTCGCCCTGCGCGCGCGGCGCGAAGGCTTGCGCGACTTCGGCGCGGCCATGAGCCCGCACAACGCGTTCGCCATCTTGCAGGGGATCGAAACGCTGGGTTTGCGCATGGACCGGCACGTGGCCAACACGCGCAAGGTGGTCGCGTTTTTACTGTCGCAGCCGGCGGTGGCATCGGTGACCTATCCCGAACTGCCGTCCCATCCCGATCACATATTGGCGCGCACGCTGCTGCCCAAGGGCTGCGGCGCGGTGCTCACCTTTAACGTCAAGGGCGACCGCGCCGCCGGGCGCCGCTTCGTCGACGCCTTGCAGCTGTTTTCCCATCTGGCCAACGTGGGCGACGCCAAATCGCTGGTGATCCATCCCGCCTCGACCACCCACTTCCGGGTGCCGGCCGAGCAGCTGGCGGCGGCCGGCATCGGCGAAGGCAGCATGCGCCTGTCGGTCGGGCTGGAAGACGCGGACGACCTGATCGAGGACCTGGCGCGCGCCCTCAAACTGTCGCAGAAAGGAGCCTGACATGCTGCTGCACGTGCAAGGCGAAGCGGCCTACTGTTACACCGGCGGCAAAGCCTTCGATGCCGCCCTGCCCAGCGCGGTCTTCATTCACGGCGCCCAAAACGACCATTCGGTGTGGGCTTTGCAAAGCCGCTATTTCGCGCACCATGGCTACAACGCGATCGCGCTCGATCTGCCCGGCCACGGACGCAGCGCGGGCGCCGCCAAAACCGGGATCGACGCCATGGCCGCATGGCTGCTGGCGCTGCTGGACGCGCTTGGCGCGCCCGACGCCCTGCTGGTCGGCCACAGCATGGGCGCCTTGGTGGCGCTGGCCAGCGCGCGGGCGGCGCCACAACGGGTCGGCAAGCTGGCGCTGCTGGGCGCGGCCTATCCGATGAAAGTGTCCGACGCCCTGCTGGCCGCCGCCGACGCCGACGAAGAAGCGGCCATCGACATGGTCAACATCTGGTCGCACTCCTCGATCGCGCAAAAGCCCTCGTTTCCCGGCCCGGGCTTTTATGCGATGGGCGGGGCGCGCCGCCTCAAACAGCGCATCGCCCGCATCAATCCGGCCCGCGTGATGCGCACCGATTTGCGCGCTTGTCATGAATATGGGGGCGGGATGGCGGCGGCCCAATCGGTGCGCTGCCCCACCCTATTCCTGTGCGGCACGCGCGACATGATGACGCCACCGCGCGCCACCACCGCGTTGACGATGGCCATAGCCCATGCCAAAGTGATCCGGCTCGACTGCGGCCACGAGCTGATGGCCGAGCAGCCCGACGCGGTACTCGACGCCCTGTTCGCGTTCGCCGGCTCTGGCGCAAAAAATTAAGCCGGGGGTGGCATGGCGTGGCGCAGTCGTGCTCTCGCCGGCGCTTTTATCGCACTACGCGGTGCGTGCGTGGCCGAACTGGCCGGCCGGGGAAGCGCCGCGTTTGCGCCGCGCGACGCCGCCCACCATGGCCAGGCCCAACACCATCATCGCGTAACTGTGCGGTTCCGGCACGGCCGTCACCGACACATCATCGAGCGAGGTACCCAGACTGTCGCTCTGGCCGGCGGCATGAAAAGTGAGCCTGGTACTGCCCGCCGCGCCAACCAGATTGTCGAACGTGAGCGTGGTCCACGGCTGCGCGGACGCCACGCTGGTAAGCAGTTGCCCGCCCCAGTACACCTCCAGGCCCTGCGTAAAAGAAGGCTGGAATACGCGATCCTGGTATTGAAAGGACAAGCTGTAGCGCTGCCCCGCCGTGGTGCTGATGTCCTGGTACATACCGCTGTTTTGATCGCTGTCGAGCTCGACGAAATTGCTGCCATCGGCCGCCACGCCGTCATTGTCGTTGCGTACCTCGACCGGTCCGTCGAACGGCATCCAGCCAGGCAGCGCAATATAGAAGAAGCGGGTGGTGTGGGGCTGCACCGGAATCGCTTCAAAACTGCCGTTGACCACCAATTCGGTGGCGTGAACGCTGCCGCCCGCCAGCATGGCGGTGACGATGGCGGCTTGCAAAAACTGCGATGATTTCATGGATATCCCTTTAAACTCGTTATGATCGAAATCATAATTTACTATAAAAACTTCAACATTTTCATGCGCTAGCAAATTGCGCCCACGATGAGGCTAGCGTGTGGTGCAGCGGCCACAACCAGGTCCATGCGCCGGCCTGGGTCTGCAATTCCCGATTCATCCTGATGGTACGATCACTACTGTTCCACCTGGCAAGCATTGAAGAGACTGAATATGAAAAAATGCATTATCGATGGACTTGAGGTTGATGTAAATTTAATTCGTTCAAACTCTATCGCTTTTGGGAAGAGTTTGGGCGTTGAGTTTGCCGTCCCATTTCACCTCCAATTGGATGCACATGAAGCCATTACGGCGTTCGGCGCCTATTATCAAGACTTTATCGATAGAGAGTCAGAGGATGAAGGGTTTGATGAAACTTTGGGTGGCCACTTCCTCTTGTTAAAAGAAACGGGATACTTATCGTTCGAAGCCATGGTTTTCGAGCAACCAGAACTACTTGCACAGGTGATAATTAATGAACTTCCTGCGGAATTCTTAGGGTATATTTTTCTGGATCCGCAGGCGAGCGTTGAGTCAAAAAAATACATTCTTCAAAATCTTAAAAACGTTTCTATTTCTGATGGAACAATCGCTTGTTTTGGAAATGCGCTCTTAAATCCCAGGCACTCGATCTAGATATCCGGACGAGCAATTCAGATAGAAAATCGCAATTGATGACTAGCGCTCTGCTTCAGTTATACGCAGCCAGAATATCGGCTCCAGGCCCAACGAAATGCCAGACCTATAAAGACAGTGCCGGAGCTGTCGGATAACTAATCTATTTAAGATTGATCTCTGACCAAGGAAGCATTGGATTATTATAGCGTATGGATTGGCAGCTGGAAAAGTCAGCCGGCAAGGCGCAAATTCCCAGCAATAGCGAGCTGCTGCGACAATGTGCAACGGCAGCGTGCAGCTATTTACAACGCAAAGTCCGGCGCCATAATTAATCAGTGCTTTCCCTAGATACTGCCAAGCGCCGGATCGACTTCGTGGTCAGCTGCAACGTTCGCCAAATGCGGCGCCATGCGAATTAAAGCGATTAAGCCCCAAGTCGTGGAGGGCGGCGCCATCCGGACGTGAAATCTGCAAAAATTTTCGGTTTTGACAACATAAAAGCGACGGTCAAATGCTGGACACGGAATTAGGATTATGCATTAATAATCATGGAATGGAACGATTTTCCGCAGCAACACCACTCATATGAAACCTTACGGCGCACTTCAGGAAATTTTAACTTTCTCCCATATTAAAGGTCAATCCATGAATGTTAACTCATCTTTCAGTTCAACTATAACTGGTATCCAGCACAATCCACCTGATCCCAACGCAAAAAAAAGTTTATCCGCTGATTCAGCTCCGTCGCAAAAACAAAACACAAAAGATATTCCTAAAAATGCAGGACGAGGAGCATTTGATCGTTCTGTATCGAAAAGCCAGGAGAATCCTTTATTAAAATTTAAAAGATACAGGATACACAAGAGCATATTTGATAATTTGAGTCGCGATTCTCTTGAAAGTTTAGCACAGTTAGATGACAAAACAAAAGAGAGGGTTTCTCAGTACATCGAAAATACCGAAAGAAAGGAAGCAGACCTCGAAATGAAAGATTTAATGGCTTGTTTTCGCCCTGACTCTGACCATTTTGGGCAACCGCCGCTGCGCGTTAAATTAGGTCGCCCGGGCGGGGGGAAGGACATGACCGAATTGGAGTATATTCGGAGAACTGACTCCCCGTAAGATATCGGGCATTCCCATGTTTAGGCGGAAGATATCCTGATGAGTGTCGCTGTCGACGCTTTTGTACCGGCGCGTTGGGCCTGCAAACGCCACGGTCTGTGACGAGGTTGATCTAGACACTGCCAAGCGCGGGATCGACCTCGAGGTCCGCTGCAAGGCCCGCCAAATGCGGCGCCTTGCATGCAATGGCCACGGCCATGGCGTGCCTGGCCGCACCAATCGGACGTGGCGCCACCTCGATTTTTTCCAGTTTGAAGCTTGGCTGCACGCCGCCGTACGGGGCATCGATTGCAGCGCATGCGGCAAGACGACAGGCCAAAGTGCCCTGGGTCGGCCGTGGCAGCGGTTCTATCTTGGCTTTTGAGCGCTGGCGATATATCTGTGCCAGAGCATGCCGGCGGCCGAGGCGGCGGCGCGGTTGCCGGTCGCGCCAAACGATTATGGCGACGCGTTGATGACTATGTCACGGCGGCGCGTGCCAAAGTGACTTTCCCGGCAACTCGGTGAGTTCGCGGCGCAGTGCTTCGCCTTTCCTCACCAGGGCGTTGCAGACGGTGTGGAACGCGGCGATATCGTCGGCCTCGAGCGAGTGCTGTTGACGCCGCGCCGCCGCGCAGACCACGCCGTAGCATGTCGGCGTGTCGCCGGCGGCAATATGCAGCCGCGCGGTTTGCCGGCCACGCGCAAGCCCGCCTCGTCGGCGTTGAGCACCGGCGCGTCGATCAGGTAAAGTGCCGCGCCAGCGTCTGCCCCAAGCCACCCTCCACCGCCATCTCCACCGCGCGCGCCAGCGCCGCCGCTTCGCGCCCCGCCTCCAGGTCGCGCCGATCGTCCAGGTCGGATGGGTAGCCGACGTTGACGGCCATGCCGCCAAATACAAACAAACGATATACATCGGCCAGGGTGAGCTTGTTCATATTAGCCAGCAAAACCCAGTGGTCGGCCCCATCGCTGACCCGCTTGCCCCACTGGACCCGTACCGGCGCCTCCACATTGACCCGTCCGACCCAGCCCTGGCCGCGCATCTTTTCCAGCAGCGCTTCCATTTCGTCGAAGCCGAGCCGGGTCGCATTACGGATGCCGCCGGCGCCCACCAGGGCGCTGTCGCCGCTCTGGCAAGCCCGGTGCAACACGCGCAGGATCGCCATCGCGTCAACGAAGGCGCCGCCCGGCACGGCCTGGTGCCACCAGCGCTCGTACTTCACCACCGGCAGCGCCGCCACCAGCAGCGCGCCCACCAGGGTGATCATCCAGCTCAGGTAAATCCACAGTAAAAACAGGGGCAGCGCGGCCAGCGCGCCGTAAATGCGCGAATAGGTGGGAAATTGCTGGATGAAGGCGCCGAAGCCGCGCTTGGCCACTTCGAAGGCGATGGCCGCCACCAGCCCGCCCCAGGCCGCGTCGCGCCAATCGACGTCGCGGTTCGGCACCGACATATACAGCAAGGTGAACGCGCCCATGGTCAGCAGCACCGACACCAGGGTGTAAAACAGCGCGCCCAGAAACGGGATCGGCCCCAGCAAGCCGCTGGTGGCCATGAACAATTGCGAGGAAACGGTCAGCGAGATGCCGATCAATAGCGGCCCCAGCGTGACCAAGGCCCAATACACCAGGATGCGCTTGGCCCAGCGCCGCTCGCGCTTGACGCGCCAGATGCGGTTGAACACGCGCTCGATCAGGTTCATCATCGTCACCGAGGTCACCACCAGCGCCACCGCGCCCACCGCCGAGAGCCGGGTGGCCTTGGCGGCGAAGGTGGTCAGGTAACCCAGGATGGTGTTGGCGATCGCCTTGGGCATCACGCTCTGGATGAAGTACTGCTCCAGCGAGGCGCGGAAGGTGTCGAACAAGGGGAAAGTGGTAAATATCGCCAGCGCCAGGGTGAGCAGCGGCACCAGCGCGAACACGGTGGTGAAAGTGAGGCTGCCGGCCACTTGCTGCAAACTTTCTTCGCGCACGCGGCGCTGGGCGAACACCATCAAGTCGCGCACTTGGGGCCAGGACAAACCGCGCAGCATGCCGACCCCGGCGCGGCAGCTGTGCAAGAGATAGATCAGAACGGGCGCGAGATATTTTGAAAACATGTAATCCATGAATTGATGCACGGCACCGGCGCCGCTGCGCTCTGCCAAAGCGCCCTATAATACCAATGATGAACCCACCTAATCTGATAATTCTTGTTTTGTATTATTCGCGGCAAGGCGCCACCCGCAAGCTGGCCGAATTGATCGCGCAAGGGATCGACGGCGTGACCGGCTGCGAGGCCCGCCTGCGTACCGTGCCAGCGGTGTCGACCGTGACCGAGGCCAGCGAGCCGGAGGTGCCCGGCAGCGGCGCGCCTTATGTGGAATTGCAAGACTTGCAGGACTGCGCCGGCCTGGCGCTGGGCTCGCCGACCCGCTTCGGCAACATGGCCGCGGCCATGAAGTATTTCTGGGACGGCACCGCCAGCGCCTGGTTGTCGGGCACCCTGGCCGGCAAGCCGGCCTGCGTGTTCACGTCCACCGGCAGCTTGCACGGCGGCCAGGAATCGACCCTGCTGTCGATGATGATCCCCCTGTTTCACCACGGCTTGATGGTGCTGGGCTTGCCCTACACCCAGCCCGAATTGATGACCACCAGTAGCGGCGGTTCGCCCTATGGCGCCAGCCACTGGTCTGGCCTGGACGGCAACAAGGCGCTCACCGAGGAAGAGAAAAAACTGGCCATCGCGCTGGGGCGGCGCCTGGCCGAAACGGCACGCACACTGCGAGGGGCGGCATGAAAAATTCGCAGAAATGGTTTCATTGGGGGGCGATATGCAGCCTGGTGGTGCTCATCGTGTGGCTGGTGCTGTGGGAAATGGTGCTCGCGCCGCTGCATCCGGGCGGCTCCTGGATGGCGCTCAAGGCGCTGCCCCTGCTGATCCCGCTGCACGGCGTGGTGCGGCGCGACGTGTACACCCTGCAATGGTCGTCGATGGTGATCCTGCTTTACTTCACCGAGGGCGTGGTGCGCGGCTACAGCGATCAATCGTCGCTGTCGTCCTGGCTGGGCTGGGGCGAGGCGGCCCTGGTGTGCGTCTATTTCATGTGCAGCATCCTGTATGTGCGGCCGTATAAAAAGGCGGCCAAGCGCATGGCCAAGGAATTGCTCGACAAGGTCAATCCGGCCAAATGAGCGCGCCGTTTTTGCTTCATTGCCACCAATTGCTGGGCGACGGCGGGCTGCTGGTCGGCGAGGCCGATATGGCGCCCTATCTGCGCGACTGGCGCGGCCGCTTTACGGGCCGGGCCCTGGCCGTGTTGCGCCCGGCCACGGTGGAACAGGTGATGGCGGTCGTGGCCGCCTGCGCGCGCTGGCAAGTGCCGCTGGTGCCGCAAGGCGGCAACACGGGGCTGGTGCTGGGCGGGGTGCCGGACGCGAGCGGCGCGGCGGTGGTGCTGTCGCTGACCCGGCTGGCGCGCATCCGCGCCGTCGACGCGGTCAACCGCACCATCACGGTGGACGCCGGATGCATTCTGCAATCGGTGCAGGAAGCGGCGGCCGAGGCCGGTTGTCTGTTTCCCCTGTCGCTGGCGGCCGAAGGCAGTTGCACCATCGGCGGCAACTTGTCGACCAACGCGGGCGGCACCGCCGTGCTGCGCTACGGCAGCATGCGCGAATTGTGCCTGGGGCTGGAAGTGGTCACGCCGCAGGGCGAACTGTGGAGCGGCTTGCGGGGCTTACGGAAGGACAACACCGGCTACGACTTGCGCGACCTGTACATCGGCGCCGAGGGCACCCTGGGCGTGATCACGGGCGCCGTGCTCAAATTGCATCCGCGGCCCAAGGCCAGCATCACGGCCCTGGTGGCCCTGCCCTCGCCGGCCCACGCCTTGCAGCTGCTGAGCTTGATGCAAGAGCGTTGCGGCGCCGGCTTGACGGCGTTCGAATGGATCTCCGGCTATTGCCTGCGCCTGGTGGCCGAGCGCTTTCCGGCGCTGCCCAAGCCGTTCGCCGCGCCGCCGCACGCGCCGCACGGGCATTTTGTGCTGCTGGAACTGGCCAGCAGCGAATCGGCCGAGCATGCCGTGGCCTTGCTGGAAAGCGGCATCGGGGCCGCGCTCGAACGGGGCCTGGCAGGCGACGCGGTGCTGGCCAATTCGCTGGCCCAGTCGCACGCCTTGTGGCGCTTGCGCGAGCATATTCCGCTGGCCCAGGCGGCCGCCGGCAAGAATATCAAACACGACGTCTCGCTGCCCGTCTCACGCATCGCCGACTTCATCGCCGCCACCGACGCCTTGCTGGCGGCCGCCTTTCCCGGATGCCAGCTGGTGTGCTTCGGCCATATGGGCGACGGCAATTTGCATTACAACGTGGCGCCGCCGCCCGGCATGGCGGAACAGGATTTTTTGGCCGACCAGGAAAGGGTGAACCGGGTGGTGCACGACAGCGTGGACCGTTTCGGCGGATCGATTTCCGCCGAGCATGGCATCGGCGCGCTGAAACGGGACGAACTGGCGCGCTACAAATCGCCGCTGGAACTCCAGCTGATGCGTGCCATCAAAACGGCGCTCGATCCGCTCTCTATCATGAATCCGGGGAAAATCCTGTGAATCCATTCAATGGGGAGAACGCGATCATGACGACCGTCGATACCGCCTGGGCCTGTGCGATGCTGATGGCGGCGGCCCTGGCCGCGCCGGCCCGCGCGCAAACGGTTTATAAATGCAGCGTCAACGGCGTGACCAGCTATGGCGACACGCCGTGCGCCAGCGGCGCCTCGGTGGCCATGCCGGCGCCGCCTCCGCCGCAATGGTCGGCCGCCGACCAGGCCCGCCTGGAACGCGATCGGCAGCGCGCGGCCGCGTTCGACGCGGCACGGGCCAAGGAACAGGCCGAGCAAGATCGGCGCGGCCGGCAAGCGGCGCGCGCCAACGCCGCGCGCGATAGAAAATGCGCCACGCTCCGCTTGGCCCAGCGCTGGGCGCGCGAAGACGCCGCCGGCCTGCAAGGCCGGGCGGCCGACAAGGCGGCCCGCAAGGCCAGGCGCGCCGCCGACAGCCTGGCGCTCGCATGTCCGGCGTGAATCGGCGTCTGTCGCGGCTACGTCTGTCGCGCCAGCTGCTGCTGGGCGAATGGCGCGCCCACCCGGTGCGCGCGGCCGTGGCCACCATCGCCATCGCGATCGGCGTGGCGCTCGGCTTTGCCATCCATCTGATCAACGCCGCCGCCTTCAACGAGTTTTCGTCCGCCGTGCAAAGCATGTCCGGCCAGGCCGACTTGCAGGTGGGCGGCACCGAGCCGCTGTTCGACGAGCGCACATATCCCTGGCTGGCGCAGCACGAAGGGGTGGCGCTGGCCTCGCCCGTGCTGCTGCTGCACGCGGCCCTGCCAGGGCGCGCCGAGGCGCTGGCCATCGTCGGACTGGACCCGTTTCGAGCCGCCTTCATTTCGCCCGACCTGATCGGCGCGCCGGCCGAAGAGCGCGCGGCCGACACGCTGGCCGACGACGCGCTGTTCCTGTCGCCGGCGGCCATGCAATGGCTGCAAGTGCGCGCCGGCGCGCCGCTCACGCTGCAAAGCGGCACCCGGCCCGTGACCCTGCGCGTGGCCGGCGCGCTACAGCGGGCCCGGGTCGGCCAGCGCCTGGGCGTGATGGATCTGGGCGCGGCGCAGTGGCGCTTCAACAAAGTCGGCTCGCTCTCGCGCATCGACCTGAAACTGCGCGACGGCGTCAATCGCGACGCTTTCCAGGCCAGCCTGGCGCGCGAACTGGACAGCACTTATCCGGGCCGCTTCCAGGTGAGCCAGCCCAACGACCAGAACCAGCACGACCGCACCGACAACATGAGCCGGGCCTACCGCGTCAACCTGACGGTGCTGGCGCTGGTGGCCTTGTTTACCGGCGCCTTCCTGGTGTTTTCGACCCAGGCCTTGTCGGTGATGCGGCGCCGCGGCCAGTTCGCCCTGCTGCGCGTGCTGGGCATGGGCCGCGCCCAGCTGCTGCGCCAGGTGCTGCTGGAAGGCGCCACGCTGGGTGTGGCCGGCGCGCTGGCCGGCATCGGCGCCGGCTACGCGATCGCCGCCGCCGCGCTGCATTTTTTCGGCGGCGATCTGGGGGCCGGCTATTTCGCCGGCGTGCGCCCGCAAGTGCAATTTACGCCGGTGGCCGCGCTGGTCTACTTTATTCTGGGGCTGGCCGTGGCGCTGCTTGGCTGCGCCGGCCCGGCCTGGGAAGCGGCGCGCGCCGCCCCGGCCGCCGCCCTCAAGTCCGGTAGCGAGGTGGGCGCGCTGGCGCGCCTGCCCACCACCTGGCCGGCGCTGGCCTGCCTGCTGGCGGCCGCCCTGCTCACGCGCGCCCCGCCCGTGTTCGGGCTGCCCCTGTTCGGCTACCTGGCCATCGCGCTGATGCTGGTCGGCGCCATCGCCCTGATGCCGCAGCTGGCCGGCGCCACGTTCGGTCGCGCCGCGTCGGCTTGGACCGCTTCGGCTTGGGTCGGGTCGGGCGAGGCCAACCCGCGCTGGACGGCCGCCGCGCGCCAGAGTCAAGTGGTGCTCAGCCTGACCTTGGCGCGCCTGGCGAACGCCTCCAGCCAAGCCGCCATCGCGCTCGGCGGCGTGCTGTCGAGCTTTAGTTTGATGGTGGCGATGGCCATCATGGTGGCCAGCTTCCGGGTCTCGGTCGACGACTGGCTGCTGCGCATCCTGCCGGCCGATCTGTACGCCCGCACCGCCAGCGCCGGCAACACGGCCGGCTTGAATCCGGGCGAACAGGCCGCGCTGCGCGCCCTGCCCGGGGTGGCGCGGGTCGATTTCCTGCAACTGCGGGCGCTGTCGCTGGCGCCCGACCGGCCGCCGGTGGCGCTGCTGGCCAGCGTGATCGACCGCGCCGATCCGGGCCGCTCGCTAACCCTGGCCGGTCCCAGCCTGACGCCACCGCCCGGCAGTCGCCCGGCCTGGGTGTCGGAGGCGATGGTGGACCTGTACGGCAGCCGTCCCGGCACCCGCCTCACGCTGCCGATGAACGGCCGGCCGCACAGCTTCTTCGTGGCCGGCGTGTGGCGCGATTACGCGCGCCAGAGCGGCTCGGTGCAGATCGGCCTGGACGACTACCGCGCGCTGACCGGCGATCTGGACGCCGGCAGCGCGGCCTTCTGGCTGGCGCCCGGCGCCACCGCCAGCGCGCTGCGCGAACAACTGGCCGCCCTGCCGTTCGGCGCCAGCCTGGAGGTGACGCAACCGTCCGAGATCCGCGCCCTAAGCTTGCGCATCTTCGACCGCAGCTTCGCCGTCACCTATGTGCTCGAAGCGATCGCCATCGTGATCGGCCTGTTCGGGGTGGCCGCCACCTTTTCGGCTCAGACCCTGGCGCGCGCCAAGGAGTTCGGCATGCTGCGCCATATCGGCCTGACCCGGCGCCAGATCCTGGCCATCCTGGCGCTCGAAGGCGGCGCCCTGACCGGGCTCGGGATCGGCACCGGCTTCGCGCTGGGCTGGATCATCAGCCTGATCCTGGTGTTCATCGTCAACCCGCAGTCGTTTCACTGGACCATGCAGCTGCATGTGCCGTGGTCGCTGCTGGCGGCGGTAGCGGCCGCGCTCCTGGCGGCCGCCGCCATCACCGCGCTGGTGGCCGGCCGCCACGCCCTGTCGGGCGGCCCGATCCGCGCCGTCAGAGAGGACTGGTAGTGAACCTGTTTCGTCCCATCGCACTGGGCATGGTGGCGCTAGCCGGCGCCATGTGGGCGGGCGCCGCGCCGGCCGCCCCGCCCGACTTCGCCCAAGTCACGCCGCTGCCGGCCGGGCAAACCCTGCGTCTGCCCGCCGACTTCGGCGCCCATCCGGCCTACCGCACCGAATGGTGGTATGCCACCGGGTGGCTCAGCACGCAGAGCGGCAAGCAGCTGGGCTTTCAGCTCACTTTTTTCCGCAGCGCCACCGAGCATGACCTGGCCAATCCCAGCGCGTTCGCCCCCAAGCAGCTCATCATCGGCCACGCGGCGCTGTCCGACGCGGCGGTCGGCAAACTGCTGCACGACCAGCGCAGCGCCCGCGAAGGTTTCGGTCTGGCCTACGCCAAGGTGGGCGACACCGACCTCAAGCTCGACGACTGGCGCTTGCAGCGCGCGGCCGACGGCAGCTACCGCATCAGCGTGGCCGCGCGCGAGTTTTCGCTGGCGCTGCGCCTGGCGCCCACTCAGCCGCCGCTGCTGCAAGGCGCGGGCGGCTATTCGCGCAAGGGTCCGCGCCCTAGCCAGGCCAGCTATTATTACAGCGAGCCTCAGCTGGCGGTCACCGGCAGCGTCACCCGCCTCGGCGGCGGGGCCGACCCGGTTGGCGGCGTGGCCTGGCTCGATCACGAATGGTCCGACCGCGTGCTCGACGCCGACGCCAGCGGCTGGAATTGGGTGGGCGCCAATCTGGACGACGGCGGCGCCTTGATGGCATTCCAGGTACGCAGCAAGACAGGTGCTAAACTGTGGGCCCATGCCACGTGGCGCGACGCATCGGGTAAGATCACACAGTACGCGCCGGAGCAGGTCGATTTTCAAGCGCAATCGCTGTGGCGCTCGCCGCGCACCAACGCCGAGTACCCGGTCGCCACCCGGCTCGTCACCGGGGACACGGCGTGGAGCTTGATCCCCTTGCAGCCGGATCAGGAACTCGATTCGCGGCGCTCGACCGGCGCGGTGTACTGGGAAGGCGCGGTGCGGGTGAGCCGAGACGGCAAGCCGGCCGGCCGCGCCTATCTGGAAATGACGGGCTATGACAAGCCGATGAAATTTTGACCGTCCTTATGAATAGCAGCACCGCGTCACGCTAACTAATAATACTGAATACTGTCCACAACATGACCAATAGCCAGATGAGCATCGATCACACCAGCGCCGCAGCGGGCGGCGCGGCCCAGCCTTCGCAGGCGGCGCCGGAAGCCCGGCAAGCGAAAAAAGGCAGCCTGGCCGCGTTCAAGGGTTTGCTGCCCTTCCTGCTGCCGTACCGCCGCCAGTTTTTCTTGGCCGGCATCGCGCTGGTGGTGGCGGCCGCCTCCACCCTGGCCATTCCATATGCGTTCAAGCAGATGATCGACCTCGGTTTCGGCGCCTCGGCCGGCGCCAAGAGCATCAAACATGTCGATCTGGTGTTCCTGGCCCTGTTCGGGGTGGCCTCGGTGCTGGCGCTGGCCACGGCGGCGCGCTTTTACACCGTGTCCTGGCTGGGCGAGCGCGTCACGGCCGACATCCGCAGCGCCGTGTACCGCCACGTGGTCACGCAAAGCCCGCAATTTTTCGAAACCACCCAGACCGGCGAGGTGCTGTCCCGTATCACCACCGACACCACCCTGATCCAGGCCGTGGTGGGCACCAGCATCTCGATGGCGCTGCGCAATGTGCTGCTGTTCATCGGCGGGCTGGCGATGTTGTTTGTGACCAGTCCCAAGCTCTCGTCCATCATCATCGCCCTGCTGGTGCTCACGGTGGTGCCGATCGTGCTGTTCGGCCGGCGTGTGCGCAGCCTGTCGCGCGATTCGCAAGACCGCATCGCCGACGCCTCGGCCATGGCCGGCGAAATCCTCAATGCGATGCCGACGGTGCAAGCGTTTACCCATGAGCAGATCGAGTCCAGCCGTTTCGGCGCCTCAGTCGAAAGCGCGTTCCAGACCGCCATGCGGCGTATCCGCGCGCGCGCGCTGCTGACGGTGATCGCCATCCTGCTCGTTTTCGGCACCATCGTGTTTGTGCTGTGGCTGGGCGCCCACGCCGTGCTGGAAGGGTCCATGACGGGCGGCGATCTGGGGCAATTCATCCTGTATGCGTCCATCGTGGCCGGTGCCATCGGCGCCTTGTCCGAAGTGATGGGCGAAGCCCAGCGCGCCGCCGGCGCCACCGAGCGATTGCTGGAACTGATGGCGGTGCAATCGGATATTCAATCGCCGGCGCGCCCGGTGCCGCTGCCGCCGCGCGCGGCCAACGGCGCCGCGCTCAGCCTGACCGATATCGGATTTTCCTACCCTTCGCGGCCCGACACGGCGGCCCTGGACCAGCTCACGCTGGACATCCGGCCGGGCGAAACGGTGGCCGTGGTCGGCCCTTCCGGCGCCGGCAAGACCACCCTGTTCCAACTGTTCCTGCGGTTTTACGATCCGCAGCGCGGCGCCATCAAGCTTGACGGGGTGGACATCACCGAACTCGATTTGCACACTTTGCGCGACGCCATCGGCATCGTGCCGCAAGACACCGTGATCTTCTCGGCCGACGCCATGGAAAACATCCGCTACGGCCGGGCCGGCGCCAGCGACGCCGACGTGATCGCCGCCGCCAAGCTGGCCGCGGCGCACGAATTCATCGAGCGCCTGCCGCAAGGGTATAAATCGTTCCTGGGTGAGCGCGGCGTGCGCCTGTCGGGCGGCCAGCGCCAGCGCATCGCGATCGCGCGCGCGCTGCTGAAAAATCCGCCGCTGCTGCTGCTCGACGAAGCCACCAGCGCGCTCGACGCCGAGTCGGAACGGCTGGTGCAAAAAGCCTTGGAGGCGGCCATGGTGGGACGCACCACCGTCATCATCGCGCACCGGCTGGCCACGGTGCAGCGGGCCGACCGCATCATCGTCATGGAAGACGGCAAAATCGTGGAAACCGGCACCCATGCCACTTTGGTGGCGCTGGGCGGCATTTACGCCAACCTGGCCGCGCTTCAGTTCCACAATGTACACGTGGCCCATGCGCCGACCGCATAAAGCGGCACCCCGCTGGCCGGGCTAAAAAGCGCTTGGCCCATGCGGAACGGGTGACGGTGCGGCGGGCCGGCCGCGCCTCGCCGGCCGCACCTCGCCGGCCGCGCCTCGCCGGCCGCGCCTCATACTCGCCTAATACTCGCCTAATACTCGTAGCCGACGCCCAGCGTGACGGTGTGCGCGCTGGCGCGGTTGCCGTACTGGTCCTGCGAACTGCGCTGCTGGGCCGCCAGCCAGGCCAGCTGCCACTTCCACTGCCCCACCTGGTAATCGAGCCCTAGCCGTGCATCGGCCCGCAGCGCCGGCCCGGGTTGCGCCAGGCTGACGGGCGCCTGACGCACGCCGGCATGCGCGCTCAGACTCACGCGCCCGGTCAGGCGCAAGCCGCCGTTGAGTTCCGCATACAAAGTGCGCGCGCCGTCGCCGAAATAGCGCGGCGCGTAGCTGAGCCGGGCGCTCACCTGGTCGAGCGCCAAGCCGATGAAACCTTCGCCATAGTTGTACTCCGCAGCACCCGGATACACCGAGTTGCTCAAGCCGGCCTCCCAGCTTAAACCGGGGCGCAGCAGCCGTGCGAAGCCGCCGTACGCCATCCAGTGGGTGCCGTGGCCGCTGCCGCGCCATTCCATGCCCGAGCCAAACAGCCCGCCATACCAGCCTTGAGGATGATCGTAGGCGATGGTCAATTGCGGCTCCGGCCGGCCATCGCTGAGCGACACGCCGCGCACGCGGTAATCCGATACGATCGACACGGTGGTGCTGACCTGGGCCGGCGCGGCGCCAGATTGCAGCAAGATGAAAAGCGCCAGCGTGCGGCGCAGCGCTGCGAGCGTCATCCAATCATGGCGATGGATTCGCTTTCAACGCCACCACGGCGGCGCACCCGCACACGCAATCGGCGGCGGCGCGCGCCACGCTGGCGCAGGCATCGAGGCCGCCGCCCTGGCCCTTGACGGGCGCGCCGACGGCGGTGACAAACGCGTCCCGCCGCAACGGGGTGGCCGGGCGCAGTTCGGTCAGCAGCGCCGCCATGCCCGCCACGTGCGCGGCGGCGAACGAAGTGCCGCTAAAGAGCGACCAGCGCCCGCCCGGCGCCGTGCTCGGCACGTCCGATCCCGGCGCCAGCACCGGATCGAGGCCGGCGGCCTGTTCGGCGCGCTCGGCGACGGCGATCACGCCAGGGTGGGAGGCGGGAAAGCCGCCCCCCGCCACTGCGGGATCGACCGCGCCCACCACGCTGACGCCGCGCGCCAGTGCCACGTCGAGCAGGCGTTGCAGCAGCACGTCCTGCGGTCCGCTCAAGCTTAGGTTGATCACCTGGGCCTTGCGCATCAAGGCGAAATTGAGCGCCTTGGCCAGGCTAAAACTGTCGCAGCGGGTGCTGCGGTCGGCCGCCACTTCCCAGCAGGCGCGCAAGGCCAGCAAGCGCGCGTTGGAGGCCACGCCTTCCACCCCGACGCCATTTCCCGCCTTGGCGGCGATGATGCCGGCCACCGCGGTGCCGTGGCTCTCGGCCGAATAGGCGGAAGCGTCGACGAAGTTTTCCTTCATGACCACTTGGCCGGCCAGATCGGGGTGCTGGTCCTCGATGCCGCTATCGACCACCGCCACCCGCACATTGTGGCCGGTGGCGCGCTGATGCAGCTCGGCCAAGTGCCAGAATGTGGCGCCGGGCTGGATCGCGAAGAGCGGATCGGGCGCGCCCTCGCGCGGCTGGACCGGGCGGACCACCGCCGGCGCGTCGGCCGCGCGCCCTTGCAGCGCCCGGAAGCTGGCCAGCGGCTGGGCCCATTCAACCCGCTCGTCCTGAGCCAGTTGCGCCAGCGCGCGGGCCGGCTGCACGTCGCCTCTGGCTTCCATCACATAACAGTCGATTCCCAGCACCGGCATCGGCCAGTCCGACACCAGAGTCAAGCCGGTGCGCTGCGCCAGCTCCTGGGCGATGCGGCGCCGCGCCGCGTGACCGGTGCCGTCACCGTAGGCGCCGGCGTAGGCCAGATCGGGGCGAAAATGGGGCGGTGGCAGATGCAGCATCACCAGCACCTGGCGCTCGGCCGCCAGCGACGGCGCGGCCGCTTCCTCGGTCGGCAACGCGCCGCGGGCCGGGGCCAGCCAGCAGCACAGCAGCGCCAGGCACCAGCGCGCGAGCCAGGCCGCCCTCATCGCGCCGTTCCGTCGAGCGACTCGGCCAGCAGCACCGCCGGCTCGCGCCGCAGCGCGGCCACAGCCTGCGCGCGCGCGGCGCCGGGCAAATGCAGCATGTAGGCGTCGGTCACGGTCGGGCCGTCGACAATGCGGGCGCCGCCCGCCTGCAAGATGCGGCGCAGCTCGCGCTCGGGGGTATCGGGCTTGAACACCACCATCGCGTTGCCGGGCTGGGCCGCCGGCGCGGACCGCGGCGACACCGACAGCGCGCGATAGCTATCCGGCCCGGCCGGCGTCAAGCCGTCCGCCTGGTGCAGCAGTGCCAGCGCCAGCCCGGCCAGCGCCGCGCCTTGCAAACCCATGGCCCAGCGCTGCGGCCGGCCGGCGCCGTGCCAGAGATCGCGCAGCCATGCGGCCGCCCACGGCCGTGGCCGCGACGGCCGGGGTACCGGATCGAGCTGGCCGCCGATGGCCGCCAACGCCCGCTCCAGGTTCGGGCCGGACTGGATCGGCGGCGGCGCCGCCATCAACTCGCGCTGCCAGGCCAGGTCGTCGCGACACTCCTGGCAATGACGCAGGTGTCCCCGCACCAGCACCAGGTCGGCGCCGTGCAAGGTGTTGGCCACTATCCATGGCAGCAGCTTTTGCGCGCGTTGGTGTTCGGACGCATCCATTTCCACGATGTTCCCATTCATGATGCGTGCTCCGCCTGATCGGCCAGCAGGGTTTTCAATCGCCGCCGCGCGTGAAACATGCGCGTCTTCACGGTATTGACCGGACAATCCATGATGGCGCCGATTTCCTCGTAAGCCATGCCGTGATAATAAGTCAGATTGACCACCGTGCGTTGCTCGAGCGGCAGCGCGTCGAGCGCCAGGCCGACGCGCGCGTTGAGCTGCTGGCGGCCGATCTCCACTTCCGGCTCGTAGGCCGCGTCGCCATGACGCAGATCGGGATCGGCGTCGACCGGCTCGTCGCGGTGCTCGATCGCCTTGAGCGCGGTGCGGTAAGCGATGGAAAAAATCCAGGTCGATAGCTTGCAGCTGAAGTCGAAGCTGTCGCCGCGCCGCCATACCACGAGCATGGTGTCGTTGACGATTTCCTCGATCAGCGCGCTGTTGTGCGTCATCCGGTCGAGAAAGCGCGCCAGCCTGAGAAAATAGACCCGATATAGCGTGTCGAAGGCGGCGCGGTCGCCCGCCGCGATGCGTTCGATCAGGCGCCGCTCATCCGGCTCGTTGCGCCCGGCCTTCAGCGACAGTGCCTCCAGCGCGTTTTTCTTCCGTCCCAACATTCACCAACTCCCTGGTCTGACCTGCGATCTCACCGTGTATTCCCGCGCGCGTCCGATTGGTTCAATACCGACGATAATATATATATGCGTAGATGCCGCCGCCGGCCGCCGGCGGCCTTGCGCTCAACGGCCTGGGTCGAGCGTGTCCAGCGTCAGCACGGTGCCCGACAAGCCGCCCTGATAGCCGGCCAGGCCGTTGACGGCCGCCCTGAAACGCTGGCCGAGCATGATCTCGCGCACCGCGCCCACCGAGGCCTCGTCCACCGTCTTCATCTCGCAGCCGAGAAAATATTCTTCGCCGACGATGGGAATAAAATCGAGCTCGAAGCGGCGCGCCGCCGCCTCCACCCCGAAGCTGACATCGGCCATGCCGCTGGCGACGTAGGCCGCCACCGCGGCATGGGTGAATTCGGCGCTGTCGTAACCGCTGATGGCGGCGCAGTCCAAGCCTTGCCTCGACAGCAGCAGTTCGAGCAGATTGCGGGTGCCGGAGCCTTCTTGCCGATTCACGAAACGCACCCCCTGGCGCAACAGATCGGCCAGACCGGCGATGCGCTTCGGATTGCCTTTGGCGACAAACAGCCCCTGGGTGCGATAGGCCAGATGGATCAAGGTATGCTGTTTCGGATTGAGCCATTTGCGGTAAGGGGCGGCGCCAGCCTGGCGGCATGGGCCGACCGGCACATGAAAGCCGGCCAGATCGCATTCGCCGCGCGCCAGCGCCGCCACCGCGTCAATACTGCCGCGGTACTTCAAGGCGACATCGAGACCCTGCTCCTGGAGCTGGGCGATCAAGGCGGCGATGGCGAATCCGTGCGAGGCGGTCACGCGCAGAGCCTGGCCGGCGCCCGCTCCCAGCACTTCGGCCAACTCGCGTTCGAGCTCCGAGGCCAGGCTGTCGAGCACCGGCGAAAGACGGGCCGCGATGCGGCGGTCGGCCCAAATCAGCCGCTCGGCCACGGGCGACAATTGCGTGCCCTGGCCGCGCATTTTTTCCACCAGAACGGCGCCGAATTGATGTTCGAACGCGCGCAGCACGCCCCAGGCATGGCGATAAGACATCCCCACGGCAAGCGCGGCGCGGCTTATACTGCCGAGGTCGCGCACGGCGGTCAGCAGCCGCAGCAACGCTGGCAGCGCCACCGCCGTTCCGTCCGGCTTGCGCAAGAGCCATTCCGGTCGGATCTCGATCTTCATATGCAGATTCTTTCATATTGAATAAGGAAAAACCTTATGCTAACTTTAAGATAAACCTGAAATATCCGTGCCAGGAATGTAAAAACACAGTGTTAACATATGCTTTTTAAAACATATGTTACCCGAACAAAAGGTCTCATGCATCCGAACGCCACCCAGCCCGCCGAACGGCCGGCCCAGATCCGCGCCCTCCTCGACCAGCATCCCGCGCAACAGGATCGGCTGCTGCCCGCCCTGCACGCCATTCAAGACGCGCTCGGCTTCATCCCCCCCGAGTGCCTGGCCGACGTGGCGCTGCGCTTTAACCTGTCGCGCGCCGAAGTGCATGGCGTGCTGACCTTCTACCATCACTTCCGCGACACCGCGCCGGCCCGCCACACGCTGCAACTGTGCCGCGCGGAGGCGTGCCAGAGCATGGGCGGCAACGCGCTGCTGGCCCGGGCCGAAGCAGCGCTGGGCTGCCGCCTGCATCAGATCAGCGCCGACGGCCGCTTCGCGCTCGAGCCGGTATATTGCCTGGGCCTGTGCGCCACCGCGCCCTCGCTCGTGCTCGACGGCACCCTGCATGCGCGTGTCACGCCGGCCCGTCTGGAGCGCTTGTTGGCCGGCCTGAAGGAGAGCGCGTGAGCACCCGCGTTTTCGTGCCGCGCGATTCGACCGCGCTGGCCTTGGGCGCCGACCAGGTGGCCGCCGCGATTGAAACCGAGGCGACGCGGCGCGGGCTCGATATCCGCGTGGTGCGTAACGGCAGCCGCGGCATGCTGTGGCTCGAGCCGCTGGTGGAGGTGGCGGGCCCGCTTGGCCGGATCGGCTTTGGCGCGGTGGACGCGGCCGATGTGGGCGCGCTGTTCGACGCCGGCTTTCACGAAGGCCAGTCGCGGCACCGGCTGGCCACCGGCCTGGTGGAGTCGATACCTTATCTGAAAAGCCAGGACCGCCTGACCTTCGCCCGCTGCGGCATCACCGACCCGCTCTCGCTCGACGACTATCAGGCCCATGGCGGCTTTCAGGGTTTGCGCAACGCGCTGGCGATGGAGGGCGCGGCCATCGTGGCCGCCGTCACCGCCTCGGGATTGCGCGGACGCGGCGGCGCCGCCTTCCCCACCGGGATTAAATGGAACACGGTGCTGCAAGCGCCAGGCGCGCAAAAATACATCGTCTGCAACGCCGATGAAGGCGACTCGGGCACCTTCGCCGACCGCATGCTGATGGAGGGCGATCCGTTCGTGCTGATCGAAGGCATGACCATCGCCGCGCTGGCGGTGGGCGCCGAGCATGGCTACATCTACGTGCGCAGCGAATACCCGCACGCGATCGCGGCGCTCGAAGCGGCCATCGCGCTGGCGCGTCAACACGGCTTCATCGGTGCCGGTCTGCTCGGCTCGGGGCGACGCTTCGAGCTGGAAGTGCGCAAGGGCGCGGGCGCCTACATTTGCGGCGAGGAGACGGCTTTGCTCGAAAGCCTGGAAGGCAAACGGGGGGTGGTGCGCGCCAAGCCGCCGCTGCCGGCGCAATCTGGCCTGTTCGGCAAACCGACCGTGATCAACAATGTGCTGTCGCTGGCCTGCGTGCCGCTGATCCTGGAACGGGGCGCCGAATACTACAAAAACTTCGGCATGGGCCGCTCGCGCGGCACGCTGCCGATTCAATTGGCGGGCAATGTCGCGCGCGGCGGCCTGATCGAAAAAGCCTTTGGCGTGACCTTGCGCGAGCTCTTATACGACTACGGCGGCGGCAGCGCGTCCGGCCGCCCGATCAAGGCGGTGCAGGTGGGCGGTCCGCTGGGCGCGTATTTGCCCCAATCCCAGTGGGATACACCGCTCGACTACGAAGCCTTCGCCGCCTTGTGGGCGGTGCTCGGTCACGGCGGCATTGTGGTGCACGACGACAGCGCCGACATGGCGCGGCTGGCGCGCTACGCGATGGAATTTTGCGCCATCGAGTCGTGCGGAAAATGCACGCCATGCCGGATCGGCTCCACGCGCGGGGTGGAAGTGATCGACAAGGTGATCGCCAACGAGCGCCGCGCGCAGCATATCGTGCTGCTGCGCGATCTGTGCGACACCATGCTGCACGGCTCCCTGTGCGCGATGGGCGGCATGACGCCCTACCCCGTGCTGTCGGCCCTGAACCATTTTCCTCAAGACTTCGGCCAGGCGTTGAACGCCGATGGCTTAGCGTAAAGAGAACGACCATGATCGAAACCATATTGACACGCGATTTCGGCACCCCGCGGCGCGTCTCGAGCGAGCTGGTCACGCTGGAAATCGACGGCTTCCAGGTCACGGTGCCGGCCGGCACTTCGGTGATGCGCGCCGCCGCCGAGAACGGCGTCAACATCCCCAAGCTGTGCGCCACCGACAGCCTGGAGCCGTTCGGCTCATGCCGCCTGTGCCTGGTCGAGATCGACGGCCGGCGCGGCTATCCCGCTTCCTGCACCACTCCGGTGGAAGCCGGCATGGTGGTGCGCACCCAAAGCGCCAAGCTGCAAACGCTGCGCAAGGGCGTGATGGAACTGTACATTTCGGACCACCCGCTCGACTGCCTGACCTGTCCCGCCAACGGCAACTGCGAGCTGCAAGACATGGCCGGCGTGACCGGGCTGCGCGAGGTGCGCTACGGCGTGGGCGGCGTCAACCATCTGGGGGCGAAAAAAGACGAATCGAACCCCTACTTCAGCTTCGATCCGGCCAAGTGCATCGTCTGCAACCGCTGCGTGCGCGCCTGCGAGGAAACCCAGGGCACCTTCGCGCTGACCATTTCCGGGCGCGGCTTCGACGCCCACGTGGCGGCCGGCCAGGATCAACCGTTCATGGAGTCCGAGTGCGTCTCGTGCGGCGCCTGTGTGCAAGCCTGCCCCACCGCCACCTTGCAGGAAAAATCGGTGATCTGGCTCGGCCAGCCGGAGCATAGCGTGACCACCACCTGCGCCTATTGCGGGGTGGGCTGCTCGCTCAAGGCGGAAATGAAGGGCAACCAGGTGGTGCGCATGGTGCCGCACAAGGAAGGCCAGGCCAACGAGGGCCACGCCTGCGTCAAGGGCCGCTTCGCCTGGGGTTACGCCACGCACAAGGACCGCATTTTGAAGCCGATGATACGGCAAAAAATCAGCGATCCGTGGCGCGAAGTGTCGTGGGATGAAGCGCTCGACTATGCCGCCTCCGAATTCAAGCGCATCCAGCTCAAGCACGGGCGCGACGCGGTGGGCGGCATCGTCTCTTCGCGCTGCACCAATGAAGAAGGCTATCTGGTGCAAAAGCTGGTGCGCGCCGCCTTCGGCAACAACAACGTCGATACCTGCGCGCGGGTCTGCCATTCGCCCACCGGTTACGGTTTGAAGCAGACCCTGGGCGAATCGGCCGGCACCCAGACTTTCAAGTCGGTGGCCAAATCCGACGTCATCATGGTGATCGGCGCCAACCCGACCGATGGCCATCCGGTATTCGCCTCGCGCATGAAGAGGCGGCTGCGCCAGGGTGCGCGCCTGATCGTGATCGATCCGCGCCGCATCGACCTGGTCAAGTCGGCCCACATCAAGGCCGACCACCACCTGCAACTCAAACCCGGCACCAACGTGGCCATGATCAGCGCCCTGGCGCATGTGATCGTCACCGAAGGCTTGCTGGCCGAAGCGTTCATCGCCGAGCGCTGCGAAGACAAGGCGTTCGAGCAGTGGAAAGCCTTCGCCGCGCTGGAAGAAAATTCGCCCGAGGCGATGCAGGAAGTGACCGGCGTGGCGGCCGATTCGGTGCGCCAGGCGGCGCGCCTGTTCGCCACCGGCGGCAACGCGGCCATCTATTACGGCCTGGGCGTGACCGAACACGCCCAGGGCTCGACCGCGGTGATGGGCATCGCCAACCTGGCTATGGCGACCGGCAATATCGGACGCGAAGGCGTGGGCGTCAATCCGCTGCGCGGCCAGAACAACGTGCAGGGCTCGTGCGACATCGGCTCCTTCCCGCACGAGTTGCCTGGCTACCGTCACGTCTCGGACAGCACCACGCGCATGCAGTTTGAAGCGGCATGGGGGGTTGAAATCCAGGCCGAGCCGGGCCTGCGCATTCCGAACATGTTCGACGCCGCCCTGCACGGCACCTTCATGGGCCTGTATTGCCAGGGTGAAGACATCGTCCAGTCGGACCCGAACACCCAGCACGTGGCCGCCGCGCTGTCGGCCATGGAATGCATCGTGGTGCAGGACATCTTCCTCAACGAGACCGCCAAGTATGCCCACGTGCTGCTGCCCGGCTCCTCGTTCCTGGAAAAGGACGGCACCTTCACCAACGCCGAACGGCGCATCTCGCGCGTGCGCAAAGTAATGCCGCCCAAGGCCGGCTACGCCGATTGGGAAGTGACGGTGCAACTGGCCAAACGCCTGGGCTACCAGATGGATTACAGCCATCCGTCCCAGATCATGGATGAAATCGCGCGCCTGACGCCGAGCTTTCACGGCGTGAGCTACGCCAAGCTGGAACAACTGGGCAGCATCCAGTGGCCGTGCAACGACGCCGCGCCGGACGGCACGCCGATCATGCACATCGACCGCTTCGTGCGCGGCAAGGGCCGTTTCATCATCACCAAATACATCGCCACCGACGAAAAAGTGACGCGCAAATTTCCGCTCATTTTGACCACCGGGCGGATTCTGTCGCAGTACAACGTGGGCGCCCAGACCCGCCGCACCGAAAATGTGCGCTGGCATGCCGAGGACCGGCTCGAAATCCATCCGCATGACGCCGAGGAGCGCGGCATCGGCGATAACGACTGGGTCGGCATTCACAGCCGGGCCGGCGACACGGTGCTGCGCGCCCAGATCACCGAACGCATGCAGCCGGGCGTGGTCTACACCACGTTCCACTTCCCGGAATCGGGCGCCAACGTGATCACCACCGATAATTCGGATTGGGCCACCAACTGCCCCGAATACAAAGTGACGGCGGTGCAGGTGATGCCGGTGCGGCAGCCGTCCGAGTGGCAGCAGCGGTATTCACGCTTCAACCAGAACCAGCTTGAGCTGCATGGCGCGGCGAGCGTTCCGGCGCCGGCCGGCACGGTGAACGCAACGTGAATGCCTGGTGCGCGGACGAGTTGAGTACGGCCGGGTGCGCTGGCCTTGGCGGCACGCGTCGCCACGCCGTGGACCGGCTGCGCGGCGGTCACTGGCAGCGCGCCGAGGACGAACTGGCCGACGAAGTGCCGGTGGCGCTGGAGTACAACGGCATTTCGCACGCGGTGATGCTGGCCACGCCAGCCGACCTGGAAGCGTTCGCGCTCGGCTTTTCCCTCAGCGAGGGCATCATCGGCGCGGCCGCCGACTGCTACGGCATCGAGATCGCGCCGCGCGAAAACGGCATCGCGGTGCAGCTCCGGATCGGCAACGAAGCCTTCCTGCGCCTCAAACAGCGGCGCCGCAATCTGGCCGGCCGTACCGGCTGCGGTTTATGCGGCGCGGAGAGCCTGGACCAGGTGCTGCGGGCGCCGCCGCCGCTGGCCCCCGGCCGCGCTTTGTCGGCGTCGGCGATCCGTGGCGCCCTGACCGGCTTGAGCGCGCGCCAGCCGCTGAACCGGCTCACCGGCGGCGTCCATGCCGCCGCCTGGTGTGCGCCGGACGGCGAGCTGCTGGCCGTGTTTGAAGACGTCGGGCGCCACAACGCGCTCGATAAGCTGATCGGTGCGATGGCGCGCGCCGGGCGCGATTTCCGCGATGGTTTTGTGCTCATGAGCAGCCGCGCCAGCGTCGAACTGGTGCAAAAATCGGCGACCGTCGGCATCACCGCATTGGTGGCCATTTCGGCCCCCACCGCACTGGCCGTGCGCACCGCCCAGGCGTGCGGCATGACGCTGGTGGCGTTTGCCCGCGGCGACGACTTCGTCGCGTATGCCCATGGCGAACATATACAACTCGATCAAGGACCAAAGCGCGCATGAACACCCAGCACCTTATTCAAATGGCCAATCAGATCGGCGCCTTTTTCGAATCCTATCCGGACCGGATGGAGGCCTGCGGTGAAATCGCCAACCACATACAAAAGTTTTGGGCGCCACGCATGCGTATCGTGCTGCTCGATCATCTCACCGGCGACGCCGGCGGCCATGGCCTGTCGGGCATCGTGCTGGAGGCGCTGCGCACCCATCGGGCCAGGCTGGAGCCGCAACAGCGGGACAATGCCGCGTAATTGACTCGGCACGCAAGGCCAGCTAAACAGCGTCAAGCATCCATCATCCCTGAACCGTTGATAGAACAGCACCGCCATTTTGGCGCGTACGGCCTTTAAAACGTGTAGTTGTACGCCAAACCCAGCAGCTGCAACCGTGTCTGATACACGCCGCGTGTGGTTTCGCCATTACCGGTGCAGCCGACCGCCAGCGGATTGCAGTGGTTTTGGTAATTCATCTGTGCATCTTTGAAATCGAGATAGCTGTACGCCAGATCGATGCTGGAATGGGCATTGAAGCGATAGCTGGCGCCGAACGAGAGCTGAGAACGGTCGCTATCGGGCAGCGCCGGATGGGTCAGTTCCGGGCCGCGCACCGGCGACTGGTCGTAGGCCAGACCGGCGCGCAGCACCAGATGCTCGCTATAACGGTAATTGCCGCCGATGGCGAGTCGATAGGTGTTCTTCCATTGCTGGCGTATCACTTCGTCGCCTTCGTCGGTGCCGGGGAAGGCGATGTTCAAGTGGTTCAAGCGCGAATGGCGGGACCAGGTCAGGTCCGCCATGGCGGCCCATCGTGCGTCGATCTGGTGGAACACATTGGCCGAGACGGTTTCCGGCGTGCGCAGCTTGACCAGCGCGGCCGAATTGACGCGGTGCGAGGCGGCCGCCAGTATGGCGTTGACCACCGGGTCGGTGGTGGCGCCGGAGAAGTCCCAGACGGTGTCGCCCTTCAAGCTGTGGGCGACCGAGGAGCGGTAGGCCAGGCCAAGTCGGGTGTCCTGGTTAAGTTGATAGAGATAGCCCAGATTGAAACCAAAACCCCAATCCTGGCCGTCATTGGCGCCATGGGCGTCCCGGGCGTCGGCCAGCACGGCCGGGTTGCCGCCGGCGGCGGCGATCTGGCGCACCAGCGCCTGGCCGGCGGCGTTACCCGACAGCGCGCGCACCGAGCCCGGCACGTCAACCGCCTGCGCCAGCGAGGCCTTCATGAACTCGGCGCTGACGCCGAAACCGAAGGCGTGCCGCTCGCCCAGCTTGAACGAGATAGACGGGTTGAGCGCAATCGCTTCGAGCTCGATGTTGGACAGCGCGTAGCGGCCGCTCCAGGTGTCGCCATAATCGAGTTTGGCGCCGTAGGGCACGAACAGGCCGATCCCGAACGCCCATTGGTCGTCGATGCGATCGCTGTAGTACAGCGAGGGCGCGGTCACCGAGCCGGGCGCGTAATCGCGCGCCGCGCCGCCGCCGCTGCTGGTGCCGGTGAAACGGGTCGAGCCGGTGTCGGTGTAGGTGGAATGGGGCACCACCACGGTGGCGCCCAGCGCGATCTGCTTGCCGTTCAGGCGCGCCAAGCCGGCTGGATTGTAAAACACGGTGGACGCGTCGCCGGCCTCGGCGCCGTTGGCGTCGGCCGTGCCCTGGGCAGTTACGCTTTGCGAACCGAAACGGTAGCCGGAAGCGTGGGCACCGGCGGCGATGCTGCCAAGGGCGGCGGCGATCATGAAGGGCAGATAGTTGAACTTCAAATTAGTCTCACTGTGGGATGGTTGGCTCGAATCACCGGGTCGTTCCCGGCGGCCGGCGCCACGCGTCTCGATCAGAGCACAGCCGGCGCCGAAGGCAGCAGAGCATACAACATCCTGGTCGTTTAGTTAATTCAAACCTGGTCCCGGCGCCGGCAAATGATCGAACAGCGTGCGCCGCTCCAGCAGCGCCGCCATGGCCTCGGCGCCGGCCGGGCGCGCGATCAGATAGCCCTGCACTTCGTTGCAGCCGAGCCGGCGCAGCAGCGCCAATTGTTCGGCCGTCTCCACGCCTTCGGCCACCACGCTCATGCCGAGCGCGTGCGCCATGGAGACGATGGCGCCGATGAACACGGCGCCCCGTTCGCAGCGTGCCAATTCGGCGGTGAAGGCGCGGTCGATCTTCAAGCCGTCCATGCGCAGCGATTGCAGTTGCGATAGCGAGCAATAGCCGGTGCCGAAATCGTCGAGCACCAGTTTGACGCCCAGCGCACGCAGCGCCGCCAGCTGGGCCAAGGCCGCGTCGTGGCCGCCCATCATGGCCGCTTCGGCGATGTCGAGCTGGATCAGGCTAATGTCGAGCTGATGGCGCGCGGCGGCGGCCGCCAATGTGTGATGCAGGTCGCCGCGTGCGAACTGGCGCGCCGAGACGTTGATCGCCACCGGCACCAGCCGCAAGCCGGCCGCGCGCCAGCGCACCAGCTGGCGGCATACCAGCTCGACCACCATCTCGCCCAGTTGTACGATCAGGCCGCAGCCTTCGGCGACCGGAATGAATTCGCGCGGCGCCAGCAAGCCACGGCTGGGGTGGATCCAGCGCACCAGCGCCTCCATGCCGCACAGCTGACCGTCGGCGGCGTCGACCTGGGCCTGGTAGTGGATCACGAACTGATTGTCGGCCAGCGCCACCACCAGGCTTTGTTCGACATCCCGCTTGGCGCGTATCACCTCGTACAATTCGGGCCGATAAAAGCGGTGATGCCCCTTGCCGGCGGTTTTAACGGCGTACATGGCCATGTCGGCGTTCTTGAGCAGGGTCTCGGTGTCGGCCCCGTCGCGCGGGTACAGACTGATGCCGACCGAGGCGCTCATGAACTGGCGGCCATCGCACAGCATGAACGGCTCGCCAAAGGTTTCTTCGATGCGCTGGGCGACCCGGGTGACGTTGTCCTCGCTGTCGATCGGGTGCAAGATGACGACAAATTCGTCGCCACCCAAGCGCACCACGTGGTCGGTGGGACGCAGCACGGCGCGCAGCCGGTGCGCGGCCGCCTTGAGCACCACGTCACCTTCGGCGTGGCCCTTGCTGTCGTTGATTTCCTTAAAGCCGTCCAGATCGATGAACAGCAGCGACAGCATCTGGCCGGCGGCGCGCGCTTCGCCGATCGCGCGCGGCAGAAAGTGGTTGAGCCACAGGCGGTTTGGCAGTCCGGTCAAGGCGTCCTCGTTGGCGAGGCGGCGCAGCTCTTCCTGGCGCGACTTGCTATCGCTGATGTCTTGCAGCGTCACCGCCAGGTGTTCGCCAGTGCGCACCACGCGGCGCCTGATCCACCGCAGGTGGAAGGGATTGTTATCGGGCAGTTCGATCTCCTGCTCGGTGAAGCCGGACAGCATGGCTTGCTGGTAGCTCTGAATCAGATCGCGGAAATACGGTTCGTGGGCGCGCGATTGCAAACGCAAGCCTACCAGCTGCTCGCGGCGCATGCCAAACAGATCGGCGCCGGGCGCGTCGCAGTCGATAAACTCGAAATCGGCGATTTCGTTATCCTTGCCGCGTACCGCCGCGACGATGAAAAAGCCGTCGTTGGTATCGGCGGTGGCCATACGGTAGGCATTGCTCATGCCTTCGGAGCGGTCGGACTGCCGCTGTCCGGCGGTCGAACGGCGCGCGACCAGGGCGACGGCGGTCATCAACAGCAACAGCAGCGCCGTGGCGCCGCCCGCCCCGCCCCAATAAGCGGCGCGAATCGCTTCGTATGGACGCAGCATGCCAACCTGGTCGAGCGCGACCAGGGCGCCGAACGGGTACACGGCGAGCGGCTGCCATGCCAGGAACGCGGCGCCGTGCGGGCCTTCTTGGTGCAGCGCGCCGCGCCGGCCGGCGCCATCGGCGACGCCGGATATGGCAACTGGCGCCGCCAGCATCGGCGCCGGCCCGCTTCCACTCTCATTGGCGGTGGCGCTGTCGGCCCGGCCCACCGCGGCCGGGCGCACGGCCGGTGCGTTCGACGGCGGCAGCGCGTGCCATACGGCTTGCGTATTTGCGGACATGCGCCATTGCCGGCCATGCGCGTCGAACAGTGTTAACTGCGCCGACTGGCCGGCCACCGAACCGCCCCCGAAAGGCGGCAGCGCGCCGGGCTCCAGCGCGATCACGATCATGCCGTCCGGGCGGCCGTCCCGATCCCGCAAACCACGACTGACCAGCAGCAGCGGCACGCGCGCGCCGGAGAAAACGATACGCGCCGGGCCGGCGCCGGTGCCGGCGTGGGCACGCAGCGCCGCGCCGATGTCGTCTTGCCCAAGGCCGGCGGAGCCGCCGTCGGCCGCCCACGCCAGCACGCGCCCCTGCGCGTCGAACACGGTAATGGCGGCGTAGGCTTGGCCGGCGGGCGGGCCGCGCCGCCGGGCACGAAGGAGTTCCCGGCTCGCCTCCCCGCTGAGCCGCGGATTCAAAGCCTGGCCGGCGCGGCCGCGCTCCCAACCCTGCGCCAGGTGTTCGGCGGTCTGGTCGATCTGTGCCAGCGCGCGCGACAGGTGATCGGCGTAGCCGGCCGCCAGCGCCGCCGATTCGCTCAGCGCATGCAGCTCGACGGTGCGCCGCGCGCCCCTCAGCTGCGAATCCATCACCCCATACAACAGTGAAAATAGCAGCAATCCGACCAGCGGCCAGATCCATACGGCGCGCGCAATATTTCGGCAAAATGCCATTCGGGAAAATGTCATTCGGGAAAATGTCATTCGGGAAAATGTCAGTCTGTTCATGGCGTTTCCTGTCAGGCACAGCATTAAAGTATTGCCCGTAGGATATACAAAGAGTCCATGCCGCACCGGCCTATATGCAGGTTTCATGATATGGATTGAACTTGCTGGGACATCAACAGCAGCTGGCGATCCGTTTGATTCGCGCATCGACGTGGCCGGCAAATGCACGATGCGAAGTGGCAGACCACGCGCCTTTGTTACAATCCATCTGGGCCGGCCTGACCGTGGCAGGTCCGCACGTATCCAGTTGGAGAAATAGATGCAGCAATACCAAGATTTGATTCAAACCGTGCTCGACACGGGTAGTTGGCAAGACAACCGGACCGGCGTGCGCACCTTGAGCGTGCCCGGCGCCATGATGCGCTTCGACTTGCGCCTGGGTTTTCCCGCCGTGACCACCAAAAAACTGGCGTTCAAATCGGTGATTGGCGAGCTGGTCGGTTTCCTGCGCGGCACGCGCAACGCGGCCCAATTTCGTGCGCTCGGTTGCAAGGTGTGGGACCAAAACGCCAATGAAAACGCGCAATGGCTGGCCAATCCCTACCGCGAAGGCGAGGACGACCTCGGTCCCGTGTACGGCGTGCAGTGGCGTGCCTGGCCGGCCTACAAGTTGCTCGACGCGGGTCAAACGGCCCAAATCGCCGACGCGCAGCACAACGGCTACCGCGCCGTCACCGCCATGCGCGACGAGGGCGTCGACAAGGTATTACTGTATAAAGCCGTGGATCAGCTGCGCGAGTGCCTCGACACCATCATCCACAATCCTGGCAGCCGGCGCATCTTGTTCCACGGCTGGAACCCGGTGGTGCTGGACGCGGTGGCCTTGCCGGCCTGCCACCTGCTCTACCAATTTTTGCCCAACGCAAGCACCCGCGAACTGTCGCTGTGCCTGTATGTGCGCAGCAACGACATCGGCCTGGGCACCCCGTTCAACCTGGCCGAAGGGGCCGCCCTGTTGCATCTGGTGGCCCACCTGACCGGTTACACGGCGCGCTGGTTCACCTACTTCATCGGCGACGCCCATATTTACGAAAACCACCTGGACATGGTGCGCCAGCAGCTCACCCGCGCCCCTTACCCGGCGCCGCGCTTCGTCATTTCAACGCGCGTGCCGGCGTTTAGCGACACCGGCCACTACGCGCCCGAATGGCTGGAATTGATCGAACCGTCCGACTTCACGTTGGAAGGCTATCAGCATCACGCGCCGCTGAGCGCGCCGATGGCGGTGTGAGCGCTTCTCCAACAGAATCTTGCACGGTCACTAAAATGACAGATAATAGCGCTCGCGCGGCGCGTGTGCGGCGCCGCTCCTATTTCTGTTAGCGATTGTTCGCCCTTACCCGCCCTTACCCGCCCTTACCATGACTCACTTGACCATCATTGTCGCCACCGAGCTCGCCGGCGGCATCGGCCTGCAAAACAGGATGCCCTGGCACTTACCGGAAGATCTCGCGCACTTCAAGCGCTTGACCAGCGGCCACCCGATCATCATGGGCCGCAAGACGTTCGACTCGATCGGCCGGCCGCTGCCGAACCGGCGCAATATCGTGGTCACCCGCAACGGCCAGTGGCGCCATGACGGCGTCGAAGCGGCCGGGTCGCTCGAACAAGCCATGGCCCTGGTCGGGCGAACCCCCGCCTTCGTGATCGGCGGCGCCCAGATTTACCAACAGGCGATCGCGCTGGCCGAGCGCATCGTGCGCACCGAAATCGGCCGCCACTATGCATGCGACGCCTTCTTTCCCGCGCCCGACCCCGCGCTGTGGGAAGAAAAAGAGCGCGTGAGCCATCGCTCCGAGCAGGCCGGGCTCGATTACGCCTTTGTCACCCTGGAGCGCCGCCGCGCGCTCACCTAAACCGAAAGCAGCCATGTCAGAACACGGTTTTCATGTGCACGGTCCGCACGATCACGCGGTCGAACACGCCGCCCACGGCGGCGACAAGTTTTCCGGCAAGATCGCGGTCATGACGGCCATCCTGGCCACGGTGGGCGCCATGTTCGGCTATCAGGGCGGCGCCACCCAAAACGACGCGGCCTTATTCAAAAATAATGCCGCGATCGACAAGACCGAGGCCGCCAATCGCTGGAATTATTATCAGGCCAAGTCGAACAAGCAAAATCTGGCGGAACTGGCCATGACCTTGCCGGGCGTGGACCCGCGCCGTTACCAGGCCGAAGTGAACCGCTATCAGGCGGAAAAGGACGCGATCAAAAAGGACGCCGAAAAGTGGGAAGCGTCCTCGTCTGACTGGAACCGCAAATCGGACCTGGCGCTGCACCAGCATCACCAATGGGCGCTGGCCACCACCGCCGAACAGATCGCCATTTCGCTGGCGGCCATCACCCTGCTCACCCATAAGACCTGGTTGCAAGGCACCACCTATCTGGTGGCCGCCGCCGGCATTTTGCTGGGCCTGTTCGCCTGGCTTCATGTGGACCCGATCGGCGCCCTGCTGCTCAAGCTGGGTGGCGCGGCCGCCCACCATTGACGAAGCGCGCGCCGTCCGCCCGGGCACCCGCGCCATGCCGCCCCCGGGCCGCGTGGTGGGCAGGCGGCGCCCGCACGCTTGCTAATTTTTCACCGGATACCCGGCATTTCTGCGAGAATCCGTTTCTTATTTTTTCGGCGCATGTGCGGCGAACTGCCGGCCGCGCGGCCTTCCCGCCGGGCCGGCTCTTCCCTATGGAGAGACACCCATGAAATTTCGTTTCCCAATCGTCATCATTGACGAGGATTTCCGGTCTGAAAACACCTCCGGCCTGGGCATTCGCGCCCTGGCCGCCGCCATGGAAAAAGAAGGCATGGAAGTGCTGGGCGTGACCAGCTACGGCGATCTATCCCAATTTGCCCAGCAACAGTCGCGCGCCTCGGCCTTCGTGCTGTCGATCGACGACGAGGAATTCGGCGCCGGCTCGATCGAGGAAACCGATTCCGCCCTGAAATCGCTGCGCGCCTTCGTCGAAGAAATCCGCCACAAAAACGCCGACATTCCGATCTACCTGTACGGCGAGACGCGCACCTCGCGCCACATCCCGAACGACATCTTGCGCGAGCTGCACGGCTTCATTCACATGTTCGAGGACACCCCCGAATTCGTGGCGCGCCACATCATCCGCGAAGCGAAGTCCTATCTGGACGGGCTGTCGCCGCCGTTTTTCCGCGCCCTGGTGCATTACGCCAACGACGGCTCCTACTCCTGGCACTGCCCTGGCCATTCGGGCGGGGTGGCCTTCCTGAAGTCGCCGATCGGCCAGATGTTTCACCAGTTTTTCGGTGAAAACATGCTGCGCGCCGACGTCTGCAACGCGGTCGAGGAACTCGGTCAGCTGCTCGACCATACCGGCCCGGTGGCCGCCTCCGAGCGCAACGCGGCGCGCATCTTTAACGCCGACCATTGTTATTTTGTTACCAACGGCACCTCCACCTCGAACAAGATGGTGTGGCATTCGACGGTGGCGCCGGGCGACATCGTGGTGGTGGACCGCAACTGCCACAAGTCGATCCTGCATTCGATCATCATGTGCGGCGCGATTCCCGTGTTCCTGATGCCCACCCGCAATCATCTGGGCATCATCGGCCCCATCCCGCTGGAAGAGTTTTCCATGGAAAGCATCGCGCGCAAGATCGAAGCCAACCCGTTCGCGCGCGAGGCGGCCAACAAAAAGCCGCGCATCTTGACCATCACCCAGTCCACCTATGACGGCGTGATCTACAACGTCGAGACCTTGCGCGAACTGCTGGACGGCAAAATCGACACCCTCCATTTCGACGAAGCCTGGCTGCCGCACGCCACCTTCCACGATTTTTACAAGGACATGCACGCCATCGGCAAGGACCGTCCACGGGCCAAGGAATCGATGATCTTTTCGACCCAATCGACCCACAAACTGCTGGCCGGCCTGTCGCAAGCGTCGCAAATTCTGGTGCGCGAGTCTGAAACCGTCAAGCTGGACCAGGATGCTTTCAACGAGGCTTACCTGATGCACACCTCGACCTCGCCGCAATATTCGATCATCGCCTCATGCGACGTGGCGGCGGCCATGATGGAGGCGCCGGGCGGCACCGCGCTGGTCGAGGAATCGATCATCGAGGCGCTCGATTTCCGCCGCGCGATGAAAAAGATCGACCAGGAATGGGGCCAGGACTGGTGGTTCCAGGTGTGGGGACCGGACACCTTCGCCGAAGAAGGAATCGGCGAGCGCGACGACTGGCTGATCCGCGCCGAGGACGACTGGCACGGCTTCGGCGATCTGGCACCGGGCTTCAATATGCTCGACCCGATCAAGGCCACCATTGTCAATCCCGGCTTGTCGCTGGACGGCAAATTTGGCGACTCCGGCATTCCGGCCTCCATCGTCACCAAATACCTGGCCGAGCATGGCGTCATTATCGAGAAATGCGGGCTGTACTCGTTCTTCATTATGTTTACCATCGGCATCACCAAGGGCCGCTGGAATACTTTGTTGACGGCGCTCCAGCAATTTAAGGACGATTACGACAAGAACCAGCCGATGTGGCGCATCTTGCCGGAATTCGCGGCGGCCAATCCGCGCTATGAAAAAATGGGCTTGCGCGATCTGTGCCAGCAAATCCACGATTTCTATAAAGCCTATGACGTGGCGCGCTTGACCACCGAAATGTATTTGTCGGACATGATCCCGGCCATGAAACCGTCGGACGCTTTCGCCAAAATGGCGCATCGGGAAATCGACCGGGTGCCCATCGACGAACTGGAAGGGCGCATCACCTCGATTCTGCTCACGCCTTATCCACCGGGCATTCCGCTACTGATTCCGGGCGAACGCTTTAACAAAACCATCGTCGATTATCTGCGTTTCGCGCGCGATTTCAACGAACGCTTCCCCGGCTTCGAGACCGACGTCCATGGGCTGGTCAAGCGCGAAGTGGACGGCAAGCGCGGCTACTTTGTCGATTGCGTACGGCAAAGCTAACCACCCCCAAAGGGGTGGCGCGCGACCGGTGCGCCGCCCCGACCGTACCGCTTCGACCGGCGCCCCGCCGGCCGCGCCGCGCCGGCCGCGCCATCCTTTCCGTACCGCTTATCGGCCCGCCCTGGCCCGCTATGCCGAGCCCATTACAGCGCCAATATTGTTCAATTCGGCAAGTTGGCCATGTCAATCGAATCCGCCGCTTTTGTCGAATTTACATCGCTTTTATTTAGTTCCGTTGTTTTGAATATACGTTTCTCAAAAATAATATTTATTTTCATTACTATAAGTTCATCTATCCTGGCGGCAACTTCGGGTAACTTCAGCTTACTTGTTGACGAAAAAGCTTGCGTAAATAGTATCGATAAAATTTCCTGCTGGGAATTGTTAAGTTGCCCTACAATGCAAGGCAGTTTTCTATGCCTTGGAGCAATAGATGAAATTTCACAACATTGGCGCCACCCTGGCGTTCTCTTCCCTGATCATATTGTCAGCTTGCGGCGGCGGTAGCGACTCGAACTCGGCCGCGCAGCCTAACGGCGGCGCCCAAGGCAGCGTGCCAGGCGACGCCAGCGGGAGCGGCGCCGGAGCGCCTGGCGCCAACGCGGGCGGTACTGGCGCCAATGCGGGCGGTACTGGCGCGAACGCGGGCGGTGACGGCAACGCCGGCGCCAGTGGCGACGGCGGCGACACGGGCACCAACGGCGACCCCGGCGCGACCGGCGGCAGTGGCGGCATCGGTGGCGGCACCGAGGCATCGGCGCCAATGGCGCCAAACGCCGCGTCGCGCTTCCTGGCCCAAGCCAGTTTCGGCCCCACCGCCGCGACCATCAACCAAGTGGCCAGCGGCGGCGCCCAAGCCTGGATGACGGCGCAATTCGCCAAGCCACAAGTATTGCACCGCGCCTATATGGACCGGATTCAAGCCGGCATGACGGGCGGCAGCAAAGTCGGCCAGGTGGAAGTGTTCGAATCGTTTTGGCAGCAAGCGGCCGGCGGCGACGACCAGTTGCGGCAGCGGGTGGCGTTCGCGCTGTCACAGATTTTCGTGATCTCGATGATGGACGAGTCGGTCAATACCCTGCCCCGCGGCACCACCGCCTATTACGATATGCTGGCGAAAAACGCCTTCGGCAACTTCCGCACCTTGTTGGAAGGCGTGGCCTTGCACCCGGCCATGGGTCGCTACCTGTCTCACTTGCACAACGAAAAAGAAGCGCCGACCCGCTCGCCGGACGAAAATTTCGCGCGCGAAATCATGCAACTGATGTCGATCGGCCTGTATCAACTCAATCCCGATGGCAGCTTGAAACTGAGCGACGGCAAACCCATCGAAACGTATACCCATGATGACGTGGCCGGTCTGGCCAAAGTGTTTACCGGCTTTAGCTGGTATGGCTCGGACCGCTCCGCGACGCGCTTTTTCGGCTGGATGACACCCGACCCGGAACACGATATCCGGCCGATGATGAGCTACCCGGCTTACCACTCGCACGCCGACAAGCGCTTCCTGGGCGTCACCATCAGCGGCAACACCACCGCCGAAGCCGATGTCAAGGTCGCCCTCGACACCTTGTTCAACCATCCCAATGTGGGCCCCTTCATCGGCCGCCAGCTGATCCAGCGCCTGGTGATGAGCAATCCCAGCCCCGCTTACGTGGGCCGGGTCACGGCGGCATTTAACAACAACGGCGCCGGCGTGCGCGGCGACATGAAAGCGGTGCTGCGCGCCATCTTGCTCGACAAGGAAGCGCGGGAAGATAAACCGCATCCGAAATTGCGCGAACCGATCCTGCGCCTGACCAACTGGATGCGCGCCTTCAACGCCAAATCGGCCAGCGGTCGCTATCAACTGGGCTATACGGAAGACCCTTTGAATTCAATCGGCCAAAGCCCGCTGCGCTCGCCATCGGTGTTCAACTATTACCGCCCGGCTTACGTGCCGCCGAACACCAGCATCGCCGATGCCGGCATGGTGGCGCCGGAAATGCAAATCGTGGCCGAACCTTCGGTCACCGGTTATCTCAATTACATGCAAGACGTCATCAAATACGGCGCCGGCAACACGCGTGACGTGCAACCTAACTACAGCACCGAGCTGACCTTGGTGGACAAGCCGGGCCAATTGCTCGACCGCGTCAATTTACTGCTGCTCAACGGCGCCATGTCGAGCACCTTGCGCGCCCAAATTCTGGGCGCCATCGATTCGGTGCCGATTCCTGTGGCCAATAGCAGCAACGCCACCGCCGTCACCAACGCCAGAAACAACCGCGTGTATTTGGCGGTCTTCCTGGCGATGGCCTCGTCCGAGTACCTGGTACAAAAGTAAGGAATACGACATGAGCAAGCACAATCATTTACGTCGCAATTTTCTCGGTTCGATGCTGGGCGTGGCCGGCGGCGGCGCGCTGCCGTTCGCGCTCAACCTGGCGGCCATGAACAACGCGGCGGCGCAATCGGCCTCCGATTACAAGGCCGTGGTGTGCCTGTTTCTGGCCGGTGGCAACGACCAATTCAATACCGTGCTGGCCACCGATCCCACTTCCTGGAACGAATACCAGCGCGTGCGCGCCACCTCCGACGCCGGATCGATCGCCCTGCCGGGCGTGGGCGCCAGCGGCGGCGTGCTGCCGCTGAACCTGACGGGCGGCGAAGCGGGCCGCAGCTTCGGCTTGCATCCGGCGCTGGGGCCGCTAAAAAACTTGTTCGACGCCGGCCGCGCCGCCGTGGTGGCCAATGTCGGCCCCTTGATCATGCCCACCACCAAGGCGCAGTACAAGGCGCGCAGCGTGAACTTGCCGCCTAAACTGTTTTCGCACAACGACCAATCGTCCACCTGGCAAGCCAGCCAGCCCGAAGGCGCCACGTCCGGCTGGGGCGGACGCATGGCCGACTTGCTGGCCTCGACCAATAGCAACGCCACCTTCACCACCGTCTCGGCCGCCGGCAACGCCGTGTTTTTGAGCGGTCACCGGGTCCGCCAGTATCAGATCAGCAACGGCAACGCGCTGCCGATCCGCAATTTGTCCGGATCGCTCTTCAACGCGCCGGCCAGCGCCAATCCGCTCAACGCCATCATCACCGGCGAGCGCGGCGACTTGTTCGAAAAAGAATATAACAATGTGGTGAAGCGCTCGATCAGCGCCCAGGCCGTATTGTCGAACGCCATGGCGCCGGCCGGCCCCACCGGGGTGCCCGATCCAACCAAGTATCCCAATCCGAAAACCAAGACCGATAGCGCCAATCAGGTGGCGCTCCAGCTGCAAACGGTGGCCCGCATCATCGCCGGGCGCAGCGCTCTGGGCGCGCGGCGCCAAGTGTTCTATGTCACCATGGGCAGCTTCGATAGTCACGACGGCCAAAAGCTCAACCAGGCCGATTTGCTGGCCAAACTGGCGCACGCGGTCGCGTATTTCGACGAAGCGCTCGCGGCTCTGCCCGGTGGCGATATGCGCAAGCAGGTGACCTTGTTTACCGCGTCCGAGTTCGGCCGCACGTTCACCAGCAACGGCGACGGCACCGACCACGGCTGGGGCTCCCACCATATCGTGGTGGGCGGCGCCGTCAAGGGCAACGCGCTGTACGGCAGTTTTCCGGTCACCGGCTTGAACCACGATCTCGATGTCGGTTCGGGCGCCTTGCTGCCGACCACCTCGGTCGACCAGTACGGGGCCACCATCGCGCGCTGGTTCGGCCTGTCCGACAGCCAGCTCGGCGATGTGTTCCCCAACATCGGCAACTTCAATCACCGCAATCTGGGCTTTTTGGCTTAAACGGCGCGCTTGCGGCGCTCTTGCTGCACACATGCGGCGCGCCAACGCGCGTGCCGCCCATTTCCTTCCAGCGACACCCCGCCGACCGGGCAGTCAAGGCGCGGCATCAGCGCCTGGACTGTTCGTCCATACCGAAAATCATCGATAGCCGATGCTTTTTCATCGGCTTCACCCTCCCCGCTTATTGACAATTCGCTATTTTAGCGCGCTAAAAAGCCAATTAAATTATTTCTCAAGCAATATTTAAATTTCCTGGTGGGAACGGCTAAGTTGCAATACAATCCATCTTAGTATTTTATGCCATGGAGAAACATATGCACTCCCGATCATTTCGCAGCGCGGTGGCTGTATTGTCGCTCGTCCTCTTGACCGCCTGTGGCGGTAAAGATAACGACGAGAACGGCGCGCCGCGCAGCAATCCATCGGGCACCACCCCGGCGGGCAACAATGGCGGCGCCATTGGTCCGGGCGGCGGCGGCACCCCGGGTGACGGCGGCACCACAGGCGGCGCCGGTGGGGGAACCGGAACCGGAACCGGAACCGGCACCACCGGCGGCGAAACGGGAGGCAAAGGCGGCACCAGCGGCACGACCGAATTGTCGCCACCGATGACGGCGGCCGCGGCCTCGCGCTTTTTGGCCCAGGCCAGCTTCGGCCCCACCATGGACAGCATTAACTCGGTCGCCAGCGGCGGCGCCCAGGCTTGGATCAAGGCCGAGTTCGGCAAGCCGCAAACGCTGCATCGCGCGTACATGGACAAGATTCAAGCCACCTACACTGGCGACGACAAGGTCAATCAAGACCAGATGCTCGAATCGTTCTGGAAACAAGCGGCAACCGCCGACGATCAGCTGCGCCAGCGCATCGCGTTCGCCCTGTCGGAAATTTTCGTGGTGTCCTTCCAGGATGGCAAAATCAGCGAGAACGCGCACGGCGTGTCCGGTTTCTACGACATGCTGGGCCAACACGCGTTCGGCAATTTCCGCGACCTGCTGCAAGGGGTGTCCACCCATCCCATGATGGGCATGTATTTGTCGTTCTTGCGCAATGAAAAAGAATCGGGCACGCGGGTGCCGGATGAAAATTTTGCACGCGAAGTCATGCAGCTGATGAGCATTGGCCTGTATCAATTGAATCCAGACGGCAGCACCAAGCTGGCCAACGGCAAGCCGATCGAAACCTATACCCACGACGACGTGGCCGGCATGGCGAAGGTGCTCACCGGCATGAGCTGGGCCGGCCCGGACAAGTCCGACAACCGTTTCAAGGGCGGCAATGAAGACCCCGACCGCGACTGGAAACCGATGCAGTTCTATCCCAACTTTCACTCCAGCGCGGAAAAGCGTTTTCTGGGCGTAACGGTGGCGGCCGGCGGCAGCGGCGAGAGCGACTTGAAAATCGCCCTCGACACCTTGTTCAACCACCCCAACGTGGCGCAGTTCATCGCGCGCCAGTTGATCCAGCGCCTGGTCAGCAGCAATCCCAGCCCGGCCTATATCGCCCGCGTGGCGGCGGTGTTCGCCAACAATGGCGCCGGCGTGCGCGGCGACATGAAAGCCATTCTCCAGGCCGTGCTGCTCGACACCGAGGCGCGCACCATCAGCGTCAATAGCAAGCAAAAAGTGCGCGAGCCGATCGTGCGCCTGGCCAACTGGATGCGCGCCTTCCATGCCAAACCCGCATCGGGCCGCTACAAAATCAACAATACCGACGATCCGCTCACCTCCCTGGGCGAAAGCCCCCTGCGTTCGCCGTCCGTGTTCAATTTCTACCGGCCCGGTTACGTGCCGCCGAACACTACCATCGCCAGCGCCGGTCTAGTGGCGCCCGAAATGCAGATCGTGGCCGAACCGGCGGTGACCGGTTACCTGAACTTCATGCGCGAGGCCATCGCCAAAGGCGTGGGCGACGAGCGCGAAGTCAAAGCCGATTACACGGCCGAACTGGCGTTGGCCGACAAGCCCGAGCAATTGGTCGACCGGATCAACCTGCTGCTCTTGAACGGCAACATGACCAGCACGCTGCGCAATCAGATCCTGACCGGCGTCAATTCGATCGCCATCCCGGCCGCCAGTTCCAGCAATGCCAGCGCCGTGGCCAACGCCAAAAACAACCGGGTCTACGCGACCATCTTCCTGGCCATGGCCTCACCCGAGTACATCGTACAGAAGTAAGGAACCGAGATGAATCAACCACCCTTCCCGCGCCGTCAATTCCTCGGCTCCATGCTCAGCCTGATGGGCGGCACCGCCGCCCCGTTCGCCCTCAATCTGGCCGCCATGGGCACGGCGGCGGCCCAATCGGCCACCGACTACAAGGCCGTGGTGTGCCTGTTCATGAACGGCGGCAACGACGGCCACAATACCGTGCTGGCCACCGACAGCACCTCCTGGAACGAATACCAACGTGTGCGCACCACCGGCGACGCCGCCGACGCGATCGCCCTGCCGGCGGTGGGCGCCACCGGCGGCGTGCTGCCGATCACGCCGGTAAGCGCGCAAGGCGGGCGCAGCTTCGCTGTGCATCCGACCTTGGGGCCGATCAAAACCTTGTTCGATGCCGGCCGCGCGGCCATCATCGCCAACGTCGGCACCCTGCTCGAGCCCACCACCTTGGCGCAGTACAAGGCGCGCAGCGTGGCGCTGCCGTCCAGATTGTTCTCCCACAACGACCAGCAAGCCATGTGGCAATCGTACAAGCCGGAAGGCGCGCCATCCGGCTGGGGCGGTCAAATGGCCGACTTGATGGCGTCGAGCAATAGCAACGCCACCTTCACGTGCATCTCGACCGCCGGCAACGCCGTGTTCCTGAGCGGGCGCCAGGTGCGCCAGTATCAGATCGCGTCGGCCGGCGCGGTGCCGATTTCGAACCTGAACTCGGATTTGTTCGGCATGTCGTCCGGCGCGAACCCGCTGCGCAACGTGACCACCGGCCAGCACAGCGACATGTTCGAGAAGGAATATACCGATGTGGTCAACCGCGCCATCAATGCGCACGGCATGCTGAGCACCGGCATGGCCCCGGCCGGCGACACGGGCGTGCCCAATCCGCCGCCGTATATCAACCCGACCACCCAGGTCAGCAAGAACAACAATCTGGCCACGCAATTGCAGACGGTGGCGCGCATCATCGCCGGGCGCAACGCTTTCGGCACCAAGCGCCAAGTGTTTTTCGTCAATCTGGGTGGCTTCGACAATCACGATGCGCAAAAGGCCAACCATGCCGACGTGCTGACCCGGGTGGCGCACGCGGTGGCGTATTTCGATGCCGTGCTGGCCAACCTGCAAGGGGTGGACATGCGCAAACAAGTGACCTTGTTTACCGCGTCGGACTTCGGGCGTACCCTCACCAGCAATGGCGACGGCACCGATCACGGCTGGGGTTCCCACCATTTTGTGGTGGGCGGGGCGGTCAAAGGATGCGATATTTACGGCAACTTCCCGGTGACCGGCCTCAAACATGACCTGGACGTCGGTTCCGGCTCCTTGCTGCCGACCCTGTCGGTGGACCAGTACGGCGCCACCATCGCCCGCTGGTTCGGCTTGGCCGACAGCCAGTTGGCCGATGTGTTCCCCAACATCGGCAATTTTACCAACCGCAATCTCGGCTTTCTGGGTTGAGACAGAACCGCCGGCGCGCCACGGCAAGTAATTTCAGTTTCCGAATGGAACCGTCCGGGAGGATCTTGCGACCCATGGTGGGGAGTTGTTGATTCCATGTATGCAAGACAACCATCATAAGGACGGAACATCAGCATGGCTAGGCGGCAGCACAGTTTCACGCCGGGGCGCGGCGGCTAGCGGGTATGTGGGGGCCTCTTTCCAGCACGCTAAATCGGTTTCAGCCGTTGATCTCGGACGAGAAATCAACGCGCTCCCCGCTGCCTGGCAAACAACGCTCGGCCGATGCGGACATGGCCGGCAAGCCGGCTGCCCAACCCCAGTTTCAAGCAAGACGATCGCACCACAGTTCCAGCCAGTCCCGCTTGCTTGAAAAATTTAAACTCACCCAACAGTCCACTGAACAAAGCACCCCTGCCCCAAGCCGCACCTTTTTAAGCGGCAAAACGCTTACCTCGGCATCGTTGGAAACTCAGCCGGCGACCGCGCGGCCCACTGGGCTAAGTGGCCAGACCCTGGTTGCCCAAGCTAGCGAGCGCGAATCGATGCGCGCGGAAAAATCGCCCTCCGCCAATTCGCTGCCGTCTTTGGACCCCGCATCGCTAACGGCCCTGGCTGCGCCGTTCGGCTCGCGCCGGCCCTACAGGCTGGGGCCCGACTCGCCTTCGATACCGCAGCGCGGCGCACGGCAAGTCAAGCATTTCGCCCGCAATCTCCAGATGTCCCTGGAACGCACGCGCAAGCGCTCGCCTATCGACAACATGGTGATCACCAGTCCCGACGCGCTTCAGGCGCTTATTCGCGAGGGGGTGCGCAACGACGTCAGGACGCTCAAACTGGACAGTGCGCAAGCGTTCGATGACGAAGACTTGGCGTGCGTGCGGCGCTGTTTTCCCCAATTGACCACGCTGGACATCGGCAAAGGTGCCGAGGGCGTCACCGACGAAGGCTTATGGGCGATCAGGGGACTGAACCTGGCTTCGCTGCGCTTGAACAATGCCCAGATCACCGACCAGGGAATGGGCGTGATACGCGCCATGCCGCTGACCTCGCTAGAAATCGGCGGTTGTAAAAAAATCACGCCCGAGGTGTTGAAGCATTTGGATGGAAAGGCGATCCACACACTGGACTTGTCTGGAACCAAACTCAACGCGATCGACCCGACCATGGTTTTGCAGTTGATGAACCTGCCATTGGAAAAACTCGATCTGAGTCATGCCTACCAACATTTTTCCAACTCCGCACATCTTGTCTTGCGCGCCATGCTGGACGACGGCTTGGTCAGCCACGGCACGGCCGGACCGGAGGCGGCCGCCAATTACGACGCGCCATCGATTGCGCGCATGAAGCGCTTGCACGCCGAAGGGCGCATCCGGCATTCGGCCTCATTGTCGTGGACCGAACGTGAATTGCTGCGCATGCCCGCGAAGTCCAGTTTGCTCACGCCGCTGTATAACGACTATGCCGCTCTGGCGTCACAAGTGGCCGCCAGCGGCGGCGCCGCCGCCGCGAAGACGACGATTCAAGCGCTGTTATTGGACCAGCACAAAACACTCATCCCCGGCATGGCGAAGCAATTTGTCGAACGTGCCTTTCAAGTCCATCCGCATATTCCAGCGGCCATCGCGCGCGGTCGGGAAATCAGCGCAAACCTGGGTGAAACCAAGGCCGCGGCCCAAACCTGGGCCGGAGACACTGCACGAGGCATGTCAGCCCGGTTTGGCACGGGCCGCGCCGGGCCGGCCGCGACGGCCGAGCGTGCCACGGCGTCGAGTCAAACCGTCCCGTCGCGGCCTGCGGCGGCGGGATTGGCAGCAGACCAAGCGGCCGACCAGCAACAGACATACGACGACCCAACGGTCAATATGCCGGGCGCCTGGAAGGATTAAGGTGCCGCCGACGGTCCGCCTTCAGGCAATGTTTATGGCTTAAGCCTTGGGTAGCGTCACGCCTTGCTGGCCCTGATATTTGCCGTTGCGGTCTTTATACGAAGTTTCGCATTCCTCGTCGCTTTCGAAAAAAAGCACCTGGGCGCAGCCCTCACCGGCGTAAATCTTGGCCGGCAGCGGCGTGGTGTTGGAAAACTCCAGCGTCACATAACCTTCCCATTCCGGTTCGAACGGCGTGACATTGACGATAATGCCGCAACGCGCATAGGTCGATTTGCCCAGACAGATGGTCAGCACGCTGCGCGGTATCCTGAAATACTCGATGGTTCGGGCCAGCGCGAAGGAATTGGGCGGAATGATGCACACGTCGCTTTTCACGTCGACGAATGAATTGGAATCGAAGTTTTTCGGATCGACGATGGTGCTGTTGATATTGGTGAAAATCTTGAATTCATCGGCGCAGCGAATATCGTAGCCATACGAGGAGGTGCCGTACGAGATGACCTTGCGGCCATCGGCCACGCGCACCTGATTGGGCTCGAAGGGCTCGATCATGCCGGTTTGTTCCGCCATCCGGCGTATCCATTTATCGCTTTTAATCGTCATTGCGGGCAGCATTTTCTCAAGGGGTGATGGCAGGCGAACGGGCGCCGGCCGGATAGGCGCGATTTTACGCCAAAGCCACCCCAACAAAGGATGGCGCGCCACAATTTTTCTTAGCGCGCCCGTCGGCCGCGCTGTCAGGCTTGCCGATCGGGCCGGGAATGGGCCACCGGCGCGGCCAGCAAGGCGGCCACCATTTCGCCGATGGCCTGCGCCGCCAACCGCGGCGACTCCATCGGAAAAAGATGGCCGCCCGGGAGCTGGCGAAAGTGGCGACCCACCAGCTTGCGCGTGGCGCGCAGGCCGGCCAGGCGGCTCTCGGCCGAATCGGCGCCGCCGATGAAGCCGACCGGCACCGGATAGTGGCGCGCCACCAGCGTGCCGATATGATGGGGCAAGCTGGCGTACACGGCCGTTTCGGTCTCGCGCGTAAAGCGCAGCTGCACCCCGTCCGGATGCGGCACCGTGCCACTGGCGATATAGTCGCGCAAGATGCCGGGCGCCCAGATCGCGAATAACTGCTTGGCCGCGAAATGGCGATAGGCGGCATCGGCGTCGGGCCAGACATGGCGGCGCCGGCGCGACATATTGGCCGGCGACAGGCGCCGTCCCAGCGCCGTGTCGCGCAGCAGGCGCAGCGCCAAGGCGCGCCAGCCGGCCACCACCGGCGCGTCCAGGAGCACCACGCAACGCACCAGATCGGGCCTGGCCTTGCCGACCATGATGCTGAGCATGCCGCCCAGCGAATGGCCGACCAGGATCACCGGCTCGCGGTAGCGCCGCGCCAGTTCGTCGATATATTCGCGCTCCAGGGCCGCCCAGCCCGTTTCCACGGGATAGCGCGCGTCATGCGCGTGCATGTCGAGCGCCTGGACCTGGAAATCGGCCGCCAGCAAGTCTAACAATTGACGGTAGGTTCCGGCCGGGAAGCTATTCCCATGGGCGAAATGTAACAAGGGTTTCGTCATAACAGTGCGGGCGACACGGTGCGGGTGACGCGGCGCCCTTCAAGAATGGCAAGTTTTCACCATTGTAATTGCCGGCGCCCGCTATGCAGTCGAGGCAAGCCTCTAACCGCCATCTCGGGGTGTCAAACGCTCTCGATAAACAACAGCTTGCCAGCTCGCGGGGCGTTGATGTGCGCGATACACATCAGCCGGCACATCGATTCTGTCGGAACAGCTGCCAATCGATCACTTCAATAGGGTAGTCAACGCCCGATGCGGCCTGCCCGACCGCTAGCGGTCTTGCCAATAGCGCCGGTGCGCCGTGCGGTAGGCGCTCACTTCGATACGTTCACCGAAACGCAGCGTCAGCGCGCCCGCCTGATCGGTGCGCAGCGCCACAATCCCCATCTGGCGGTAGCGCTGCGCCACCTCCGCCTTCGGATGGTGGTAGCGATTGCGGTGGCCGAGCTGGAACACCGCCCACGCCGGCCGCACCGCCAAAAGAAAAGCCGGCGTGGACGAGGTGCCGCTGCCGTGGTGCGGCACCAGCAGCACATCGGCGGCCAGCGCGGCGCCCGACCGGCTCAGCAACTGCGCCTCCTGGGCCGCTTCGATATCGCCCGCCAGCAGCATCGCATGCCCGCCGACGCTGATCTTCAAGGTGCAGCTGCGCGCGTTCGGCTTGAGAGAAGCGTCGCCATAACTGCCGGCCGGCGGATGGAGCATCTCAAAACGCACGCCGTCCCATTGCCAGCCCTGCCCGGCCTCGCAACGCCGGTGCCGCGGCGCCGCGCGCACGAGCGCATGGGTGGGGTCCAGCGATGAGGTGAGCCAGCCGACGCGCACACCCTCCAGTACCGCGCGCGCGCCGCCGGAATGGTCGCTGTCGCTATGACTGACCACCATGGCGTCGAGCATGCCGATGCCGCGCGCCGTCAGATAGGGCAGGATCACGCGGTTGCCGCCGTTCGAATCGGGCGCATACAGGGGACCGGCGTCGTACAGCAGGCGATGGCCGCTCGTTTCGATCAGCAGCGCCATGCCTTGGCCGACGTCGAACGCGGTCACCCACATCCGCCCCGGCTCAGGGTGGGCCGGTAAAGCCGTCAGCAGGGGGATCCAACTCACCATCCCCAGCCAGCGGTGCGGCCAGCCGCGCGGCGCCAGCATCCACAAGGTGCCCACCAGCGCCCAGCAGAAAATCCACGTTGGCGGCGAGGGCGCGCTCCACACCGCCAAGCGCGAGGCGCCCAGCCATTGCAATGTCTGGGCCAGCAGCGCGACGATGGCGTGCGCCAGCGCCAGCGGCGCGGTGCCCAGCGGCGATGGCAGCAAACTGCCCAGCAGCGACAGCGGCGTCACCACCAGGCTGATGACCGGGATCGCCAGCGCGTTGGCGACGGGACTGACCAGCGACACCTGGGAAAACAGCAGCATGGTCAGCGGCACCAGCCCCAGGGTCACCACGTATTGGGTGTGCGCGCCCACCTTGAGCGCGGCGCGCAATCGGCCGCGCGCGCCCCCCGCTTCGCCGTCCTGCGCATGGGGCACCGTGCGCCCTACGGTCGCGTACAAAATGATGGCCACGGCGCCGAACGAGAGCCAGAAGCCGGGGCCGAGCACGGCCCACGGGTCGATCACGACCACCAGTCCGAGCGCGCAGCACAGCACATGCGAGACACTGGTGATACGCCCGAACCACAGCGCAAGCGCCACCACCGACAACATATAGAGCGTGCGTTGCGCCGGTACGCCGAAGCCGGCCAACAATACATACAGCAGGGCCACCGACGCCCCGCTGGCCGCCGCCACTTTTTGCGCCGGTAAAATCAGCGGCAGTTCCAGCGTGGTGAAAAAGGAGCGCCGCCACAAGGCCGATGCCGCCAGCGCGGCCAGCCCGGCGATCATGGTGATGTGCAGGCCGGAGATGGAAATCAGGTGGCCGATGCCGGTGCGGTTAAATACGGCCCAATCGGATTGGTCGATGGCGCGCTGGTCGCCCACCACCAGGGCCACGATCACGCCCGCGTAGGCGGCGTCGGGCAAGGCGTGCAGGATGCGTTCACGCAGCGTGGACCGGCAGCGTTCAACCAGGTGGCCGAAAGTGAACACGAAGCTGTCCAGACGCCGATTCGCGCCGCCCGCCGCGCGCACATAACCGGTGGCGCGCACGCCCTGCTCCAGCAGCCACACTTCATAGTCGAAACCGTAGGGATTGGCGTTACCGTGCGGGCGCTGCAAACGCACGGTGAGCTGCCATCGCTCGCCGGGCCGCACCTGGCCGACCACGCCGGCCGCGCCGTCGCGCCCCGCGTACCAGGCCAGCGACAGGCGCGGCGGCAGAACCAGGCGCGGTGCGAGCACGCGCTCGACCGCGAAATGAAAGCGCACGCCTTGCTCGAAGTGGTGGGGCAAGCTGTCGATGGTGCCCACCACGGTGACATCGCGCCCTTCGTCGGCCTTGGCCAGTTGCGGCGCCAACGCACTATGGGCCAGCAGCGCGGCCCAGCAAAAACCGAGCAAGGCGCCGGCGACCGCCGCCCGCGCGGCCCCGTTCAGGGCGCACAGCAATAGCGCGGCCAGGCTCGCCAGCGCCAGCAACGCGAGTCGGCCCGGCAAGTCGGCCTGCGTTTGCAGCAACGCGGCACCGGCGACAAACCCAAGGATGGCGCAACGCATAGGAAGCAAGGGAAAAACTTCCACTGTGCGCGACAATGGACGGCGACGACTTGGGGCCGCTCTAACTTTGCCGATTCATCGGCCGGATTTCATAGGCCCGATTTCATATGCCCATGACGCCTTGCGGCGTCCTCGGGTCAGGCCCGTTTCTGACGCCGACGCGCCAACCCGGCCACCAACATCAGGCCCGCCAGCATCATGGCATAGCCGGACGGTTCCGGCACGGCGGTGACGGGACTGTCGGTAATGGTCCAGCTGCCGGCGGCGCCGCTGGCCCTCTTGATAAGATAGTTATCAAATTCATAGGTTCTGTCGCCGAATTGGCTCGAGCTGATGTTACTGTGGAATATGGGCTCGTCCGGCAAAGGTCCTCCTAGCACACTTTCCATTATCCAAGTGTCGATCATGCCCGCCTGATTGACATGCATCGACACAGTGATTTCATCTGACAGGTGACCGGTCGGGTTGTTGCTGTGGGCGAGAGAATCGCGCCCGGCCGTGCTACACAGTGGCGCGCCGCTCGTCCAGTTCACCCCTGGGTCGCCCTGACCCGCATCGTGTAGTTGTTGTAAGGAGGTGGCAAGGGCGCCACCAAATCCGTTCCGGGTGCTAAAGTTACTCCACCCGGAAGGGATATGGATTGGCAAGCTCAGACTAAACGTAAGACGACTTGTCAATAGCCACGATGAATCCTGCTCTCTGTCATCCGGATCCCATTCATAGCCGATGTAGGCATCGTCGAACACGCTACCGGTGTAGTTATAGGTAACGTCAGCCTGTGCGGCGAATGGCAATATCAATGCGACGGCCGCGAGCACGGCCCTGATGTGGCGAACGGTCATTTTTCCTCCAATTGATCGAAACGCCAATGTATTGTCTTTTTGCCTATCGCACCAGCTTTATATTTCAATAATGTTATTTTCCGACGACACGTCTTGGCGCCCCTGATGGCCGTCGGCCGGCCAAAACAAACCCTGATTCGCTTCGCCCCACACCCGCAAGGAAGCGGTGCCTTGGCGATTGCGGGAGGTAACTATGCGCAAGGCCATGCGGCGTGCAAGGCGGCGCTCGGCGCGCTCGGTTTCGCGCTGGCGTGACTTGCAGATCGGCCCCCTGAAATAAAAACGGCCGGGACGCATTTGCGATCCCGGCCGTTCAAGCTGCCTGACGCTCCATCACAGCGACTTGAGGAAGTCGATCATCTTTTGCCGCTCGTCCGCGCTCAAGGCCTTGAAACGGTCGCGGCTCTTCTGACCCTGGCCGCCGTGCCACAGCACCGCTTCGGCGATGCTGCGGGCGCGCCCGTCATGCAAATAGCGCACGTCCTTGTTCATGCTTTCGAGCAGTCCAATCCCCCACAATGGCGCGGTGCGCCATTGCTGCTGTGAAGCCGTGCCTTGCGGGAAGGTATCGGCCAATTCCGGTCCCATATCGTGCAGCAACAAGTCGGTGTACGGCCGGATGGTTTGGCCGCGCAGTTCGGCGAAGCGATGCGCGTTGCCCGTCTTGAGGGTGGCGGCGTGGCACGAGGTGCAGCGCGCTTGGGCGAACAGCTCGGCGCCGCGCGCCACCCGTGCTTGCATGGTCAACTCGGCGGCGGCCTGGGCCGCCGTGGCCGCAGCGCCTTGCGACAAGATCAAGGGCGCGTTGATGCCGGTCGGCTGCTGGCCCTTGAAGTGACGCTGGGCCGGCACCGCCAGCAAGCTGGTGTAGCGCACCATCAACTCCAGGTCTTTGTCGCTCAGTTCAGCGCCCTTGGCATCGGCGCCGCGGCAATCGGTGGCGCCCACGGCCAGGCCGCACACATGCTTGGGCAAGGCGCTGGTGGTCACACCCATATCGGTGTTGAGTGCCGACGCCGCCTGTTGCAGCACGGTGGCGCTGGTGCCGCGCCAACCGAAGCGGCCCACCCGTTTGACGCTCGGGTCGGTCAAGTCGGTGACGATCTGCAAGTGTCCGACGGTGCCGTCGCTATCTTTCTGGCTGGCCGCGACCAGTGCTTCGAGCGTGCTTTCCGACACCGCTTCAAGCAAACCCATGCCCGCCAAATGCGGCGCGGTGCGCACCGACAGCCGGCTCGGCAGGGGCAGCGTTTTACCGGCCGCGTCGGTCAGCACGTATTGTGGCTTTTGCAAGGTGTAGCTGCTCTTGTCGCCATACTGGCCGGTCGTTTCCACATACGCGCCAATCTTGAGCATCGCTTGCCGGCCGTCATAAGTTTTGCCGTCGATCACGCTCACACCCTGCGTCAGATGGTCGCCGAAGCGGGGATCGAGGATCAGCTTGCCGCTGGCGTCGCTCTCGCCCGTCAACACGGCCATCTTGTCGAGCGCTTTGCCGAACTCGGGCGAGCTCTTGCCGTTGTTGAAGTGGCAGGCGATGCAGGAAGACTGTTGAAATTTCGGGCCCGCCTTGCCCGACTGGGTGGCGAACAGGGTCGGATTGCCTTCCTCGGTGTGGGCGCCGGTCAAGAAGTTGGTGTGGAACAGGCGACGGCCTTCCAGGAAAGCCTGGATATTGATGCCGGCGATGTTGGTGCCGGCCTGAAGCAGGTTGGCTTCGGGCTCGCCCGAGGTGTCTTCCTGCAAGGTCATCATGGCGCCGCCGGCTAAGGCTTCGGTTGGCATCACGTGCGAATCCCAAGGAATGAGCGCGCTGTTGCAGCATTCGCCCCGATACCACGGCTGCACCCCGGTCTTGCCGACCTGATAAACCATGGCGTCGGAATAATAATTAAAACGGCCCAATTCCTCGCCCTGTTTGCCGGCAAGGAAAATGCCCAGCTCGAATTCGACCAGGTCGCCCTGCTTCAATTCGCGCCGCAAGCCCGGCGAATAGGTGATTTGCTTGACCAGCACGAACTCGCCATCCTTGGGCGGCACGGCCAGGTTGGTGTCGTAATTGGCGTTCGGGTCCTCGCCCAGCGCATCGTAATTGGCAATCGGCGTTTTCAGTTCCTTGCCCAATGGCAGGGAGCCGACCGGCAAGCGCTTCATGCCGCCGTTGTCGCCATACAAGGCCACCGCCGCCGGACCGAAAGGATCGCCGTCGCGGCGGCCGATAAAGCCTTGCCGGAAGTTGGTGCCGTACCACCACCACTGGGGCCGCACCACGATGGTGACGATGCGATTCTCCGCGTTCTTGGGCGATACGTTTTCGTAAATGGTGATGTCTTGCGAGCGGCGCTCGAAATAATGGGCGGCGAAATTGAGGTAGGGATCGCCACCGCCCACCGTTTCCGGCACTTCGCGCGCGTGGCGGTCACGGGTGCGTCCGCCCACGTGGGTCACCAGCGTGCCGTCGCTCAGGGTGTACTGGGTGGTGGGCTGCGGCCCGGCCCAACTCAGCGGCGAGTAGGCGGCAGCGGCCGGCGGGGTGGGCGCCGGCGTGGCCGGGGCGACCACGGGCACATCGGGTGGCGCCGTCACCGGCGTGGTGCCGCCCGGAATGGTGCCGCCCGGGGTGGCGCCGCCCGGGGTGACGCTGCCGGTCGGCGCGCCGCCGCCGGGGATGGCGGCACCGGTGGTGGCGCCGGGATTGCTGCCCGGGATGCTTGTGCCGGGGATGGCGCTGCCGCTGGCCGGCCCGTTGCCGCCCGTGCTCTCGCCGCCTCCGCAAGCGGCCAGCATGGCGCAGACGACTAATAAACAGCTGCCCAATTCTTTGCGCATCGTTATTTCGGATTGAAACGTTGTAAACATGTTACAGCCTTGAATGTGAGAGTGCTGAGCAAGCGCTACGGCCAGCGAAGTCAGTTTGGAGCGGAAGGGACGGAACGGGTAAAGCCGTCGCGGCAGTTGGTGGGACAGAACGACAAGGCTTGGTCACAGCGACTCCTGTATACACAGTGAAATTTGGGCCAACGCAAACAGCCACCATCATTTTGCATATTAGCAATTGTCATGCCAAGAATAAACAATACCAATTCTCCCAACTTTGGTGCGTTGACACCGCCATGTCTATTGAAACTCTGACACTTTATGTCAGGCGCCCATCTCTTTGTCCAGCGGGGCTGACAATTTTGGAACCGCTTCCACATTGGGTGCCGGCAGCAGCTTGCCCGGGCGCCCGCCGCGTGGGCCGCGACGACCCGATTTCCGGTGGGCGAACGGCATGTTAATTTCTTACGTCGTAAGCATTTACAGCGAGCATTTCATGCGGTATCTGCGGCCCTGATGATTTGGTGCACCAACCCCGCAGTCATCAGGATCCAATTTTTATGAGACATACCCTGAACGGCCCACATTGGTTCGACCTGCAAGGACCAGCCGCGACCTGCGCGACCCACTATCGGTTTGCCGCGCACCGGGTTGCGCTCATCCATGCAATGATTGGCCTAGGCGCCTTCAGTGCCCTGCCGGCCTACGCGGCCACGCCCACCACACTGGTCAGCGGCGCTTCGCAACGTTGCCTGGACATAGCCGGCGGCAATCAACAGCCCGGCACACCGGCCATCATCTTCGACTGTCACGGCGCGACTAATCAGAAATGGGAGTTGACGGCCGCCGGCGAATTGAAAACCTTTGACGGCGCGCGTTGCCTCGATGTGCGTGGCGCCAGCATGGCGCCGCAAGCGGTGGTGCAGTCGTATACCTGCAATGGCGGCCCCAATCAACAATGGACCTTGAAACAGGACAAAACCATCGTCAATGCGCAGTCCGGGCTTTGCCTGACGGTAAAAGGGGGCAACACAGCCAATGACACCGGGATCGATATGTGGCGCTGCGAAGGCAGTGCCCACCAACAATGGTCGACCGGCGGCACCACCCCGGCGCCGGTCGACACCGCGGCGCCCACGGCGCCAACCGGTCTGGCCATCGCCGATCTGGCATGCCGGACCGCCAAACTGAGCTGGAAAGCGTCGACCGACAATGTCGGCGTCGCCTATTACGACATCTATCGCGACGGTCAAGCCCTCGGCACGGTCAACGCCAGCACCCTGTCGGCCCAGATCACGCTCACCCCTGGCGCGAGCTGGGGCGTGTACGTCAATGCCCGTGACGCGGCGGGTAATGTATCCCAGGCCAGCACGTCGCTGCCTTTGAAAGTGCCGCAATGCCAGGCCGATACCCAGGCGCCATCCGTTCCGGCCGACCTGCGCGGATCGGTGTCCGGCACCACCGCCACCTTAAATTGGGCCGCCTCGAGCGACAACATCGGGGTCACCGGCTACGACCTCTATCGCAACAACAACGTGCTTGGCGCCACCAATACGCTCGGCTACACCGACACCGGACTGGCCGCCAATACCACTTACCAATATACCGTTGCCGCGCGCGATGCGCAGGGCAATGTCTCGCCACGCGGCACCACCTTGTCCCTGACCTCCGGCAGTGCTTGCGCCGACATGATTTGCTCGACGACGCAAGTGACGACCGAGAAGGATATTCCATGGGGTCTGGCCGCTTTGCCGGACGGAACAGTGCTGTACACGCGCCGCGACGTGCATGACATCATCTTGTTGAACCCGGTTTCCGGCGCCAAGAAAACGGTGGGCGTCATTCCCGACGTCGAAGGCACCGATGGCGAAGGCGGACTGCTTGGCCTGGCCATCCCACCCGGATTTCCGGACCAGGACGCGTGGTTGTATGTCTATCACACCAGCCCGACGGACAACCGTATCGTGCGGGTCCGATATCAAAACGGCGCGCTCGACATCGGCTCGCTCGAGGTTTTACTTAAAGGCATCAACCGCAACAAATTCCATAATGGCGGACGGCTGCGATTCGGCCCGGACGGCAAACTGTATGCCACCGCCGGCGACGCGCAAAACGGCGCCTATGCGCAAGACACCAAACATCTCAACGGCAAAGTTCTGCGCCTCAATCCTAACGGCACGGTGCCGGCCGATAATCCGTTTGGAAACTATGTCTGGAGTTACGGCCATCGCAATCCTCAAGGGCTGGCATTCGATTCACGCGGCCGTTTGTGGGAACAAGAGTTTGGCGATACGCAAGATGAAACCAACCTGATCGTCAAAGGCGGCAACTACGGCTGGCCCGTTTGCGAAGGCGTCACATCGCGCTCCGGCAGTGGGTGTGCCACGCCTGGTTTTACGGTGCCTAAGTACACCTATCGCAATTCGGAAGGTTCGTGCAGCGGTATCGCCATCGTCCGCGATTCCCTCTACGTGGCCTGCTTGGCCGGCAAGCGTCTGTATCGCAGCGACATCAGCGGCGACAAGCTGGCCAATGTGCGGCAGTTTTTTGTCGGCGCCTACGACCGGCTGCGCACGGTGGAGCCTTCGATCGACGGCAGTTTGTGGATGGCCAACAGCGACGCGAGCGGTGACAAAGACAGCGTGCCGAACAACACCAATACGAAGATTTTCAAGGTGACGTTGAAGCCGTAAAAGTGACGTTACAGCCGTAAAATTGAAGCGGGCTCGCATGATTGACATGCAAGCCCGTTTTTTGTTCCCGACATCGGCATGCCGCGCTTGTATTGCCGCGCTGATTTCCCTCGCTTTCAGAGCCATGGCGCCCCGCGCCTGCGGGACCAAGCATGCCGCGCCGCATGTGGCCGCGTTTGACGCGGCCAGCGCGCCGCGCCGGGCGCGCACGCTATAATGAGCGCCCGCAATCGCACCGGCGCCAGGCATATCATGAGTCTTACTCCCCCTGCCCACTCACCCGCCCAGCAGGACGACGATGGTGAGGATGAACTGCTGCAAATGGCCTTGCAAGAGGCCGACGCCCGCCTGCTGAAGATGGAAGGACGCGTATTTGTCCAGTTCCACGGCCAGGTCGAAGTCGATGGCCGAACCGTGCCCTACGCGCTGGTGCCCAGCCAGGGTGTGCTGGCCAAGCCGGGCAAATGGCGCAAGATGGACCCGCCCAGCCGCCTGCACCTGGTGCGCGAACGCGTGACAGCGGCCGCGCTGGCGGAACTGCGTGACCACGTGGCCGACTTCGCCGCCGATATCGCCGCCGCCTGCGAGGACGCCGGCTTCGACCCCATGACGTTCCTGCATACGCTGGCCGACACGCTCACCGCCGATCCGGCCGGTCAGGTATTCGACCGGATTCGCCAGCGGCTCAACCACGCGGTAGAACGCGAGCAGGAAGAGCGGCACGCCGCGCGCACCAGGCAAAGCATCAACTTGGCCGAGTACCCCAGTTCGTTCGAGCTGGCGCGCCGCATGCCGCGCCGCTTCATCGCGCTGCTGGGACCGACCAATTCCGGCAAAACCCACCGCGCCATCGAAGCGCTGGCCAAGGCCAAAAGCGGCGTGTATCTGGCGCCCCTGCGCCTGCTCGCGCTGGAAAATTACGAACGCCTGCAAGCGCAAACGCCGCACGGCAAGCGGCTCGCCGTGAGCCTGGTCACGGGCGAGGAAAGGCGCATCGCCGAAGACGCCACCCATGTCGCCAGCACGGTCGAAATGCTCGACACGCGCACCGCCGTCGAAGTGGCCGTGATCGACGAGATCCAGATGCTGGCCGACCGCGACCGCGGCGCCGCCTGGACCGCGGCCGTGTGCGGCGCGCCGGCCGGGGTGGTCTATCTGGTGGGCGCGCCCGAGGCCAAACGCGCCATCGAAGCGCTGGCCGAGCGCCTCGAGTGCCCGCTCGAAGTGCATCTGCTCAAGCGCAAGGCGCCGCTGTCGATGGAGCCGACCGCCGTTCGCAAACTGCGCAATCTGCGCCGGGGCGACGCGGTGATCGCGTTTTCGCGGCGCGAAGTGCTGATGTGGCGCGACATGATCACCGAGATCGGGCTGTCGGTCGCCACCGTATATGGCAACCTCTCGCCCGAGGTGCGGCGCGCCCAGGCCCAGCGCTTTCGCGACGGCGCGGCCGATGTGGTGGTGGCCACCGACGCGCTGGCGATGGGCTTGAACATGCCGATCGCGCGCGTGGTGATGACCACCAGCGTCAAATTCAACGGCTACGAGGAAGAAGAAATTTCAGCCTCGCTGGCGCGCCAGATCGCCGGCCGGGCCGGCCGCTTCGGCGTGCACGAGGAAGGGCTGGTGGCCGGCTACGACGACGACACCCACCAGGTGATGCGCGCGCTGCTCAAGGAGAAGCTGGCGCCGCTCAACACCAGCGGCTTTTCGGTGGCGCCCTCGCTCGAGCATCTGCACCGCATCTCGGCCGTCACCGGGGAGACCTCGCTGGCCAAGCTGCTACGCCGCTTCACCCACAATATCGACGTGCCGGACGGTTTTTTCTACCCGCGCATCACCGAAGACCAGTCCAGCCGCGCGCTCTGGCTCGATACGCTGCCGCTGTCGGTGGCCGACAAGTTCGCGCTCTCGCTGGTGCCCATTTCGAGCAAGGTGCCGTCCCTGCAAAACGCCTGGGAGCATTGGGCACAGTCGCTGTCGCGCAAAAAAGCGACCAAGCTGCAAGCGCACGGCAGCCCCCTGTCGTGGCAAAACTTGCAAGAAGTGGAAGACACCTGCCGCTTGTACTCGGCCTACGCCTGGCTGGGCTATCGCTTGCCCGAGTATTTTCCCAGCATCGAACTGGCGCAGGAATTGGCGCGCGAAGCGTCCGAACGGGTGGACGCGATCCTGCATGCGCAAAACGCGGCGACCAGAAGGCGCCACGACAAAAAAATCAGGTAGCACTGTCTGGCGCGCACAGCAGGGCGGCCAGGCGCGGCATGGCCGCGCGCGCATTGGCGCTGGTCTGGCGCGCCACCTGGTCCGGCTCGAGACCGCGCAATTGGGCCAGCACGGCACCGATGCGCGGCAATTGCTCAGGGCTGTTGCGCTCTGGATGAAGCCAGCTCGGTGCAATGTCGGGCGCATCGGTTTCCAGCACGATGGACGACAGCGGCAGTTCGCTGGCCAGACGGCGGATCTGCAAGGCGCGGGTAAACGTCATGGCGCCGCCGAAGCCGAGCTTGAAGCCCAGCTCCACATAAGCTTGCGCCTGCTGGGCGCTGCCGTTGAACGCGTGGGCGATGCCGCCGGCGGGCCGGATCTGGCGCGCGTGCTTGAGCACCACGTCCTGCGAACGGCGCACGTGCATCAGCACCGGTAGATCGAATTGGCGGGCGATCTTGAGCTGCTCGCGGAAGAAATACACCTGCTTCTCGCGCATGGCCGGCTCGCTGAGCATCGGAATGAAAAAGTCCAGCCCCACTTCGCCGATGGCGACAAAGCGCGGATCGGCCAGCGCGCCGGCCACCGCCACGCGCAGGGCGGCCAGATCATCTTCGCTAGCCTGCGGCACATGGATCGGATGGATGCCCAAGCCGTAACTGGCATTGGGCAGCTGCCGCGCCAGCTGCGCCACCACGGCGAAATTGGCCGCGGCCACGGCCGGTATGACGATCATCGACACCCCCTGCCCGGCCGCGCGCGCCGCCAGCGCGCCCGATTCGGCGCCGAATTCGTGCGCGTCGAGATGGCAATGGGTGTCGATCCACATGTCAGTCCCGATACGGCTGCAACCCCTGATCGGTCAGGCGCAGCACCCGGTCGCAACGCTTGGCCAGTTCGATATCGTGGGTGACGATGATGAAGGCGGTGCCCAGGGTGCGCGACAACTCGAGCATCAGATCGAAAATCTGCTCCGCGGTGGAATGGTCCAGGTTACCGGTCGGCTCGTCGGCCAGCACGCAAGCCGGCTGGGTGACCAGCGCGCGCGCCAAAGCCACCCGTTGGCGCTCCCCGCCCGACAATTCGCCCGGCACGTGAATGACGCGCTGCGCCAGGTTCACGCGCGCCAGAATGGCCTGCGCCTGCTCATGGGCGGCGGCCCGCTTCACGCGCCGTATCATGAGCGGCATGGCCACGTTGTCGAGCGCCGAGAACTCCGGCAGCAGGTGATGGAATTGATAGACGAATCCGAGCGACTGGTTGCGCAAGTCGCCACGCTTTTTTTCGCTCAGGGTGGCGAAGTCGTTGCCCAGCAGGGTGACGCTGCCGGTGGTGGGGGTATCGAGCCCGCCCAGCAGATGCAGCAGGGTCGACTTGCCGGAGCCGGAAGCGCCCACGATGGCGACCCGTTCGCCGCGCCGCACGTCGATATCGATGCCGGCCAAGACCTTGACCGAGTAGTCGCCCTGGGTGAAGGTTTTGCCAAGGCCGCGGCAAGACAGCACCGCCGAGGCGTGCGAGGCGGCGCCGGCCGGCGCCATGGCGGCGGGCGTGGTATCGGTGTTATTCATAACGCAGTGCCTCGGCAGGTTTCACGCGGGCGGCCCACCAGCTAGGATAAATGGTGGCCAGGAAGGCCAGGATCACGGCCAGCACGCCGATCTTGCCCACGTCCGGCCAGCGCAAATCGGAGGGCACCGAACTGATATAGTAAATATCCTTCGACAGAAATTGCACGCCCAGCAGATGTTCGATGAACGGCACGATGACGTCGACATTGAGCGCCACCAGCACGCCGCCGGCCGCGCCCAGGGCGGTGCCCAGAATGCCCACCAGCGCGCCCTGGATCATGAAAATTTTCATGATCGAACCGGGCGCGGCGCCCAGGGTGCGCAAGATGGCGATGTCGGCCTGCTTGTCGGTCACGGTCATGACCAGGGTCGAGACCAGGTTGAAGGCCGCCACCGCGATGATCAAGGTCAGGATGATGAACATCATGCGTTTTTCGGTTTGCACGGCGGCGAACCAGTTGGCGTTCAGTTTGGACCAGTCGCGCACGAACACGTCGCCCGGCATCGATGCCTTCAGTTCGAGCGCCACCTGGGGCGCCTGATGCATATCATGCAGGCGCAGGCGCAGACCGGACGGCCCTTCCAGGCGCAGCAGGCGCTCGGCGTCGGTCAAGTGGATGAAAGCGAGCGCCGAATCGAACTCGTTATGGCCGGCCTCGAAGATGCCGACCACGGTAAACGAACGCAGACGCGGCAGCACGCCGGCCGGGGTCACCTGGCCCTGCGCCAGGGCCAGCGTGACTTTCTCGCCCAGATTGACACGCAGCGCGCGCGCCAGCTCGATGCCGAGCACGATGTTAAAAGCGCCCGCCTTGAGCTCGTTAAAATTGCCGTGCTTGACCTGGGCCGCCACGTCCGACACCTTGGGCTCCTGTTCCGGCAGCACGCCACGGATGATCGAGGGGCGCAGCACGTCGTCGCGCAGCAGCATGCCCTGGGTTTCCACGAACGGCGCGGCGCCTCGCACTTGCGGGTTCTTGAACGCGTCGCGTGCCATCGCCTGCCAGTTGACCATGCTGCCGCCGGCATCGAAGATTTCAACGTGGGCCAGCACCGACAGCATGCGGTCGGTGACTTCTTTTTGAAACCCGTTCATCACCGACAGCACCACGATCAGGGCCGCCACCCCGAGGCCGATGCCAGCCATGGAAATGAGCGAAATGAAGGAAATAAAACTGTTGCGGCCACTGCGCCGGCCGGCGCGCGTATAGCGCAGCCCAACCAGCCATTCGAAGGGCAAATTCTTAACGATACTCATGAGCTCCAGCGGGGAAAGGGCGGTGAGCCCGCAGTGTGCCATATAAATCACATTTCATCCATGCGCGCGCCGTGGCCGCCAAGGCCCTCGCCTGCGCCTGCGGCGCGTGGCGCGCGCGCCACAGCGCTGGACCACGCCATGCTTTCGGTGTAACATTAGTTCCCTATGGAAATTATTTACGACAACCGCTCCCGACCCAACAAGGATGTATGAACGCGACCCGCACCGGCCCCTTGCGTCCCGTCAGGCAAACCGGCTTTACGCTGGTGGAATTGATTGCGGTGATCGTGATCCTGGGCATACTGGCCGCCACCGCGCTGCCCAAATTCGTTTCGATGTCGGGCGACGCGCGGTATGCGTCGTTAAACGCCGCGCGCGGCGCGTTGAGCTCGGTGTCGAGCTTGTTGCATGGCAAATACGTGATCAATAACCTGTCCACCCAAACCGTGGAGGATGGGACGGTGACGCTGGTGTACGGCTATCCGGCGGCAAACCAGGCCACCGCGAACGCGGCCGGTCTGGCGGCCGACTACACCATCTACACCCAGGTATCGGGTCCGACCGCGACCACCCCGAATGTGTATGGCGGCTCGATGTCGATTGTGCCAAACAACATCGCCGGCACGGCGAAGGCGATCGATTGCTTCCTGATTTACGAACAGGCGACCGCCAGCAGCCCGGGGCCGAAAATTAGAGTCGGCGGCAACACCACCGCCGCCACCTGCGCTTAGCCTGCGCTTAGCCTGCGCTTAACCTGCGCTTAGCCAGCCATACCCAAGGCCGCACGCATCGGGCGCGGCGGGTGCGCCGCAGCGGGATTGCCGTTACGCCGAGCAATGGCCTACAATCGCGGCATGGATCATCTCACTGTCGTATTGCCGTTCGCCCTTCCCCCACCCGAGCTCGCCTCCGATATTGTCCGCGCCATGCAGGCGCCCGCCCTGGCCGCGCTGCTCACGCGCAGCCGCCATGGGCGCCGCACCGATTTCGATAACGCCAGCCGCCTGCTGCCACACGAGGCGTGGCTGGCGCACGCCCTGGGTCTGGCCGGCGCCCCGGACGGCGCCGACCCCGGGGCCGGCTTGGCCGCCGCCGTACTGCGTGGCCATGGCCAACGGCCGGAGCCGGGCTGCTGGTTCCTGGTCCATCCGGTGCATGTGCAAATCGCGCGCAACCATCTGCTGCTGACCGACCCGCGCCAGCTCGCGCTCGACGACGCCGAGTCGCGCGCCCTGTTCGAGGCGGCCAAGCCCTACTTCGACGAAATCGGCAAACCGCTGCACTATGGCGACCCGCACACCTGGTTCATGCGCGCCGACGACTGGGCCGCGCTGCGCTGCGCCTCGCCGGACGCCGCCACCGGCCAAAACCTGAACGCCTGGATGCCGGAAGGGACCAGCGCGCTGGCTTCGCGCAAACTGCAAAACGAGGTCCAGATGCTGTGGCACGAGCATCCGGTCAATCTGGCCCGTCAAGAGCGCGGCCAGGCGCCCGTCAACGCCTTCTGGTTATGGGCCGGCGCGCCGGCGCCGGCGCCGACGTCGCCGGCGGCGCCCCTGTTCGTGGCGCACGCGCCGCCCTGGATGGCCGGATTGACCGAGCCGGGGCGCCGCCTCGATGACGATGCCTGCGCCACGCTGCTGTCGCAACCGCAGGCGCGCGCGCTGCTGGTGGACGGGCGCCTGATCGGCCCGGCCATGGGCGCCGACTGGTCGAACTGGCTGCTGCACATGCAGCAGCTCGAGCGGCACTGCTTCGCGCCGCTGCTGGCCGCGCTCAAGGAAGGCCGGCTCGGTCAACTCGAGCTGGTGCTCAGTCACCGCGACGCCTACGCCCAATTCGGCACCAGCCGCAACGCGCAACGCGCATTCTGGCGCAAGCCGACCTTGAAGAAATTAGCCACATGACCCGTATCGCCACCCGCAGCTATCCCCTGCGCGCCTCCGAACTGCTGCGCCAGGGCGGCGTGCACCCGGTGCTGGCGCGCCTGTACGCGGCGCGCGGCCTGACCGACGCCAAGGAACTGTCGAGCGAACTGGCCTCGCTGATCCCGCCATCGGGCCTGCTGCATATTAATATCGCCGCCGTGTTCCTGGCCGACGCCATCGCCGCCGGCAAGCGCTTAGTGATCGTGGCCGACTACGACTGCGACGGCGCCACCGCTTGCGCCGTGGCGCTGCGCGGTCTGCGCGCGATGGGTGCCGCGGTCGACTTCATCGTGCCCAACCGTTTCGAGTACGGCTATGGCCTGACCCCGGAAATCGTGGCCCTGACGGCGCGCGAAAAATCGCCCGACATCATCATCACGGTCGACAACGGCATTGCCAGCATCGACGGCGTGGCCGAGGCCAACCGGCGCGGCATCGAGGTGGTGGTGACCGATCACCATCTGCCGGCCGACACCCTGCCGGACGCGCGCGTGATCGTCAACCCGAACCAGCCCGATTGCGGCTTTCCCAGCAAGCACCTGGCCGGGGTGGGGGTGGTGTTTTACGTGCTGCTGGCGCTGCGCGCCGAATTGCGCCGACGCGGCGTGTTCGACGCCCAAAATCAGCCCAAGCTCGATCACTTGCTCGACCTGGTGGCCCTGGGCACGGTGGCCGACGTGGTGCGGCTCGACTCGAACAACCGGATTTTGGTGGCGCAAGGCTTAAAGCGCATGCGCGCCGGCCGCATGCACGCCGGCGTGGCCGCCCTGTTCCGGGTGGCCGGGCGCGAGGCGCGCGGCGCCACCCCGTTCGACCTCGGTTTCGCGCTGGGGCCGCGCCTGAACGCGGCCGGCCGCCTGCAAGACATGTCGCTCGGGATCGAGTGCCTGATCACCGACGACGAGGGGCGCGCCTGGGCGCTGGCCCAGCAGCTCAACGAGATCAACTTGAAGCGGCGCGAGATCGAAGCCGAGATGCAAGACACCGCCCTGCTCCACCTGGACCGGTTCGAGCCGGCCGACAGCAGCACCATCAGCGTGTTCGACGATTCCTGGCATCAGGGCGTGATCGGCATCGTCGCATCCCGCCTGAAGGAAAAATTCTTCCGCCCCACCATTACGTTCGCGCCCGGCGCGCCCGGCTGGATCAAAGGCTCGGGCCGCTCGATTCCGGGCTTTCACTTGCGCGACGCGCTCGATTTGGTGTCCAAACGGGCCCCCACCCTGATCGACAAATTCGGCGGCCACGCGATGGCGGCCGGCCTGACCATCCGGGCCGACGCCTTCACCGCGTTTTCAGCCGCGTTCGAGGCGGTCGGCCGCTCCTGGCTGAGCGCCCAGCAGCTCGAACGGGTGATCGAAACCGATGGCCCGCTGGAAGAGGCCTACTACACCACCCAGTTCATCGCGCTGATGGATGGTCAAGTGTGGGGCCAGGGCTTCGCCCCGCCCGTGTTTTGCGACGTATTTCGCGTCATTAGTCAGCGCATCTTGAAGGAACGCCATCTCAAGCTGTTGCTGGAAAAGAACGGCACCCGTTTCGACGCGATCTGGTTCGGCCACACCGACGCCGTGGGCGAGCGGGCGCGGGTGGCGTTCCGGCTGGACGCCAATGAATACAACGGCAATACCAGGGTGCAGCTGATGGTCGAGCACGCCGAACCGGCCTGAGCGGACCTGACCGGCGCCGGCCGGCGCTGGCCTTTCCTGGCCGCGGCGGCCAATGAACTCTTCGGGCGTCGGCACGATCCAACAATAAATAGCATCTCTCCGTGCAGCAAGGCAACAAATAGGGTAGATTTGCTCATGTTACGGCCCAATTCGGGACGGTCCTTGCAAAGAGTCCTAAAGTGGAGTATAAAGTGTCCATTACCGGAGATACTATGAATTTAGCCTACGCCTATCCGAAGAGCCGTTTCGAGCCGACGCCGTTGATCGACTTGAACGCCAAGCCGGAGCGGGAACGTTTGTCGAAATCGGCACTGATGGGCTTTTTCAAGTTGGCGGCGGCCTGGAAGTTGCGCGAGGAAGACGCGCGCGAACTGCTGGGCGGCATTTCCAGCAGTTCGTTTTACGAATGGAAGAAACATCCCGACCGGGTGCTGGAAGTGGACCGCATCACGCGCATTTCCTACCTGCTCGGCATCTACAAGGCCCTGCATATTCTATACGGCGACAAGCTGGCCGACGAATGGGTCACCCTGCCCAATAAAAACCAGATCTTCGGCGGCCGCACGCCGCTGGCGCACATGCTGGCCGGCGGCTTGCTGGCCATGCAAACGGTGCGCAAGCTGCTCGACGCGCGGCGCGGAGGATTGTAATCTTGGCAGTCAGCCTGACGCCCCACTCGCCCCCTCTCACCACGCTGCGCCAGTTTGACACTTGCCGTCTGATTCCTTCGCGATTCGCCGACATGGAAGACTCCGTCCTCAGCCCGCTGGCCGAGGACAACGCCCACCTGCGCGACTTGTTCGAGCTCGACAACGCCACCAATGAGCGTCTGCTGGCCGAGTATGGCGGCGCGCCCGGCATCGGGGTCGACGAGCTGGTGTTCGGGGTGCCCAATTTTCGCATCATCAACGCCGCCTTCACCTACGCCCGTCCCGAGGGCAGCCGCTTCAACGACGGCGAGCGCGGCGCCTGGTACTGCGCCTTCGACACCGCCACCGCGCTGGCCGAAATCGCCTTCCACAAGACCGTGGAATATCAGGAAATCGACCGTTTCGACGACAGCGTCACCTATCGCGCCCTGCTGGCCGATTTCACCGCCGGCTTTCACGACCTGCGCGACCAGGCCGACTACCAGCACTGCCTGGACCCGGGCAGCTACATCGACTCGCAGCAGCTGGCCAGCCGCCTGCTCGAGGGCGGCTCCATGGGCGTGATTTTCCCCAGCGTGCGCCGGATCGGCGGGGTTAACCTGGCCTGTTTTCGCCCCGCCCTGGTGGGCAACGTGCGCAAGGCCGGCGCCTATCGCCTGACCTGGAGCGGCAGCCCCAAGCCGCAGATCGACAGCATTTGACGCGCCTTTTTATTTCCCGCAATTGAGCCCCCGCATGCACACCAACCCCGAAAACGACCACGAACTCCGCATCAAAATCAACCGCGAAACGGCGCGCCTGGCGTGGAGCGAGCTGCTCAAATACTTCGCCTCCGGCAACATGGTATTCGTCGCCAACGAGCTCGATCTGGTGGACGTGGCGCTGCGCGTGTCGCACGACGACAAGGCCAGCATCGCCGCCTGGATGGGCGCCGGACAAGTGGCCAAGGTGAGCGACGAGCAGGCGCAAACCTGGCTGGCGACCGATAGCGCCTTGTGGGCGGTGGTGGTCAGTCCCTTCATTTTGGTGCAGCAAGACAAAGGCAGCGTGCACTAACGCTGCCGCTGGTTCCGATAAATACGCGAGTGCCGCAGGACGGCGCGCGCCTGGCGTATAATCGAAGGTTTGATTTCACCATAGAAGACTAAAACATCATGGAAGCTGAACGCATCAATTCCCTCTCCGCCCTGCTCGCCGATCTGACGACCCGCGAAGCCGAACTTCGGAGGTATCTTTGACTTCGATAAAAAGTCAGAGAAGCTCGAACAAGTCAACGAAGAATTAGAAGATCCGACCGTCTGGAACGATCCGAAACGGGCCCAGGATCTGGGCAAGGAGAAAAAGGCGCTGGAGGCGATCGTGTTCGCGCTGACCAAGGCCGACGCCGACCTGCGCGACACCGGCGACCTGTTCGCCATGGCGCGCGAGGAGCAGGACGAGGAGACGCTCGAAGCGATCATCGTCGACGTCGACGGCATCGGCCGCATCATCGAAGGCATGGAATTTCGCCGGATGTTCAACAATCCGATGGACCCGAACAACTGCTTCATCGACATCCAGGCCGGCGCCGGCGGCACCGAAGCCCAGGACTGGGCCTCCATGCTGCTGCGCCAGTACCTGCGCTATTGCGAGCGCAAGGGCTTCCAGGTCGAGATCCTGGAGCAGTCCGAGGGCGAGGTGGCCGGCATCAAAACCGCCACTTTGAAGGTCGAGGGCGACCATGCCTACGGTTTTCTGCGCACCGAAACCGGCGTGCACCGCCTGGTGCGCAAATCGCCCTTCGATTCGGCCAACGGCCGCCACACCTCGTTTACCAGCCTGTTCGTGTATCCGGAAGTGGACGACTCGATCCAGATCGACATCAACCCGGCCGATATCCGGGTCGACACCTACCGCGCCTCGGGCGCCGGCGGCCAGCATATCAACAAGACCGATTCGGCCGTGCGCATGACGCATGCCCCGACCGGCATCGTGGTGCAGTGCCAGAACGACCGCAGCCAGCATCGCAACCGCGCCGAGGCGATGGAGATGCTCAAGTCGCGCCTGTACGAGCACGAACTGCGCAAGCGCATGAGCGAGCAGCAGAAGCTGGAAGACTCGAAGACCGACGTCGGCTGGGGCCACCAGATCCGCTCTTACGTGCTCGATCAGTCGCGCATCAAGGATTTGCGCACCGGCTTCGAGACCGGTAACACCAAGGGCGTGCTCGATGGCGATCTCGACGAATTTATCTCCGCTTCTCTCAAACAAGGCGTGTAATCGATGACCAGCACCATGACCAAACCGGTCGGCGGCACCAAGCGCGCCTTCATTTTCGACATGGACGGCACCATCGTCGACAACATGGCCTTCCACACCAAGTCGTGGGTCACGTTTTTCGAGCGCCGCGGCCACGTGCTCGATGAGGACGAATTTTTCCGCGCCACCGCCGGCCGCCAGGGCCAGGAAATCATCCGCTCCTATCTGGGCGATGGTTTCAGCGAGGCCGAACACCTGGCCCTGATCGATGAGAAGGAGTCGGTCTACCGCGAGCTGTACGGCCCGCACCTGGCGGCGCTGGCCGGCTTCGAGGCGCTCGTCACGCGCGCCCGCGCAGACGGCGTGGCGCTGGTGGTGGGCACGGCCGCGCCGACCCAGAACATCACCTTCACGCTCGACGGGCTCGATTTGCGCCGTCATTTCGACGCCATCGTGGGCGCGGCCGACGTGGCGCGCGGCAAACCCCACCCGGACGTGTTCCTGATGGGCGCCGAACGCGCCGGCGCGCTGGCGTGCGACTGCATCGTGTTCGAGGACGCGCCGCTGGGCGTGGAGGCGGCCCGCCGCGCCGGCATGCGCGCGGTGGTGCTGACCACCACCCTGCCGGCCGAGGCTTTCGCCGAATTCGACAACGTCATCTGCATCGCCAAAGACTTCAGCGAGCTGTCGATCGACACCCTGTTTGCCAGCGCGCCGATGGCGGCGGCATCCAATTAATGAGCAAAGACAGAAACCACATGACCACGGATATTCAAGAACAAGCGGCCGCGCCCGACGAGAACAAGATCATCGCCGAGCGGCGCGCCAAGCTGGCCGCCATCCGCGCCCAGGGCGTGGCGTTTCCGAACGATTTCCGCCCCGAGCACAAGGCGGCCGACCTGCACCTGCAATATGGCGCCAAAACGCGCGAGGAACTGGAAGCCGAACCGGTGACGGTGGTGCTGGCCGGGCGCATGATGCTCAAGCGTGAAGCCGGCAAAAAAGCCGCCTTCGCCACCTTGCAGGATGCTTCCGGCGCCCGCGCCGATGGCCGCATCCAGATCTACGTCACGCTCGACAAAACCGGCGAAGCGGCCATGGAAGCGCTGCATCATTACGACTTGGGCGATATCCTGGGCGTGAGCGGCACCCTGTTCAAGACCAAGACCGACGAGCTGACCATCAAGGCGAGCGGGCTGCGCCTGATCACCAAGTCGCTGCGCCCGCTGCCGGACAAATTCCACGGTCTGGCCGATCAGGAAACCAAGTACCGCCAGCGCTACGTGGACCTGATCATGAACGAGGAAACGCGCCGCACCTTCAAGGCGCGCACCGCCGCCATCGCGTCGATCCGCCGCTTCATGGAAAAGAACGAGTTCATGGAAGTGGAAACGCCGATGCTGCACACCATTCCAGGCGGCGCGGCGGCCAAGCCTTTCATCACTCACCACAACGCGCTCGACATGCAGATGTTCCTGCGAATCGCGCCCGAGCTGTATCTCAAGCGCCTGGTGGTGGGCGGCTTCGACCGCGTGTTCGAGATCAACCGTAACTTCCGTAACGAAGGCGTGTCGATCCGTCACAATCCGGAATTCACGATGATGGAATTCTACGCGGCCTACACCGATTACCATTGGATGATGAGCTTTACCGAAGCGGTGATCCGCCAGGCCGCCATCGACGCCCACGGCACCGCCACGCTGACTTACGGCGGGCGCGAACTCGATCTGGCCAAGCCCTTCCACCGCCTCACCATCGTCGAAGCGATCAATAAATTCGCGCCGCATTACAGCGCCGAACAGCTGGCTGACGCCACCTTCATCAAAACCGAACTGCTCAAGTTCGGCGTCAAACCGTTCGCCACCGCCGGTCTGGGCGCGCTGCAACTGGCACTGTTCGAAGAAACCGCGGAAGCCCAGCTGTGGGAGCCGACCTTCATCATCGATTATCCGGCCGAAGTATCGCCTCTGGCGCGCGCCTCCGACACCGCGCCCGGCATCACCGAGCGCTTCGAGCTGTTCATGGTCGGACGCGAGATCGCCAACGGCTTCTCGGAGCTCAACGACGCGGAAGACCAGTCGGCCCGTTTCCTGGCCCAGGTGGCGGCCAAGGAAGCCGGCGACGACGAGGCGATGTACTACGACGCCGACTATATCCGGGCGCTCGAATACGGCATGCCGCCGGCCGGCGGTTGCGGCATCGGCATCGACCGGCTGATCATGATCATCACCGATTCGTCCAACATCCGCGACGTGCTGCTGTTCCCCCATCTGCGCCGGGAAGAATAGGGCCGTCTCGCTTAGATGACCAAGGGACGCGCCGCGTCCCTTTTTTAAGTATCAAACACGTTCAACGCGAAAGATAGGGAAAAACCACACCTTGGTGACGCCGTTTCCGCCGCCGCCAAGTGGAACCGCGCGACTGGCGCACTGGCATGCCACTCGCCCCGGTTTGAGGCCAAGCGCAATGGCGCCCTGCCCTTACTGAATCACGCGATAACAAGGGGTATAGCTTTTCCCCGCCAGCTTCATCCGATGCTGAGCCACGAAGGACGCCAGCAAGGCATCCATCGGCGCCATGATCTCCGGATCGCCATAAATCTCGAAATGGCCGTGCTTTTCGATGGCGCGGATCCCTTCGTCCTTCACATTACCGGCCACGATGCCGGAAAACGCGCGCCGCAGATTGGCGGCCAGCAGGTGGGTCGCCTGCTTTTTGTGCAGCCGTAAATTGCGCATGTTGTCGTGGGTGGGCACGAACGGTTGTTGAAACTCGTGATCGATTTTCAGCAGCCAGTTGTAATAATAGGCGTCGCTGCGCGTCTTGCGGAATTCGCGCACCCGCTTGATCCCCTCCTGCATTTCACGCGCCACCAATTCCGGATCGTCGATGATGATCTGGTAGCGCTGCTGGGCTTCCGGCCCCAGCGTGTCGCTGATGAACTGGTTGATCTGCACAAAATAGTCGCGCGAGGTTTCCGGTCCCGTGAAAATGAGCGGGAACGGCAGCTCGGCGTTATCCGGGTGCAGCAAAATACCCAGAATATACAAAATTTCCTCTGCCGTGCCCGCGCCGCCGGGAAACACCACGATGCCGTGGCCGGTACGCACGAACGCTTCCAGGCGCTTTTCGATGTCGGGCATGATCACCAGCGCATTGACGATGGGATTGGGCGATTCGGCCGCGATGATGCCCGGCTCGGAAATACCCAAATACCGCCCGTTATGCAAACGCTGCTTGGCGTGGCCGATGGTGGCGCCCTTCATCGGCCCCTTCATGGCGCCCGGTCCGCAGCCGGTGCAGATATCGAGGCCGCGCAAGCCCATCTGATACCCGACTTCCTTCGAGTAATTGTATTCGGCCCGATTGATCGAATGGCCGCCCCAGCACACCACCAGATTCGGATTGAGCTGGGTCTTGAGCACATTGGCGTTGCGCAAAATGTGAAACACGCCGTCGGTGATGCCTTCGGTGGTGTTCAAGTCGAACTGGGGATTGTCGGTCACCTCGTTGCTCGAAAAGATGATGTCACGCAGCACGGCGAACAAGTGCTCGTGGATGCCCTTGATCATCTTGCCGTCGACAAAAGCGATGGCGGGCGCGCCTTTGATGTCGAGCTTGATGCCGCGCTCGCGCTGGATGATGCTGATCTCGAAAGATGCGTAACGCTCCAGCAATTCCTTGCCATCGTCGATGGTGCTGCCGCAATTGAGCACCGCCAAGGCGCAGTTGCGGAAAATATTGTAAAGCCCGCCCTGGCTGGTGTCGAGCAGCTGGTTTACTTCCGCCTTCGACAACACTTCAAGCTGGCCTTCGGGCGAAATCAGGGTATCGACAACGTCATGTTCCATGGTGCGAAAGTCCTTTAAAGTACGTATTGCTAATGAGATGGCATTGCCAATATACGACAAGTCGCGCCGGTCCGGGCCGGAGTTTGGCGCCGCGTGCGCCACAGACGCCGCGGCGCGCGGGCCATGTCGACATGCTGCTTTGCTATATTGTTGCCAAATTAGAATTTGAAATGTGCTTACGCACTAGTTTGTGGATTAAAATGCCAGCCTAGTGGATTTGCCGGACGGTAACAAGGCTGCGACCCAGCCCGCCCCCGCCCGCTATCCGTCCCTTGCATAAACCATCACGATTTTTCGGGAGAAACCGCATGAGCGGTGCGACGATACTGAACACGGAACCAAAAATTCCCGAGTTCAAGCAGATTATGGGCCATCCTGCCCCATTGTGGATGTTGTTCATGGCCGAGTTTTGGGAGCGCTTCGCGTTCTACGGCATACGCTGGGCCTTGGTCTTATATATTGTGGACCAGTTTCACAAAGGCAGTCCGACCGGCGAGGCGGCCGCCAACCTGACCTATGGCTCCTATCTGGCGCTGGTGTATGCCGGCTCGCTGTTCGGCGGCTATGTAGCCGACCGCGTCATCGGCTACCAGCGCGCCATTTTGCTAGGGGCCGCGTTCATGTCGATCGGCTTGTTTGCCATCGCCGTGCCGCAACTGAAGGTGTTCGAATTCGGCCTGGCCACCATCGTGGTCGGCAACGGCATGTTCAAGCCAAATATTTCGGCCATGGTGGGCAAGCTGTACGCCATCGCCGACACCCGGCGCGACAGCGGTTTCACCATTTTTTACATGGGCATCAACGCCGGCGCGTTTCTGTCGCCGATCTTTACCCAATTGCTGGCCGAACAGGTGTTTGGCAGCGCTGGCATGCCCGCCTACAAGGTCGTGTTTATCGCGTCCGGCATCGGCATGCTGATCAGCCTGGTGTGGTTCGCCATCGGCCGCCGGGTGCTCCAGGGCATTGGGGCGCCGTCGCCCGAGGCGCGCGGCTTGGCGCCGTTGCTGTACGTGGCGCTCGGCGCCGTGTGCGCCATTCCCGCGGTGTATCTGTTGCTGGCGACCGGCGCGCAAACGCTGCAAGCCGTGTTAAGCGTGCTGTTTATCGGCTTGGCCATCGTGCTGATGATCGAAGGCATCAAGAATGGCAAGGTGGCGCGCGACAGAGTGATCGCCATGCTGCTGATCTTCGCCTTCAACATCCTGTTCTGGATGTTTTTCGAACAAGCCGGCAGTTCGTTCACTTTCTTGGCCGACAAGATCGTGCAGCGCAATGTGGGCGGCTTCGACGTGCCCACCGCCTGGTTCCAGAGCGTCAATTCGATCGGCATCATCGCCTGCGCCCCGCTGATGGCGGCGATCTGGGTCATGCTGGGCCGGCGCAACCGCAATCCCTCGATTCCGCGCAAGTTCGGCCTGGGCCTGATTGGCAACGGTCTGGCCTTCGGTCTGCTCATGTATGCGCTCTCGCAACTGGTTGACGCCAGCGGCAAGATTCCGTTCTGGACCCTGTTCATGGTGTATATGATCCAGTCGATCGGCGAGCTGTGCCTGTCGCCGATCGGGCTGTCGATGGTCACCAAGCTGGCGCCGGCCCGCCTGGTCGGGCTAGGCATGGGCGGCTGGTTCCTGTCCACCGGCATAGGCAACAATCTATCGGGCATCTTCGCCAGCTATGTCAGCGGAGAAACCGGAATGTCGGTGCAATCGGCGCTGGATGGCTACAGCGTGGGCTTCTATTCGCTGATGGGCGCCGGCGTGCTGTTGTTTCTGATCGCGCCGCTGATCAATAAGCTCATGCATGGCGTGAAGTAACCGGGCCATCCCTGTTTGCGACGGCGGCCCGCGGGCCGCCGTTTTTCATGGGTCGGCGGGGCCGGCGTCGCCCGCCGCGCCGCTCGCTTGCAACTGCGCCATCTCGTCGCGCAACCACGCATGAAAACGCCGCACCTTGCTCATCTCGGCCTTCTTGCGGTTGTAGCGTATCGCCACGTCGGTGCTGTCGTCATCCAGATTGACCTTATGGTCGCCCACGTCGAGCCGAACGTCGAGCTCGGGATACAGGCGGGTGAAGCCGCCCATGCGCGGCACCAGACATTTGATGGCGAAAGAATGGGTGGTGGAGATGCGCAAGATGCGCTCTTCATCGCCATCGCGCAGGCCTGCCACCTTGGCGCGCAAGTCGGCCAGGGTGCGCGCCACCGTCACCGCCAGTTCTTCGCCTTTTTCGGTCAGCGCGATACGGCGCGGATAACGGATAAACAAGGCAAATCCCAGCTCTTGTTCGAGCTGTTTGATCTGCTGGCTGACCGCGGCCGCTGTCTTGTGCAACTCCTGTGCGGCCAATTTGAAGCTGCTCCAGCGCGCCGCGCTATCGAAGTCGATCAAGCCCGACAAACTCCTCAAAGGCTGCCTCATCGGACAGCAATGACCAAGTTTTCTTATATCTTGCTTATCGCTGTATTGAAAGGAGAATGATCATGACTGCAATCGCGCACCTGGCCATGTTTTTGCCGGCCGCCGCCTTGATGATCGCGCTGCCCGGGCAGGCCACCGTAACGGTGGGTGAGCGCGCCGGCCTGGCGCCGCGCAAAGGGTTGATCGCGGCCGGCGGCATGGTGACCGCCGATCTGGTGTGGATCGGCCTGACCGGACCGGCCTTAGCCGCATTGCGCGCGCACTGGCCGATCCTGCTGCAAGTGATCGAAGGCTTCGGCGGGCTCGCCTTGCTCTACCTGGGCCTGGCATACTATCACTCCCCGCCCACGGTGGACCAGGCGCCGCCGCCCACCCCACGCCGCCCGGCGCGCGACGAATTCGCCAACGCGCTGCTGCTCAGGCTAAGCAAGCAGGCCCCGGCGCTGTTTTTCGCCGCGTTTTTCCCGCTTTTTACCGGACCGAAGGCAAGCGCGTCGCTGGGCGATTTTTAATCGCTGGGCGCTGTGTATGAAGCGCTCAGCCTGCTTTATCTGGTCACCCTGGTGCTCACAAGGCGCGCCCCGCTCGGCGCGCCCCGCTCGGCGCGCCCCGCTCTACACCGGCAACCGGATCGGTCCGCTGGCCGTGCACAAATTGCGCGGCCTGGGATTCATACTGAGCAGCGCCTTCGTCCTGTTAAGCTGACGGCGCGTCCGGGTTTGCCTGGCCGGCGCGCGCCACCCAGTACAGCAACGCCATCAGAAGCGCATAGGGCAGCAGCGACCAAGCGTCGGCGTACGGGCCTTGGTAAAACGGATTGGCATGTTCGGCCCAATTGGCCACCGCTTGATCGAAATCGGTCATCACCCCGGCGGTGATGGCGATCACGATGCCGGCCAGCGCGCCACCGGCGATATAGCCGGAGGCCAGCAGCACGCCCGCGCTGCGGTCGCCGGCCGACTGCTTCTCTTCTTCGCTCAACGACAGGTTGTGGGGCAGCTGGTTGTGACGCCGGTCGGCCAGCCAGCGCAGCGCGCCGCCCACCGCGATCGGCAAGGTCGACGGCAGCGGCAGGTATACGCCCACCGAAAACGCGAGCGAGGCAACGCCGGCCATTTCGAGCACCACGGCGATCATCACGCCGAACAGCACCAGCGACCATGGCAGCTGACGATCCAGAATTCCCTTGATAATGTAGGACATCAACACCGCCTTGGGTGCGTCGTATTTTTTCACCTCGGAGCCGTCCGGACGCTGGTGGTAGGCGCCGTTAATGCCGGGATCGACCAGGTAAGCCAATTGGCCGTCGTCGCCGACCAGGTATTTGCCGGCCGGGCCGCCCACGGTATCGGTTTTTTGCCACACCTTATAGACGCGTTGGTCGGCCGCCGCTTGCGGACCTTGCAGCCGGGCCGTCACATTGAGCATTGCCGGATCGGTGCGCACGCCGGGCGCCACCTGCGCCGCCGGCACATAGACCGTGCTGGCGTCGTTCAGCTGGAGCAGGATCGGCCCCAGGATCAGGGCCGAGCACAGCGAACCGGCCAGAATCGCATACTGCTGCAAGCGCGGGGTGGAGCCGACCAGGTAGCCGGTCTTCAAGTCCTGCGAAGTGGTGCCGGCGTTACTGGCGGCGATGCAGACGATGGCGCCCACCGACAAGGCGGTGACGTAATACGGACCGCCGGTCCAGCCCAGCAACAGAAAAATCAGGCAGGTAAACAGCAGGGTCGCCACCGCCATGCCGGAAATCGGATTCGAAGACGAGCCCACCTCGCCCGTCAAGCGCGACGACACGGTCGAAAACAAAAACCCGAACACCAGGATCAACACCGCGCCGAGCAGGTTCATATGCAGTGGCGCGGCGGAGGTGATCACGGCCAGGATGCCGAGGCAGCCGATCAGCACCCATTTCAAGTCGATATCCTGGTCGGTGCGCAGGCTGGCATCGGCCCGGCTGCCCTTGCCGATTCCGGCCAGGCCGGCGGCCAGGCTGTGCCAGATCATGGGCAGCGAGCGCACCAGACTGATCAAGCCACCGGCGGCCACCGCGCCGGCCCCGATGTAGAGCACATAGGCGCTGCGGATATCGTCCGGCCCCATCGCCGAGATCAGTTTGGTGCCGGGTGCGAGCACGCTGGTGAGCGGATCGCCGAAAAACTTGATCATCGGGATCAGCAGCAGGTAGGACAGCACGCCGCCGGCCGCCATGGTGGAGGCGATGCGCGGGCCGATGATGTAGCCCACCCCCAGCAGCTCGGGCGAGATCTCGGCGCCGACCGAACCGGCCTTGAGCGGCGCGCCGAACTGCACGCCAGGGGTGTCTTTCCACAGCCGCAGCGACACGTTCAAGGTTTTATACAGCAGGCCGACGGCGAAGCCGCCGAAGATCACGGTGGCGCGCTGCCTGGCGTCCTTGGCCGCACCCGACTCGCGCAGGACGCTTTCGCCGGCGGCGATGCGCGAGCTGTCGGTGGCGGCCGCCTTGAGCACCTCGGCGCAGGCCGTCCCCTCGGGGAATGTGAGTTCGCGGTGCTGGTCGACGATCATGGTGCGGCGCATCGGGATCATCATCAAGATACCCAGCAAGCCACCCAGCATCCCGACCAGCATGACGCGCCAGATTTCCAGGTCAAAGCCCAAGATCAGGATGGCCGGCATGGTCACGCCCAGTCCGAAAGCGATCGACTCGCCGGCCGAGCCGGCGGTTTGGGTGATGCTGTTTTCCAGGATGGTGGAATCGGTGCCGCCGGCCTTTTTGGCCAGGCCGAACAAGGTGATGGCGATCACCGCCACCGGAATCGAAGCGCTCACGGTGAGCCCGACCTTGAGCACCAGATACAGCGACGAGGCGCCAAACACCATGCCCAGGATCACGCCCATGAGCAAGGCGCGCGGCGTCAGTTCGGGCAAGCTGGCCTGGGCCGGAATGTAAGGCCGCGGCTGGGCGGCAGGGCTATCTTTTGGCATGAAGCGGCCTTTCAAGGTCGAACAACGAGTCGGGCGGCAAGCGGGCCGTCGCCACGGACGGCCGGCGCCCGACTATGGCACAAGCCGATGGCGAAGAAAAGCGTTTTCAACGGGCCCGGGCGGCCAGCCGGGGACCTGAATGGCATCGTCTATAATTGCCCACCGTGCCCCGCATGCCACCATGAGAATTCCGCTTTGACCGCATTTAGCTTCGCTCGCCTGCAACGGCCCTCGCGCCGCACCGTTCTACTGAGTCTGGCCATCGCCGGCGCCTGCGCCCTGGCCGCCCTGGCCGGCGTGCTGGTCTACCTGTTGTTGTTCGTGGCGCCCAACTTGCCCGCGCTCGACGTCATCACCGACTACAAACCGAAGATCCCCTTGCGCGTCTATACCGCCGACCATGTGCTGATCGGCGAATTCGGCGAAGAGCACCGCGACTTCGTGCCCATCGGCGACATGCCGGAAATGATGAAAAAGGCTTTGCTGGCGATTGAGGACACCCGCTTTTACGAGCACGGCGGAATCGACTATATCCGCGTGCTGGGGGCGGCCAAGTCGAATCTGGGCGGCGGTTTCGGCCAAGGCGCTTCGACCATCACCATGCAAGTGGCGCGCAATTTTTTTCTCAGCCGCGACAAGCTGGTGTCGCGCAAGGCCAACGAGGCGATGCTGGCCTATAAAATCGAGGCGGCGTTGAGCAAGGACCAGATCCTGGAGCTGTATATGAACCAGATTTATCTGGGCCAGCGCTCGTTCGGATTCGCCAGCGCCGCCCGGACCTACTTCGGCAAACCGCTCAAGGCGCTCTCGATCGCCGAACTGGCCATGCTGGCCGGCCTGCCGCAAAATCCAGCGCGCCACAATCCGGCCGTCAATCCGAAACGCGCCAAGCTGCGCCAGCAAGTGGTGCTGCGGCGCCTGCGCGAGCTCGGTTACATCACCGACGCGCAGTACCGGCAGGCGCTCGAGGCGCCGCTGCGTATCAATAACAAGGGTCAGCAATTCGACACCCATGCCGAATACGTGGCCGAGCTGGCGCGCCAGGCCGTGTATGCCCAATACAAGGAAGCCGCTTACACGCGGGGCATCAGCGTCATCACCACCATTCTCAAGGCCGACCAGGACGCGGCCTACGATGCGGTGCGGCGCAACGTGCTGGCCTACGACCAGCGCCACGGTTACCGCGGTCCGGAAGCGTTCATCGACTTGCCGGCCGATCCGCGCGAGCGCGACGACGCGATCGACGAGGCGCTGCAAAAACGCCCGGGCAGCGACGGCTTGATCGCCGCCGTGGTGATCCAGGTATCGGGCAAGCGGGTGCGGGTGGAAACGGGCGCCGGCGACGAGATCGAGATCGGCGCCGCCGGGCTGCGCCTGGCCGCGCCGGCGCTGGCGGCAAACGCCAAGGCCGGCCTTAAACTGCGCCCCGGCGCCGTGGTGCGGATCACGCAAGACGCCAAACAAGGCTGGGCCATCACCCAGGTGCCGCAAGTGGCGGCGGCCTTTGTGGCCATCGACGCCGGCAGCGGCGCCTACCATGCGCTGGTGGGCGGCTTCGACTTTAATCTGGCCCAGTTCAACCATGTGACGCAGGCTTGGCGCCAGCCCGGTTCATCCATGAAGCCGTTCATCTATTCGTCGGCGCTGGAAAAAGGCTTTTCACCGGCCACGCTGATTAACGACGTGCCGCTGGAACTGGGCGGCGCCGACGCCGGCGGCCAAAGCTGGAAACCGCAAAACGACGACGGCGTGTACGACGGCCCGATCACCATGCGGGCGGCACTGGCCCAGTCGAAGAACGTGGCCTCGGTGCGCCTGCTGCGCGCCGTCGGCGTGGGGTATGCCCACAATTACCTGCAAAAATTCGGTTTCGACCCGGCCAAGCAGCCCAACAATCTGACCATGGCCTTGGGCACCGGCTCGGTCACGCCGGCCCAGCTGGTGGGCGCCTACGCCGTGTTCGCCAATGGCGGCTTTCAGCTCCAGCCTTATCTGATCGCCAGCATCAAGGACGGCGACGGCAAGCTCCTATCCGAAACCAAGACCCCGCAAGCGGGCCGCGAAAGCGAACGGGTACTTGATGTGCGCAACGCGTTTTTGGTGGACGGCATGCTGCGCGAAGTGACCCGCACCGGCACCGCCGCCGCCGCGACGCAGCGGCTGAACCGGACCGACATCGCCGGCAAAACCGGCACCACCAGCGACGCCGTGGACGGCTGGTTCGCCGGCTATGGCGGCGGCGCGGGCGGTGTGGTCGCGGTGGCCTGGATGGGCTATGACGATCCGAAATCGCTGGGTGGGCGCGAGTTCGGCGCCACGCTGGCCATGCCGATCTGGATCGACTATATGAAAGTGGCGCTGGCCAAGCTGCCGCAATTGGCGCGCGCGGCGCCGGCCGGCTTGACCGAGCTTGGCGGAGAATGGCAGTACGAAGAATTCCTCGCCGATGGCGCGGTACGCACGCTGGACATGGATCAGGCGCCGGCAACGCCGGGTGATGCGTCGCCCGGCGAGGCCACGCCCGGTGAGGCGCCGCCCGCGCCCCCTGCCCGCCTGGCGCCACCGCAGCCGGCCCCGCTGGAGACCAACTAGCGCGTCATGCCGACCCGACCGGCGCCGGCACCGCGTCCGGCGCTAAGCGGCCAGCGCGCCGCGCATCATGCGCACCGCGCTGTCGGCGAAGTCGTCCACCGGCACCTTGGCGGCGCGATACTTCCAGCGCTTTACATACCAGTCTTGCGACAAGGCCAGGCAGTGCGCCGCCAGCAGCGTGGCGTCGCCACCGGCGCGCGGGGGCAGCTGCTCGATGATCCCGGCGATAAAACTCTGCACATACCACTCCGATTGCTTGGCCACGGCGCGCTGCGCCGGCGCCAATACGCGCGAATCCATGTACACGAAATAAAACCAGGGTTGCAAAATTTCAGATAAATAGATCGAGGCCCGCAGCACGCCTTCGAGCCTGGCCAACGGCGGCATCGCCTCGTCGAACAGCCGCGGCAAGGCTTGGCCGGCCAGCCGGACCACGTCTTCGATCATTTCCGCCAGCTGGTCCTTGCTGTCGATATAACCGTACAAGCCACCCATCGACAAGCCCGTCTCGCGGCACAGGTCGCGCAAGCTCATGGCGCGAAAGCCCACCTCGTTAGCCAGGCGGAAGGTCGCGTCAAAGATTTTAGGCAGGTTTTCCAGCGCCGGTTTGCGCCGCTTGACGCCGATCCGCGCCGCGTTGCGGTCGAGAATGATGGCCCACACATTGTCGCCGTTAAGGGGAGTGATGCGTTCAAATTCGGCGAAGGTCAACGACGGCGACATGAGCATTTCCCTTTGGCAAGTACAGCGCTGAGAGTTGATGTCTGGAACGATTATAGCTCAGGAAAACAACTCAATTTCCCATACTGGCGCGTGCCAGCAACGGTTGTTGCGGCGCGTCATGCTATTTCAACAAGCCGGTGCTACATTCCAAATACCGAGCGCTCGCTTTATTTATCTTTTGCCAGTCGATCCATGTTGTAACAAGAGCGGAAAGCAATGCGCGGTCCATCCGACTTCCCAGTCGGGCAGACCGCCGGTGCGCTTCGGTCTGCGGGACCTGCGCGGCCGCGGCCGGCATCTCCTGTTTCAGCGCCACTTCGACCCACCAATCAATGGAGACACCATGAAGCATCGCTTGTGGACCTGCCTGACCCTGTTGCTGCTCACCTTCACCACCCTGCCCGCGCCCGCCTGGGCTTCGGACTACACCCACACCAAGTACCCCATCGTTCTGGTGCACGGCCTGTTCGGCTTCGAGAGCGTGGGCCCGCTCGACTATTTTTACGGTATTTCCTCGGCCTTGCGCAGCGGCGGCGCCACCGTCTATGTCGCCACCGTCTCGGCCGCCAACAGCACCGAAATGCGCGGCGAGCAGTTGCTGACCCAGGTGCGTCAGATCCTGGCGGCCAGCGGCGCCGACAAGGTCAATTTGATCGGCCATAGCCACGGCGGACCCACCGCCCGCTATGTGGCCTCGGTGCGGCCCGACCTGGTGGCCTCGGTCACCACGGTGGGCGGTGTGAACAAGGGTTCCAAGGTGGCCGATGTGCTGATCGGCGCGGTGCCGGACGTGAGCTACACGCTGGCCAACGCGGTGGCCGGCTTGATCAACTTCCTGGCCGGCGGCGACACCCTGCCCAGGGACGCGCGCGCGGCCGCCACCTCGCTAAGCAGCGTTGGCACGGCCGCCTTCAATGCGCGCCATCCCGAGGGCTTGCCCGCTTCCGCTTGCGGCGAGGGCGACTACCAGAGCGGCGGCGTACACTACTTTTCGTGGAGCGGCGCCCAGCCCTACACCAATATATTCGACCCGTCCGATCCCGTGCTCGCGCTCACCGCGATCGCCTTCGACGGCGCCAAAAACGATGGCCTGGTCAGCAGCTGCTCCAGTCACCTGGGCCGGGTGATCCGCGACGACTATGCCATGAACCACCTCGATGAAGTCAACCAGATGGTGGGCATCGTGAATTTGTTCGAGACCAGTCCGGTGAGCGTGTTCCGCCAGCAGGCCAACCGGCTCCAGGGTCTCGGACTATAAGGAGCGGCCATGGGCACGCACGCGACACTGTGGCGCCTGGGCGCCTTGGCCGGCGCGCTCGGCCTGCTGTATGCCACGCTGTCGTCACCGGCCCCGCCGGCGCCGCCGGTGCCGCCGCACCAGCCGAACTATTTCGCCTTTGTGCCTTCCATGGCCGGCACCGTGCCCGATGGCGACATCAATCTGACCGGCGAGCGGCTGGTGGTCGACCCCGAGCTCGGGCACCTGTTCGACTATTATCTGGCCGGCCTGGGCGAGCGCGATCTGCCGGCCATCCGGGCCGAGATCGAACGTGCGCTGGCAAGCCGCCTGACCCCGGCCACGGCGGCCCAGGCCAAGCTGCTGCTGGCCGCATACCTGGCCTACAAACAGGCGCTGGCCAACGCCGAACCGGCCTTGCCCAAGGGCGCCACGCTGGTCCAGTCGGTGCGCAACCGGCTCGAGCTGATGCGCGCGCTGCGCCGGCGCCATTTCAGCGATGAGGAAAGCGCCGGCCTGTTCGGCCCCGGCGAGGCGGCCGACCTGCACGCCATCGCCCGCATGGAAGTGGAGCAGGACGGCGCGCTCGACGGCGCCCAAAAGCGGGACAAGCTGGCGGCGCTCGACGCCGCCCTGCCGCCGGCGGCGCGCGCCGAGCGGGCCGCGCCGCTGGCGGTGGCCAGCCTGGAACAGTCGGTGGCGAGCGCGCGTGCGCGCGGCGCCAGCGAGGAAGAGGTTTACCGTCTGCGCGCGACCGCGTTTTCGCCGGCCGCGGCCGACCGGCTGGCGCGGCTGGACCGAGACGAGACGGCCTGGAAGGCACGCATCGCCACCTACCTGGCCCAGCGCGGCGCCTTGGCGGCGGGTGCGGCGGGGGCCGACGCCCAAGCCGTGCAGCGCTTGCGCGACAGCGCTTTTAACGCGCAAGAGCAGCGCCGCCTGGCCGCTTACGAGTAGCGGCGCGGCGGTGAGCGTGGGAAGGCGTTGGCGGCGGGGCCGCGCGCTACGCGCCGGCCCGGCCGCACCGGCCTGAACCCGCGGGCGCCGCGCTTGAGATAAGATGGCGCACATCGAACCGCACGCGAGCATCCATGGCCTATCAAATCGAACACAAACTTGTCATCGGCATCGCCTCCAGCGCCCTGTTCGACTTGACCGAATCGCACCAGGTCTATCTCGACAGCGGGGCCGAGGCTTACCGCGCCTATCAGGAGGCGCACATCGATGCGATATTGGGGCGCGGCGTGGCGTTTCCTTTCATCCGGCGCTTCCTCAACATCAACCGGCATTACCCGCGTCAGACACCGGTGGAAGTGGTGCTGTTTTCGCGCAATTCGCCGGAAACGGGGCTACGCGTGATGCGCTCGATCGCCCACTACGGGCTCGATATCTCGCGCGCGGCCTTCGTCACGGGGCAGTCGCCGTATGCCTATCTGCCGGCCTTTAACGCTTCGCTATTTTTGAGCGCCAACGAGAGCGACGTGCGCGCCGCCCTGGCCAATAAATTCCCGGCCGGGCTGGTGCTGCCTTCGCGCACCGAGGACGACCACGAGGACGACGAACTGCGCGTGGCCTTCGATTTCGATGGCGTGATCGCCGACGACGAAGCCGAAACTGTGTTTAAGCGCAATAACAACGTGGATGAATTCCACGCCCATGAGACCGAACACATGGCCAAGCCGCATCAGCCCGGCCCCTTGGCCGATCTGTTTCGCAAGCTGGCCGTCATGCAGCGCATGGAAGAGCGGCGCGCGCGGCTCTCGCCGGGCTACAAGAAAATGCTGCGCATCGCCATCATCACGGCCCGCAACGCGCCCTCGCACGAACGGGTGGTGACCACCTTGAAGAGCTGGGGCGTGGCGGCCGATGAGACGTTTTTTCTGGGAGGAATGGAAAAATCGCGGGTGCTGGAAATTTTTAAGCCGCACATTTTCTTCGATGACCAGATCAGCCATCTCAAGTCGGTGGGCGGCACCATTCCCATGGTGCATGTGCCGTTCGGTGTCGCCAATATACTGGCCGCGGCCACATCGTAGCGCGGCCAGCCCGAACCTGGCCAGACCGGACCGCCGCCACATTGCATGGCGGCGGTGATCGAGGCGAACCGGGAACCGGCCCGCCAAGCCTTTACGGGTAAGCCAGCAGATATTGCGCGGTGGTATTGATGCCATCGTCGGGCGAAATGGTGCCCTTGTCGTTGATGATGTTGGTCACTTCGCCAAAACCATGCAAGGACACGGTCACCATGTCATGCATCTTCACGCCGGCCGTGTTCGGCACTTCGAAGGCATGCGACGATTTGATGTGGTTACTGGTGGTGTAGTTCACGGTTGAGAACATATAAGCACCCAAGCCCCATGCTTCATGGTTGGTGACGCCGTCGGCCACTTTATAAGAAGCATAGCCGTTCACGCCAGGGGCGCTATTCCAGACACTTTGAGTTGGAATGTCGTATGGCATTTCGTTCTGGAAGAAGATCGTTTTGCCATTGTTACCGTTCCACAGCACTTGGAATTTCTGATAATGCTCAACCAGCAAACCGGTGGCCAGCACGCTGTCGCCGTTAACGATCACGCCGTAGTCGGCCGTGTTGATATTCCAGCCGGTCGGCAATGTGCCATGGTCGGCGCGCCAAGCCCAGATATGGTCGATGATGGTGTCGTTGCTGTTGACGATCAAGCTGTTGGTGGCTTTGCCAGCGACCGCGCCGCCGATACGGAAGTAAACATCTTGCACCGTGATCGGGTTGGCGATGTGACGAATGGCCGAGCCTTTTACACCGACCGTCATCAGCGCGTTGCTGTTGGTGGTGCCGGCGTCGAACAGCAAGCCGGCGATGCGCACGCCATCGACATCGGCCACGGTCAAACCGTCGACGCCGTTAGTGGGCACCAGGGTCGGAAAACCGATGCCCAGCACCACGGTGTCGGGCAACGTCACCTTTAGCGGCTCGCTCAAGTTGTAGATACCGGGCGTCAACAGCAAGTTCAAGCCTTTGGCCAGCGCGGCGTTGAGCTTGGCGGCACTGTCGCTCGGCATGGCTACATAGAACTTACTCATCGGAATCGCCGTGCCGGGCGTGCTGCCGTTGGCCCAGCTGGCCCCGACGCTATTGACCAGGCGCGAAGGATTGAAGACGAAGTATTTCCCCGCATTGTCGACATACATATACGGCTTGTCGCGTGAAATCGGGGTGCTCGCCAGGGTGGTGTAGCGGTTGGTGTTGCGGTCGAATTCCTGCGCCGGGGCGCCGATCACACCGGAAAACACCATGTTCCAGACGCTGTTTTTCCAGCCGGTGGTGCTGCTGTCGCGGGTGTACCACTGCTGCTGGGAACCGGCGCGGATCTCGCCGTCGATCTTGGAATCGGCCAAAAAGCCGCCGCTGGCCCAGCCCGTGCCGCCGAAGTCGACATTGGTGGGGTACAGACGCAAATGACCGTCCACATGAACGCGCCGCATCGGTGCCGCCTGCGAGACGGCCCAGGTTTCCACGCCACCGGCGGGGGTGATTTTCAAATTCTCGATCGACCGCCAAAAGTTTTGCGTGACGTTATTGGCGTCGCCCGCGTTCCAGCCATGGTCGGCGGTCAAGTTGCCGAAGATACTGACATCGTCAGGATTTTTGCCCAGGCCCGATACGGCCGTGTAGAAACCCAGATTCGCTTGCACGCCGGTGTAAGTGCCTGGCTTGAACAAGAAAGCGAAACGCTGATTGCCGAACTGGGAAGTCGGGTTCAGCTTGTGCGGGTCGAAAGCGGCGGCCATCTCGGCCTTGATGGTGTCGATCGGGGTAGCAGGGTCGTAGATCTTGACCTTGTCGCCGAAGTTGGGCGTGTCGGAGGTGGCGATCGGACCCACATCCGGCGTGGTGCCGGTGCCGGGCGTGGTTGGCGTGGTGCCGGTGCCGGGCGTGGTGACGGGCGTGGTGCCGGTGCCGGGCGTGGTGACGGGCGTGGTGCCGGTGCCGGGCGTGGTGACGGGCGTGGTGCCGGTGCCAGGCGTGGTGCCGGTGCCCGGGGTAGTGCCGGTGCCCGGGGTGGTGCCGGTGCCTGGCGTGGTGCCGGTGCCGGGGGGAGTGACCGTGCCCGGAGTGGTCCCTGTTCCGGTGCCGGCCGCTGGCGGCGGCGTGGTGGCAGGCTTGTCGTTCGAGCCGCCGCCGCATGCGGTCAGCGCGCTGCCCAACACGCAAACAGCCAAGGTTTTATATAGTGTATCTTTCAAAACATCTCCCCCTAATGTGTAAATTGAACGCCATTTTGTGTCCCCTATTCAGGGCTTCACAGCGCCGTCGTGGACCGCCTGCGCCTATCCGGTAAGGCGGCACACTCAATCAATATCTGAGCATCAAAGCTGTGACAATTTCACAGTTTCCAGCATCAAACAATTGTGTTTCGGCAATTTGTGAATTTACGCGGCAATTATGTTTTTGTCCAGTTAAAAGATGTAGTTCCACGAATTTTTTTACATTGTAAGCCAGCAGCTAAGGGCCAAACTAGCGATCAGGCAACCGGTAGTTAAGTTACATAGTCATCGATCGGGTGCCCCACTTCACCGCTTGAAGAGGCGTTACGTCACGAATTTCCAGTTCTGATCGTCAAAATTGTTGCCGCAGGACACCAGCTGGACAAGAACAATTAACACTTTTAGTTACCACCAAATAACGCAACGAGGCATGGATAAAGCAGATTGGGTCTACCCAAACCGATCAGCCTTCATGGCGGCGATCAGCTCGATGCAAGCGACGAGAGCGTGTTTTGGTGAGTTTGTCTGGCAGCTTCGGCAGAACGCATGCCGCGGTGCATGCATCGATCGTCAGGCCCTGTTCTCGCCACCTGGATTGTCGAGGTCGCGCGATGGCATCGGTAGTGCGGCGTCACCGGTACCGGATCGCCAAATACGTTGTGTGGGAGTGGGAGTGAGAGTGAGAGGGAGAGTGGGTGCTGGATGCCCGATGTCAGGCGCACTTCTCATGTCCAGCGCTGGTTTAGGTCAGCGACCGGCTTGTGACACGAATTGGATCAGCTGGCAAGCCAGCCGGACACCGCTTGCAACACGTGCTTGCAAGCGGCTAGCTACACGACGCCGCCACTTTTGCGGTGGCGGCGAAGTATCGACGCGGGTTACAAATTCACCCCGCTGGCCCGATTAAGGGTAGTTTTGCAGCAAGTGCGGGCTGGTGTTGGTGCTGTCGTCCGGAGCGGCTTCGCCCTGGTCGTTGATGATGTGGGTGATTTCACCAAAACCATGCAAGGACACCGTCACCAGATCATGCATGCGCACACCGTTAGTACGTGGCACTTCGAAAGCGTGCGACGTCTTGATGTGGTTGCTGGTGCTGTAGTTCACGGTCGAGAAGATATACGCGCCCAGGCCCCATGCTTCATGGTTGGTGACGTTATCGGCCACTTTGTAGGAAGCGTAGCCGAGCACGCCAGGAGCGCTATTCCAGGATTCTTGGTTTGGAATGTCGTATGGCATTTCGTTCTGGAAGAAGATCGTTTTGCCATTGTTACCGTTCCACAGCACTTGGAATTTCTGATAATGCTCAACCAGCAAACCGGTGGCCAGCACGCTGTCGCCGTTGACGATCACGCCATAGTCAGCCGTGTTGATGTTCCAACCGGTCGGCAGCGTGCCGTGGTCAGCGCGCCACGCCCAGATATGGTCGATGATGGTGTCGTTGCTGTTGACGATCAAGCTGTTGGTCGCTTTGCCGGCGACCGCGCCACCGATACGGAAGTAGACGTCTTGCACGGTGGTCGGGTTGTCGATATGGCGCACGCCCGAACCTTTGACACCAACGGTCATCAGCGCATTGCTGTTGGTGGTACCGGCGTCAAACAAGATGCCGGCCACACGCACACCGTCCACATCGGCCACGGTCAGACCATCGACGCCATTGTTTGGCACCAGGGTCGGGAAACCGACGCCGAGCACGATCGTGTTCGGATTTTTGATCTTCAACGATGCGGTCAGGTTGTAGATACCTGGGGTCAGCAGCAAATTCAAGCCCTTGTCCAAAGCGGCGTTCAGCTTGGCGGTGCTGTCCGCTGGTTTGGCGACGTAGAACTTGCTCATCGGGATCGAGGAGCCAGCTTGGTTACCGTTCAACCAGCTCGCGCCGGAGCTGTTGGTCACACGCGATGGGTTAAACACAAAGTATTTACCCGATCCGTCAACATACATATACGGTTTTTCGCGTGAAATCGGGGTGGTCGCCAGCGTGGTGTAACGGTTGCCGGTAGGGCTAAATTCCTGGGCTGGCGCGCCTTGCACACCGGAGAACACCATGTTCCACACACTGTTTTCCCAACCGCCGATGGTGCTTTCGCGGGTATACCATTGCTGCTGCGAACCGGCTTTGATCGCGCCGTCGACTTTGGAGTCGGCTAAGAAACCACCGCTGGCCCAGCCGGTGCCGCCCCAGTTGACGTTGGTCGGGAACAGACGCAGATCGCCGGCCACGTGCACGCGGCGCATTGGTGCAGCTTGCGATACGGCCCAAGTTTCCAGACCGCCGTTTGGCGTGATTTTCAGATTCTCGATCGAACGCCAGAAATTCTGCGTCACGTTTTCGGTATCGCCCGCGTTCCAGCCATAGTCGGCCGTCAGGTTGCCGACGATATGCACGTCGTCCGGATGTTTACCGAGGCCCGACACGGCCGTGTAGAAACCCAGATTCGCTTGCACGCCGCTGTAAGTACCTGGCTTGAAGAAGAAGGCGAAACGCTGGTTGCCAAACTGGGAAGTCGGGTTCAGCTTGTGCGGTTCGAAAGCGGCGGCCATCTCGGCTTGAATGCGCGAGACCGGGGTGGCTTGGTCGTAAATCTTCACGTTCGGACCGAAATCAGGCGTGTCCGAAGTATCGATCGGGCCCACGTTCGGGTCGGTCGGATTGGTCGGATCGGTCGGGGTGAGCGATACCGGTGTCAGTTTCCACTTTTGCGCCACGGTGCCATTGCTCGAATAAATCTGCAATGGTGTGCCGTCGGCCGTGCCCGCGGCGGCGATATCGAGTGCCTTGCCGCTGTTCGGATTGATCAGGGTGTAGGTGCCGTCGTTGTTCGGATTGAGCTTCCATTGCTGGGCGCCGCTACCGTTTGGCGACCACAGGTGCACCTTGGTGCCGTCGGTGGTGCCGGAATGGTCCACGTCAAGCACTTTGCCGGTGCGTTGGCTGATCAGGGTGTAGGTGCCGTTGTTGTTACCGCTGATTTTCCACTGTTGGTCGGTGCTGCCATCGACCGTGAAAATTTCCATCTTGGTGCCGTCCGATGTGCCAGCGCCCTTGGCGCGCATGGCTTTACCGCTGTTCGGATTGACCAGTGCGTACACCGCGCCGACTTCGAAGCCGCCGGTGCCCGCTTCGGCCATGGTGGTGGCGCCGCTGCTGGAACCGGTGCCGCCGCCGCAAGCGACCAGGCCGCTACCGAGCGCTGCGAACGCCAGCGATTTGTATAAGTTTGTGTTCAAGAAAGACTCCTAAGAAAAATTGCTACAAGCTCCCCTTGGCAGGGAAAGCTGAGACCACCACAGGATATCCTGTGACAATGTTGTAAAACAAACATCTGGACAAATACCAGCCATGCAACACGCGCAGTGGCGTGATCGACCCGGTCGCCCGGGCATGATTTTTTTGCAAAGGTTTTTGGTTATTTCATCGCTACATGGCACACCACGCCCCGCCAAAAGGCCGGGCAGCGCTGACCGTCGGCGCACCGAAGGTGGCTGACAGCGTGTAGTACCGATAAAACGGACCTGGTAGGTCCCCTGTGGGTGCAACAATTTTTAATTACAATCTTCTTATGCGATCAATTTACAGCGTATATGGAAAAATGTCCATGTTTTATAGTGCCGTTTAGTAACTCTTTTTTTTAAAGAACATATTTTCGTGGTCATCAGCAATTTAAACCGGTTTGAACGCCTGCCTGACGGCTGGCAAGCCTCCTCTGAAACCGCGCGCACGGCCACGCCCCACCCTTCAAATTTGATCGTCATCAAACTTTATCGCCAACTCAAGTGCGTTGAGGTGACGCCGCCAAGGTCTGGCGTCACCAAACCCGCCTTTTAAATAGGCAGGTAATAAAATTACACCACTGTGCGTCAGCGCACCGACGCTGTAATTTAGGTAAAGTCCGCGCTCAACATCAAACGCGCCACGCCTGGACGAGCTCGCCACGCGGTGGGCGACGCTGGACTATAATGGTCAGGTAGCGCCGCCTGCGGCGGCGCACGCTTTAACCGCCTATTGAGTGTCACCGCCCTGCATGTCATTTGACTTAAAAAAATCGCTGCCCAAACCGGGCAACCGCTTCGCCCTGCCTGCCCTGCACGGCTCGTCCGACGCCTATGCGCTGGCCGTGGCCGCCCTGCAATTGCAATCCCAGCGCCAGATGCTGGCCGTGGTGGTGGCCAGCGCCAGTGACGGCCAGCGCCTGCTCGATGAAATTCCGTGGTTTTCGGCCGGCAAACTGCGCTGTCATCTGCTGCCCGATTGGGAAACCCTGCCCTACGACGCGTTTTCGCCGCACCAGGATCTGGTGTCCGAACGCTTGGCCACGCTGCACGAAGTTCAGAACCGCAATTGCGACGTCCTGATCGTGCCGGCCACCACCGCCCTGGTGCGGCTGGCGCCGCCCGCCTTTCTGGCCGCTTACACCTTTTTCTTCAAGCAGGGCGAGCGCCTTGACGACGCCCGCCTGAAAGCCCAGCTGACCCTGGCCGGCTACCACCATGTCACCCAAGTGATGTCGCCGGGCGAGTATTCGGTGCGCGGCGGCTTGATCGACCTGTTCCCGATGGGCTCGGCCCTGCCCTACCGGCTCGATTTGTTCGGCGACACCATCGACACCATCCGCACCTTCGACGCCGACACCCAGCGTTCGCTGTACCCGGTGCGCGAGGTGCGCCTGTTGCCGGGCCGCGAATTTCCGATGGACGACGCGGCCCGCACCACCTTCCGTGGCCGCTGGCGCGAGCAGTTCGAGGGCGACCCTTCGCGCTCGGTGGTATACAAGGACATCAGCAGCGGCATCGCCTCGGCCGGCATCGAGTACTATCTTCCGCTGTTTTTCGAGCACACCGCCACCCTGTTCGACTATCTGCCGCCAGACGCAACGCTGGCCCTGGTGGGCGACATCGACAGCGCCATCAAGCGCTTCTGGCTCGACACCGAGTCGCGCTACCGCTTCCTGAAGGCCGACCGCGAACGCCCGATCCTGGCGCCCGACACGCTGTTCTTGAGCGACGAGCAGTTTTTCACCCTGGCCAAGCCGTTCGGCCGCTGGGCCATCGCCAGGGAACAGCACGCGGGCACCTCGGAACTGTCGGCGCCGGTGCCCAACGTGGCGGTGAACCGGCGCGCCGACGACCCGCTGGCCAATTTGCGCGCGTATCTGCTCCAGCCCGGCCGGCGCGTGATGATCTGCGCCGAATCGAACGGCCGCCGCGAAACCTTGCAGCAGTACTTCACCGAATACGATCTGGGCCTGGTTCCGGTCGAAGGCTTCGAGGGCTTCCAGTATTCGGACGCCAGGCTGGCGCTGGGGGTGGCGCCGCTGCATGCCGGCTTCGAGCTGGCCACCGCCGACGGCCGGCTGATCTTTATCACCGAGACCGAACTGTATGCCGGTTCCGGCCGGCGCGCGGGCAAAAAAAAGCAGGAAGGCGCGACCCAGGTCGAATCGATGGTGCGCGATCTGTCCGAGCTCAAGATCGGCGACCCGGTGGTGCACATCAACCATGGCATCGGGCGCTACATGGGCCTGACCAGCATGGACTTGGGCGAAGGCGAAACCGAGTTTTTGCACCTCGAATACGCCAAGGACACCAAACTGTATGTGCCGGTGTCGCAGCTGCACGTCATTTCGCGTTATTCTGGCGCCTCGCCGGAAGACGCGCCGCTCCACTCGCTCGGCTCGGGCCAGTGGGAAAAAGCCAAGAAGCGCGCCTTCGACCAGGTGCGCGACACCGCCGCCGAACTGCTTAACCTGTACGCCCGGCGCGCGCTGCGCCAGGGCCACGCGTTTGAATACTCGTCGCACGATTACCAGCGTTTCGCCGACAGCTTCGGCTTCGATGAAACGCCCGATCAGGCCCAGGCCATTCACAACGTGATCAAGGACATGACCTCGGGTAAACCGATGGACCGCCTGGTGTGCGGCGACGTCGGCTTCGGCAAGACCGAGGTGGCGCTGCGCGCCGCCTTCATCGCCGTCATGGGCGGCAAGCAGGTGGCCATCCTGGCGCCCACCACCCTGCTGGCCGAACAGCATGCGCAAACCTTCGCCGACCGCTTCGCCGACTGGCCGGTGCGCATCGCCGAACTGTCGCGTTTTCGCAGCGGCAAAGAGATCGCCACCGCCTTCAAGGGCATGTCCGACGGCACCATCGACATCGTGATCGGCACCCACAAGCTGCTGTCGGACGACGTCAAGTTCACCCGTCTGGGCCTGGTCATCATCGACGAGGAACACCGCTTCGGCGTGCGCCAGAAGGAAGCGCTCAAGGCGCTGCGGGCCGAGGTGGACGTGCTGACCCTGACCGCCACCCCGATCCCGCGCACGCTGGGCATGGCGCTGGAAGGCTTGCGCGACTTTTCCATCATCGCCACCGCGCCGCAAAAGCGCCTGGCCATCAAGACTTTTGTGCGCAGCGAAAATGAATCGATCATCCGCGAGGCCTGTCTGCGCGAGTTAAAACGCGGCGGCCAGATCTACTTCCTGCACAACGAGGTCGAGACCATCGAGAACCGCATGGCGATGTTGACCGAGCTGCTGCCGGAGGCACGCATCGCGGTGGCGCACGGCCAGATGCACGAGCGCGACCTGGAAAAAGTGATGCGCGACTTCGTGGCGCAGCGCTACAACATCCTGCTGTGCACCACCATCATCGAAACCGGCATCGACGTCCCGACCGCCAACACCATCATCATGCATCGGGCCGACAAATTCGGCCTGGCCCAGTTGCACCAGCTGCGCGGCCGGGTCGGCCGTTCGCACCACCAGGCCTACGCCTATTTGCTGGTGCACGACGTGCAAGGCTTGAGCAAACTGGCCCAGCGCCGGCTTGACGCGATCCAGCAGATGGAGGAATTGGGCAGCGGCTTTTATCTGGCCATGCACGACCTGGAAATTCGCGGCGCCGGCGAAGTGCTGGGCGATAACCAGTCCGGCGAAATGCACGAAATCGGCTTCCAGCTGTATTCGGACATGCTGAGCGAAGCGGTGCGCGCGCTCAAGAACGGCAAAGAGCCGGACCTGGCCGCGCCGCTCGCTTCGACCACCGAAATCAATCTGCACGTGCCGGCCCTGCTGCCGGCCGATTTCTGCGGCGACGTGCACGAGCGCCTGTCGATCTACAAACGGCTGGCCAATTGCGCCGGCGCCGACAAGATCGACGACATGCAGGAAGAGATGATCGACCGTTTCGGCAAACTGCCGGACCCGGTCAAGGCCCTGATCGAAACCCACCGCCTGCGCATCGCCGCGCGAACGGTCGGCATCATCAAGATCGACGCCCATACCGAGGCGGCCACCCTGCAATTCATGGCCAAGCCGCCGATCGACCCGCTGCGCATCATCGCGCTGATTCAAAAAAATCGTCAGATCAAGCTTAATGGCCAGGACAAGCTGAAGATCACCGCCAGCATGCCCGACCTGGCGGCCCGGGTGACGCAAATCAAATCCGCCATCAAACAACTCGTCACCTCACTATGAACACGCGACCGATGACCATGAACCTGATCCTGCAAGGCCTGGATGACTGCGCCGCGCGCCTCGAGCGCATCGCCGCCCTGACCGCGCCCAGCCGCATCGTCCACTTGAGCGAGCGCGCGCTGCGCTGCGAAGGCATCAGCTATTCGCCGGCGCTGCGGCAAACCATCGAGGTGGCGGCCCAGGCCGCCCAGCTCGATGCCACCTACATGATGGGCGTGCGCCAGTTGAGCGAATTTAAGCTGGTGGCGATGGACATGGACTCGACCCTGATCACCATCGAGTGCATCGACGAGATCGCCGGCATGCAGGGGCTCAAGCCGCAGGTGGCGGCCATCACCGAGGCGGCCATGCGCGGCGAACTCGATTTCGCCGCCAGCCTCACGCGCCGGGTGGCGTTGCTGGCCGGGCTGGAGGCGGCGGCGCTGGAGCGGGTCTACGACACGCGCCTGCGCCTGTCTTTGGGAGCCGAGGCGATGCTGGCCGGCGTCAAAGCGGCCGGCTTGAAAACGCTGCTGGTGTCGGGCGGCTTCACCTACTTCACCGAGCGCTTGAAGACGCGCCTGGGACTCGATTACAGTCACGCCAACACGCTGGAAATCGTGGACGGCAAATTGACCGGGCGGGTGGTGGGCGGCATCGTCGACGCCGACGAAAAGAAAAACACCGTGCTGCGCGTGTGCGCCGAACTGGGCATCGGACCGGAACAAGCCATTGTGATGGGCGACGGCGCCAACGACTTGAACATGATGAGCGTGGCCGGCCTGTCGGTGGCCTTTCGCGCCAAACCGGTGGTGCGCGAACAAGCCGACGTGGCGCTCAACTTCGTCGGGCTCGACGGCGTGCTCACCCTGCTCGGCTAAGGTGGCCATGGACTTGATCGGGCACCTCAACACGCATTGGCACTGGAGCGGCTTGCAAGCGGTCGACATCGTGCGCGAGAACGGCTTCGGCAACCTGATCGTGCGCGATGGCGCCGGCCGCTATTGGCGGCTGTGCCCTGAAGAGCTGTACTGCGAGGTGGTCGCCACCAGCTTGGGCGAACTCGAGGTCCTGTTCGCCCAGCCCGACTTTGTGCACGACTGGCACATGGCCGACATGCACGCGGCCGCCGTCGGCAAACTGGGGGTGTTGGCGCCTGGCCATAAATACTGCCTCAAAATGCCGGTGCTGCTGGGTGGCGAATACACCGAAGGCAATCTGGGCGCCGTGCCGTTCGAGCAATTGCTGCGCTTTTCCGGCACCGTCGCCGCCGGTCTGCAATAAGCGGCCGGCGCGCGCCACTGCCCGCGCAACCTTGCTATAATTGAAAGCTGCAAAGGGAGTGCATATGTCACAAGAACTTATTCTAGATAGCAATTCGCAGTCGGCCAAAAACCTCGCCTGGGGCTTGTATCTGGCTCATGGCGCCAGTTTTGTGTTCTCGCTGGGGGCGCTGTCGTTTCTGCCGCTGATCGTCAATTACATCAAACGCGACGACAGCGCCGGCAGCTTCGTATACAGCCACCACAGTTGGCAAATCCGTTCGTTCTGGTGGTATCTGGTGTGGATGGTGACGGGCGCCGTGCTATTCATGACGATTATTCTGATCCCGCTGGCATGGCTGGTGTGGGCCGGCGCCTGGCTGTGGAAGGCTTACCGTCTGATCAAGGGTTTCCTCGATCTGAACAATAACAAAGCGATGCCGATGTAATAGGTACAACGGCTTGCCGAGATGGTCGAGCGGACGGCCGCGCAAGTTTGACGCGCAATCGCGCGTTATCGGCTCGTTCGAACCAACGGTTGTATATCAATGCGCAAAGGCATTGGCACTTTTCATCAATGAATCGTATTTATCCAGATACGAGATTTCTCCTGGGTTTTTTTGTGCGCCCTTCACTGGGTGTGGGTGACCATGATCAATTTGCCAGATTAAAAACGCATCGAACGATTCTGCTGGAAAAGCTGTTGATGTGTCTAAGCTTTTTTCTCCACAACCCGACTTCCTGCGCGACTGGTACATGCCGACGTGCATACGGCCGCCGTCGGCAAACTGGGGGTGCTCGCGCCGCCAGCGCAAGCGTTATCATGTAGCGTTTTTGGCCGGGATGTTTATCGTCATCAAAGCAGGCGACGAGCAGTAGAGCCTGGTATTTGTTTGAGCAAATCCCAGGCCGCGATCACGGTGCCGTCGAAGGTCAAATGCTCGTCCGTTATCCAGTTTTGGCCACTCAACGGCGCAGCAAGCGCTTGGGGCGATCGGAGGACGCCAGCCCACCGACCCTACCGTAGCGCGTAGCCCAGCGGACGGTGACACGCGCAAACAAATTTACCCAACTATTTTTGTATCCGCTCAGGCAAAATAGCATTTGATCAATCTGGATGGCCCGATGACCGACTCGCAAACTACACTTTCGGCTGAAATTGCACCCCACCTGGAAGCTTTCGTGGCGGCGGCTCAACACGCTTTCCAGGACGACTTGTGCGCCATTGTGCTCTACGGGTCCGCCGCCGACGGCCAAATGCGCGCCACCTCCGACGTCAACCTGCTACTGCTGTTGCGCCGCTTTGCGCCCGGCGCCGCCGACGCGCTGCGCGAGTCGATGCTGGTCGCGCACGCCGCCATCGATTTGCAGGTGATGTTTTTGCTGGAGGCGGAACTGCCGGCAGCCATGGAAGCGTTCGCCGTGAAGTTCAGCGACATCATCGACCGCCACCGGGTGCTGTATGGCCCCGACCCGTTCGTCGGACTGCACACCGCGCGTGGCGCATTGCTGCTGCGTCTTAACCAGGTGCTGCTCAATCAGCAGCTGCGCATGCGCGAGCGCTACGTGCTAGTGAGCCTGCGAGAAGAACAGCTGGTCCCCGCCATCGCGGACGCGGCCGGACCGCTGCGCGCGGCCGCCGCCTCGCTGGCCCATCTCGACAGCGGCGCCAGCGAGGCCGGCAAGCCGGCGCTCGAACGGTTTGTGCGCGCGCTGGGCCAGCCGGCTTTGGATCAGGCGCTGCGCCATATGTCGGCCGCGCGCGAGGGCGCCCTGCTGGCGCCCGGCCTGGCCGGCGCCACGTTCATCGGATTAATCGAGATCGCCGAACAGCTGCGCGCGCGCGTGGCGCAGATGGAGTGACAGTGGCATGAACCCTTTCGCCTGGTCTGGGCCGCTGTTCCTGGTGGCTTATTTTGCATTCGGCGGCGCCGTGTGCCTGATCGCACGGCGCGCCGTTGCGGCCATTGAGCGTGGCGAGGGCCCGGCCCCGTTCTCGATCACGGGCGATCCGTATCAGATCGCCTTTCTGCGCGCAGGCCCTGGCGCGGCCGTTGATCTGGCCACCGTGGTGCTGTTCGACCGCGGCCAACTGCGCGTCACTGGCGACCTGATAGAAACCGTGGACCCGGACGCCGCCCGTTTCGCCAGCCGCCCGATTGAACGCGAACTGCTGGGGTTTTATGCGCAGGCGCGTACGGCGGCGCAGTACCGGCAGCGCGAGCCCGGCGCCACCCTGTCGTGCCGCCTGTATGGGGATAGTCTGGAGCAGCAAGGATTGCTGGCCGGGGCCGCCGTGCGCGCCAAACGCTATCGCCTGTTGCTGCCCGCCGTGGGTTTGTTGATTGGAGCGGCATTGTGGAAGATCGCTTTCGCGCTTGAACACGGTCATACCAATGTGCTGTTTCTGTGCGTTCTGGCCATCGCGTTTTCCGTCTATCTGCTCAGCCAAGTCGGGGTCCGCGACACCGCGCGCGGTCGCGATATGCTGCGTGACCTGAAAAACCTGTTCGGTCGGCTGCATGCCCGCGCCGAGCGGCTCACCCCAGGCGACGGCTCAAACGATATGGCGCTGTTGGGCGCCATCTTCGGCATCGGCGCGTTACCGCTCCCGCTTTATCCCATCGTCCAAACGCTTCATCCGAGGCCGCCAGCGGCCAATAACACCGGCGTCGGCGGCGACGGCGTGGCTACCTCTAGCGCCAGTAGCGGCGACTGCGGCGGTGACGGCGGAGGTGACGGCGGAGGTGGCGGGGGCGACAGCGGGGGTGGCTGTGGCGGCGGTGGTGGCTGCGGCGGGTGTGGGAGCTAAGTTGGGCGACCGGGTCGGCCTGGGCTGGCGCGGCGAGCTGGCGGCCGGCATTCTGGCCAACCTGGCGCGGATCGATGTGCTGGAAGTGATCGCCGACGATTATTTCCACGCCTCGCGCCCCGCCTTGCGTGCCTTGTCCAATCTGGCGGCCCAGGTGCCCGTGAGCTTGCACGGCGTGGCGATGGGGTTAGCCTCCAGCGTGCCCGTCGAGCCGGCGCGGCTACAAGCGATGGCGCGGCTGGTACGGCAGGTGAAGCCGGAATCGTGGTCGGAACATCTGTCTTTTGTGCGCGGCGGGGGTATCGAAATCGGCCACTTGGCGGCGCCGCCGCGCAGCCAACGCAGCGTGGCTGGCACCGTCGCCAACCTCGCGCGCGCCACGCGGGTGGTGGGCAGCGCGCCGATGATGGAAAATATCGCCAGCCTGATCGCGCCGCCGGCCAGCGACATGGATGAGGCGCAATGGTTGACCAGTATCGTCGAGGCGGCGTCGGTGCCCCTGTTGCTCGACTTGCACAATTTGTATGCCAACGCGCTCAACTTCGGCCTGGACCCGCACGCCATGCTGTTGCGCCTGCCGCTGCACCGGGTGGGCGCGGTACATCTGAGCGGCGGCCACTGGATCGCCGAGCCCGATCAGACAGTGGACCGGTCCCATCCGCCACGCATGCGCCTGCTTGACGACCATGTGCACGACGTGCCGCCGGCCGTGTTCGCGCTGCTTACCGAGTTGGCGCGCCGCGCGCCGCAGCCGCTGACGGTGTACATCGAACGCGACGGCAATTTTCCCGCGTTCGATCACCTGCTAGGCCAATTGGAGACGGCGCGCGCGGCGCTGCGCCTGGGAAGGGTGGCATGAGCTCGCCGGCACTGGAAGCGTATCTGGCGCTGCTCTATACGGACGACGCGGCCCGCGCCGATTTTTTGGCCGACCCGGCGGCGGCGGCCCGGCGCCGCGGTCTCACGGCCGATGAGGTGGCGGCGCTGACGGCCATCGACCGCGCCGGGCTGCGCATGGCCGCCGCCAGTTTTGGCGCCAAGCGCGCCGGCCACCGACCGCGCCCGGCCAAGCGGACGGCACGGCAAGCGCTGGCCGCGTGGCTGCGCCGACAGCTTCGTGTACAGGCACCGCAGCTGGCAGATCCGCTCGTTGTGGTGGTATCAGGTCTGGATGGCAACCGGCGCCGTAATTTCCATGACGATTTTTCTGATCCCGCTGGTGTGGCTGGTTTGGGCCAGCGCTTGGCTGTGGAAGACTTACCGTCTGATCAACGGCATCCTCGATCTGAACAATAACAAAGCCATGACGATGTAATTGACCCGGCCTGCTCGGCTATACTGTTACTTCAACCACGGCTCGGCCAGCGCAAGCGTTATCATGTAGCGTTTTTGGCCGGGATGTTTATCGTCGTCAAAGCAGTCTACGGCCAGCAGGATCTGGTATTTATCGGCCGCCTGCCAATACACCGTATCGGATCTACAATTTTCTAATCGAGCGCGCCAGAAAGGCGTATCGGCGAACGGCGGATTGTCCTCTTCGAGGATTAACCGCCATCCATTTTTGCGCCATTGATCCTGTAAATCCACCACAACTCGGAGCGTATCGCCGAGCAACATTGGTTCGATCTGGGGCGACATGCGCACGGTATTCACTACCCCCTTTACATAGCTCACGGTAAAGAAGCGGGCGAGCGGGGTCACAAATTCGTATTGCGGATCAATAAAGCGCAGGCGCGCGTCGGACTTTGGAATGTTATACCAAATCTCGTTTGGTATCGCTGGATCAATCACGGCGCTGGAGCGCTGTCGCATCGCCTCATAAGGCTCGCCGATCACCAAAGCGATTTCCGGCTCGCCCCGTGATACATGGGTATATAGCAGAATCGCCCCAAGCGTTAAGATTGCAACAGCAGCGATACCGAATTTACGGCTGCGTGCGTCGATAATCTTTAACCTGCTCATCGAACACCGCCGCCTTCAGAAATATCTTTCATCGACTGCTCCAACTTAGTGCGGTTGAAGTTGTGCAATATCTCGTCAAAACGCGCAGCCGCCCTGAGCACAAATGGCATGCGCTGATTAATTTCAGATAAGTCGGCAACAAGGTTAGCGTTAAATTCAATAGTGCGACCGTCATCTGTCCGGCGGCACTGACTGGCTAGCGTCAATTCGATCGCTTCGGCCACCCCGGATGGAAAACCTGTCACGTAGGACGCATGATTGCCGCGCAGCAGCGTCACAAAAGTCGAATCGCTATACATTGCCGGCTGAAGAATATTGGCTTGTTCGTGTTGTGCCATAAACTTGACGCTTTCGGCAATCCGTCCCGTGTCCATCGCTTCAAAAGCTTGTAAGATTTCAGGATAGGCGCGCCCAAACACGAGCTTGCTTCCAACAGGCCAGAGCACTGGCAATTTAGGATTTTCAGCGATTTTCCTGCGCGAGTCCAAGCAAAGCTGAAGCTCTTTCAACCCTCGCTTCTTATAAAACGCATGAAGTGGAAATACGTCCAGAAACAGCGTGGTGTTTCCCATGGCCAGTTTCTCATAAACGTACTTGTATTTTTGCTGAATCAGCGAGAGTGATTCACCCTCATGCCGCAAGTCGATGGTGGGCACCGGGTTATTGCCGCGCGCCCGTTCGTAATCATGCTGCGCTTTATCATTTATTCTACCGACACCGAATAAGCCAAAGAAATTCCAAGTTGGCTTGCTGGTATTTTCCACACGCTGCAAGGCGTCGTGCTCAGCTCGAATTTTTTGGATCGAATCGGCCGCATGTAGTAGTCCGCAGCCCACCTGCTTGGAGGCGAACGCTGCCAACCCTGCCCATTGAAAACGATGATCGTGTAACCAGAGCTTGGCGTATGCGGCATTGATGGCACGGTTACGCGCTTTGGGATCGGCGATCAATGTTCCACCCGGCGCGACAATGTCTTCCGCCTCTTTCTGATACGAGCGCCAGATGCACTCGCAAGTCAATAGTGGCACCTCAATGGTCTGGATCGTGCGCCCGTTTTCTTCGGTAAGGTAACTTTTGCACTCCGAGATCGGTTTCTTGATCGTGTACAATTTTTGTTCATCGCACTCGTGGCCCTTGAAGCATTGCGTCATCAACTCTCCTTAAAATAAACGGCTCGCCGATCATCCATCGCAAACCACTACCGACCAATGCGGTGTAGGTGCTAGCCGGGTGGATGCGCCGGCGCCGCCCTTGAGCGGGCCGGCGCACGCTTCACATGGCGGCCAGCGATTGCGCGATATCGGCGATCAAATCGGCCGGATCTTCCAGGCCGATGTTAAACCGCACCAGCGTGCCCTTGCCCTGCCAGCTGCGGCGCATGGCCTCGATCCGGTAAGGTACGCACAAGCTGGTCGGCCCGCCCCAGCTGTAACCGATCTTAAACAGACGCAAACCGTCGACAAAGCGGTCGGTTCGCGCCTCGCTATAGCGTTCATCGAACAGCACCGAAAACAAGCCGCCGGCGCCGCTGAAATCGCGCTGCCAATGTTCATGGCCCGGACAATCGGCCAAGGCCGGATGCAGCACGGTGGCGATTTCGGGGCGCGCCTTGAGCCAGCCGGCCACCTGACGGGCCGCCGCGTCGTGCGCCTCGAAACGCAATTTCATGGTCGGCAAGCCGCGCAGCACCAGGTAGGCGTCATCCGGCCCCACTCCCATGCCCAGCCGCATGTGGGCCAGCGCCAGCCGTTCGTTGAGTTGCGCATCGCGCGTGATGAGCGCGCCCATCAGCACGTCCGCCCCGCCCGACTGGTATTTGGTCAGCGCCTGCATGATGATGTCGACGCCCAGATCGAAACCGCGCAGGGCCAGGCCGGCCGACCAGGTATTGTCGAGCGCAACGAGCACGCCGCGCGCGCGCGCCGCCCGGCAGATGGCGGGCAAGTCCGGCACTTCCATGGACACCGAGCCGGGCGCCTCCACCCAGATCAGCTTGGTGTTCGGCAAAATCAAGGCGGCGATGCCGGCGCCGATCATTGGATCGTAATAGCGGGTGGTGATGCCGAAATCGCGCGCCAGCCATTTGCTCAATTCGCCGTTCGGGCTGTACACATTTTCCGGCAGCAGCAAGTCGTCGCCCGCTTTAAGCAAGGCCAAATCGACCATGGCGATGGCGGCCAGGCCGCTGGGCGCGAGCAGGCAATATTTGCCATCCTCGATACGGGCCAGTTGCGCTTCCAGCGCGAAAGTGGTCGGCGTGCCGTGCAAGCCGTAGGTGTACCCGCTCTTATCTTTCCACTGCATGGAACGCAAGGCCGCCACATCCTGGAACAGGACGGTGGAGGCGTGATGAATGGCAGTGGTCAAGGCGGCGAAACCGGGCGGCGCGACGTAGTCGGAATGGATCAGGGCGGTTTGGGGCGAGAGAGTGGTCATGGCACGCAATGGAAGTGGCTCGATGGGTCGGAAAGCGCGATAGCCTATCAAAAAGGCGGACCAGGCTTACGCCGTTCCGCCCTCTTGCCAAGCCGCGCGCGCAATTGCCTAGGCGGCGGCCCACAGGTCATGCGCGTCGGCCGAGGTGACGGTAACGTCGTAAAACTCGCCCACCACCAGTTTGCGGTGCGGCTCGAACGGCGGCTTGACATAGACCACGCCGTCGATTTCGGGCGCGTCGGCGCTGGAGCGGCCCACGCCGCCGTTGCGCTCGACTTCGTCGATCAGCACGCGGATGGTGCTGCCCACCTTGGCTTGCAAGCGTTTGCGTGAAATTTCCTCTTGTAACAGCATGACGCGGCCGCGCCGCTCTTCGCGCAACGCTTCCGGCACCGGATTGGCCAGCGCGTTGGCGGTCGCGCCCTCCACCGGCGAATAAGCGAAGCAACCCAAGCGGTCGATCTGGGCTTCGCGCAGGAAATCCAGCAAATACTCGAACTCGGCCTCGGTCTCGCCCGGGAAGCCGGCGATGAAGGTGGAGCGGATGGTCAAATCCGGATTCATGGCGCGCCACGCCTGGATGCGCTCGATATTTTTCTCGCCGCTGGCCGGGCGCTTCATGCGCTTGAGCACGTCGGGATGGGCATGCTGCAAGGGCACGTCCAGATAAGGCAAAATGTGCCCGCCGCTCATCATCGGAATGATCTCGTTGACGTGGGGGTAAGGATAAACATAGTGCAGGCGCACCCAAGCGCCATATTGTTTGGCCAACTCGCCCAGGGCGCCCACCAGTTGCGTCATATGGGTCTTGACCGGGCGGCCGTTCCAAAAGCCGGTGCGGAATTTGACATCGACCCCGTAGGCGCTGGTGTCTTGCGATATGACCAGCAATTCCTTGACGCCGGACTTGAACAGGTTTTCCGCTTCCAGCATCAGGTCGGCGATCGGACGCGACACCAGGTCGCCGCGCATGGACGGGATGATGCAAAAACTACAGCGGTGGTTGCAGCCTTCCGAAATTTTCAGGTAGGCGTAATGTTTGGGCGTCAGCTTGACCCCTTGCGGCGGCACCAGATCGAGAAAGGGCGCGTGCGGCTTGGGCAGATGCAAGTGCACCGAATCCATCACTTCGGCCAGCGCGTGCGGCCCCGTCACGGCCAACACTTTCGGATGCACCTTGAGGATGATGTCGTCGCCGGCCGCATCCTTTTTAGCGCCCAGGCAACCTGTTACGATCACCTTACCGTTTTCCGCCAGCGCCTCGCCGATCGCATCGAGCGATTCCTGCACCGCGGCATCGATGAAGCCGCAGGTGTTGACGATGACCAGATCGGCGCCATCGTAGGATTTCGCCGTTTCGTAACCTTCGGCCCGCAGTTGGGTCAAGATCTGTTCCGAATCGACCAGCGCCTTCGGGCAACCAAGCGATACAAAACCGACTTTGGGCGCGGCGCCAGGCACCGCCGGGATCGGCTTGGCGCTTACTACAGGAATACGGGAGAGTTCGGACATGGTGAGCGGCTAGGAAATGGTCAAGGCGAATCGACCATTATACCGCAACTGCCCCCGGCCGCCAATGCATGCCGAGCCTGGCCGGCGAGCCGGCGTGGTGGTGCGCTTATTTTTTCTCAGGCGGCACCGGGACCGCCACTGGCACGAAGGGAAAGGCGCCAAACAGCGATTTGCTCTGATTTTGCATTTGCTCTTGCATCTGCACAAACAGGCTTTTGCTCTGGTCGATGTAGTTATTCATCATTCCCTGCATCATCGGCCCCTGCACGTTCATGAACTGGGTCCACATCTCGGGGCTAAAAGGCTTGCCCTCGAAATTGCCGGCCGAGTTGCCGGTGAACTTATGCTGGATGTCGGTGAAAGCCTGGACATTTTTTTCCAGATAAGAACCCATCATGCCCTGCATCGCATGGCCATAATAACGGATGATTTGAGACAGTACGCCGCTGGAAAACATGGGCACCCCGCTCGCTTCCTCTTCCAGGATAATCTGTAGCAAAATACTACGCGTCAAATCCTCGTTCGACTTGGCGTCGACCACCGTGAATTCCTCACTCTCGAGCACCAATTGCTTGACATCGGTGAGCGTGATATAGGAACTGGTCTGGGTATCGTACAGACGGCGATTCGGGTATTTCTTGATCAAGCGTTCAGCACTTTTTTTTGCACTACTCATCACAAGTTCCACTTATTGCGCCGCAGCGCATACTGATTAAACCGGGGCAGCCGGACCCTGTCCGCTTGCCAACTGCCAAATTTGTATTATAGGGCCGAAGAACGGTACATTGTTCAGTTGTTGAAAAGTTTCCTATATATGTTGCAATGCACACCACTGCCGAACGGCTCGACGCAAGCCGATCGGCATCGATAGGCGCGCCCCGGTCGTCCGCCTCAGTTGGCCCGCACCTTCACATACCGCCCCGGCGCCGCCTCGATGGCCGGACGGCCCGGGTTGCCGAGCTGGGCCGGAGCGGCGATCTGGGCGCCGCCATGTTCGGCCAGAAAGGCGGCCCATTCCGGCCACCAGCTGCCGGCATGCTCGCTGGCGCCGGCCAGCCATTGCTCGGCGCTCAAGGGCGCTTCCTGCATTGGCGCCTTGGCCTTGCCCCTGCCTTTTTGCGGCGCCGCAACCGGTTCCGTACCGGACGCCACACCGGAGGCCGTACCGGAGGCCGTACCGCAGGCCGTACCGGACCCCGCATCATGCACCCAGTAACTGCGCTTGCGTTTGGCCGCCGGATTGATCACGCCGGCGATGTGGCCGGAGGCGCCCAGCACGAAGCGGTTCGCTTGCGGCTTGCCGGGATTCAGGATGGTGGTGGAGGCATAGGCCGACGGCCACGGCACGATATGGTCTTCGCGCGAACCGTAAATAAACGCGGGCGCGTCAATGCTCGACAAATCCACGGGTGCGCCGGCCACCGTCAATTTACCGGGCACTTTTAAACTGTTTTCCAGGTAGGTGTGGCGCAGATACCAGCAAAACATGGGACCCGGCAAGCTGGTGCTGTCCGCGTTCCAGTACAACAGGTCGAACGCGGGCGGTTCGTTGCCCTTCAGGTAGCTCGACTGGACATAGTTCCACACCAGGTCGTTCGGCCGCAGGCTGGAAAAAGTGCTGGCCAGGTCGCGCCCGGGCAATAAGCCGCCGGCGCCGATGGCTTGTTCGCGCAGCCCCACCTGGGCTTCATCGATGAACACGCCGAGCACGCCGGGGTCGGAAAAATCCAGAAACGACGTGAGCAGCGACACGCTGGCGGCCGGATTACGCCCGCGCGCGCGCAGCACGGCCAAGGCGGTGGCCAAAAGCGTGCCGCCGACGCAAAAACCGAATAGATTAAGCTGCTCGACGGCGCCGATTTCCTGGGCCACTTCGATTGCCTGGATCACGCCCTGCTCGACATAATCGTCCCAGGTGACATTACCCATGGAACGGTCAGGATTGCGCCATGACATCAGAAACACGGTATTGCCCTGCTCCACCGCGTATCGCACCAAGGAATTTTCCGGCTGCAAGTCAAGAATATAGAATTTGTTGATGCACGGCGGCACCATGAGCAAAGGCCGCTGATGTACGGACGGCGTGACCGGCGCGTATTGAATCAGCTGGAACAAGGCGTTTTCAAACACCACCGCTCCGGGCGTGGTGGCCACATTGCGGCCCACCTCGAACGCCGATTCGTCCGATTGCGAAATTCGCCCTTTTTGCATATCGGACAGCATATTGGACAGACCCTTGCTCAGGCTCTCCCCCTTGGTTTCAATAATTTTTTGCTGGGCTTCCGGATTGGTGGCCAAAAAATTGGCGGGCGACATGGCATCGACCATTTGCGATACGGCAAAGCGCAATTTTTGCTTTTGGTGGGGGGCCGATTCGACGGCCTCGGCCATGCGGGTGAGAAATTCGGCATTGAGCAGATAAGACGCGGCCTGGAAAGCCGACAGCGGATTGTCGCGCCAGGCGGAATTGGAAAAGCGCCGGTCATGCAGCTCGGGCACTTTGCCGCCGATGAATTGCTGCCACAGGGTGCCGGCCTTTTCGATGTAATCGTTTTTGAGTTGCTCGACCGCTTCCGGCTTGATGCTGGCGCCGGCGTCCTGCAAGATCGTCGCTAGCGGATTGGCCTGCGCTTCCGGTACCATGTTGAACCAGGACTTCCACTGATTCGGGTCGTTGAACTGAGCTATCCATGCATTGGCCATCACTTGCGGATCGGGCATATTCATTGTTTGCATCCAATTTAAGATTGAGTGTATATTTTTATCAAGGCTGTCTATGTTGATCGTTGCGGTTGCGTGGATCTATGTGGTGGGGCTGATGGCGGTAACCGAGCCATCTATCGTCGCAGGGATTATGACGTTTTTGCTCTATTGTGTGGTGCCTTTGACCATACTTTTTTATTTGACGGGGTCGAAGCGGCGCAAACACAAGCTGGCTTTGACGGAACGGGCGGCCCGCTTGCGCCAAGAACAGGCCCAGTCGGACCAAAACGAGTCATCTTGACCCTATTTACAGGCATCTTACCTGCGCCAGATCAAACTCGCCTGGCGTCCCGTGACGCCGTCGCGCCGGTACGAGTAAAAATCGGCGGCTTGCGACACGGTGCAAAACGCGCCCCCGGCCACGCGCTCGACGCCGTCGCGCCGTAGCACTAGACGTGCCAGCGCGTAGATGTCGGCCAGATATTTGTCGGGCCGGCCTTCCAACTGGGAAAAAGCGGCCCGCACCTCGCCCAGCTCGCCGCCGCGCGCGCCCGCCAGGAACGCCGCCAGCACGTCCGGCCCCACTTCAAACCGGCGCGCGCCGATGGCCGGCCCCATCCAGGCCACGATTTCGCCCGCACCGGCCCCGCGCATGGCGCGCAGGGTTTGACCAAGCACGCCGCCGGCCAGACCGCGCCAGCCGGCGTGCGCCGCGCCCACCACTTTGCCGTCCACATCGGCAAACAGCAGCGGCAGGCAATCGGCCGTCAATATCGCGCACACGGCCCCGCGCGCGCGGGTGAAGCTGGCGTCCGCCTGGGGAGCGAGCGCGGGCGCAGGGTCGGCGTCGAGCGCGTCCGCGGCGCCGGTTTGCACGGCGCCGGTTTGCACGGCGCCCGTGTGCACGGCGCCCGCTTGCACGGCGCCAATCTCCAGCACCGCGTCGCCATGCACCTGGGTCAGCCAAACCGGGGCCGATGGCAACCAGGCTTGCAGTCTGGTCCGGTTTTGCCGCACATGCTCGGGCCGGTCGGCCACGTGCACCCCCAAGTTCAGGCCGCCACCACCGCTGCCGTCGTCGTAAGGCGCCACGCTGACCCCGCCGCGCCGCGTGGTGGCGAGCGCGCCGATATTGGCCGGTGCTTCCGGCCAGACCGGGGTGAGCAACGCCAGTTCGCCGGGCACGCTCATGCTTAGATCTGTTCCGGTTCCGCGATGCCGGCCTGAGCGATCAGGGCGGCGAAATCGTCAGCCAGCGGCACCAGCCATTCGTAGGGCTGGCCGTCGCCCGGATGCGTCAAACCCAGCCGGCGCGCTTGCAAGGCTTGCCGGCCGAACACGGACACCAGATGCTGCTTGCCGTACAAGGCGTCGCCCACCAGGGAAAAGCCCAGCGACATCATATGCACGCGAATCTGATGGGTGCGCCCCGTTTCCAGGCGACATTGCACCAGACTGACGGGACGGCGGTCCAGCAATCCCGTTCCCAGCCGCAGATAATGGGTGATGGCCGGCTTGGCGGAAAAGTTTTCCGATACCGCCATCTTGATCCGGTCGCGCGGATGGCGCGCCATGGAGGCGTCGATGGTGCCGCTCTGTTGCGGGGTGCCCCACACCAGCGCAAAATATTCGCGCTTGACGGTGCGCGCCTGCAACTGGCGCACCAGATCGGTTTGCGCGGCCAGCGTTTTGCCCACCACCATCAAGCCGCTGGTATCCTTGTCCAGCCGGTGCACGATGCCGGCGCGCGGCACCCCCGCCAGCTGCGGGCAATGGTGCAGCAAGCCGTTGAGCAAGGTGCCCGACCAGTTGCCAGCGCCCGGATGCACCACCAGTCCGGCCGGCTTGTTGATGACGATGATATGCTCATCCTCATGCACGATGTTCAAATCCATCGCTTCCGGCTTGAAGGCGGCGTCCTCGGGCGCCGTCTGCGGCAGGATCACCACTTTTTCATCGCCGTAGGCCGTCATCTTGCCCTTGGCCACCTTGCCGTCGACGGTGACGAAACCCGCCTCGATCCACAGCTGCAAGCGGCTGCGCGAAAATTGCGGCACCAGTTTGGAGATCACTTTGTCGAGCCGCTCGCCGCAGGCCGCCGAGGTCAATTCGAGCGCGATCGGCGCCATCGAATCGAGCGCCTCGTCGCCATCGTCGGCCAGTTCGAATTCGTCCGCCTCCAGGTGCGGCAAATCAAGTGCTGGCGGAAGTTCGGCCGGATTCGGCTTCGGAGTTAATATCACAGCATTCCCATCGGCTATAATCAGCCTATTGTAAAAACTTGGTTAAACACCTTCTTGCAAAACGTCATGCAAAAAAAATTATCGTTGGTTGTCGCTACTGTCGCCCTGCTCGGTTTATCGGCTTGCAGCCTGTTGCCCGAAAAAATCGACGAAACTAAAAACTGGTCCGTGTCGAAATTATACTCGGAGGCGCGCGAGGAAATGGATGGCCAGCACTACGAGCGCGCCATCGAGCTGTTTGGCAAGCTGGAGACGAACTACCCGTTCGGCACCTACGCCCAGCAAGCCCAAATGGAAATCGCCTACGCCTACTACAAGAGCGGCGACCAGGCCCAGGCGTTGGCGGCGGTGGAACGCTTCATCAAGCTGCATCCGAACCACGCCAACGTCGACTATATGTACTACCTGCGCGGCCTGGTGAACTTCAACGACCAGATCGGCTTTCTCAACTTCGTGTATGAGCAAGATCCTACCGAACGCGACCCGAAAGCGACGCGCGAAGCGTTCACCGCGTTCAAGCTCCTGGTCGACAAGTTCCCGACCAGTCAGTACGCGCCGGACGCTGTCGAGCGCATGAAGTACCTGATCAACGCCATGGCGCAGTACGAAGTGCATGTGGCGCGCTATTATTACCGGCGCGAAGCGTATCTGGCGGCCGTCAACCGGGCCCAGGGCGCCGTGAGCGACTACCGCGACTCGCCCGCCATCGAGGAAGCGCTGTTTATCATGACGCGCGCCTATGACAAGCTGGGCCTGGTCGAACTGCGCGACGACGTCCGGCGCGTGTTCGACAAGAACTATCCGAACAGCCGCTTCCTGACGGCCGAGGGTAGCAAGGCCGAGCGCCACTGGTGGAAAATCTGGTGACAAGCCGGAGCGCGCGACCCGGCATTTAAACCATACCGATCGCGCCCCGCTCCCTTAGCGTCTTCAGGAATAACCACAAATCGTCGGCGTACAAGCGCGGCTGCTCCCATGCGGGGAAATGCCCGCCCCGCGCTTGCACCCGGTATTGACACACGTTATAGAAACGGCGCGCCCATTCTTCCGGCGGTCGGACCAGATCTTTCGGCCAAACGCAGATGGCGGTCGGCACATGGACACGGTCGGCCGGTATGAAAGGGGTGCGGAAATGCCGCGCCTCATAGTAATAGCGCAGGGAGGCGCCGATGGTTTGCGTGCTCCAGTAAATGTTCAAATTGTCGAGCAGCATATCGGCCGGGAACACCGCGAACAGATCCGGTCCGGTATCGCCCCAGCGGTGAAATTTTTCCAGTATCCAGCTGGCCAAACCGAGCGGCGAATCGTTGAGCGCGTAGGCCAGCGTTTGCGGCCTGGTCGATTGCACATGGGCGTAAGCGCCTTCCTGGTCGTGCCAGCGCGCCACGCAGGCAACATAATCCCGCTCCAGCTCGCTCAGCGGTGGCGAGGCGTCCGTCAAGGGTGGATCGATTACGGCCGAAATGTGGATGCCGCATACCTGATCCGGATACTTGAGCGCCATGCGGGTGGCCACGCCGGCGCCGATATCGGTGCCCGAGGCGATGAAGGATGCATAACCGAGACCGTCGGTCATCAAACGCAGAAACAAATCGACCGAGTGGGCCTGATCGGGCGCGCCGGGCCGGTCCGAATAGCCGAAACCCGGATGGGCCGGCATCACCACGTCAAAAGCATCGCCGGCCTGGCCGCCGTGGCTGGCGGGATCGGCCAGGATGGCGGCCAGTTTGGTGTATTCCACAAAGCTGGACGGCCATCCGTTCATCAATAAAAGCGGCTGGCCGGTCGCGCCGCGCGCCTTGAAATGTAAAAAATGGATGCCAAAACCGTCGATCTCGGCCCGGAAATGCGGCAGCCCGTTCAAGCGGGCGGCGGCCAACTCCCAATCGTAGCCGGATTGCCAGTGCTGCACGAGTTGGCGCAATGGCTGTTCGGCCGTGCCATAGCTCCAGTCTGGCGCGACTTGATCGCTCCAGCGCGTGTCCAGCAAGCGGCGCCGCAGCGCGACGGCGGGCCCGGTGTCGAACGGCGCCTGCCAGGGTGCGATGCGCACGGTCGATCCCGCGTTCGAGGTAACGGTGCCGGGCGGCGCCGGGCCGAATACAGGTTTATTCATTGCTTCCTCTGGTTTGCACGCGAACACGCCATGCCTTCGCTCGCCGGTCAGCCCATCTTGATATTAAAACGCTGACCAGCCAGGTTTCTCCGCCGCTGTCCGAGTCCGCTAGCGCACCCGACAGTGCGACCGCGGCCGGCGTTTAAGCCTCCAAACGGCGGCGAAACATCCAGGTGCGCTGGTCCGATTCACCCGGCACGAAGCGATACCCGTCCAGATCGAAACCTTTGAGCTTTTCCGGGTCGCGGATCTTTTTCACGGCGGCGTAGCGCGCCAGCAGGCCACGCGCGCGTTTGGCGTAAAACGAGATGATCTTGTATTGACCGTTTTTCCAATCCTGGAACACCGGCGCGATCACCGGTACATTCAGCTGGCGCGGCTTGACCGATTTGAAGTATTCGGTGGACGCCAGGTTGATCAAAACCTTGGCGCCCTGCGCGGCGGCCGCGCGGTTCAAGCCTTCGGTGATGGTGTCGCCCCAGAACGCATACAGATCCTTGCCGCGCGGATTGGCCAGGCGGGTACCCATTTCAAGCCGGTGCGGCTGGATCATGTCAAGCGGCCTGAGCAATCCATACAGGCCGGACAGGATGCGCACATGCGTTTGCGCGTAGTCGAGCTGGGCCGGCTTGAGGCTGCGCGCGTCCAGTCCCGCGTAGACATCGCCGTTGAAGGTCATGACGGCTTGCCGGCCCTCGGCGCCGGCCGGCGACCAGCTGGCGTAGCGCGCCACGTTGAGCGCGGACAAGCTGTCCGATAAGCGCATCAAACTGGCTAGCTGGGCGGGCGAGAAGTGGCGCAATTGCGCGATCAATTGGGTCGATTGGGTTAAATAGTCGGGTTGGCTGTGCAAGGCGGTGCTGGCGGGCGTGTCCAGATCGAGACTTTTTGCAGGCGATAAGACAATCAGCATAAGATTCTACATTCCATCCATAATTTCAATTGCCGATATGATACCTGTTCCCTCCCGCGTCGTGCTCGACACCAATGTCTGCCTCGACCTGTTCGTGTTCCACGACCCCCGCTGGCAGGCTCTGCTGGCGGCCATCGAGCGTGGCGCGGTCAAAGCCATCACGCGCGAGGATTGCCGCATGGAGTATCTGGTGGTGCTCCACTACCGCCATTTGCCGCTAGACGAGCACAGCCGTGCCATCAGCGCGGCCCGTTTCGACGCCCTGATCGAAGTGGTGGCGCCGCCCGTCTCCGGCATCCGTTTGCCGGTGTGCAGCGACAAGGACGATCAAAAGTTTTTAGAGTTGGCGCGCGACGCCCAGGCCGACATCCTGATCACCAAAGACAAGGCACTGCTCAAGCTGGCCCGCAAAACCGCCAAGGCCGGCATGTTCAAAATCATGCTGCCCGAGGCATGGACGCCGACGCCGCCGGTCGCGTGCTAGTTTGTCTTTTTGAGCAACACCGAAGCGACCCGGCCTGCGCTAGAATAAGCTATCGACAGCAAACCCATCGCGCAAACCCATGAACCGCCGCCAGCTTCCGTCCGACCAGCCGCACACACCGATGATCGCCAGCAAATTGCCGGCGGTCGGCACCACCGTGTTTACGCGCATGTCGCAATTGGCCGCCCTGCATGGCGCGGTCAATCTGGGCCAGGGCTTTCCCGACTTCGCGTGCGAAGCGCAGTTGGTGGAGCGGGTAAGCGAAGCCATGCGTGCCGGCTTGAACCAGTATCCGATGATGACCGGCGCCGCGCCCCTGCGCCAGGCGATCGCCGCCAAGATCGGCGCGCTGTACGGCCGCCATTACGACGCCGACAGCGACATCACCGTCACCGCCGGCGCCACCCAGGCCATCAGCGGCATCATCCTGTCTTGCGTGCACGCCGGCGACGAGGTGATCGTGATCGAGCCCGCTTACGACGCCTACCGCCCCGCCATCGTGTTGGCCGGCGGGGTGCCGGTGGCGGTGGCGATGCAACTGGGCGAGCATGGTTACAGCGTGCCGTGGGACGCGGTGAGCGCGGCCGTCACGCCACGGACGCGTTTGATCATCATCAATACGCCTCATAATCCAACCGGCACCATCTTGCAACAGGACGATATCGAGGCGCTGGCGGGCATCGTGCGCGGCAGCGACATCCTGATCTTGTCCGATGAAGTATATGAACACATGGTCTACGATAACCGGCGTCATGAATCGCTGTGCCGGCACCCGGAATTGGCGGCGCGCAGCTTTGTCGTCTCCAGCTTCGGCAAGACGTATCACGTCACCGGCTGGAAGATCGGCTACGTGGCCGCGCCGGCCGCCTTGAGCGCCGAATTTCGCACAGTCCATCAGTACCAGGTGTTTAGCGTTAACACGCCGATGCAGCACGGCTTGGCCGGCTACATGGCCGATCCGGCGCCCTATCTGGGCTTGCCGGCCTTTTACCAGCGCAAGCGCGACCTGTTCCGGGCCGGCTTGGCGGGCAGCCGCTTCGACCTGCTGCCGGCCGACGGCACCTACTTCCAGTGCGTGCGCTACGGCGCCATCTCGTCGCAGACGGAAGCGGCCTTCGCCGACTGGTTGACCAGCGAAATCAAGGTGGCGGCCATTCCCGTGTCGGCGTTTTACGGGCAGGAACGGGAATCGGGCGTGGTGCGCTTTTGTTTCGCCAAACAGGATCAGACCCTGGCCTTGGCGCTGGCGCGGCTGGCGCGCCTGTAGACGGGAAAGCGGGGCCGGTGACGGCCGCTATCGACAAGTGATCGCGCGGCCGCGGCGGCGCGGTGCGGGCAACAACGGGAAAGAACATGGTGCAACGCCGTATCAATCTATCCGACCTGGTGTTCGACGAACCCTTGCCGTGGGATTTGTACCCGGCCGATCCGGCCGCCGGCCCCCTGCTGCGCAAGGGCCAGCTGCTGTCGGACCGGCTGGCGCTGGGCCGCATGGTCGAGAGCGGTTTGTTTGCCGCCGACGCGGCGCCGCCCTCGGTGCTCAATCTGCTCAACCAGTCGAACCAGCGGCTGGCGCTGCTGTTGCACGAGCTGCGCAACAAGAGCGACGCCGAGCGCGAAGTGCGCGACGTGGCGCGCGACGTGATGCAGGCGGTGGAACTCAATCCCGACATCGCGCTGGCCTGCATTTTCCTGAGCCAGATCGCCGGCACCTATGCGATCCGCCATTGCATCGAAACGGCGGTGGTGGCCGTGCTGGTGGCGCGCGGCATGGACAAGCCGGCGCGCGAGACGCTGGCCATCACGACCGCGGCCTTGACCATGAATGTGGGTATGCTGCGCCACGCCGACACCTTTCAAAACAAGCGTAGCGCGCTCAGCAGCGAAGAAATGGCGATTGTGCGCCGCCATCCCGAGGAAAGCGTCGATTTGCTCACCAGCGCCGGGGTCCGCGACGAGGAATGGATTTCCTGCGTGCTGCTGCACCACGAAAACGACGATGGCAGCGGCTACCCGTGCGGCAAGACCAGCGACGACATCACGCAAAACGCCAGGCTGATCGGCTTGGCGGACCGCTACTGCGCCCAAGTATCGGCCCGTAACTACCGGCGCTCGATGCTGCCGGACCAAGCCATGGACAATATTTTTATGGACCGGCAGCAAAGCATAGACCCGGCCCTGGCCGAGCAATTCGCGCGCCAACTTGGCAAGTATCCGCCCGGCAGCCTGGTGCGGCTGCAAAACGGCACCATCGGGGTGGTGGCGCGGCGCCAGTGGCAAGGCGGCGCGATCGAGGTCCAGGCGCTGCGCGATGCGAGCGGCGCGCTCATCAAGCTGAACGGCGATGCGGCGTGGGCCGCGCGCAGTATTGAAGAACCCGGTTATGGCATCGCCGAGGTGCTGCACGAGGACCAGGCGGACGTGCGCTTCAGCATGAAGCTGGTGTGGGGCGAGCAAGCCACATTGTAGTTGCGCGTGATGGCCAGGCCGGCACGCGGCGGGCGGGTGCTACTACTACCGGGGCGCACTGCGCGGCTAGCGCGCCGGCGCGTCCAGTTTGCGTTCGACGAAACTTTGTAGCTCGGGCGTGAGCGAGCCGCTTGCCTTGGCGCGCGCAAACGCCTCGCGCGCCTCGCCCGCGCGTCCATCGGCCTGTAAGGAAATGCCCAGGCCCATCCACCACACGCCATTGGCGGGCGCGATCCGCAACGCCGACTGGTAATGCTGCGCCGATTCGGCAAAACGCCGTTCGCGTTGCAAAACGCCCGCTAAAAACGCCAGATAATCGGCCTGATTGGCGGCGTAGGGCAAGCTGCGGTTCAAGGTGTCGAGGGCCGGACCGCCCTGGTCGATTTGCAGGCGGGCCAGCATCATGGCCATGGCCGGCTGCTTGGGATCGAGCAGCAGCGCCTGTTCCATGTGGCGCATCGCCTCGTCTTGCCGGTTCGCTTCCAGCAGTAGCCGGATCAAGGTTTCACGCGCGCCCAGGTGGCGCGCATCGATGCCAAGCGTCTGTTCCAGAGCGCGCAGCGCCTCGGTCACGCGGCCGTCCTGTAGCGAATCGAGGGCACGCCGATACTGGTTTTCGGCCCGTTGCTGGGTGGTCATGTTGACGCCGGCACTCGCCAGCGCGGGCGATATGCGGCTCACTTCGCTTGCCCGCTCGCGTTTGGGTGCGGGTGGCGTCGCTGGCTCCGGCGCGGCGTCGGCTTGCCGGGCCGCACGCGGCGGCGCGTGGTCCGCTTCCGCCCCGCCCGCCTCACGGGCGGCAAGGGGCGCCAGGCCGGCCGCACCCGCGCCGGGCCTGCGCGCGGTCGCCACGGCAGCGGCAGGCGTGGCGGCGGCAGCGCTTACCGGCCGCAAAGCGCTGGAGCCGTGTGGCGCAGGCGCAACGTCGGACGCGACGTGTGGCCGCGGCGGCTGGGCCATCTCGGCCGCTGCGGGAACGTGGGGCGCCGGGTCCATTTCGACGGTGGCGGCGGACTGACCGACCGGCGCCGCAGCGGCCGAGGCGGCCGAGGCGGCCGAGGCGACAGCCAACGGCGCCGGCGGCGCTATCTGCTCCGGGACGCGTACGGCTAGCACCGGCGGCGCGGACGCGGGCGCCGGGCGGCGCATCCATTGCCAGCCCAGCAGCAGCGCCGCGATCAGCAGCGCGCCCAGCACGGCGATGGCGATCACGCGCACTGTCAAACGCGCATCGGGCCGGGTCACCGGCCGCAGCGACGGCGGCTCGCCCTCGCCGGCGCGCGAGCCACGCGCGTCCAGATCCTGCAACATTTTATTGATCAGGCTCATACCGTCAGCGCCCACGTCAAGCCGGACCCGGCCAGCAGGAGGCCGCAGGCCGCCAGCCACGGCCAACGCCGGCCCAGCGGGCCACGTTTGCTGGCCAGGGTGTCGCGCGCGGCCAGCGCCACGTGACGCCGGGTAATCTGCTGCTGGCCCTCGCCGTAACCGAGCATCAATGCCTTGTGCGCGAGAATGTTGATCAGGCGCGGGATGCCGCCGCTGGCCGTGTGCAGCTTGCCGATCGCGCCGCGGCTAAACAGGCGCGCGCCCGCAAACCCGGCCACACGCAGGCGGTGCGCGATGTAATACTCGATGTCGTCGCGCTTGAGCGGCCCCAGGTGATAGTGAAAGGTAATGCGCTGGGCCAGTTGGCGGATCGATTCGCGCTCCAACTGCCGGTTCAATTCGGGTTGGCCGAACAATACGATTTGCAGCAGCTTGCGTTTTTCCGTCTCCAGATTGGTCAGCAGACGCAGCGCTTCCAGGCTTTCAATCGGAATCGCTTGCGCCTCGTCCAGGCACAGCACCACATGCTTGCCCTGCTTGGCGAGACTCATCAGGCGCAGCGCGATCGATTTGAGCATTTGGTGCTGGTCTACATCCTTGTCCAGACGAATGTCGAGTTCATCGGCCAGGGCCAGCATCAGGGTGCGCGGCTCCAGGTAGGGATTGGGGATGTAAGCGGTGACGAAGTCGTCGCCCAAGGTATTCATGAACTTGCGGCACAGCAGCGTCTTACCGGTGCCCACTTCGCCGGTGATCTTGATGAAGCCTTCGCCGTTTTTGGCCGCCACCAGCAGGGTGTTGAGCGCTTCCTGCGAGTGCGGGCTGGTGAAGAAGAAGCTGGTGTCGGGCGTGATGCTAAACGGCACCTCGCGCAATCCGAAATGGGCTTGGTACATGGTTATTTTCGCTCCGATAAGCGCGGATCGAAACGCTGCACGCGCTGCCTGGTGTCGAGCAGATCCTGATTCCAGTCGTTGGCCGCCTCGATGATGGTCGGCTTGATCAGCACCACCAGTTCGCGCTTTTGCGACGCCTCGCCGGTGTTGCGAAACAGGGCGCCCAGGCCGGGAATGGCGCCGGCGCCCGGAACCTGGGAACGCTCGGAACTGGCCGACTGGCGCATCAAACCGCCCAGCGCCACCACCCGCCCGTCTTGCCCGCGCACCACGCTATCCATTTCCGAGGTGCTGGAGGCGGCCAGCGGCAAGTTGAGGCTGCCGGCCGTGCCCAGACTGATGGCCTTGTTGACGGTCGATACCTGGCTGACCGATGGATGCACGTGCAAGATCACATTGCCGTGGTCGTCGATCTGGGGCGTCACGTCCAGCACCACCCCCGAAAAAAACGGTTGCAAGGTGACGTTGGGCGAAATGGTGCCGCTGCCGCTGGTGCTGGTGCTGGTGGTGGTGCTCACGCCGGTGACAAAAAACTCGTCGGTGCCGATCTTGAGCACGGCTTTTTGGTTATTCAAGGTGGCGATGCGCGGGCTCGACAACACATGCACGGTGCCCTGCGATTCGAGGAAAGAAATCAGGGCCGCGAAATTGCTGGTCTGGAACGCCAAGCCGAACAGGGCACCGGCCGCCTCGCCCGCCGCGCCCAGCGTGTAACCGGTGCTGGAGGTGATGCCGGCCCGGCCGTAGGTGGACAAAGCCGGCGGCTGGGCGTTGTTGAGTCCAAACGGCGCCAGCGAGGTGCCGGGCGCCACCATGCCGGCCGACATGCGCGCGCCGAACGCGGCCCAGTTGATACCGGTCTGTGAGCTGCTGCTCAATTCGACTTCCAATATTTTCGCTTCCAGTATCACTTGGCGTCCGACCGCCAGCTGGGTGGCCTTCAGGTATTGATCCACATTGCGCAAGTCGTCCGGCATGGCGCGGATCACGATCACGCCCGATTGCGGGCTGACCACCACGCTGCGGCCATCCTTGCCATTGCCCACGATGGCGGCCAGCGACAGCTTCAGCTCGGCCCAGAAATCGCTGTCGGAACGGGTGGTGACGTTGCTGGCGTCCTGTTGTTGATTGCTGCCACTGGCGTTCGGATCGTTACTATTGCCGTTATTGCCGCCGTTATTGTTGTTATTGTTACTGCCGCTACTGTTGCTGTTGCTGTTGCCGTTGCTGTTGTTGGCACTGTCGGACACCGAGGTCGACGAGACCCGCAAATTGGACGAGCCGCGCCGGCTGGCGGTCAGGTAATTTACTTGAAACATGCGCGTCTGCATCGTCAAAGGCCGGATCGCGATACGGGTGCCGTCCACCCGGTAATCGTAGCCATACATTTCGCGCACCGCTTCGAGCGCCTCGAACATGGTCACGTCTTTTAAGTTGGCGCTGATGGTGCCGGTGACGTCCGGATGCACCAAAATATTGTAGCGGGTACCGAGCGCGATGGAATTGAAAAATTGCTGGGCTGGCACGTTGTTGAAGGCGACATTGAAGCGTTCGTCGAGCGCAGCGCGGGCCTTGGGTAATTGTTCGGCCAACTGTGCAATCGGCGGCAACAAGGCGGCCGCCACCGGGTCGGCCGGCGCGCCGGCGCCTGGCTTGGCTTGGCCGATGGCATCGTTTAACTGGGCGGTGATCTCGTTATAAGTGTCGCGCTTGGGCGTCACGCTGCAAGCGCCCAGGCCCAACAGCGCGGCGGTCAGTGCGGACAGTTTTATTAGTGTATGCATGCTTGTGCAGTCTCGTGGTCTGACATGTTGGGCGACATGGCCGCCGATCTCATTGCCGCACCGCGGCAGGGAGCGCGCGCGGCGTCGGCGTGGCGGCGGCGACCGCTGGGGCATCGGCAAACAGCTTGAGTACCTGGCTCGTGCCGCCCCGTTGCAACACCACTTGCGTCTCGCTCACTTTCACCAGCCGGGCGCCGTCGAACAGCTCGCCCTGGCGCCAGGTGCGTCCGTCGATCACCGCCAGCCGCCGTCCGCCGCTACGGCGCGATACCAGCACCGATTGCAGGATTGGACCTTGTTGCGGCGCAACGGTGGTGGGCGACGGGTCCGCGCCCGGTCGCGCCAGCGCCGCCTCGGGCGGCGGCTCAGTCGGATCGATCAGGGCTTGCGCCGAGGCGGTAGAGGCCCATGCGGCCAGTGTCAACACGGCGGCCATGGCGCCGCCCGCGATGTGCCGGTTCGTCATAGCGTCATCCATTTCTGGTCCAGACTCAATGTGTACAAGGTCAGGGTCAAGGTGGCGCTGGGATAGTGGCCGGCATCGAGCCGTGCCTTGCCCCAAAATAACTGGGCCGGTAGCGCTTCAAGGGTACTCATATAATTAATCATGTCCAGATAGCTGCCCTGCAAAGTGATTTCCACCCCGTGCCGGTATAACAACTCGGCCGGTTTCGCCGCCACCGTCGCGCCCGGCGTGTTGGACGCCATGGCTTTGGCCTGGGCGGCCTCGATATCGGCGGCCACCGCGCGTTCGGCGCCGGTTCCGGCCGCCGTGGTCACCGCGCCGGTGGAAAGATTCGGCTCGAAGGCGCCGCCCGTCATGCCGGCCACCGGCAAATTGCGTAGCGATAGCAGGCGCAATTTGCCATTGCCGCGCAACAGCTGGTCCAACACGGGAATCATTTGTTCCGGCGGCACCAAGCCCTTCTGGACGCTGCGCAGGGCCGCCGAGTTGCGGTCCACATCGGCTTGCAGCGCTTGCAGCCGCTGCCGGTTGGCCGCGTCCGGATCACGCCCGTAGGCATCGAGTTTTTGCGTGATGCCGGTATTGATGGCGTCGATCTGGTTTTGCTGCTGATTGATATTACTTAGCAAAATTTTTTGCTTCGCGTACAGCGGCGCCAGTAACATGGTGTACACCACAAACAGGATGGCGCCAGCGATACCGGCGAACATCAATGCCCGTTCGCGCAAGCTCAAGGCGTCTACCCTGCCCCCCAATTTGACCCATAATTGCTTCATTTCGGCACCGCCTTGTCCGCCGCGCCGGCCGCCACTGTTTGCAAATGAAATTCCACATAAGGGGGCGCCGCGACCAGCGCGGGACCGGACGCGTCAAGCTTAGGCGCGTCCGCCGCTTCAACCGCCGCGCCCGCCTGTACGATATCGAGGCTACCGAAAGTTTTACCGCGCATGACCGCTTCGTTTTTCAAGCGCGCGATGTAATGGGGGATCAAGGGCGCTTGCATGGCACGCCCTTGGACCCCGATTTCATTGCCCGCGCCCGTGATCGACACCCCGGTCAGCCACAAGCCATGCACGCTTTGGCGCGACAAGGCGCGAAAATACTCGGCATAACCGAGGGTATTGCCCAGATCACCGCGCTGGAGGATGGCGGCCACTTCGCGCAAGGCGCGCAAACGCGTTTCCGCCTGGGCAATGGATACTTCCACCGCGTAACTCTTTTGACGCGGCGCAAATTCGGTATCGACCGAGGCCAGCCGCGCTTCGCGCGCGGCCAATTGCAGTTTCACCGCCAGCGCTTCTTTTTCCAGGCTGGCCACCCGGCGATTGCCGTAAAACGCCACCGCCAGCGCGCCCAGCAAGATGAGCGCAAGCGCCTCGGCCATTGGCACCACGGTAAACACTTTCTTTTGCTTCAAAAAGATGGGGTTGAATAGATTGATTTGCTGGCTCACAGCACCACCTCTTCCAGCCGTAGGGCCGCGCCCAGGGCGAGAAAGCAGCGTTGCTGCTGAGCCACTTCCAGCAAGGCCGGCACCTTGTCCAGGTCGAGCACGTCGGCCAGGTCGAAGGCTTCGACCTTCATGTACAAATTGCCAGCCAGGTATTCGAGCAAGCCGGGCGCGCCGGTCGGCGCCAGCATCAATTTGGCGACCGTGATGAAATGAAACTGACGATCGAAATGGTCCAGCGAACGCTGTAATTCCAGGGTGATCTTGTCGTGGCACACATGCTGCTTCTCGGAATCGGGCTCCATCAATTGCGCCAGAGTCACGTCGATGCGGCGCGCCAGATACAGTTCGGCGTTAAAACTGACCGTCAGCAAGCCACCTTCGTGGTTAAACGACAGCATGGCCAAGCCCCGTCCGTCCGGTTCCAGCAAGGCTGAGATATTACGCTGCGCCATTTCCGGGATATCGATCACATTCAGGGCGATGCCGGCCACGGTAAATAGATTCTGGCGCGCTTCCACCACGCTATTGCGGGCGGCGATGGCGAACATGGTGTGGTTGCGCACAGGCGCATTCTTATCGACCGGAATATCGAGCACATCGATGGTGGCATCGTCGACATGAAAGTCGAGCATATCTTTCAGGCGCCAGCGCACCGCCGTTTTTAATTCTTCGGGCGGGACGTTGGGCGCTTCCACCGCCACGATTTGATAATCGTTCGTACCGAGCATGGTGCCGCAGCGGTAGTTGGCGGCGTGAATTTCCTTGCCGAGTTTGCTCAAGGTATCGATGGCCAGCGCGTCTTTGGCGGGGTAAAAAACGCTCAGCTCGACCACCGGCTTGGCGGCATCGACCCGCTTGACGCTGGCGGCGACCAAGCCGTCGCCGCACATGGCGATCGTGAGCCAGCCGTCCTTGCGTTTCGCTTTCGAGAATAAGCCCATGCCGACAGCCTATATAGTCACCGCGACATGAACTATGCGCGGTAGATGATTGATTATATTCAAGTTGCACCTTTTTTTGCTACATATCCAATAGTAAGCCCCAAAAAGCCACAGACGGTTCATTGCGCGCCTCAATATAATTCCCGCACATAAGTGACCGGACCGCTTTTATACACGCCGAAGGTGACGCGGGCGCGCGTGCTGGGCAGCCAGGACGGCCCGATCAATAATAATTCTCCGCTGCCCGCGTTGCCTGCGCCGGTGGCATTCAAGCGCACCGTACCGACACCGGCCGTCAGACTCAGCGCCGGCGGGCTACCCACCGATGACAAAGCCGGTTTACAGTTGCCCGGGGTCGCCGCGCTCGACTGCAAAGCTTTGATGCAATTTTGAAACGTGATGCCGGTCAGTACGGGCACACTGGTATCGGTGCTGCTGACGGTCCAGGCGCTGCCGTTCCAGTACTGGGCGGTGACCGTGACTGGCAGACCCAGCAATTCGGAACCGTAGGCATTCGACAGCAGCAGACGGCCATTGACGATCATGGCGCCGCCCTCCACTGTGGGATTGACGGCGCCCACCGGCGCCCGCAGCGATGTGACCGCTTCAGCGTCGGTGGCGCGGATGTAGATGGCGGTGGGAGGCGCCCAGTTCAGGGCGCGCGGCGCGCTGTCCAGATAGGGATTGGCCAAGGCATAATTGACCTGCGGCGCGGCCACGCCGGCCGCGAAAGCGGTGGCGGCCACCGTGCCCGCGCCAGAACTTAGCTTGAGCGTGCTGCCGCTTGGCGTGGCGGGCGGATTCTTTTGGGTGGTGCTGCCCACCTTGTCCCAGGCTTCCAGGGTCACCGCGCGGGCGAATTCGCCCTGGTAATTGATCAGGGTGGTGGTGCCGTTGAGATGGCGCGCCGTGACGGTGGCGCCGAACGGCTGGGTGGAATACACCATGCTGTTCTGGAGCACGGCGACGCATGCCAATTTGGTCGGGCAGGCAATTAGCGGCGCCAGCACGGGCACGGTGGTATCGAAATGGTTGGGCACGAAGCGCCCGACATTGATGGCGGCGCTGGTGATGGTGCCGGCGCCCAGATAATCGCCGCCGGGCGCGCTGGCCGCCACCGCCAGAATGCCCACTTCGTCGTAGATGAACTTGTCGTAAGTGGCGATGCCCGCGTTGAAGGCGCCAATGGTGCCTTGCAAGGCCGGCTGATAGCTCATGTCGTCGAAATACGGATTGCTGGCCGCCTGGGCCGCGCTCTTGCGCGGGTCGCGCGCCGGCGTGACGGTCAGTTGCACGCCGCGCGCCACCGGCGTTTCATTGCCGTAGTTTTTCGTCAGCAAGATCGTGGCATGCCGGGTGGTCGCTTTCACATCCATCGTAAACACTTCGCCGGCGCGCGCGAACAGGGTGGCCGCGCCCAGCGTGGGCAAGGTGGCGGCCGGATTGTTCCAGGTGCCCGAGGGGCTGAGCACGCGGTAAGCGCTCAGCAAGAACTTATCCGGGCGCATCACGAACGGTCCGGTGGCGCCGGTCTTCCCATTGCTATCAGATAAGAATAGTTTGATGCGGCCGGCATCCGCATAGTCGAACACCATTCCCGTCGAGGTGGAAGGTACGCTCTTGACGAAGGTGAAATTCATGCTGGCGGTCCAGATGGTCGGGGTGGCGGCGGACTGGGCGCACAGCGGCAGCAGCGTGCTGGCGTTAGGGAAGTTGGCCTGGGTGCCGGCATCCTTGACCGGGTTGTGGCAAGACAGGGCGAACCTCAAACCCAAGGTGGTGTCGACGGTGGAGCTGATGAAGGTGGGCACCCCGGCCGCGTTCAAATTGGTGACGTAGATGGGACTGATCGGCACGCCGGCGATGCGGTTGGCAAAGGAAATGAATTTGCAAGGTTGGCTGCTGCCGAAGGCGACATTGTTGATGCAAATGGCGTCGGTGAACACGTACGAAGGCGTCGCGATCGTGGCCGTATCGCTGGCGCTATTGTTACCGGCAACATTGTCGAACAGGCCGCCGTCCACCGCGGCGGTGTTGGTCATACTTGAAGGATTGTTGGAATTGACCATCACCAGCAAGGTCAGCACAGGGGCGCTGGCGCCCACTTCGAGCTGCAACAAATAGGTGCAGGTCACGTTCTGGCCCGTGACGGTGCAATTCCAATCTTCGCCACCCACCGCCACCAAGCCAAGATTGGCGGGTAGCACATCGGTGACCACGATGGGACCGGGCTCGGCCTGCGGCCCGTTATTTTTCACCGTCATGAAATAATTGGCGGTCTGGCCCAGCGTCAAGGTTTGATCCCGAGTCATGGTGATGCCCAGGTCAGCCGTGGGGGTGTTGGGCACGGCGATGATTTCCGAACTCATGATCACCAGATCGGTGCCGGAGCGGTAAATGGTGGTGGCCGAAGTTTGGCCCTGTTTGATGACGGGATCGGTCAAGGTATAGGCGTCAAAGTCGACGCCGTACGAATTGGGGTCGCTGTTCACATTGCTGGAGGAATTGAACTGATTGCCGGAAGGGTTCATGGCATCGGTCAAGGCCACGTTATTGAACAGCAAATCCTCGCCGCCGCCCAGAATGGAAGAGTCCCCTTCCCACGTCACATGGCCGATGCGCCCGGTCTTTTCCGGCGTCAAAATAGGGATATTGAAGTTGCTCAGCGTGAGAGTGACGCTGCTGGAGCGAATGTACTGGAAGCCCTCGTAGATATTGAGCACCCGGAACGTTTCGGTGGGCGCCGAGTAAATCACGGCCAGCGCCCAGCCGCCCAGCACAGCTTCCACAGCGCAATAGGTATTGCTGGTATCGACCGTCAAATCCGAAAAACTGTACGTGCCGTTGCGCTTGGCCACCACTTGGGTGGTGACATCGACCGCGCCACCGAAAAAATCGTAGCCGACCGTGGCCGAATTGTATTGCCGCGCGACGGGCGCGGTCAACACCACGTTCTCAAACTTGATGGTGTAATCGCGCGCGGCGGCCCCGCCCGAGCCGGCCCAGTAGAGCTGGGCGCTGAGCACCACCGCCCCGGCCGGAATGCCCGACAAGGTGGCGGTGGTGGCGGTGGCGGCCGGGGTGACGGCGCACGCGTCCACGCCATTGGCTTTGGTGCGCAAGGTTTTTTGCGTGCCCACGAAATTGACGTTGCCGGCAAAACTCTTGAACAAGGCGATCGGCGTGTCGGCCATGGCGGGCTGGCATAGCAGCAATAGCAGGCAGGCCACGGCGCGCGCCAGCGCCCGCCGCAGCGCGCGATCGGCGTCGGCCTTCAATTGAGGTCTCCAAATTCGATCTGCACGCGGCGCTGCACGTAATCGGGGTTGGCGCTGGCATTCGGGCAAGCGCCGCTGGCCTGGTTACAGGCCACGGCCGTCATGCGGTAGCGGCTCAGGGTACCCACCGTCACGCTGTTGAGCACGCAGGTGACGGTGACCCGGAACACGCTCAAGCTGCTGTTGGCCGGCAGCTGAAAACTGCTGGGGGTGGCGCTGGCACAAGGCTTGACCGCGTCCACCCGCTGGGAATACAAACCCCATTCGATGCCGGCGCGCGCGGCCTGATAGGCGCGCGCGCCCTGCACGTCCAGGGCCGAACTGGCTTGCTGGGAAGTGGCGATCGACATCATGGCCACACCCAAGCCGGCCAGCACCACCAGAATGAAGATGGCGGTCACCAGGCTGACCCCGCGCGCGCATCGCCGCCGAGGAAACACGGGGCGGGCGGCGCCCCTCATGGCACGTTGTCCACGTGAACCTGATGCACGAGCCGCAACACCGAGTCGGAGTTGTTGAGGCGCTGCAAGCCAATCGTCATGCCCAGCAGGGCGCTGCGGGTATTTTTCAAGTCGCTGTAATTAAAGCCGCACTCGGTCACATTGGTCGCCAGCAAAGCCGTTTGCAGCGTGGCGCCGCTTGGCGGCACCGTCATGGTGGCGCTGGGCGTGTAATTCCACATGCGCGTCAAACTGCGGTTGGCGAGGTTGCACACATACATGACCGGCGAGCCCACCACCTGAAAACGGCGCCCGGGCGAGCTGAGGCCGGCGGTAGCCGGATCGCCACCGGCGAAAGGATTGGCCGTCATGCTCACCACATTATTCGACACGCTGGCCACCACCGCCCGATTGGACAGGGTATAAGCGTCGGCCCGGTCGAAGCCGGGGCCCAGGTTATAGACCACGATGGCGTCGCCGGCCACAATGGCTTGCTGGCCGGTCGGCATGTCGCCCACCACGCGAAACGTGAGGGCGGCGGGATCGATGAAACTGAGCGCCGGCGAGCCGCCCGAGGCGGCATTGGCGGTGGGGTCGATTTCATCTTCGGCGGCCAGATAACGCCCGCCGGTCTTGGTCGGCATGAACTCGACGGCGGTGCCGCCGCTCACGCGCACACTGTTCGGTAGCGCGCGCCGCACCTCGCGCGCCATGCGCCGCATCGCCATGTCGGCGGTATCGACCAGTTCGGCGCGCGCCACGCTATCGACATAATTTTGCACCGGCCAGCGGATGAACAGCACCACGATGCCACCCAAAATACCGGTAATGACGATCACCACCACCGCCTCGACCAGCGTGAAGCCGGAGCGGCGCCGCAGTGGAGACATCGGCGCCATCATTGCGCCACCACCGTCGGCGAATAGCGCGTGCGGTAGCCGTCCAGCACCACATTGTCTTCCGCGCCGGTGCCGTAGTTGACGCGCACGGTCAAACGCAGCACCGTCATGCCGGCTGATGTTTGGTTCGATGTGATCGCGTTCAAGGTATCGCTCCCCGTGACGGTCAAATAGGCCGTGTAGCCCGTTAAATTGAAGCTGTTGCCGGCCGCGTCCACAACGATGCCGCTCGCATTGTTAAACGCTTGCTGCGCGGTACCCCATGCGGTGACATAATCGTTGACGTTATCGAAGGGCCGCGTGTTGCCGCTTTCCGGCCCCAGCCCTTCCGGCACGCTGGCGCAACCGGCCACCGACGTTGCCGTCTCGGCATTGGCGTCAAGCGGATCGCAATAGGTGAAGGCCGCCAATTCCACCTCTTCCAGCAAGCCTTCGGCCAGCATCAAGGCTTGTTTGCGGCGCAGCGGGTCGCCGCTCAGGCTCACCGACAGATTGAGCATCTGCATCACGCCCGCCACGGCGATGCCGACGATGACCATGAAGACGATGAGTTCGATCAAGGTGACGCCCGCCTGCCGGCGCGCCCGATTAATGCACATAACCGGTTTCCTGCTCCACTTGAATCGGGCGGTTGACGCCATCGACCACCACCGTGAGCGTAAGCGCGGCGAAACTGGAACTGACGCTGGTGGTGGGACTGTCGGCGGCGGCGAACGGTTTGCCCAACGCATCATAAAAAAAATAATTACTCGTGCCGGCGTAGGGGGCCGCCGGAGTCAAGGTGTAGCTCACACCGGCCGGTGCCGCTTCGCACGCCCAGGTGGTGTCGCCATTGCAAGCTGCCAAGGTGGCGCTGCCGGTGCTGTTGGTGTTGGCCGCCGTGCGCACCCGGTTGCCGGCGCCGCACGCGGCATGGAAACACAGCGCCAGCGAGGCGCCGTCGAGCCGCACATACACGGGGCGGTTTTGGGCGATGGCCACTTTTTGCCCGTACCGCAACATCGCCCTGCTTTGCTCGACAAACGCATCCGCGTCAAACGCCTTGCGGTCGACAAAGCGGGCCAGGCCGACCGCCGCCAGAATGCCCATCAACGCGATCACCACGATCAACTCGATCATGGTGAATCCAGGCCTGTGCCGCGCCGCCGCCCTGCGCAAATCGGCAAGCTGTGCAACCTTGACGCCTATCGCTACACCGGCGCGCGAAGGCATCGGCAACGCCGCGGCGCCCGTACCGGCTGTACCGCTTAACCGCCGCAACCGACAGCGGTGGGCGCGGTCGAAATCACGGGCGGCGCGATGGTTGTGACCGTTCCAACCGTGGTGGCGACGGCTTCCGCATAGGTTGCTGAACAGTTTTGCGCGGAGGCCGTTCCCGCCACGCTCACCGGCACCACCGCCAAGCCGCGTGCGGGAATCGCCGCGGCGGTCGCCGTGGCGGCAACCGCCGTCGCCGTCGCGTTATAGGTGACCGTGTAGTCGTTGCTGTTTAACCCGGCAGCGGTGGCGAACGCCGCGTTAGCGGTCGGATAGCCGTTGGTCAATAACACGGTGGTGCCCTCGGCATCCACGCTCGGCAAGGTGGTGCCGGTTGTGTTGGCCAGGAATTTACCGTGCACCATGGCCGACGTCGCGGCGAACGCGCCACGCACGCCGTTCAAGCTGGCGGCGCGGGCGTCGCCGCCCAGGCTGACAAACTTCGGCAGCGCGGTGGCGGCCAAAATGCCGAGAATGACGATAACAACGATCAGCTCGATCAAGGTGAAACCGGATTGACGCGTGGCACGGATGGCGCGGATGTGATTCATATTCATATGGAGCTCCAAAATCTATCTTAAATGTGAGTGTAGTAACCGGACCAACCTAATCGTAGCGAAGTACGTCAGCATCATCCATTAACTTGATTCAAGACAACACCGTACTGTGCAGCTGGTGTCCCTGATGGCTTGGCGGGAATTGTGGGCAAGCGAGATAATTCTACCTTGAAACTTAAGCGATTCGATTCCGCTTTTTCAAAAGTTTTTTTGTCGCGTATCAAATAAACCAACAGGTGACTGCCACGATCAAAATACCAGTTGCCAACTTCAACATCTTGCATTTTCGGCGAGTACCATTCGCCCCGATAATTAGGTGGTTTTTCCGCCAACCATTCCATTGGATTTTGATCAACCAGGGCGGCGATGTCGGCTTGCTTATTTTGGGACCGCAATTGCCCCACCTTCATATGCAAAATGGTGCGCAGTTCGGCCACAAACCGCACCACGGCGGCGTGCTCGGCCTGGGCCTGATAAAACCTCACCCGGTGCAATAGCACGCTTGCCAAAATTGTGATTACCGTCAAGGCCACCGCCAATTCAAACAGGGTGGCGCCAAGCTGTTTTTGCTGTTGTGCAGTTGCAACGCGGCGCCCGGCGATCACGGCTAACGGCGGCGCGGCGTGTCTCATTTGCGCAGCGCGGCTTTGCCCAGATCCCAAATCGGCAAGAAAATTCCCATGGCCAGCACCAGCACCATGGCGCCCAAAAACACGATCAGGATCGGTTCGATCTGGGCCGACAAGGTTTTGAGTTCATAATCGACTTCGCGCTCGTACATTTGGGCGATTTCATCCATTAAATCGTCGAGCGAACCGGTTTCTTCGCCCACCGCGATCATTTGCAGCACCACCGGCGTGAATACGCCGGCGGCGGTGGCGGTGCGCAAAATACTTTCGCCGCGCTCGACCCCGTCGCGCATCTGTTCCACCCGCGCCGATAAATACGCATTGTCGACCGTTTGCGACACCACCGTCAGTCCTTGCACGATAGGCACGCCGCTTTTGGCCGACAGCGCGAAACTGCGCGCAAAGCGCGACATCGTTCCCTTTAAAATAATCTTTCCGGCAATTGGTATTTTTAATTTAACCTTATCCCATTCATAACGCCCTTTGACGGTGGCGATATACGAGCGAAAGCCGAAAAAACCGCCCACGGTCAGCAATAACATCACCGGCCAATAATCGACGGTGAACTTGGAGGTGGCGATCAGCACCCTGGTCATCAATGGCAATTCGGCATGGAAGCTGGCAAATACCCCGACGAAGGCGGGAATCACGAATATATTGACCACAATCATGGCGATGACCATGGCGATAATGACAAAAGTCGGATAGCGCATGGCGCTCTTGACCCGGTCGCGCATGTCGCGGTCGAATTCCAGATGGTCGAACAGGCGCAGGAACACTTCGTCGAGCCGCCCCGTCATTTCGCCCACCCTGACCATCGATAGATAGAACGGGGAGAATATGTCGGGATGGCGCCGCATCGCCGCCGACAACTCGCGCCCCGAATCGAGCGACTCGCGCAAATCCTTGAGCACCCGCCCGAAGGATTTACTGATGGCCGATTCCTGCAAGCCCGACAAGCCGCGCATGATCGGCACCCCGGCCTTGAGCAGGGTATAGATCTGGCGGCTAAACAGCTGCACATCCATCGAGGTGACCTTTTTCTCGGTCAGCTTGTCCCACAGGCTGTCGCCATGGTCGGCGCTGACGGCGCGGGTGGTGACAGAAATATCGATTGGCGTGACGCCGGTGGCGAACAATTGGTCGGCCACGGCGCCGCTGTCGGCGCCTTCGAGCACACCCTGCATCAATTCGCCGCGTCCGTTGCGGCCTTTGTAGGCGAAGAACGGCACGTCACTCCTCTAACTGGTTACTGATGCGCATCGCCTCGGACACCGTGGTGCGCCCTTGCACCACCAGTTGCACCGCGTGCCGGCGCAAGGTGTTGCCGGCCATTTGCAGCGCCGCCGCCTTGAGAAAATGGGCCGGATCGGGATGGTTGGCGGCATCGACCACGGCCGCCGTCATTTCCAGCAATTCATACACGCCGGTACGGCCGCGGTAACCCATGCCATTGCAGTGTGAGCAACCCTTGCCGTGAAAATAATGCTGCTGATCGACCAACTGGCCCAGCTCCATCGCCAGCCAGGCGTGCTCGGTCGGGGTCGGCTGATACGCGGTGGTGCAACTCTCGCAAATCACGCGCACCAGGCGCTGCGCCAGCACCGCTTGCAGCGAACTGCCCACCATATAACGGGGCACGCCCATGTCCATCAGGCGCAGCGGGGTGCTGGCGGCATCGTTGGTATGCAAGGTCGACAGCACCAAGTGACCGGTCATGGCGGCGCGCAAGCCGATTTGGGCTGTTTCCTGATCGCGCATTTCGCCCACCAGCACGATGTCCGGATCTTGCCGCAACGCCGAGCGCAGCACGCGCGCGAAATTGAGCTCGATTTTTTCGTTCACTTGCACCTGGTTAATGCCCGGCAAGCGGTACTCGACCGGGTCTTCCACCGTGATCAGTTTCTTTTCCACCGAATTGAGCTCGGCCAGCGCGCAATACAAGGTGGTGGTCTTACCGCTGCCGGTGGGCCCGGTCACCAGCACCAGGCCGTTGGGCCGCTGCACGATGGCGCGAAATTTTTCCACCAGAGCGGGCGGCATGCCGATCGCGTCCAGCCGCAAGGTGGTGCCGCCCTGATTCAATAGCCGCATCACCACCGACTCGCCATACTGGGTCGGCATGGTTGAAATGCGCACGTCGATGCGCTGGTTGCGCACCCGTACCGCGAAGCGTCCATCCTGCGGCAGGCGTTTTTCGGAAATGTCGAGTTCGGACATCAGTTTCAAGCGCAGCGCCAGCGAGGTGGCGATCTTGCTGTCGGCCTCGGTCTGCAAGTGCAGCACGCCGTCGATGCGGAAACGGATTTGCAGCCGCCCCTCCTGCGGCTCGATGTGGATGTCGGAGGCGCGCACCTGGGTCGCGTCGTCGAACACCGATTGCAGCAGCTTGACGATGGGGGCCTCTTCCAGGCCCGGATTGGCGCTCAGGGCGCCGAAGTCGACCGACACGTCGCCCAGGTCTTGCTCGAGCTCGCGCGTCAATTCGGTGATGTTGTCGGTGCGCCGGTAAATGCGGTCGATCGCCTGCAAGACCTCGGTTTCATTGACCACCGCCAGCTCGATGTTGCGCTTGACCAGGCGCGCGATCTCGTCATAGGCAAACAGATCGGTCGGGTCCGACATGCCGATCAGCAAGGCGCCGCGCCGGTCTTCCAGCACCAGGGCACGGAAGCGCCGCGCTTGCGTCTCGGGCAACAGACGCACGATGTCGGGTGTGATATTGTAAAACTTGAGGTTGATGTAAGGAATGTCGAGCTGCTTGGCCAGCGCGCCGGAAATCTGCTCTTCCGTCACGTAACCGTTTTCCACAAACACCCGTCCCAGCTTGCGGCCGGTGCGTTTTTGCTCCGTCAGCGCCAGTCCCAACTGCTCTTCGGACAGCAGTTTTTGTTGCACCAAAATTTCGCCTAAGCGAATCTTTTCTGGCCGGGCCATGCTGCTCCTCAGTAATTGGTTTGGGGCATGTGTTTAATCCATTCTATGCCACAACCCGGCCCTTCCCGAAGCGGGCCGGCGCAATTTCTCGCTCGCCGCGCAACACTTGTCCCGCTTTGCCGCGCGCTAAGTCGAAGCGCCGCGCCGGCGCCCCCTTGTTGCGCTACAGTCTGGTCTGGCCATTTCGGACGCCTCGCCATGAGTATTCCAGCAGTGCAATTTTCCGATGTGGCGCAGCGCTACGGCAAGCAGCCGGTGCTGCGCGGAATCGACCTGCGCGTGGGCGCGGGCGAATGCCTGGGCTTGGTGGGCGTCAACGGCGCCGGCAAAACCAGCCTGATCAAATGCCTGCTCGACTTTTGCGCCATGGAACGGGGCAACATCGACATTTTCGGCCTCAGCCACCGGCTGCCGGACGCGCGCCGTCCGCTCGCTTTCCTGCCTGAGCGCTTCATGCCGCCCTATTATTTGACCGGACGCGACTTCCTGTCCTATTTGCTGACATTGCAAGGCTTGGCTTACCGAGCGGGGCCGGCGCACGCCATGCTGGCCGCGCTCGACCTGGACCCGGCCGCCCTGTCACGCACCGTGCGCCACTATTCCAAAGGCATGACCCAAAAGCTGGGCCTGGCAGCCTGTTTCCTGGCCGACAAGGCCATGTATGTGCTGGACGAACCGATGAGCGGCCTCGACCCGAAGGCGCGCGCCCTGCTCAAGCAACAGCTGCAACGGGTGCGGGCGGGCGGCGCCACTGTATTGTTTACCTCGCATGCCCTGGCCGACATCGAACAGCTGTGCGACCGGGTCGCCATCTTGCATGCCGGTCAGATCCGTTTCCTGGGCAGCCCGGCGCTATGCCGTCAGCAATACGGCGGCGCCGACCTGGAACAAGCGTTTATGCGTTGCATCGCCTAAGCCCCTAAGCCCCTAAGCTCATGTATCAGCACCATTTCGGCCTCGCGCAAGCGCCTTTCGGCATCACGCCCGACCCCGCCTTTTTCTATGCCGGTAACGAACGCGGCGATATCCTGGCGGCCCTGCTGTATGCGGTCACCCATGGCGAGGGCATGGTCAAGGTGACGGGCGAAGTGGGCAGCGGCAAGACCATGCTGTGCCGCATGCTCGACGGCGCCCTGCCGCCCCATGTCGACGTGATCTATCTGATCAACCCCAGCTTGCGGCCCGAGGAAGTGGTGTTTTCCATCGCCGCCGAACTCGCCATCGACAGCGCCGGGCGCCGCCACGACGAAGTGCTGCGCGCGCTTCACCACACCTTGATCGCGCGCCACGCGGCCGGGCGGCGCGTGGTGCTGCTGGTCGAGGAAGCGCAGGCGATGCCGCTGGCCACCCTGGAAGAAATCCGCCTGCTGACCAATCTGGAAACGACGCGCGACAAGCTGCTGCAAATCGTATTGTTCGGTCAACCCGAACTGGACGCCAATCTGGACTTGCCGAATATGCGCCAATTAAAGGAACGCATCACCCACAGCTTCACCGTGCCGGCCATGGCGCCGGCCCTGGTGGCCGACTTTTTAGCCTTTCGGCTGGCCGCGGCCGGTTATCGCGGCCAGCCGATATTCACGGACGGCGCGGTGGAGCGCATCGCGGGCGTGGCGCAAGGCATCGTCAGGCGCATCACCATTTTGGCCGACAAGGCTTTGCTGGCCGCCTATGCCGACGATTCGCCGCTGGTGCAACCGCGCCACGCGGCGGCGGCGGTCCGCGACTGCCGCTTCGGCCGCCACCCAAGCTTGGCGCCGCCGGCGCAGAAATTGACCCTGGCCTTGGCCTTGTCCTTGGCCCTGGCGCTGGCCGCGCTGGCGGGTGCGAGCGTTGCAAAATTGTAGGCACAAGGCTGAAATGCGGTGAAAAGCAGACGCTACCGTCGATAGTGCTGGGTACGCAGAATATTTTTGCTGTACGATTAATCGGCTACTGCCTGCCTCCTAATACTTGCGTTAAATCAATACCTTACAGCGTGACGAGAGCGGAACTATCCATGATAAAAGTCGCTGCTGCCTTGATGCCCGCGCGCGTGCCGACGCTGTTGCCCGCCTTGTGCTGCGCCGGTTTGCTGGCAGGCTGCGCCGCTCCGTCGCTACCCACCTCGCCCAGCCATGTGACCGATGCGGCGCGCGTGCCGGGCGCCATTCCGGCCCCGCTCCAGCAAAGCGCGGCCTTGCGCGCGCCGGTGGCGGCGGCCAAGGTGGAAACCTATAGCGTGACCGTGCACAAGGTGGCGGTGCAGTCGCTGCTGTTCGCGCTGGCGCGCGACGCCGGCATGAATGTCGATATCCATCCCGGCATCGAAGGCAGCGTGACCTTAAACGCGCTCGATCAAACCCTGCCGCAGTTGCTCACGCGCATAGCGCGCCAAGTCGATATGCGCTTTGAAATCGACGGCAAGAATCTGGTGGTGCTGCCGGACGCGCCGGTCTGGCGCAATTACAAGGTCGATTACGTCAACATGGCGCGCAGCACCAGCAGCAGCGTCAATATCGCCACTCAGATCTCGACCACGGGCAGCGGCAACAGTAACAGCAATCAAAATCCCGTCAATCAAGCGGTCGGCGGCGCCAACCAGAGCAACAGCGGCAATCAGAACGGCAACGCCAATCAAGGCGCCGGCACGACCCCGAATAGCACGGGCAATAACAACTCCACCACCTCCGTGTGGAATCGCTCGGAAAACAATTTTTGGTATAGCCTGGAAAAAAACATCCGCGACATGCTGCGCGAGACCACCTTGAACGATACGCTGGACGATCCCATGCATCCCGGCGGCCAGGCCAGCGCCCAGCCGGCGGTGCAGATGGGCCAGCGCGGCAATGAAGGCGCTCCCGGCCAGCCGGCGCCGGCTGGCGCCAAGCCGGCCGCCGCGCGCGAGGCGGCCTCCGTCATTGTGAACGTGGAAGCGGGCTTGATCGCGGTGCGCGCGAGCGGGCGTCAGCATCAAAAAATTCAAGAGTTTCTCGATCTGGTGCTCAGCAGCGCCAAGCGCCAGGTGTTGATCGAGGCCACCATCATCGAAGTGCGCCTGAGCGACGAATACCAGCAAGGCATCAACTGGTCGCGTCTGCATGGCGGCTTGAGCCTGGAACAAAAGCCGATCGGCAACGCCGCCCTGCCGTCCGGCGTGGCGCCGGGCAGCTCGGCCGGCACTTTTTTGGCCAGCTACCTGAACCCGACTTCGCGCCTGGGTAATATTTCTGCGACTATCCAGTTGCTCGAATCGTTTGGCAAGGTGAAGGTCTTGTCGAGCCCAAAGATCAGTGTGCTCAATAACCAGACCGCGCTGCTCAAGGTGGTCGACAATAACGTGTTTTTTACCATCAAGGTGACGCCCGCCGTGATCGGCTCCACCGGCACCGTCACCACCCCGGCCACTTACGAGTCGCAACTGGAAACGGTGCCGGTCGGCTTCGTGATGAGCGTGACCCCGCAAATCGCCGAGAACAATGAAGTCACCCTCAATGTGCGGCCCACCATCACCCGCATCGTGGCCTATGTGCGCGACCCCAATCCGGCCCTGCTGGCGGGCAATGTGATCAGCCAGGTGCCGGTGATCCAGGCGCGCGAACTGGAATCGATACTGAAGGTCAGCAGCGGCCAGATCGCCGTCATGGGCGGCTTGATGCAAGACTCGGTCGACAACGCCAAGGATGCGGTGCCGGGCCTGGGCGGCTTGCCCCTGATCGGCAATCTGTTCTCTTACCGCAAGGAAAACAGCAGCAAGACCGAGCTGGTCATTTTTATGCGCCCGGTGGTGGTGCGCGACGCCAGCGTCAATGGCGACTATAAAGATTATCGCTACCTGCTGCCCGATCAAACCCCGATCAACACGCAGCCTTATCTCGACAGCAAAACGCCGCTGCCGCCCGTGTCCGCCACCCAGTCCAACGGGAACCCTGGATCATGAGCCTCCTGATGCAGGCGCTCAAAAAAGCCGAGCGCGCCAAACAGAACCATCTGCACGACGACGAGCGGGCCAAGCCGTCCGAGGAACTGGACCAGGTGCTGGCGCTCGCGCCCGCCGAGCCGTCCGCGCCGGCTACCGAACCGGCTGGTGGCGCCGATGCCGGCGTGTCGTTCACGCCGGAGCTGGAGTTCACGCCGGAGCTGGACATGGCCCCGCTCGGCATGGAGCCGGTGGAACCGACTTTGGAAGCGCTCGACTATACGCCGCCCGGCCCGCCCGCCCGCCATGGCGCGCCAGCGGCGCCAGCCGCGCCCGGCCTGGAAGAGCGCATCGCGCCGGCCTACGAAGCCAGGTCGGCGCCGTTGCACATGCCGCAAGCGGACGCGATGCCGCGCGCGGTGCCGCCCGAGGCCGGCGTGCGGGCCGCTGCGACAGGCGCTGCCGACGCCGCCTACAGCAAGCCCGTGCTGAGCGGCGCCGGCGCCGCGTCCGTGCGCGCCCGGCCCGCCTGGGTGTCGCGTTTTACAGGCGCCAACGCAGGCAATTTGCGGCTGGCCGTCCTGGGCGGCGCGGCGCTGCTGCTGGCCGCCGGCTTTGGCTACTTTTATTGGCAAGCCATCCATGGCGCCGGGCCGGGCGCCAGCTTGCCCATGGTGCCCATGCCGGCGCAACAGATCTCGCCGGCCGGCAGTCCGGGCATTGCGGTCGCGCCATCCGAGCCGGTGCGCGCGGCGGAAGTCCCGGGCGCGGCAGCGGCCGGCGCGGCACCCGTTCCAGCGCCCGCCCCGGCCGCCGCTCTGCCCGCCCCCGGCACGGCCACGGCCGGCGGCGCCGAGCCGTCCCCGGCCAATGACCCGATCCAGGCGCGCGGACGCCTCGTCAACGGCGGCCAGCCGGCGCCCCGCGCGGCCGAAGGCAACGTTTCGGCGCAGTCGGCGCCAGCGCGCGCCGACCACGGCGACGGCGCCATTCGCGTGCGGCGCAGCAATGCCCAGCCGCAAATCGATCCCGCGCTGCAACGCGCTTATCTGGCCTTCAACACGGGCGACACGGCCGCCGCGCGCCAGCACTACGGCGCCGTGCTGCGCCAAGACCCGAACAGCCGCGACGCCCTGCTCGGCATGGCCGCCATCGCCTTGCGCGAGCGCCAGGCCGACGCGGCCGCCGCGCATTATCAGCGCCTGCTGGAACTGGACCCGGACGACGGCGAAGCGCTGGCCGGTCTGATCGGGCTGCGCCAGGGCGACCCGCTGCACAGCGAATCGCGTTTGAAGGCCCAGCTTCAACGCACGCCCGACGACGCGGCGCTACAGTTCGCGCTGGGCAACCTGTACGCGCAACAGTCGCGCTGGCCCGAAGCCCAGCAAGCGTATTTCCGCGCCTACGGCAACAGCCCGGCCAATCCCGATTACGCTTTCAATCTGGCGGTGGGGCTGGACCGGCTCAACCAGCCCAAGCTGGCGGCCGACTATTATCGGCGCGCGCTGGCCCTGGCCGGCGCCGCGCCGGGCGGCTTCGACCAGGCGGCGGTGCGCCTGCGCCTGATCGAACTGGGCGCGGGCGAAGCGCCCGCCGCGTCCGTACCGTCCGCGCCTTCGGCCGCGCCGACGGCGCCCTGATCGACGACGATACCGCTACCGCCACCATGCCCGAAGCCGCCAAACTTCCCCTAGGCAAGCTGCTGATCAAGAAAGGCGTGATCAGCGAGGATCAATTGCGCATCGCCCTGATCGAGCAAAAGCGCGGCGGCGAGCCGCTCGGCAAACTGTTGATCACGCTCGGTTTTGTGACCGAGGCCACCGTGCGCGAGGCGCTCAGCGAAAACCTGAACACCCGCAGCGCCGACTTGAGCAACCTGGTGGTCGACGGCATCGCCTTGAAACTGATTCCCAAGGAAACGGCCAAACGCTATCGCGTATTCCCCATCGTCTACGAGCGCCACAGCGACAATCTGATCCTGGCCATGGCCGACACCAACAACATCGTGGCCCTGGACCAGATCAGCGCGATGCTGGTCAAGGGCATCACGGTGACGCCGATGCTGGTGGGCGACTCGGACATTTCGCGCGCCATCGACCAGTACTACGGCTTCGAGCTGTCGATCGACGGCATCTTGCTCGAAATCGAAACGGGCGAAGTCAATTACCAGAGCATCGCCACCTCCGACGAATACAGCCAGCCGATGGTGCGCCTGATCGACGCGCTGCTGGCCGACGCGGTGCAAAACGGCGCCTCCGACATCCATTTCGAGCCGGAACAGTCGTTCCTGCGCATCCGCTACCGCATCGACGGCATCTTGCGCCAGATCCGCAGCCTGCATAAATCGTACTGGCCGGCCATGGCGGTGCGCCTGAAGGTGATGAGCAATATGAACATCGCCGAGGCGCGCGCGCCCCAGGACGGACGCATTTCGATCAAGTTTTCCGGGCGCCAGATCGATTTTCGCGCCTCGGCCCAGCCCACCACCCATGGCGAAAACTTCGTGCTGCGCGTGCTCGACCGCCAGAAAGGCATCGTGCCGCTGGACGCGCTGGGCCTGGCCGAGACCGAGCTGAGCCTTCTCAAGCTGATGATCGCCCGCCCCGACGGCGTAATCCTGGTCACCGGCCCCACCGGCAGCGGCAAGACCACCACCCTGTATTCCATCCTCAACCATATCAACACCGAGAGCGTCAACATCATGACGCTGGAAGACCCGGTCGAATACCCGATGAACATGATCCGCCAGACCTCGGTCAACGAATCGGCCAAGATGGGTTTCGCCGACGGCATCCGCTCCATGATGCGGCAAGATCCCGACATCATCCTGGTGGGCGAGATCCGCGACCGGGAAACGGCCGAGATGGCGTTTTCGGCCGCCATGACCGGGCACCAGGTGTATTCCACCCTGCATACCAACTCGGCCATCGGCGCCGTCTCGCGCCTGCTCGACATCGGCATCGTGCCCGACGTCATGGCCGGCAATATGATCGGCATCGTGGCCCAGCGCCTGGTGCGCCGGCTCTGTCCGTACTGCCGCGAGCGCTATGAGGCGGGCGCCCTGGAACGCCGTCTGCTGGGGCTGGAGCCGGCCACGCCCGACACGCCGGCGCCGCCGCTGCCCCTGTATCGCGCGGTGGGCTGCGAACGCTGCCAGCACCACGGCTACAAGGGCCGCATGGCGATCATCGAGCTGCTCAAGTTTAACGCCGAGTTGGACGAACTGGTGGCCCGGCGCGCCTCCAGCCGCGAGCTCAAAAACGCGGCGCGGGGCGCCGGTTTCCACAGCCTGATCGACGACGGCGTGCGCCGCGTGCTCGAAGGCGTGACCACGCTCGATGAAATCGCGCGCGTGGTCGATCTGACGGAGCGGCTGGCCTGATGCCGCTGTACGCCTACCAGGCCATGGATGGCGCCGGCCACCGCATGCCGGGCAGCATGGACGCGGCCAACGGCGCCGATCTGGAATTGCGCCTGCACCGCATGGAGCTGGACTTGATCGACTACCAGCCCGTGCGCCAGCAAGACCGCATGCTGGGCAAACGGCGTATACGGCGCCAGGACTTGATCAATTTCTGTTTCCACATGGAACAAATGACGGGGGCCGGGGTGCCGATCCTGGAAGGCTTGGCCGATTTGCGCGACAGCATGGACCATCCCCATTTCCGCGAGATCATCACCGACATCATCGAAAGCATCGAAGGCGGCTTGCAGCTGTCGGGCGCGCTGGAACACCACCCCGAGGTGTTCGACAAAACCTTCACCAGCCTGATCATGGCCGGCGAACATAGCGGCAAGATCGCCGAAGTGCTGAAAAACCTGTCCGACAGCCTCAAGTGGCAAGACGAATTGGCGGCCCAGACCAAAAAGATCGTCATGTATCCGGCCGTGGTGGCCCTGGTGGTGACCGCAGTGACGTTTTTCCTGATGATTTACCTGGTGCCGCAGCTGACCGCCTTCATCAAAAACATGGGTGGCGAGTTGCCGATCCACACCCGGGTGCTCATCTTTGTGTCCGGCATTTTCATCGCCTACTGGTACCTGCTGCTGGCCTTGCCGGTGCTGGGCTTTTTCGGCGCCCGCCTCTGGCTGGCCCGCAGCGCCGCGGCGCGCCACGCGGCCGACGGCTACACGCTGCGCCTGTGGCTGGTGGGACCGGTGCTGCACAAGATCATCCTGGCCCGCTTCGCCACCTTTTTCGGGCTGATGTACGCCTCCGGGATCACCATTCTCGACTGCATCCGACTGTCCGAGGGCATCGTCGGCAACCGGGTGGTGGCGGCCGGCCTGCAACGGGCGGCCCAGCTGATCGCCGAGGGACAGGGCGTGACGGCCGCGTTCCAGCAGACCGGCATGTTTCCACCCCTGGTGATCCGCATGCTCAAGGTGGGCGAAGCCACCGGCTCGCTCGACGCGGCGCTGCGCAACGTCAGTTACTTTTACGACCGCGAAGTGCGCGACATGATCGAACGGGTGCAATCGATGATCGAGCCGGCCATGACGGTGACCCTGGGATTGCTGCTGGGCTGGATCATGCTGTCGGTGCTGGGACCGATCTACGACACCATCAGCACCATCAAGATCTGAGGGCGCCGTGTTCCGCAAACAATTACTTTATCTCAGCAACGATCAACTGTGGGCTTACCGCTGGCGCGATGGACGCCTGTCGCCGGCGCGCCAGTTCACGCTCGACAATGGCGGCTTGCCGGCGTTCGCGCGCTGGCTGGGCGAAGAGACCGACCTGCCCGGCGGTGGCGCCGGCCCGGCCTACTTGCTGGCCGACTTGATCGAAGAGGATTTTCAGCGCCACCTGCTGCCCCACGTGGGCGGCAAGGCGCGCCGCGCCATGCTGGCGCGCAAGCTCAACCAGCTGTACCGCGACACCCCCTACCGCCACGCCCTGATCCAGCAGCGCGAGCCGGACGGCCGACGCGACGATAGCGTCTTGTTTTCCGCCTTGACCAACCCGGCCAGCGTGCAACCGTGGGTGCAGGTGCTGGAACAGCAGCAAGTGGCGCTGGCGGGCATCTATTCGGCCACCTTGCTGAGCAGCCAACTGCTGCCCAAGCTGGCGCTCGGCCACGAACACCTGCTGTTGGTGAGCCAGCAATCGGGCGGCTTGCGCGAGAGTTATTTCGCCCAGGGCCAGCTCAAATTTAGCCGCCTGACACCGACCGCGCCGGACGGCGCGCCGGCCAACGTCGTGATGGAAACGGAAAAGACGCGCCAATTTTTGACCAGCACCCGGCTACTGGCGCGCGGCCAGGTGCTGCACGCGGTGATACTGGCCGCAGCCGAGCGCTTGCCCCGGCTCAGACGACAGTGTCAGGACAACGCCGAACTGGTCTACCAGTTCGGCGAGCTGGAATGGGCCGCCGATCGCTTGGCGGTGGCCGCCGCGCCGGCGGCGCCGGAACGTTTTCTGGTGGAGCATCTGCTGCTGGCGCGCCTGGCCAAGCGCCCGGTGCGCAGCCATTACGGCCTGGGCCGATACGGCCGCTACTACACCATTTGGCAAGCGCGGCTGGCCCTGTACGGCGCCAGCGCGGCCCTGGCCATGTGCGCCGTGCTGTGGCTGGGCGCCAACTTGTGGGATACCTCGCTGGCATCGAGCGAGCGCGGCGATTTGGATGCGCAAACGGCCCGTCTGGATCTGGACAACCGCGCCCTGCGCGCGGCGCTGCCGCCGAGTCAAGCCAAAGCGGCCAACATGAAAGCGGCGGTGGAGATCGAACGCATGGTGGGCGACCAAGGCCCGATGCCGGGGCCCATGCTGGCCATGATCAGCGGCGCGCTTGAGCAAGTGCCTCAAATCAGTCTGACCACGCTGGAATGGCAGGCGCGGGCGCCGGCCAAAGCCAGTCCAAGCGAGCCGGTGCCGGCCGCTGGGGCGACGGCGAACATGGCGCCGAGCGGCCAGGACAGCGCGGGCGCGGCGGCGCCGATCTCGTCGCTCCTGCTGGGATTGCCCAGCGGCGTGCCGCAAGAGCTGCGCCTGGAGGCCGAAGTGGCGCTGCCGGCCACCGAATACCGCAGCGTGCTCGACAGCATGCATGCGTTCGCCCAGGCGCTGGCGCGCCAGCCCCGCCTGCAAGTGGCGATCGAGCAAGCCCCGGTTGACGTGCGGCCCAGCATGAAATTGAGCGGCAAAGCGGGCAGCGAGCCGGGCGAGAGCCGGCCCCGCTTCAGCTTGAAACTGGTGTGGACGCCATGAGCGCCAAAGCGGGGCGCGCCAAGCGCCCGGCCGCCGCGGCCGTGCCAAGCTGGCTCGACGAGCTGGCGCTGGTGCGCCATGCCGGCCAAGTGTTTCTGCTCACACTGGTGTCCACCGCCGTGCTGGTGGGCGCCAGCCGTTGGTTGCTGCAAGGCGAACGGGACGCGCGCGCGGCGGCTCTGCTCCAGCGCGGCCGCGCGCTCGACACGTTTGCCGAACTGCGCAGTGAAAAGCGCGATATCGCCCTGTTCCAGACCCGCTACGCCGCCTTGCGCGCACGCGGATGGATAGGCGAGGAAAAGCGCCTCGATTGGATCGAAGCGATCCGCCAGATCCAGGCCGAGCGCAAGCTGTTGCCGATCACGTATGACATTGAGCCGCAGCAGGCGGTCAAGCTCGACGGCCAGCTCGCCACCGGCGAGTATCAGTTGTACGGCAGCCGCATGAACATGCGCATGGATTTGCTGCATGAAATGGATTTGATCCATTTGCTTGACGACCTCAAACAGCGCGGCTTGTTCGCCGCCCAAAGCTGTACCATCAAACGCAACGCGATGGTGATGGACAATGGTTCGACTGGACCGGCCACCCGCTTGCTGGCCGACTGCACCCTCAATTGGCTGACCTTGGGCCTGCCGCAAGCGCCCGTGACGCCACCAACGGCAGCGCCAGCACTGGCAGCGACGGCGGGCCGGCCATGATGACGATGCGCCCGAAGCGTTCAATCCTGCCGCTGCTGTCGCTGCTGCCGCTGCTGCCGCTTCTGCGGCTCATGCCGCTACTGCTATCGACCGTGCTGGCCGGCGCCAGCTGCTGGCCGGCGCAGGCCGCAGCGCAAACGGTGGCGCGCGCGCCCGCGCCGCCGCTGGGCCGGCTGTTTTCCACCCCTGACGAGCGCGCCATGCTCGACAGCCTGCGCGCCAGCGGCGGCTTGACGGCCGACCCCGCGGCCACGGCCCCGGCCATGCCGGAAGCGGGGCCGGGACCGGGCTCGGCGCCGCCACCGCCACCGCCGCCGCTGACCTTGAACGGGGTGGTCAGGCGCAGCGATGGCCGCTCGACCGTGTGGGTCAATCAGGTGGCGCAGGAACAACAGGGCCGAAGCCGCTCCAAAGCGGGCGGCAGCGCCGCCGCCATGCCGCTGCAATCGTCGAGCGGCCGGACGGTGCTGCTCAAACCCGGCCAGCGTTACGACATGGATGATGGCAGCGTCAAGGAACTCGATGAACACTAAGGCCATCGTCAGCGGCGGCAGAGGTGGCCCTCCTGGGCGGGGTCAGCGCGGCGCCGCCCTGCTCATTCTGGTGGCCGTGATCGGGGTCGGCATGGCCAGCGTGCTGGTGAGCGCGCTCGGCAAACGCAACCTGGAAGGCGCGCGCGAACAGCGCACCCTGGCCGCCATGGCCCAGGCCAAAGAAGCGTTGATCGGCTTTGCCGTGCTCAACGGCCGGCTGCCGCGTCCGGCCAGATCGGCCCTGGACGGGCGCGAAAGCCCGGCCCCCTGCCGGGCCGCGCCGGCCTGCACCGGCTTTGTGCCGTGGGTTACCTTGGGGGTGACGGCCACCGACAGCTGGGGCAAACTACTGCGTTACAGCGTCACACCCGGGTTCACCCAGGCCCCCATCATGCGCGGCGCGGTGCTGGCCGACAAAACGGTGCGCACGCGCGACCCCAGCGGCGCCTTGCAATATGTGATGGGCGCGCCCGGCTGCCCGCCCGGCGCCTGCGTGCCGCTGGTGCTGTACTCGAACGGCAGGGACAACTTCGGCACCAGCGGCGCCGGCCGGCGGCAAGCGAACGCGGCCAACGGCAATCTCGACGAAGCCGGCAATGACAGCAGCGCCCTGCACTTCATCAGCCGCCCGGCCAGCGCCGACCCGGCCGGCGCCGGCGGCAGTTTCGACGACCTGGTCGATTGGATACCGCAAGGCATACTGTTCGCCCGCCTGGCCGCCAGCGGCAAGCTGCCATGATGGCGCGTCCGGCCCGGCGCGGCGGTTTCAGCCTGGTTGAAATGGCGATCGTGCTGGTGATCGTCGGCCTGATGATAGGCGGTTTGCTCACGCCGCTGGGCATGCAAGTGGAACAACGCAAGATCGGCGAGACGCAAAAAGCGCTCGACGAGAGCCGCGAAGCGCTGATCGGCTACGCGCTGCGCAACGGCTACCTGCCCTGCCCGGCCATCTCGGCCAGCAACGGCCTGGAAGACCGGGTCGGCAACCGCTGCGCCGCCGGCAAACGGCTCGGTTTTTTGCCCTGGGCCACCCTGGGGGTGCCGAAACTGGACGCCTGGAACCACCTGTACCTGTACAGCGTGACCCCGGCGTTTGCCAACAGCGGCCAGCTATTTAATTTCACCAGCCGGCGCGACATCAGCGTCAACACGCGCGACACCGCCGGCAAGCTGACCGCCGCCACCGCCGTCAACGACATTCCGGCCGTGATCATGTCGTTCGGCAAAAACGGCGCGGGTGCGGTCAGCGAACAGGGCACCGCCATCGCCACCACCTCGGCCAGCAATCTGGACGAGCGCCAAAATGCCAGCGGCGCCGGCACTGCCTTCATCAGCCGTGGCATGAGCGAGAACAGCGCCGCGCCCGGTGGCGAGTTCGACGACATGGTCAGCTGGGTCTCGCCCAATATCTTGTACAACCGCATGGTCGGCGCGCAAAAGCTGCCGTGACCGGCGCCATGGACATGCTCATTCCGATACGCACCATTGCCGCCTACACCGTGCTCGAAGGGCTACGCAACCGCTTGCTGTGGCTGTGCGTGCTGATGGCGGCCGGCGCCGTGGGGCTGGCCGGTTTCCTGGCTGAACTGGCGCTCACCGAGGGCCGTCAACTGCAAGCGGCCCTGTTGGCGGCCGGGCTGCGCCTGGGCGCGGTCGGCCTGATCGGTGCCTTCGTGGTCACTAGCATGGCGCGCGAGGCGGCCGACAAGGGCCAGGAATTGCTGCTGGCCCTGGCCATTCCGCGCGCCGCCTACCTGTTCGGCAAGCTGGCCGGTTTTGCCGCGCTGGCGGTGGTGCCGGCGCTGCTGTTTGGCGCGCTGAGCCTGTTTTTCGCGGCGCCGGCGCAAAGCGCGGCCTGGACCGTGTCGCTGCTGTGCGAACTGTGGATCGTGGCCGCCTTCAGCCTGCTATGCGCGCTCAGCCTGAACCAGGCCATGCCGGCGCTGGCCGCCAGCGCCGGGTTTTATTTGCTGGCGCGCGCCATCGGCAGCGTGCAATTGATCGGCCACGCGCGCGAGGGCGGCGGCCACGGCCAGCAATGGCTGGCGGGCGCGGTCGATGTGTTGGCCGCCATCTTGCCCCAGTTGGACCGCTACACCCGCACCGAATGGTTGCTGTACGGCGGCGCCGACTGGGCCGCGCTGCTCGTCATCGTCCTGCACAGCGTGCTCTACATCGGCCTGCTGAGCGGCGCCGCCTTGTTCGACTTGTACCGCAAGAGTTTTTGATGCCGCTCAAACCCATCTCCGCCGTGCCGAAACGCGCTGTGCTGCTACTGGCCGGCACGCTGGCGCTGCAACTGCTGTGGCAACGGGCGCTGCCGTCCGCGCCGCCGCGCGCCGCGCCGCTGCCGGCCGCGCCCGCCGCGCCCGCGCTGCGGCTGGCCAGCCTGGGCGAGCCGCTGGCCATGTCGCGCCTGCTCATGCTGTATCTGCAAGCCTACGACGACCAGCCAGGCGTGCGCCTGCGATTCAATCAGCTCGATTACGCTGCCGTGCTCGGCTGGTTGGACGCCGCCCTGGCGCTCGATCCGCGCAGCCAGTATCCGCTGCTGGCGGCCAGCCAAGTGTATGGGGCCAGCGCCGACCCGGCGCGCGTGCGGCTGATGTTGGACTGGGTGTACCGGCGTTTCGGGGACGATCCACAGCGGCGTTGGCCATGGCTGGCGCAAGCGGCGCTGGTGGCGCGCCACCGCTTGCATGACCTGCCCTTGGCGCGCCGCTATGCCCACGCCATACGGCAACAGGCGAGCGGACCCGGCGTGCCGGCCTGGGCGCGCGAGCTGGAGGCTTTTATTGCGCAAGACATGAACGAGCTCGACAGTGCCAGGAGCGTGATCGGGGCCTTGATCGCCGAAGGGCGCATTAGCGACCCGCACGAGCTGCGTTTCCTATCTGATCGGCTGGACGCCATCGCCAAGGCGCAAGCGGCGCCACCCGCGCGCGGCCGACCTTGATCGAGCGCCACATTTGAGCGAAATCACCGATGTTTCCTGCGAACACAACAGCAAGCGGCATCATTTTGCAGTAAAATTTATTTCACATATTTTCGACAGGCCGCGACGCCATCGTGAAGAAACGATACGGAAAAATTGCATTGTTAGGGGCGACGGCAGGCCGGGTAAAACAACCGCGCGGTCACGACGAGAAAAGTCGTGGTATTGAACCAGCCGGCCGCTGCACAATTGCACCGCCCCGGATGAGCCGCGTCATTAGCCGAAATTTTATAGGGGAACTCGTATGCCCGGACCGCACCTACTTAAGCCGCAGCGCGGCTTTACCCTGGTCGAAATCGCCATCGTCCTGGTGATCATCGGCTTGCTGCTGGGCGGCGTGCTCAAGGGCCAGGGTTTGATCGACAGCGCCAAGGTCAAAAACATCATCCAGCAATCGAACTCGCTGTCGGCGGCGGTCAACGCCTACCAGGACAAATTCCGCGCCCTGCCCGGCGACGACGTGCAAGGCACACTACATGTGCCCAACTCGGCCGGCAATGGCAATGGCGACGGACAGATCAACGAATTTGCGCTCGCTCCGCAGCATCTGGCCATGGGCGGCTTCATCACCGGTTCCTTCAACGGCACCAGCCAATTCATGACCAGCGCCCAAGGCGGCGCCGTGTATCTGTACAACGACGAGGTGGGTGGACGCTCCGGCAACGGGGTGCGCTTCGACAATCTGCCCGAATCGTTTGCCGAGCAAATCGACAACAAGCTCGACGACGGCGTGGCCACCACCGGTTCGGTGCGCGCCAAAGCCGGCTACGGTAACACGGGCGCCATTATCACCCGCACCGCCGTGTTCTTTTAATTTTCCACGCCGCGCCGCCCGCTGGCCGGGCCGGCGCGCTTTCGTCAGGCTGTCATGTTGCCATCCGCCGTCACCCGCCGCCGCGTCTTCTTGATGCGGCACGGCAGCGTCACCTACTTCGACGCCGCCGGCAAACCTTTCCAGCCCGAATCGGTGCCGCTGAACGAATCGGGCCGCGCCCAAGCCAGCGCCGCCGGCCGCGTCTTCGCCGAGCAATGTCTGCGTTGCGACCGGGTGATCGTGTCCGGCCTGCCGCGCACGGTGGAGACGGCGCAGCGGGTGCTGGCCGAAACAGGCCAGGCCATCGCGCTGGAAATCTGGCCCGAACTCGAAGAGCTGCGCGGCGGGCGTACATCGCGCCATGTGGCCGCGGCGGCACGCTAACGGACTGCCTGCTAGACTACGCCTCCCGGGCACCCTGCCATCCATGGAGTTCGCATGTTGATCGCCACCTTTAACGTCAACGGTATCACCAGCCGCCTGCCGGCCCTGCTCGACTGGCTGGCGGAACGCCAACCGGATGTCGCCTGTTTGCAAGAACTGAAGGCGCCGCAGGAAAAGTTTCCCGAGGCTGCCATCCAGGCGGCCGGCTACCAGGCCATCTGGATCGGCCAGAAGAGCTGGAACGGGGTGGCCATTCTGGTGCGCGGCGCGGCCCCGCTGGAAGTGCGGCGCGGCCTGCCGGGCGATGCCGAAGACGAGCAGAGCCGGTACCTGGAGGCGGCCGTGGACGGCGTGCTGATCGCCTGTTTGTACCTGCCCAACGGCAATCCCGCGCCGGGACCGAAGTTCGATTACAAATTGGCCTGGTTTGAGCGTTTGATCACGCATACGGCCGGCTTGCTGGCCAGCGGCGCGCCGGTGGTGCTGGCGGGCGACTTCAACGTTATCCCCACCGAGCTCGATGTGTACAAACCGGAACGCTGGGTGACCGATGCGCTATTTCGCCCCGAGACGCGGGCCGCGTTCGCGCGCCTGATGGCGCAAGGCTGGTGCGATGCGCTGCGCACCATGCATCCGGAACAGCGCATTTACACTTTCTGGGATTATTTTCGCAACGCCTACGGACGCGACGCGGGATTGCGCATCGATCATCTGCTGCTCAGTCCCGGCTTGGCCGGCGCCCTCACGGCGGCCGAGGTGGACCGCGCGGTGCGCGGGCGCGAAAAACCCAGCGATCATGCGCCGACCTGGATCGAACTCGACCTGACAAAGCAATAAACAATCGAACAATAAGCAGCGCCATCCCGGCCCTTGGGCCCCACGCAGCCCCCTCTTTTCATATCATTGCGCGCCCTGCCAGCATACGCCGGCCGGTCGCGCGCGGCGCCACATCGCGCGCCTTGTGGGCGGGCGCGCCGACTCTTGTGTCCGTCAAAAACGTCCGACATCACTTTGCACTTCACTCCTACAAAACGTGGGCGGGAGCGCCTACGGCCAAACTCAGGCAGAAGTTTAAGATGACATCACTCGCTGCACTGCAAACGGTGCCAGCAGAGCCAACTACATAATGGAGATCGACATGAATGCATCAAATCAAGGTGGTAACAAGGGCGGCAGCAACAAATCGGACGACGATACCAAAGGTTCGAAATCCCAATCGGGCGGCCAAGGCAGCAACCAGTCGAACAACCAGGGCGGCAATCAAGGCGGTGGCAACAACCAGAGCGACACCAGCAACCGCGGCTTCGCCTCGATGGACCCTGAGCAACAACGTGAAATCGCCGCCGAAGGTGGCCGCGCCGCGCATGCCGCCGGTACCGCGCACGAATTCACCTCGGAAGAGGCACGCAAGGCTGGCGCCATGAGTCACAAAAACGATGGCAACCAACAAAGCGATTCGGACAGTTCCGGTTCGCAAGGCAAATCGGGCGGTGGCTCCGCCAGCAAAGGTTCCTCCTCGGACGATTCGAGCAGCAACAAATCGTCCGGCTCGAGCTCGGGCTCCGGCGGCGGTTCCGGTTCCGGTTCGCGTTCTAAATAAATGAAGCGAGGGGCAAGCACAGCTTGCCCCATTCAATTCGACGCAATAACACAGGAGTTACCATGCCTACCCCATCAAAAAGCACTGGCGCCATGCCAAACAAAATTCCTACCGGCAGCGGGGAGGCGCAGGATGCGATTTCGCTGCTGACCGAAGACCACGCCAAGGTCAAATCCCTGTTCGAGAAATATGAAGGCTTGAGCGACCGCTCACACGCATCCAAGAAAAAATTGGCCATGCAAATTTGCCTGGAATTGACCAAGCATGCGACGGCCGAGGAGGAAATCTTTTACCCCGCCGTGCGTGATGCCGGTAAAGATTCGGAAGACCTGGTGGACGAAGCCCATGTCGAACATGCGTCGGCCAAAGAGTTGATCGCACAAATCATTTCCATGGACCCGGGTGACGATTTGTACGACGCAAAGGTTAAAGTGTTGTCCGAACAAATCGAGCACCACGTGAATGAGGAAGAAGGCGAAATGTTTCCTAAAGCGCAAAAAGCCAAACTCGATCTGGTGGCGCTGGGTGAAGCGATCGAAGCGCGCAAGGCGGAGATTGAATTGCCGCTGCCGCAATAATTTTTTACCGTATCAGCGGTCGGGGCGCATAGCCGCCCTGACGCCTGCTTAAGCTCATGGTGAAGCTGCTTTACACCTACCCGTCATACCGCCGCGACCCCGATTGCCGCGCCCCTGACGGGCCGACAATGACCGCGCCAGCCTGGCGCATGGTCCGTTTACATACCGCCTTCCCCAGTTCGATGTGTCCCGCCTGCGCTCTAATGTATGCGAGCGTACAGACCGACCACGCACAGTTACTTATCATGGGACGCGTTACTGATGGCATTGCGCCTCCCTCTCATTCGATTTCACGCCATGACCCATTTGAAACCCATCAAGATTTTGCTATGGATACTCGCCACCTTGCTGCTGGTGATTGTTGCCGTGGCCGTTTTTATCGCGACCTTCGACTGGAACCGGGCCCGTCCCTATATCAATCGCAAGGTGTCCGAGAGTACCGGACGTGAATTTGCCATCCGGGGCGAATTGAACGTGAAATTCAAGCAAGGCGGCAACGCGGAACAAGCGGGCTGGCGCCGCTTTGTGCCACAGCTGGCGGTCGCCGCGAACGACGTACAGATGAGTAATCCCGGCTGGAGCAAGGTCGGCCCGCACATGGCCGCCGCCCAGCGTATTTCCGTGGCACTGCGGCCCCTGCCCTTGCTGTCGAAACATGTGGTGCTCACCGACCTGGCCTTAAATAGTCCCGTGATCGCGCTGGAGCGGCGCGCCGACGGCAGCAACAGCTGGACCATGAAAGATAACGGCCCGTCCGCCTGGGAGGTCGATATCGGCCGCCTGACGTTTGACGAAGGCAAGCTGCGCTATCTCGACAGCGGCATCGACCTCGATTTGCGCGCCAAGGCCAAGTCGATCGCCGGCGTTACCGCTCCCGCGGCCGGCAAGCAGCCTTTCGGCATCGAATTCGAACTGGGCGGCACCTACAACAAGGCCCCCGTGACGGGCAGTGGCAAGGCGGGCGGCGTATTGTCCCTGCAAGACGATCACATCAGCTATCCCGTGCAGGCCCACGCACAGATTGGCAAAAACAAGATCGGCATCAACGGCACCTTGACCGACCCGCGTTCACTTTCCGGCCTCGCGCTCGACCTGACATTGGGCGGCGCCAGCATGGCCGATCTGTATCCGCTCACCGGCGTATTGCTGCCCGAAACGCCGGCCTATGCCACTCACGGCCTGCTGGTGGGCAAAAAAACGGGCGAGGTCTGGTCCTGGGCCTATCAAAAATTTACCGGCACGGTGGGTGGCAGCGATGTGGCCGGCACCCTGGAATACCTGCCCCGCCAGCCGCGCGCGCTATTGCGCGGCGCCGTGAGTTCGCAGCAATTGCGTCTGGAAGACTTGGGACCGTTAATCGGCGCCAACAGCAAGGGCGCCACGGAACAATCGCGCCAACCCGCGCCCCCGGCCGGCAAAGCCTTGCCGGTGGCGCAGTTCAACACCGCCCGCTGGAAAGCGCTGGACGCCGACGTCAAGTTCACCGGCAAGCGCCTGGTGCGCACGCACGATATTCCTTTGGAAAATATCGTGACCGAAATTCGCATGAAGGATCAAGTCCTGAGCCTGGCGCCACTGAACTTCGGCATGGCCGGTGGCACGGTCACTTCCAACATTTCGCTCGACGGCAGAAAAGCGGCCATCGACGCCCAGATCAAAATGGGCGCGCGTCACGTCAAAATACGCGAGTTGTTTCCCAAATTACAGTCTATGCAAGCGAGCTTTGGCGAGATCAATGGCGATGCGGCCTTGACCGGCCATGGCAATTCCATCTCGACCATGTTGGCCAGCGCAAATGGCGAGCTGGGAGCGGTGGTGAGCGACGGCTCGGTCAGCAAATTCATTCTCGAAGCGGCCGGTTTGAACATTGCCAATGCGGTGTTCGTCAAAGTATTTGGCGACAAACAAATTCACCTCAACTGCCTGGCCAGCGACTGGGGCGTAAAAAACGGCTTGGCCGAGGTGCGCCGTTTCGTGATCGACACCGACGACGCGGTGATCGATGTGACCGGCAATGTCAACCTGGCGCAAGAGACCCTCAATCTCGACGTGCGTCCGCAAACCAAGGGCGCGCGCGTGTTTTCGCTGCGTTCCCCTCTGTATGCCAAGGGCACCTTTAGCAAACCCGATATCGGCCCCTACAAAGGTCCGCTGGCCCTAAAAGCGGGCGCCGCCGTGGCCCTGGCCGCCGTGGCGCCGGTGGCCGCCCTGCTGCCACTAGTGAACGTCGGCAATGTGCCCGACACCGATTGCGCCGCCGCGCTGGCCAAGGCCACCGAAACGCGGCGCGCGCCCAAGTCGGAAGCGACCGCCGCGCCGGCCGCGCCGGTCACTGAAAAACAGGTCAAGAAGGCGCAGCAAGAAAAAGGTAAGTGAACACCGCGCTGGGTTCGCGCGCCAGTGCGCGAACCCAGCGCATTGCCTTTTCAATTTATAGCCAGCCCTCGCGCTTTAAGCGCCGATGCAGCAACCAGCAGCCGATCACAATGACCACCATCACCATCGGATAACCGCCCTTCCATTTCAGCTCGGGCATGACCTCGAAATTCATACCGTACCAGCTGAAAATCATGGTCGGCACGGCCAAAATAGCGCCCCACCCGGCCAAACGTTTAACGACATCGTTTTGCCGTATCGTCACCTGCGCCAGCGACACTTGCATGGCCGCGTTAATCATCTCGCGCATGCGGTCGGACGCCTGAGTGACGCGCGCCACATGGTCCAGGATGTCACGATAATAAATGCGGTTTTCCTTCGGGATGATGTCGCTGTGGAAACGCAGCAATTGGGTGCAGATTTCCACCAGCGGCAAGGCCGCCGCTTGCAGCGTCATCAGCTCGTTTTTCAGCGTATAAAAGTCTTCCAGATTGTCCGCCTGCGCGTTCGGCTTGAACAACTGCTGCTCGAAGGACTGAAATCGCTGCTGCAACTTATCGATGCAAGGCTGATACTGGTCGACCACAAAATCGATTAGCGAGTACAGCACATAGCCGGGGCCATTGGCCAGGCGGTCGGGCATCGACTCGGTGCGTTCGCGCACTTTTTCGTAACCATGCGACGGCCCATGGCGCACCGTGACCACAAAGCGCGGGCCGACAAAAATATGCGTTTCGCCATAATGAATCGCTTCGCCATCCAGCGTGGCCGTGTGCAGCACCACGAACAGCGTCTCGCCGTATTCCTCCAGCTTGGGCCGCTGGTGGGCGCACTGCGCATCTTCCACCGCCAGCTCATGCAGACCGAATTGCGCTTGCACTTGCCGCATCAACGCCTCGCCCGGTTCGAACAGACCGACCCACACAAAGGAATCGGCATCGGACAAAATGGCACCGATTTCATCGACCGTTATATCGCCCTGCTTTTTGCCCGCCAAGTAGGATGAGCAGTTAATCACCGCATGTTTTTCGTTCATTGCCTTCGTTCTTCATCATGATTGCGCCGGCCAAATCAGCCGCACCGCAGTTTACTACGCTCGAGCTCGCGCACAAAGATCCGATGCGGTCACGGGCGCGAGGATGCTCTGCGTTGCGGGCGCATTTAACTTTGATTCGTGAACAGAAGACGCGAACTTGGGCATAGAAGATTTCCGCCTACGGTCGCAACGACTTCTCGTCGAACACCGCGCGAGCGGCCTCGATATCGGTTCTGCGCGACATCGCCCAAGTCGCCAGCGCCGCCACCGGCTCCAGCGCTTCACGCCCCAACGGCGTCAACTCGTAATCGACGCGTGGCGGAATGCTGGGGGTGACGGTGCGGGTCAGATAGCCATCGCGCTCCAAGCCCCGCAAGGTCGTGGTTAATACCTTTTGCGAGATCGAGCCGAGGCTGCGCTTGAGTTCGCTAAAACGCATGGCCCGCCCCGTCAGCATATAAATCACCAGCAGCGACCACTTATCGCCGACGCGCGCGAGCACATCGCCCACTGATTGACAGATATCGGCGGGTAGTCCGGCGTGCGCCGGCGCCGCCTGCATGCAGGGCTTGGTGAGTCCGGGGTGACTTGGTTTCATTAAAGTGCCGTCTTGTGAGTGGAAGTGGTTACTTATAGTATTTGAGTATGCAATAGAAACCAGGTCCGATCAAGTTCGATGCGGAATACTTAGCGATGTGGGGACGATATGAGCGATACCGCTGGAATGGGTCAAACCGTATTGGTGACGGGAGGGACCGGCTTTGTGGGTTCCTGGACCATCGTCGAGTTGCTGAAACAAGGCTATAGCGTGAGGACGACCATCCGCAATTTGGCGTGCGAGCAGGAAGTTCGGGCCATGATCGGCGGCGAGGCGATCGCCGGCGACCGTCTCTCGTTTTTCGCCGCGGACCTGTTGCATGACGCGGGATGGGAACGCGCCGCCGATGGCGCGCAATTCGTTTTGCATGTCGCCTCGCCGATGCCGATTGGCGAGTACCGCGGCCAAGATGTGATCACGCCGGCCCGCCAGGGCATGGTCAGAGTTTTGAAGGCGGCCGCCAGGGCGGCGGTAAAGCGGACCGTGATCACCTCGTCGACTGCGGCGGCGATGCGCCAATCGAAGAAGGCCGGCACGCTGGACGAACATCTCTGGACCGACTTGCCCGATAAGCCCATCTATAATTATCCTCGCTCGAAGACGCTGGCGGAACAGGATGCCTGGGCCTTCATCCGCGATACCGGATCGGCGATGGAACTGAGTTCGATCCTGCCGTCGAGCATACTAGGGCCGGTGCTGGGCCCTGATTACTCGGCGTCCATCGATATCGTCGCCCTGATGTTAAAGGGCAAGTTACCGATGGTACCGCGCATCGGTTTTGGGATTGTCGATATCCGCGACTTGGCCGATTTGCATATTCGGGCGATGACAGCGCCGGCAGCGGCGGGCGAGCGCTTTATCGCCACCGGCCAGTTTTTATGGTTCAGCGACATCGCCGCCCTTCTGCGCGACAAACTCGGCAAGCACGGCGCCAAGGCACCCCGTCTCACCATGCCCGACTTCCTGGTGCGGGCCGGCGCGCTATTTAATCCCGAGATGGCGCAACTCGCGCCCAATCTGGGCGTCCGATACGGCAGCGTATCGAGCAAGGCTGAAACCATGCTCGGATGGCGTACCCGTGCGGCCGAGACATCTATTATTGATACGGCGAATAGCTTGATCGAGCAAGGCTTGGCGTAAGGCGTTCGACGGGGTGCAGTCCAATAGACATGACCAAGGGCGCGATCAGGGTGACTTGCTCATGCTCAAAGATGGCGACGGCGACGGGCGCGCCGACGCCGCGCCGGTGGTGGTGGCCAACCGCGCCGGCGCGCACGGTTTGGCAATCAAGGATAAACAATTGTATCTGGCCACCGTCAAGGAGGTGTTCGTGGCCGATATCCTCGCCGACGGCGCCTGGGGCCGCTGCGCATGATCATCGGCGACTTGCCCGACGCCGGTCAGCACCCCAACCCCACCCTCGCTTTCGGCCCCGACGGCATGCTCTATATTAGCGCCGGCTCCACTTGCAACGTCTGTAACGAGAGTAATCCCGAAAACGCCACCCTGCTGCGGGCCACGCCGGACGGCAAGCAGCGCAGCATTTTCGCCACCGGCCTGCGCAACGGCTCCTGGCAGCGCAAGGCGCCGTCCGGCTATGAGATCGTGCGGGTGCGTTTTGCCGATGGGCAGGCCAAGTCGATCGAGCCTTTCGTCACCGGTTTCCTCACCGATGGCGGCACCACCCATATCGCCCGTCCGGTCGGGCTGGCAATGGCGCGCGACGGCGCCCTGCTGATGGCCGACGATGCCAACGGCGTGCTGTACCGTATCGCCTACAGCGGCCGGGATGCGGACCGCACCGCCCTGCCCCCACCCCGGCCGCTGCCATGCAGCAGCAAGGGTGCGAAGGCGGTTGAAGCGCATCACGCCCACCACACGAGCGCGAGGCGATGGCTTGCTACCAAACGCACTTGCGGTGCGCGTTGCGCGCGGCGCCAATATAGTGGTCGACCTGGGCCAGCAGGGCGGCCAGCGCCGCCGCGCCCATCGCTGGCGAGAGCGCTTGGCCATTGGCCAGCAAAAGCGGACGTTTCCAGGTCACTAAATTGCAGACGATGACGGCGCTAATGCCGTCCAGCACCAAGGGATACGATGCCGCCAGCGGCTGGTTCATCAAGGCCAGAATCGCTTGCGCGGCCGGATCGCCGTGCTGTTGCAGCTTGGTTTGAAAGTCGCGCGATAAGGCTTGCAACTGCGCGACCGGCATGGCGCCCCAGCCGTGCGGACGCGCCTGATCGGCACAGGCATCGGCATCGGCCCCGCCGAACAGATCAGCTGGTGGCGACTGGGGCATACCGTCGATGGCGATCGGTCGCGCGCCGCATTCGAAGTCATTGGCCACTTCGGCTTGCTCGGCATTGCGCACCAGGGCGCCCACTTTCCTTCCGGCGCTTTCCATCAATGCAAGAAATTTTCGTTGCGCGGCGTGCAGCAAGGCCCGCTGACCGGGCCGGACGGGCGATGCCACAAGCCCGACCCGCTTGCTGGCCGGACGCGAGTGATCGGATAACATCGTGCATGAATTAGACATATGGGGCTCGGTGAGGATGCGGCGCGGGACGACCTTGTCCTGCATACGAATGTGTTACCCGGAGCAATAAAAAGTTCCATGCCGAATCATATGATTGCCACTCTGAACTCACATCAAAATCAATAGTACGGTCGTTCTGGCCGATGCAACTTGGAGGAGGCGATGTACGAAGAGTTCATGGGCACCAAACCGGTATCGGAGGGCCAGCGCTTCGATGTGGCGGCGCTGGCGGCCTATCTGCGGCGGCATGTCGAGGGCGATCCGGCCGATCCGCAGGCGGTGTTGCAGGTCGAGCAATTCAAGGGCGGCCAGTCGAACCCCACTTTCACGCTCACGGTGGCCGGTCCGGCCGCGAGCGGCCAGCCCCACGGCCAGCAACATGGCAAGCATGACGTATTGCGCACCAAACCGGGGCCGGCCGCCAAACTGTTGCCCTCGGCTCATGCCATTGAGCGCGAATTTCGCGCGATGGACGCCTTGCAACGGGCCGGCTTTCCGGCCGCCCGCCAATACGCCTTATGCGTCGACGAAAGCGTGATCGGACGCGCGTTTTACATCATAAAATTCATTGAAGGCCGGGTGCTGTGGGACCAGTCGCTGCCCGGCATGACACCGGCCGAGCGGGCCGCCATCTACGACGAGTTAAACCGCGTCATCGCGCTCCTGCACGGCATCGATTTCGCCGCCCTGGGTCTGGCCGATTTCGGCAAGCCGGGTAATTACTTCGGGCGCCAGATCGAACGCTGGAGCATGCAGTATCAGGCTTTAGCCACGGAAACCATCGCGTCAATGGACCAGTTGATGGCGTGGTTGCCGCGCCATATCCCCGCCGGTGACGACACCAGCATCGTGCACGGCGACTTCCGGCTCGATAACATCATCTTTCACCCCGCCGAGCCGCGCATCCTGGCCGTGCTGGACTGGGAACTATCGACCCTGGGCCACCCCTTTGCCGACTTTTCCTATCCACTGCATGAGCTGGCATATCGAGCCGGGCCGTTTTCGCGGCATTGCCGGGCTCGACTTGCAAGCGCTGGGCATTCCGTCGCAGCAAGACTACATTCGCCGTTACGCCGAACGGACCGGCAAGACCATCGGCCTGGAAGACTTCAGCTTTTACCTGGCTTTTAATATGTTCCGCTTGGCTAGCATCATGAAGCGCTAAGTGGACGGCACCGCCGCCTGGCGGACGGCCCGGACGAGGTGCATCGCAACGCGATCGCCAAGCTGGAGCTGGCGCGCCACCTGGGCCCGCGCGCGCAGCCGGCCCCGCCCGTCGCACGGTAAGGCGGGGCCGGCGCACCCGCCCGGCGTCGTTTGCCAGCATAAAACTATTGCCAGATTTGCACTTGCACGCTACAGTGCCGTGAGCGAAAACGGACGCCGCCGCGGCCCGCTTCGGCCGGGTTCGCTCCGGCCGGGGCTGGCGCGCGCCGCCGTTGCCGCCACGCCGCACCCGAGCGCGCCCGCGCAAACAGTGCTTTGACGAAATACCCGGCTCGGCTACTATCTTCATGCCACCTTTACTTTGATGTCCGGCCGGCTGAGCAGAGCCGGTCTCTACCAGGGGGTTACCGCAGTGCGCGAGGTCACAGGTTTCACCCTGCCGTCGATACGGTCCCGGATTGCCATGCTGGTGCTGGTGTGCGCCTTGCCCAGCGCGATAAGTTTCGCCGCCCTGGTGCACCATTTTTATGAACGCGAGCGCGACCAGATCGCCCGCAACGCCCAGCACACCGCGCGCGCCTTGTCGGCCGCGCTCGACCGCGACCTGGGCAACCGGGAATTGGCGGTGCGCGTGCTGGCCAGCTCGCCCTATCTGTTGCAGGGCGACTTTGCCGCTTTTCACACCCAGGCCGGCGCCATGTTGGGTCCCCAAGACCGGGACGCCGCCGTCATCTTGAGCGACCGCGACGGCAATCAGTTGCTCAACACCAGGCTACCCTACGGCCAGCAGCTGCCGCCGCGCGGCAACCAGTCCCAGCTCGGCCCCGTGTTCGAGAAGGGCCAGACCGTCATTTCCGATCTGTTTTATGGCAGGGTATTGCGGCAGAACGTGCTCAGCGTGGATGTGCCGGTGCGGCGCGACGGTCACACCCTCTACAGTCTGGGCACCGCCTTCGCCCCGGCCCGCCTGGCCCGCCTGCTGGTCGAGCAGCAATTGGCGCCCGAGGTGCTGGCCAGTTTTATCGATGCCAAGGGCGTGATCGTGGCGCGCTCCCGGGCCGCCCAGCAATTCGTCGGCAAGCCGGCCTCCAGCGCATTGCGGGAGCGCTTGCGCAGCGGCCGGGAAGGCAGTTTCGACACCGTCACCGCCGAGGGCGTGCCGGTGCTGGCCAGTTACGCCCGCTCGCCCCAGACCGGCTGGTCGGTGGTGATCGGGGTGCCGCGCGACACCGTCTTGAAAGAGCTGCTCGGATCGGTCGCCGCCATTTCGGCCGCCTTAGCCGCGCTGCTGCTCACCGGCTTCGTGCTGGCCTGGCGCCTGGGGGGTCGGCTGAGCGGCTCGATCACCGAACTGACGGTGCCGGCCCGCCAGCTGGCCGCCGACTTGCCGCTGCGCATGCCCGTGGCCACTTTCCGCGAAGCGCAGGAAGTCGTCAGCGCGTTTGCCGACATGGCCGACCGGATCCAGAACCACCGCCTTCAAATGCAAACCCTGGTAACCGAACGCACGGTGCAACTGGAAAAGTCGAATGGCTTGCTGGAAATCGTGTACGCCAACGCGCCGGTCGGCCTGTGCCTGCTCGACCAGGATTTGCGCCTGTTGATGGTCAACCCGTATCTGGCCGAGCTGGCCGCCCGCCCCGCCGAGGAGCAGCTGGGCCAGCGCTTGAGCGACCTGCTGGGCGAGATCGGCGCCGCCATCGACCAGGCTTGCCGTCAGGCGTATGACAGCGGTTTGCCGGTGATCAATCTGGCGCTGTCGGGCGCGGTGCCCGCCTCGCCCCAGGAAGTGCGTTACCTGAGCGCCAGCTATTATCCGGTGTTCGACCATGACGGCCGCGTGATCGGCCTGACCGGCATGCTGCTCGATGTGAGCGACCAGAAGCGCCTGGAGGCGCGTCTGCGCGACAACGAGGAATACTTCCGCGTGCTCTACGAATGCTCGCAAGACGCCCATATGCTCACCACCCTGGGCGCCGGCTTCGTGGGCGCCAATCAAGCCGCCGCCGACCTGTTCGGCTGCCGCGATATCGAACAATTAACCAATATGTCGCCGGCCACCTGTTCGCCCGAATTCCAGCCCGACGGCCAGCGTTCCGGCGACAAGGCGCAAGCGATGATGCGCCTGGCCCTGGAACAGGGCGGCCATGTGTTCGAATGGCTGCACCGGCGGGTCGACGGCAGCGAGTTCCACGCCGACGTGCTGCTGAGCCGACTCGACATCGGCGGCCAAGGCATCATGCAAGCGACGGTGCGCGACATCAGCGCCCGCAAGCAGGCCGAACTGGCGCTGAGCGAGTCGCGCCGCCTGCTCACCTCGATCCTGGAGCATATGCCGGCGATGGTGTTCGTCAAGCGCGCGGCCGACATGCGCTACCAGATTTTCAACCGCGCCGGCGAACAAATCCTGGGCATCGCGCGCGAGACGGTGATCGGCAAACAGGTCGACGATCTGGTGCCGGCCGAGCAAGCCGACGCGATCAACGCGCTCGAACTGGACGTGCTGCGCTCCCACGCCAGCGTGGAAAACGAAATGATGCCGGTCAAAGACGCCACCGGCGCCACCCGCTATCTGACCATCCGCCGCGTGGCGCTGCGCGACGAGGCCGGCAACGCCACCCATTTGCTGGGCGTGGCGATCGATGTCACCGAGCGCGAGCGCGCCATGCGCAGCTTGAACGAGACCAGTTCGCAGTTGCGGCACAGCGAACGCTTCTTGCGCACCGTCACCGACAACCTGCCCGGCATGGTGGCCTATTGGGATGCCGATCTGGTGTGCCGCTTCATCAATAAACGCTATATCGAGTGGTATGGCATGACCCTGGCCGAAATCGGCCAAACCACGCTCGCGCAATTGATGGGCGAGCAAACCTACCAGGCCAGCCGGCCTTACCTGGACGGGGTGTTGCGCGGCCAGGCGCAAAGCTTCGAGCGCGAAATGACGCTGGCCGACGGCACGGTGCGCCATTCCTGGGTCAATTACATTCCCGACCCTGGCGCCGACGGCAAGGTGGCCGGCTTCTTTGTGCTCATTTCCGACGTGACCGTGTTAAAACAGGCCGAATTGCGCTTGCACGACTTGAACGAGGAATTGGTGCGCGCGCGCGACAAGGCCGAGGCCGCCAGCAGCGCCAAGAGCGAGTTCCTGGCCAATATGAGCCATGAAATCCGCACCCCCATGAACGCCATCATCGGCCTGGCCCGGCTGCTGGAAGAATCGCCCCTGGAGCGGCGCGAGCGCAGCTACGTGGCCAAGATCCAGCTGGCCACCCAGTCGCTGCTGGCCGTGCTCAACGACGTGCTCGACTTTTCCAAGATCGAGGCCGGCCACCTGGCCCTGGAACAGACCCGCTTCCAGCTCGACAGCTTGCTCACCAGCACCGCCGTGCTGGTGGCCGGCAACGCCTGGGCCAAGGGCGTCGAGCCGGTGTTCGCGGTGGCGCCCGAGGTGCCGGCCGAACTGGTGGGCGACCCCATGCGTCTGCAACAAGTCCTGCTCAATCTGATGGGCAACGCCATCAAATTCACCGAGCGCGGCGAAGTGCTGCTGTCGATCGGGGTGGGCCAGCAAGACGAGGCCGGCGTCACCTTGCAATGCGCGGTGCGCGACAGCGGCATCGGCATCGACGCCGCCCAGCAGCAGCACATTTTCGACGCCTTTTCCCAGGGCGACAATTCGACCAGCCGCAAATATGGCGGCACCGGCCTGGGCCTGGCGATCAGCCGCCGCCTGGTCGGCCTCATGGGCGGCAGCATCAGCGTGACAAGCGAACTGGGGCGCGGCTCGGCATTTTCCTTCACCGCCCGCTTCAGCCGTCCCGCCGGCGCCGGGCCGGCCCTGACGCCGCCCGGGCCGGACCAGCCGGCCCTGCACAATCTGTCGCTGCTGATCGTCGACGACAACGCCAGCGTGCGCCAGGCGCTCAAGCAAAGCTGCGCCGCGCTGGGCTGGCACGCCGAGTGCGCCGCCAACGCCGGCGAGGCGCTGGCCAAGCTGCGCGATGCCGCGCGCGCCTACCGCATGCCCGATTTGCTGCTGCTCGACTCGGCCATGCCCGACGTCGATGGCATCTCGATGATGATGCTCGCCCGCGCCGATCACTTGCTCGAGGTGCCGCCGGTGATCATGATGGTGCCCGAGCACCAGAGCGAAAATTTGGCCCAGATCGCCGTGAGCCTGGAACTGGCCGGCATCTTGAGCAAACCTTGCACCGGCGCGCGCATGCTGGTGGCGGTGACGGCCGCGCGCACCGGCGGCGGCACCGAACTGGCGGCCGTGCCGCTGCCCAGCGCCATCGCCGGGCGCTTGGCCGGCTTGCGATTGCTGCTGGTGGAAGACAATGAAATCAACCAGGAAGTGGCGCAATACATCTTGCTCCACTCGGGCGCGCGCGTCGAGGTGGCGGGCAACGGCCAACTGGCGGTAAACCGGCTGCGCACGGGCGAGCACTACGACGCGGTGCTGATGGATATCCAGATGCCGGTCATGAACGGCTACCAGGCCACGGTGGCGATCCGCGCGCTCGGCCTGGTCACCCTGCCCATCATCGCCATGACCGCCAATGTGATGGCCGACGACCGCCAGCGGGCCATCAACGCCGGCATGGACGCCCATATTTCGAAGCCGATCGATGTCGAAGAATTGCTCGACACGGTGCTGCGCCTGTGCGGGCCGGCTCGGACAGGCAAGCTCGAGCGCGCCGACCCGGCCGGCGCGCCGGCGGCGGTATTGCCGGCCGCCTTGCCCGGGATCGACCTCGACAGCGCCCTGCCCCGCTTCGGCGGCAATTACGTGGCCTTGATCGGCTTGCTCAAACGCTTTGAAAATTCCCAGGGCGACGCGGTGGGCGAGGTGCGCCGCCTGGTCGGCGAAGGCAAGGCCGAACAAGCCGGCCAGGTGCTGCACCGCCTGCGCGGGGTGGCGGCCAACCTGGGCGCGGCGCAAGTGTCGGAATTGAGCTTGCAAGCCGAGCAGGCAATGCACCAGGGCCGCGAGTCCGAGCTGGCCGCCTTGCTGGGCGCGCTCGACACGGCCATGGCGGTGGTGATCGCCGCCGCCCGCACCCTGCCGATGCCGGCCTTGCCGGCGCTGGCCGAGCCGGACGGCGCGGCCGCTCCCACCCGGCGCGCGGCGGCGGACGCGGCGCACGCGGCGGCGGCCCTGGGCACCTTGCTCGTCCTGCTACAAAACAGCAATCTGGAAGCGCTTCATTACTTTCAGGCCCAGCGTCCCCTATTCGAGGCGATGTGCCGCGAGCGGTCGCTGGCGCTGGCCGAGGCGATCGAAACGCTCAGTTTTCCGGCCGCCGAAGCGCTGGTGCAAGAGCTGTTGAAACGAAAGGAAGAGGCATGACCTGGACCAAGCTGGCCCTCAACGGCCGCGTGCTGGTGGTCGACGACGCCATGGAAAACGTGCAGATTCTGCACCAGGCCTTACGCGCCGAACACGAAGTGCTGTTTGCCCTGAGCGGCGAAAAGGCGCTCGAGGTGGCGCGCACCCAATTGCCGGACCTGATTTTGCTCGACGCCATCATGCCCGGCATGGATGGCTACACCGTGTGCGCGCTGCTGCGCGAGACGCCCGAGCTGCGCGATATCCCGATCATTTTTGTCACCGCCCTGAGCCGGCCGGAAGACGAGACGCGCGCGCTGGACGCGGGCGCGGCCGACTTCATCAGCAAACCGTTCAACGTGGCGGTGGTGCGGGCGCGGGTGCGCACCCAGCTCATCGTCAAGCGCCAGAGCGACGCGCTGCGCGCCATGAGCTTGACGGACAGCCTGACGGGCGTGGCCAACCGCCGCAGTTTCAGCGAGGCGATCGAAAACGAATGGCGCCGCTGTGCGCGCGCCGGCCAGCCGATGGCGCTGATCATGGCCGACATCGACTGCTTTAAACTGTTTAACGACGCCTACGGCCACCAGGCCGGCGACCTGTGCTTGCAGCAAGTGAGCGCGGCCATGGCGCGCTGCGCCACCCGCACCCCCGACCTGCTGGCGCGCTATGGCGGCGAGGAATTTGTGATGCTGCTGCCGCAAGCCGATGTGAGCGGCGCGGTGGTGGTGGCCCAGCGCGTTTTGGACCAGGTGCGCGCGCTGGCCATCCCCCATGCGGCCTCGACCGCCGCCGCGCAAGTGACCCTGAGCATGGGCGTGGCCAGCATCATGCCGGCCGAAGGGGACACGCCGGCGGCCTTAATACGGGCCGCCGACGCCCTGCTGTACCAGGCCAAAAATAGCGGCCGCAACCGGTTTTGCCTGCCGTCCGTGGCCGACGACGCGGCAACGGAAGCGGGCGCGGATGCCACGCCGGCGCCCGGCTAGCAGCCTGTCGGACTTGGGGAGTCAAAGCGAAAAATGCGACAGGCTGCTAGCGGCCGCCGCTTTTGCCCACCTTTCCTAGCGGTTGCGCCGCATGAGAAATTGCGCCACGCACACCGGCTTGTCGCCTCCTGCGCGCTCCACCGTCACGCCCCAGTCGACCTGGGCGCCGTCATCGGTCTGGCTCACCGACAGGATGACGAAGCGGGCCCGCACCCGGCTGCCGACCGGCACCGGCGCCGGAAAGCGCACCTTGTTCAAACCATAGTTGATGCTGATGGTCATGTCGCGCATGCGCACCGCGTTCACCAGCATGGCCGGCAGCAACGCCAGCGTCAAAAAACCATGGGCCACCGTGGCGCCATACGGCGACTCGCGCCGGGCCCGCTCCACATCGACATGAATCCACTGATGGTCGCCGGTGGCGTCGGCGAACCGGTTCACGCGCTCCTGATCGATCTCGACCCAATCGGAGACCGCCACTTCCTGCCCCACCAGGGCCGTCATGTCGGCCAGATCGGCGATTTCACGCATGGGGCGGCTCCATGGCCGGGCGCCGCCCGAACAGGCCCATCCCTTCCACCGTGGCCACCAGTTCGCCATGCTGGTTGCTGGCCTGCCATTGCGACACCACCACGCCCCGGTCCGGCTTCGATTGCGAGGCGCGCACTTCCTTGGTGAAATAGGCCACGCGCAAGGTATCGCCGGCGCGCACCGGTGTGAGCCAGCGCACGCTGTCCAGGCCGGGCGAGCCCATGCTCGACGAATGGCTGAGCAACCCGTCCACCACCAGGCGCATCATCATGCTACAGGTATGCCAGCCGCTGGCGATCACGCCGCCGAAAATGGAAGCGGCGCCGGCGTCGTGATCGATATGGAAAGGCTGAGGATCGAACTGGCGCGCGAACGCGATGATTTGCTCTTCCGTGACCAGGCACTCGCCCATGGGCAGCAGCTGGCCGGCTTCAAAGTCCTCAAAATACCAATGCTTGTGCTTGGCCAACATAGCGTTTTTTCACTTTCAGGCAGGTGTTTATAGCTGGGTTGAGCGATGCCGCGCCGCGGCATGCCGGACCAGCATGAAAAAAACAGCAAAAAGCACAGTCGTTCCTCACGATTTTACTGCAAATCGGCGCGCGACCGGGCAAGCGCGCCGCGTTTTGGCCGCGTTTGGGCCGCGTTTGGGCCGCGTTTGGGCCGCCTCTGCGCCCGCTCTATTGCACCCGCAGCGGCAAGTCGCGGCCCTCGACCGCCAGATTGCCCGCGTAATCGGCCGCCATGATGCGCAGCACATAGTCGCCCGGCGCCAGCGCGCCCACCGCCCAGCGCCCGGGCGCCACCACCCCGTCGGCCAAGCGGTTGGTCAGGGCGTACACGAAGCGGGTGCTGGCCGCGCCATGCGCCGTGACGCCGCTGCTGTCGGCATAGGCCAGCTTGGTCGCCTCACGGTCGCGCGGCAGACGGTCGTAAGACTGGGTGAGCCGCGCCCGCTCGTAGCCGGGCACGGCGCCGCCGTCGGGGTACAACAACTGGTAGCCAAGCCGATACAGGCCGAGACGCCGGCGCGCCTGGTTGCCGTCGATCTGGTCGTAAGCGTCGACCACGATGGCCACTTCGCCCAGCGCGCGTGGCAGCAACAGGCGCGCCGCGCTGGTGGCCGTCAAAGGCCGCCCGCCGCCGTCGAGCAGGGCGATCGAGGCGATGCGGGGCGCGGTGCGGTCGCGCAGCCCCATGAAAGGCAGACTGAGCGGATTGAGCTCGGCCCCGCCCGATCGGTAATCGAGGTGGACGTGTGCCATGCGGTTCACACTGCCGATCGTCTCGCCCACGGCGAAGCGGGTACCGCGCTTGACGCGCACCCGGCCCGGTTTGCCGGTCTCGTCGTTGAGTAACTGAAAACGGGGATCGAGCGGCGCGTCGCGCGGCCCGCGCCCCACCCGCATGTGGATATACGACAGGATACCGATGTGCATGCCTTCGCTGGCGCTGCCGTAACCCCAGTTCGGCAAGGGATGCAGCACCTTGCCCGCCTCCACCGTGAGCACCGCGCTACCGACTGCGGCCTGCACATCGAGGCCGGCATGCAAATGATCGCGCTGATCGCCCTCGCCATTGCCGCGCACTTCGCCCATCAAACCGATTACCTCGTGCACCTGATTTTGCGGCTTTACCGGCCACAGCATAGGGCTGGTGCGCAGCGGCGGCGGCGCCAAGGCCAGGCTAAGCTCGGGCGGCGCGCCGCGCTTGGCCGGGGCCGCCGGCGCCAGTTGATAGAGCGCCATGGCGCCGGCGTCGCTGAGCACCAGACTGCCGTCCGACGCCAGCGCGATGCCGCGCGCTTGAAACAATTGCACACTGCCATCGCCATTGCCCGGCACGGCCGGACGAACGCTATCGGCCAGCGCCAGCACGCCACCGTCCGGCGCCAGTTGCAGCACCCGTCCGCGCGCGCCGGAGGCCACATAGCCATAGCCGTCCCCCGTGAGCGCCAGCCCCATCGGCCGGCGCATCAAGGCGTCGCGCGCGTGCTCGTCGCCGCGCGCCACGGTCGTCAACTGGCCATCGGCGCCCAGCTTGCGGATGGCGTCGTTGTTGGTGTCGGCGATCCATAACGCGCCCGCGCCGTCGAAGGCCAGCGCGCAAGGCGTATCGAGTTGCGCCGCCAGCGCCGGGCCGTCCGCGTAACCTGGCACGCCGCTGCCGGCCACGGTGCTCACCGTGCCATCGGGCGCCACCCGGCGAATGCGGTCGTTATAGGTGTCGGCCACGTACAGACTGCCGTCCCCGGCCAGGGCGATGCCGAGCGGTCCGTTAAAACGCGCCGCGCGGCCTACGCCGTCGCGCTCGCCGGGCCGACCGTCGCCGGCCAGCGTGCTGACCAGGCCAGCCGGGCTGATCTTGCGGATCGCGTTGTTACCCGTGTCGGCGACATACAGATTACCGGCCCGGTCGCGCGCGATACCGGACGGGGTATGAAATTGGGCCGCCGCGCCCGGGCCGTCGGCAAAGCCCTCGACCCCGCCGGCCACGGTCGATACCATGCCGTCGGCGCCGATCTTGCGGATGCGGTTGCTCTCGCCGCCATCGGCCAGATACACGTTGCCGGCCCCGTCGAGCGCGACGCCGAACGGATCGGTAAAGCGCGCCTGCGCGCGCGGGCCATCGGTGGCGCCGGCGATGCCGTCGCCGGCCAGGCGCGTGAGCCGGCCCGGCCAGTTCGGCACGGTGCGGGCCGGCGCGCGCAGCAGCGCGCGGGCGCCGGGTAAAGCGGGCAAGGCCGGCACAGCACCCGGCTTGACGGCGCCCGGCCCCAACCAGAACCAGGCGCCGGCCGCGCCGATGCCCACCATGCACAGCGCGGCGAGCAGCGGAGGCCGACGCGCCATGGTGGAGAAAAACAGTGTAGAGAAAGCCAAGGCTGGTCCCCATGGTCTGAAGGTGAAAGGCGCTTACCCGATCTTGTACTGCGCCGACAAGGCCGGCTGTAGCATCGGATAGCTAAACAAAAAGAAATGCACCGCGTTCATGCCGAAGTGGGCCAGGATGGCCGCGCGCAAGCCGCCGAAGCGGTAGGCCAGACCGTAGCCGAGACCGGCCACGCTGGCCAGCGCCACCCATTGCCATCCGCCACCGATGTGCGACATGCCAAACAACAAAGTGGCGCCGCCCAGGGCCAGATGGTCGCCATAACGGCGCGATCCCAGCAAGCGGCGCAAGCCGCCCTGCACAAAGCCGCGAAAAAAGGCTTCCTCGGTGAAGCAAACGATCAACAGATTGTTGAGCATCCATAGCCAGCTGATGGCGGGTGCCTTGGGCGCCCACGCCACCACGCCCAGCACCATGGCCAAACCCATGCAGGCAACGCTTGTCGCCAGCCCGGCGCTGGCGCCCGCCCGCAGCGCGTCGCCCGGGCGTTGCGGCCCGCGCACCCAGGGCAACACCAGCAGCAGCCAGAAGCCGGCCAATGGCTTGTCCAGATTCAAGTACATGGTGTAAGGGGTGGCATCGGCCGTGAAACGCTGGTGATCGATCGCCACAGGATTGATGAAACCGGGTAGCGCATGCATGCCGAGTGCGATGGCGAGCACGAAAAAGACGGTGTGGGCGGCGTATCGGACCAGACGCGGCCGCGCGGGCGCCACCCCATAAGCGAGCAGTAGCAACAGGGTCAGCGCATAGAACGCCTTCACGCCCAGCTGACCGGTCACCAGCGCGGCGCCATAACCGAGCGCCAGCAGCGCCGCCGGCAGCAGTGGAAAACCGCGCGCTTTATCGAGCCACATCGTTGGAACGGCGAGAAAAATCGCCAGCCACTGCAATACATACATATACCCACCCGGTTTTGGATTCATCGAAGCCGGCCATTTTAACGCAAGGCGCCGATCCAACAATCCAGTATTAATTTGTTAATTTTTATGACAACATAAGATGTCGTGGCGCCGGGCTCAACGCCGTCCTACGCCACGGCGGTTTTCCCCTCTATTAAAAAAAACCATGGAGACAAATCAATGACACTCATCCCTACGCGCTGCGCGCTCGCCTTGGTCGTGGCGTCGATGATATCGACCTGCGCGGTGGCGATCGAGCCGACCGCGCCCTACCCCGGGGCCGCGCCCGGCGCCACCGCTTTTCTAAACAAAGCCAATTTGCTGGGCAATGCCAATGACCCCGACTGGTTCAACCACAATATCCCCTTCCTGGAAGTGCCCGATTCCCAGATCCAGCAAGTGTATTACTACCGCTGGCAAACCTATAAAGAACACCTGGTGTATACCGGCCCGATTTACGGCTGGCTCTCGACCGAGTTTCTGGCGCCCGTGTTTTATGGCGCGCCGTACGGCGGGGTCAACGCGGCCGCCGGCCACCAGACCATCGAAGGGCGCTGGCTGCGCAATCAGCAGTATGTAAAGGACAATATCAACTATTGGCTCAACGGCCCGGGCCAATTTCCCAAGCCGCGCAACGAGGCCGTCAATCCGGACACCGACGACTGGGCGCATGAATACAGTTATTGGGCCGCCACATCGGTCTGGCAAACCTTTCTGGCCAGCGGAGATCAGCGTTTCACCACCGCCCAGCTGCCCCAATTGGTCAAACAATACCGCGGCTGGGATAACCATTTCAATGCCGCGCTCGGCCTCTATTGGCAAGTGCCGGTGTGGGACGCGACCGAGCTCACGCCCGCGTCTTACCAATCGAACGACCCGTACCACGGCGGCCCCGGCTACCGCCCCACCATCAACGCTTACCAATTCGGCGACGCCCAGGCCATCGCCAATATCGCCAACCTGCAAGGCGACGCCGGCATCACTGCCGAATACGTCAAGCGCGCCGGCGCCTTGCAGCAAGCGATGCAAACCCGCCTGTGGGATAACAACCGCCAGTTCTATTACCATATGCACCGCGATAACAACGCGGCCATGGCCTTGCTCGACACGCGCGAATTGCAAGGCTTCGTGCCGTGGATGTTCAATATGCCGCCGGCATCGAGCGCCGGCGCCATGCGCCAATTGTTCGATCCGCAGGGATTCGCCGCCACCTACGGTCCCACCACGGCGGAACGGCGCAGCCGCTGGTATTACCATGAAGCCAACAATGGCTGCTGCCGCTGGAACGGTCCATCCTGGCCCTACGAAACGTCGCAGGTGTTGACCGGGGTGGCCAATCTGCTGATCGACTACCCGGCCCAACCGGTGGTGAACGCGGGCGATTATCTGCACCTGTTGCACCGCTACGCGGCCACCCAGTTTCGTCACGGCGTGCCCTACGTGGCGGAGGCGCATGACGCCGATGGCGATTTCTGGATATACGACGGCCACCATCACAGCGAGGATTACAACCATTCGACCTTCAACGACAATGTGATCAGCGGCTTGATCGGCGTCCGCGGACAGCAAGACAATACGGTGCTCATCAAACCGCTGGCGCCGGCCGCCTGGGATTATTTCGCGCTTGAAAACACGCCCTATCATGGCCATAACCTCACCGTGCTGTGGGACCGCACCGGCGCGCGCTATGGTCAGGGCGCGGGATTGAAAATCTATGTCGATGGCGCCCAAGTGGCCAGTCAGGCCAATTTGAACGCGCTGCGTGTCAATGTCGGGCCGGCCATCACGCAAAGCAATGCCGACGGCTTGGTCAATGTGGCCGCCAACAGCCAGCGCCACGCGCAGGGCACGCAGCCGATCGCCAGCTATGTGTTTGGTGCCGACAATATCTGGAATGGCATCGACGGCGTGCTGTATCGCACCGGCATTCCGCAAAACAGCCGCTGGACCTCGTACGCCTCGCCCCACGCAAGCGACGAATACGGCGCCAATTTCCAGCGCGAGGTCACCTTGCAGGAGGTGCGCGTGACGTTTTACGACGATGGCGGCGGCGTGCGCACGCCGGCCCATTACGATGTGCAGTATTGGAACGGTAGCATCTGGCTTACCATTCCCGGGCAACAGCGCGCTTTTGCCGCCCCGCGCGCCAACGCCATGAACCGGATTACCTTTCCGCGCCTGACCACGTCGCACATCCGGGTGGTGGCCAATAACTTCGGCGGCGGCACCGGTTGGGGCATCAGCGAATTGCAAGCCATGAGCAAGCCGGTGTTTAAGATCGCCAACGTCAACAGCGGCAAATTGCTGGCCGTGAGCGGCGCCTCGAGCGCCGACGGCGCCCAGGTGCAGCAATATCGCGACAACGGCAGCGCCGACCATTTGTGGGAATTAGTCGATGCGGGCGGCGGTTATTTCAAGCTCCGTAATATCAACAGCCGGCTGGTGCTGGGGATCGACGCCATGTCCGGCGCCGATAGTGCCTTGATCAAACAGGCGCAAGACAATGGCACGGCCGACCATCTGTGGCAGTGGATCGATAACGGCGGCGGCCAGTTCAAGATCCGCAGCAAGCATAGCGGCTTGTTGCTGGGCGTGAGCGGCATGTCGCAGGCCGACAGCGCCAACGTGGTGCAGTTCCATGACAATGGCACCCCCGACCACTTGTGGACCATGCTTTCGGCTAACGATCCGCGCTAGTCCGGCTCGACAATGGCGCGATGCATCAGGCAAAAAAATGCCCGCTTCGAGGAGCGGGCTAAATCTATTTTCTTGGAGGAGAATAGAGGAGACAGGTGCAATGATGCTGCATTGCGTCATATCAGTCAACTTTTAAATTCTGATGATAGATATAAGGGAAACACATATCTTTTAGTGCGCGCGTGCGGCCAAAAAAAATGGCCGCCAGCAAATGGCGGCCACGGCCAAACAAGGAAGCGCGATCTATTTGGGCAGATCCGCCGTATACGGCAGCACGCGCGAAGCGAGCCGGGTATCGGTCTTGAGCAGCGCCACCTCATCGGACAGGATATGCACCGCTTCGTTGAGCAAGACATCCTTGGCGTTCTTCGCCGCTTTTTCGGCATCGAGTTCGGCCGCCAGGGCCCGTTCATCACCCTGTAGACCATCGTCGGTGCGCATGGCGCCACGCACGGCGGCCAGTTGGCGTGCCGTCTTGGCGGCGGTCTTGACGCCTAAAGCCTTGTTCAAGGCATCTTTCGGGTCCGGCAGCACGGTCAATTCCTCGCTGCCATTGGCGGCCGAGGCCAGCAACCGGCGCTCGCGCGCCTTGGCACGCGCTTCCTGGGTATCGCGTTCCTTGCGCCGCGTTACTTCGTTGAGCGAGATCAGGTTTTCCTTGCGCAGCTTGGCCACCAGGGCTATGTCTTCCTGCAAGTACTGGAAGTCTTTGTCCTTGGCCACCCGCGCCTCGTGCTTACGGTCCAGCAAAGGCACGATATCTTTCAAGTCGCCGGCCGACACGAACGGGGCCGGCTTGATCGAGGTCCACGGCAAGGCATTGTCATAGCTCGATTCGCCGAAATTGTCGGCGTCCGACATGGCGGGCAACTTGATGTCGGGCGTCACGCCGCGCAGCTGGGTGGTGCCGCCATTGATGCGGAAAAATTGCGCGATGGTCATTTTCAACTCGCCATAACGCTGCTTGTCGGTGGTGCCGTTGGCGCGGTCCAGATTGATCAAGGTCTGTACCGTACCCTTGCCGAAACTCGGCTCGCCGATGATCAAACCGCGCCCGTAGTCTTGCAGTGCGGCCGCGAAAATTTCCGAGGCCGAGGCGGAGCCGCGGTTGATCAGCACGCCGACCGGACCTTCCCAGGCCAAGCCCGCGTTGGTGTCGCTTTCGATCTCGACCTTGCCCTCGGCGTTACGTTGTTGCACCACCGGGCCCTTGTCGATGAACAGGCCGGTCAATTCGACCGCCTCGTTGAGCGAGCCGCCGCCGTTGTTGCGCAAGTCGATCAAGACATTGTCCACCTTGTCTTTTTTCAGCTCGGCCAACAAGCGCGCCACATCGCGCGTGGCGCTCTTGAAATCCTTGTCGCCCTTGCGGCGCGCCTCGTAATCTTGATAAAAAGTAGGCAGCGCGATGATGCCGACGCGGCGCTTGACGGCGCCGTCGCGCACCTCGATCACCGACTTCTTGGCCGACTGCTCTTCCATGCTGATTTTTTTGCGCACCAGGGCCACGATGGCGGGCTTGGCGTCCGGCCCCGCGTCGGCCGGCAACACGTCGAGCCGCACCACGGTATCCTTGGCGCCACGGATCTGGCCCACCACGTCGTCGATGCGCCAGCCCAGCACTTCGGTCAAGGGGCCGCTTTCGCCCTGGCCCACGCTGACGATGCGGTCGCCCACCTTGAGCTTGCCGGACAGGCCGGCCGGGCTGCCGGGCACGATTTCACGCACCACCGTGTATTCATCACGCATCTGCAACACCGCGCCGATGCCTTCGAGCGACAGGCGCATGGCGATTTCAAAGTTTTCCGACGCGCGCGGGCCCAGGTAATTGGTGTGCGGCTCGATCGACATGGCGTACGCGTTCATGAAAATCTGGAACACGTCCTCGCTGTCGAGTTTGCGCGAACGGCTGGTGTAGCTCTCGTAACGCTTGTCGAGCGTCTCGCGGATGCCCTTGTCTTCCTTGCCGGCCAGCTTCAAACGCAACCAATCGTTCTTGACGCGTTTGCGCCACAGATCGCGCGCTTCCTCGTCGGTTTTCGGCCAAACCGCCTTTTCGCGGTCGAACTGGTAACTTTCATCGACGGTGAAATCGAACTTGGTCTTGAGCAGCTCGCGCGCATAGGCGATGCGTTCGTCGAAGCGCTTTTGGTACAAATTGTAGATGGTGAAGGGAACGCTCAGGTTTTCGTTGGCGATCGCGTCGTCCAGCTTGCCGCGCACACCGGCGAACTGGTCGATATCGGCTTGAATGAAATACTGGCGCTCGGGGTCGAGCGACTTGAAATAACGGTCGAAGATCTTTTCCGACATCACGTCATCGAGCGGCATGGCCTTGTAGTGAAAGCGCGACAGCAGATACGAGGCGTTCATTGCCGCGCGGGTTTGCTGGGTCAAGGGCTTGATGGTGGGGGCCGCTACCGCCGCTACCTTTTCCGACTGGGCCGCGCCGGCCTGCGCCGACAGTGCGGCTGTCAGGGCAAGCAGCATCATTTGCTTCTTCATCGGCTTCTCCGAAAAGTATAAAAATTCGATTTTGGCGCGCGGCGCGGGCCAAACCATGGCACCCCGCCAGACCTGACCAAGGCAAACACACAGCCATGACCAGACTGGAGCACGTCATATTCTACAGGAAGCGCGGCAGGCACGGATGGTGTCACGCGCTCGCCTGGTGTGCGCTTGGCACACGAACTTCGCCTGATCGGCGCGCCAATCGTTCAGTTTCTAGGAAGAAGCTTAAGCACGGGTTAAACCGCGCCGATCTTGCCCCACGCCGCCCCACGCCGCCCCACGCCGCCCCAGGCCAAGCCCGCCGATGAGCATAGCCGCTACAAATCGCGCATGCAAGCGAACTCGTCCCCACATTTGCCGAGCCAGCAATGATAAAATATCGATAATATTAATGTAAGTGACACATGAGCGCCTCGTATTCCCCCACCCTGCGCTACTGGTTTGACGTTGAAGCGCTGATGTATCCCGAATTGCCCAAGGCTGCCAAACGGCCGCGCCATCTGTTGCGATACCGCGACCCATTGCCATGGTGCGCGGGCGCCGCCGACAAGGACGATCATAAATATTTCGTGTATTTCGGCTTGGTGCAAAAGCGCGTGCTGGAGGCCGAACTGTTCGAGCTGTTCGACACCGACCCCGAGGCGGACCCGGGCGGCGCGCATGAGCGTCCCGCCTCCGGCAACACGTTTTTATGCGCGATAGAAATCACCTGCGACGGCATGCCGCTGGCCGACACCTTGCAACTGGCCGCGTTCGCGGTGGCATTCGCGCAGCGAAAACATCAACACGCCATCGGCTGGGCCGTCTTGCAGCAAACCCTGAAGGAAAAGTGCGCCACCATCCTGGCCGGCTGCGGCAGCGCCGACGCCGACTGGTTCGAGCGGTTCAGCGATTTTTTACTCGATGAACTGGCCTGGCAACCGCGCGAAATGCTGGCGCGCGAACAGCTCTGCGCCTACCGCGTCGCCTTAACAGACAGCAAGGGCAAAGCGCTGCGCAAGCCGCCCGAGATGGACCCGATCAATTCGTTTTATCTGGACGACTTGGCCCGTATCCGCGCCAGCGCCGAGCTGGGCCAGGAGGCGCCACTGGTGCGGGCTTATTTGGCCGGCGAGCGCGAAGCCGGCGCGCGCACCGATGTCACGCGCGCCGCCCATATCGACCAGTGCCTGCAACCGCAGCGCTTTCCGTCCGGCTGCTGGCCCAGCCCGTTTCCCCTGTTTTTGATGCAGCAAGTGGCCGTCAACGACGCGCTGGCCGCCTTGCGCGACGGCGGCATGTTTTCCGTCAACGGCCCACCCGGCACCGGCAAGACCACCTTGCTCATGGACGTGATCGCCGCGCGCGTGGTCGAGCGGGCCGCCCTGCTGGCCCGCTTCGATCATCCCGAGCAAGCGTTCAGCAAAGGGCAAGTCACGGTCGCTTACCCGGCCAATAAGGCCGGCGATGTGCGCACCGGTCCCTGCTTTTTGCTCGACGAGGCCCTGCTCGACTGCGGCATCGTGGTCGCCAGCGCCAACAACAAGGCGGTGGAAAACATCACCCACGACTTGCCCAATCTGGGCAAGGTGCATCCGCAACCGCTGTGCATGGACGGCGCGCCCTTCGAGTACTTCGCGCGTACGGCCGAGGCGATCCTCAATAACGCCGAGCAGGCCGCCAAGCCGGCCGAGAACGCCGACGAGCCGGGCGAGGCCGACGAGGAGCCGGCCGAACGCATCGCCTGCTGGGGTCTGGTCTCGGTGGCGCTGGGCAAAAAATCGAACCGCACCCGCGTCGCCAGCCAGATGGGCCAGTTCGCCGAGCATGGCATCCAGGCCGCGCTCAACGCGATTGATCCGGCCCGGCTCGATTGGCAAGGGGCGCGCCGCCGTTTTGATGCCGCCCGCGAGCGGGTCGAGGCCATGCAGGCGGCCATGCGCCGTTTCGAGGCCAGCCTGGCGACGTTGACAGTGGCGCTGGGCCAGCTCGATGATGCGCGCGCGCATGCCAGTCTGGTTCAGATGGAGCACGACGCCGCCCAGCGCGCGTTGCAAGACTGCGCCGCGCGGCTGGACCAGATCGAGCGCCAACTCGCCGCCAATCTGGCGCAGCGGGCCCAATATGTGCGCGACTGGCCTTGGTGGCGTTTGCTCTACAACCGGGTGTTCGGCGCGGCCGAGTATGCGGCCGCCGGCGCCTTGCGGCGCGAACTGGACGAGGAATACGCGGCGCTCCGAACCAGCAAGGTCGAGGGCAAACAGCAAAGCGGCGCCGCCACCGCCGACCTGGCGCGCGCGCTGGCGCGGCTGGCCGAGGCAAAAGCCGTGCGGCAGGCCCGGCAAGCCGCCTGCGACCGGCTCGAACACGGTGTCGCCGCGCTACGGGACGAGCTGGGCGAGGCCGCCTTCGACGCGCCCGCCTTCGCCTTGCTGCCGCCCGACCAACAGCACAAATCGCTGCCCCGCTCCAGCCCCGTCTACCAAGCCGCGCGCGCCGACGTGTTTGTGGCGGCGATGGCGCTGCATCAAGCCTTCATGAAGCACGCTGGCAAGCCCTTCGAAACCAATTTGCGGCTGGCGCTGGCGATGTTGAACCAAGACCCGTTCATCCAGCCACATCTGCCGAGCATGGCGCGCCACCTGTGGGCCACGTTTTTCCTCACCGTGCCGGTGGTATCGAGCACTTTCGCCTCGGTGGCGCGCTGCTTCCGCGACTTGGGCGAAGGCGAGATCGGCCTGCTGCTGGTGGACGAGGCCGGCCAGGCGGTGCCCTCGCACGCGCTGGGCGCGATCTGGCGCGCGAAGCGCACGCTGATCGTGGGCGACCCGCTGCAAGTGGAACCGGTCATCATGATGGACAAAAAACTCGACCAAGCGATCTTGCGCCACCACGGCGCGCCGGATCGGCATCGCTTGACGCGCTATTCGGCGCAGCACCTGGCGGACCGGCAAAACCGCTGCGGCGCCCATGTCATTCAATACGATGGCAGCGATCTGTGGGTCGGTTCGCCGCTGCGGGTGCACCGGCGCTGCGTCGAGCCCATGTTTTCCATCGCTAACGCCATCGCTTACAACGACGAAATGGTGTTCGGCCTGGCGCCGGCGGCGGAGCTGACGGCCACCGCACGCCGTCCCCTGCTGGGGCCATCGCGCTGGATCGATATCGTGGCCAACGACTTCGACGAGCATTTCAGCCCGACCGAAGGCCGCGCCGCCGTCGAACTGGTGCGAAAATTCGCGCAGCAGGATTGGCGCGCCACAGCGGACGGCTTGCCCGACCTGTATCTGATCTCGCCCTTCAAATCGGTGGCGGTGGAACTGGCCGACTTGCTGCTCAAACAGGCCGACACCTGGCGCGGGCAAGCCAAGGAAGAAGTCGTCAAGAGCTGGCTTCAGTCCCATGTGGGCACGGTGCATACCTTCCAGGGCAAGGAAGCCGAATCGGTGATCCTGGTGTTGGGCGGAAAGTCAGGCGGCGCGCGCGACTGGGCCGGCGCCCGCCCCAACATCATCAACGTGGCGGTCACACGCGCGCAGCGCCGCTTGTACGTGATCGGCAACAAGCGGGCGTGGAGCGCCACCACCTTTGGCGCGGCCCTGGCCGCCGGGCTGGTCGAGCCGGCTTAACAAATTTTGCCTCCAGCTCAGATGCGAACCGGCTGGCAGTGCTTTATTTAAACGCAAGATTATCATTTTTCTGAGCATTTCTTGTTATGATGGCGCAACTTTTTCGCCCGGCCTGCCGCTCGATGGCGCGATTTTGTTGACCGAGCGGGATGACGGGCGAGCACCGCCGCGCCCCGCGTCGCTTCCGAACTGTTCACCATCTAGCCCTCAGATCGCCATGAAAAAGCATCCCACCCGCATCGCCCAGGCCATCGCCACCCTGCTCTGCGCCAGCGCCGCCGCCACCGCGCTGGCCCATTCCGCCACCGTGTATTACAAAGCTCCGCCCGACTGGCGCCAAGTGAATATTCACTACGGCATCAACGGCAATTGGACCGGCGAGCCCGGCGTGGACATGGCGGGCGCCTGCGTCGGCTGGCGCAGCAAGACCGTCGAGCTGGGCGAGGCTACCAGCTGGCAAGCCGCCTTCAACGACGGCGCCGGCCATTGGGACAACCGGGGCGGCGCCGACTATCAGCTCGGCACCGGCACCGTCAGCATCGACGGCGGCCATATCGGCACTGGCAATCCTTGCGCCGCCAGCGACGAGCCGTTCCGGCTGGGCGTCATGTACCGCCCGACGCAATCGACATTTTCCATCTGGTCGCCCGACAGCGCCAACGTCGCGCTCGAGCTCAACGGCAAGCGCTATGCGATGAACCGGATCGCCGATGTCAACGGTTACACCAGCGTCTACTCGGTGACGGTGGATGGCGACCACCACTTGGCGCCTTACCATTTTCACGTAAACGGCGTGACCAGCCGCGATCCCTACGGCGTGATGGTGCAAGCGGGCAGCGACAATAACATTGTGCTCGACCTGAGCCGCACCGCCTTGCCGGGCGGCTGGTCGCCCACCCCGGCGCTGGCGCAGCGGGTCGACTCCGTCATTTATGAAACCCATGTGCGCGACTTCACCGTGGACGCCAGCTCCGGCGTGCCCGCCGCCCAGCGCGCCACCTACGCCGGCCTGACCCTGGCCGGCACCACCGTCAACGGCGTGCCGGGCGCGCCCAGCACCGGGATCGACCATCTGGTGGAGATGGGCATCACCCATCTCCAGATTTTGCCTGTGTTCGACTTTGGCTCCTGCACCCCGGCCGATGTGGCGTCGCGCCCCGACTGCTACGACTGGGGCTATTCGCCGGTCAACTACAATGTGCCGGAAGAACGCTATTCCTTGACGCCCAACGATTACGTGGGCCGGGTGCGCGAATTCAAAGCCATGGTGGACCGCTTGCACCGGCGCGGCATCCGGGTGGTGCTTGACGTGGTGTACAACCACACCCTGTCCAAGGATGTGCTGGGCAACATCAGCGGCGCCTATTACAACGCCACCGATATGTCGGCCACCGGCAATTCGCTGGACGCCTCGCAACCGATGGTGGCGCGCATGATCCGCGACTCGCTTGAATACTGGGTCAAGCAATATAACGTGGACGGCTTCCGCTTCGATTTGATGGGCGTGTTCGACACCAGCGTGGTGGCCGACTGGGGCCGTCATTTGAACGCCACCTACCCTGAGCGCAATCTGCTGCTGTACGGCGAGCCGTGGAACGGCGGCATCGCCGACCCGCTGGAACGCCAGCATGTGCGATACGGCTCGGTCGGCACCATCGCCGACGCCCATATCGGCGTGTTCAACGGCGCCTACCGCGACGCCATCAAGAACGCCAACAACAGCGGCGGCGGCCGTGGCGGCTTCATCTTCAACCAGGGCGCCACCGACAGCGGCTTCGGCGCTTACGATCCCGGCAGCAAATGGCCGGGCGGGGCGCCGGGACTGGGCGCGATCTCGGCTGGCGTCAAGGGCTCGCCCTTGTACAGCCTGCCGGCCACCCAACTGCCCAATATCTGGGACGCGATGTACACGGCCGCGCCCGAGCAAAGCATCAACTATGTCGATGTGCATGACGATTTATGCCTGGCCGACAAGGTGGCGGCCTGGGCCGCGGACAACGGTCAAAGCGCCAACACGGGTTATCTGAATCGGCTGCAACAATTCGCCATGAGCATGGTGCTCACCTCGCAAGGCATTCCACTGCTGCACGGCGGCAGCGAAATGCAGCGCACCAAACAAGGCGTGAGCAATAGCTACCAGTCGCCCGACAGCATCAACGCCTACGATTGGCATTTACTGAACACCCATCAGGCAACCTACCAGTACGTGAGGAAATTGATCGCCTTGCGCAAAGCCCATGCCGGCTTCCGCTTCAACAGTTGGGACGGCATCGAGCGCCATGTGCAGGCCGATCAGCGCAGCGCCTCGCTGGTGGTGACCACCATCGACGGCGCCGCCAATGGCGACGACTGGAATCGGGAAATGTTGATCTTCAATTCAGGCGCCGATCAAGAGATCAGCCTGCCGCCCGGCCAGTGGCGGGTGGCGGTGGAAAAATCGTCCGCCGACGAGGGCAAGGAGCGGGTGGTCGACGGCTCGGTGACCGCGGCCGGCACCGCCATCACGGTGTTGCATCAATAAAGATCGGCCGGGTCGGGTGGCGCGGGTGGCGTGGTTCAGCCGCCGTAAAAGCAGCGCCCGCAAGCCTGGCGGTACGATTCGTTGCCGCCAATACTGATCTGCTGGCCGGCCTTGATGCGCTGGCCATGCTGGTCGACCCGGATATTCATGGTCGCCTTCTTGCCGCAACTGCAAATATTCTTCAATTCTTCGATATCGTCCGCCAGCGCCAGCAGATAAGCCGATCCGGGAAACGGGTCGCCCAGAAAATCGGTGCGCAAGCCGTAGCAAATCACCGGCACCCCATGCAACTGGGCCAACTGATGCAATTGCTGCACTTGGGCCGTGCTGAGAAACTGCGACTCGTCGATCAGTACACAAGCGACCTTGGGGATGGCGGCCAGAAAATCGGTATCGGCGTCGAACACATCGACCCGGCGCTGCGGTCCCAGACGCGAAGTGACGTGACCGACGCCATAGCGGTGGTCGATGGCGGCCGTATAGAGCTGCACGGTCTGACCTTGCTCTTCATAATTGTGCGCGACCTGCAACATCGCGGTCGACTTACCGGCATTCATCGCCGAATACCTGAAATAAAGTTTTGCCACTGCTGCGTCGTCCTGGTCAGGCGTAAAAGTGCTGACAATTATATGACGCCGCGCGCGATGGTGGCAGCCAAATGTGACAACGTGCTGACGCCCCAACGCCCTGACGGCCGGCGGACCGCGCCCATTGGCGGCTCTGCCGGCCATTGACAGCAAAGGCCTGGACTACGGCCGCTCCCGCAACCCGACCCGCTGGGCGCTGGAGCGCTGCGTGGCCGACCTGGAGGGCGGCGCCCAGGGCTTCGCCTTCGCCTCCGGCCTGGCCGCCATCGCCACCGTGCTGAAACTGGTGGACGCCGGCTTGCACATTATCGCCGGCGACGACATGTACGGCGGCAGCTACCGCCTGTTCGAACGGGTGCGCCGGCGCAGCGCGGGGCACGACTTCAGCTACGTCGACCTGACCGATCCAAACCAGCTGCTGGCGGCGCTGCGGCCCGACACCCGCATGGTGTGGGTCGAAACCCCGACCAACCCGATGCTCAAGCTGGCCGACCTGCGCGCCATCGCCGCCATTTGCCGCGAGCGCGGCATCATCTGCGTGGCCGACAACACCTTCGCCAGCCCGATGGTGCAGCGTCCTCTGGAGCATGGCTTCGACATCGTGGTCCACTCCACCACCAAATACCTCAATGGCCACTCAGACATCATCGGCGGCATCGCCATCGTGGGCGCCGAACCGCGCCAGGCGGCGTGGCGCGAGCAGCTGGCATTCCTGCAAAATTCGGTGAGCGCCATCGCCGGCCCGTTCGACAGCTTCCTGGCCCTGCGCGGCGTGAAAACGCTGGCGATCCGCATGGAGCGCCATTGCGCCACCGCGCTCGAATTGGCGCGCTGGTTGGAGATACAACCCGAAATCAAACGCGTGATCTACCTGGTCTGGCGTCGCATCCCCAGCACGAACTGGCGCGGCGTCAGATGGACGGCTTCGGCGGCATCATCTCAATCGACTTGCACACCGACCTGGCCGGCGCGCGCCGCTTCCTGGAACGCTGCGAGGTGTTCGCCCTGGCTGAAAGTCTGGCCGGGGTGGAAAGCCTGATCGAGCATCCGGCGCTGATGACGCACGCCTCGATCCCGGCGCCGCAACGCGCCTTGCTCGGTATCGGCGACGGCCTGGTGCGGCTGTCGGTGGGCATCGAGAACATCGAAGACTTGCGTCACGATTTGCGCACCGCGCTCGACGCCATGTAAGGCGCCGGCTACCGCGCGCGCCGCCTTATCGCAAGGACGTGAGCGCCGACGCCAGCACGATGCTGCCGATGGCGAGCCACTGCGACAGCGCCAAATGCTCGCCCAGCACCGCCAGGCCGGCCAAGGCGCTGAGGGCGGGCGCGCCGCTGCTAAACATGCTGAACGTGCGCGACGACAGGGTACGCATGGACAGCATTTCCAGCGTATAGGGCAAGGCGCTCGACATCACCGCGACCGCCAGCCCGATCAGCAAGAACGATGGCGTCAGCAAGGCGGAACCGGCGTGCCACACGCCGAGCGGCACGGTAAACAGCGATCCGGCCAGCATCGCCCAGGCGACCGACTGCCCGCCGTGCATGGACGAGACGCGCTTGCCGTACACGATGTATAAGGCCCAGCAGGCGGCGGCGCCGGCCGCGTAAGCCACACCGAGCGGATCGAGTCGCTCGGCGTGGCCATGCAGCGGCAGCAGAAAATACAGGCCGATCACGGCCAGACACACGGCCGCGACATCGCGCGGCCGGCGCGACGACAGCACCGCCACCAGCAACGGGCCGGCCACCTCGATGGCCACCGCGACACCCAGCGGTATCAGGCTGAAAGAGCGGTAGATCAGCAGATTCATGATGCCGATGACGCTGCCATAAATGGCCACGTTGATGATCTGCGTCCTGGTCAAGCGGGTGCGCCATGGGCGAAAGATCAACAGCATCAGCAGCGCCGCGATACCGACGCGATACGCCACCACCCCTTCCACACCGATCGCGGGGAACAAGCGTTTAGCGATGGCGGCACCGACGTTGAGCGACACCTGGCTGCCGAGCAGCGCCAAGCCGGCCAGCAGGGTGTTGGTTGGTCGGTGATCGCCACTCATATTATCGGACGCTGGGGTACGAATCGCGGCATCAGGTGGCCAGCGGCGAGCATCAGGAAGCGTCGATCAGCGCCGCGATGCGGTCGAGCAGCGCGGCGTTTTCGGCCGTCAGATCGGCGTTGCGCGCCTTGAGCGCGGCGATCTCGGCGCGCAACTGCTGCCCTTCGGCCGGCGCGGCCAAGTCCTGCGCGTCTTGTTTGGCCGGACGCGTCGAGGCGCGCTGTTGGCGAATCTCCTTGGCCGCTTGCTGTATCAATTTTTTACCGCCGGCGACGGCTGCCACTTGCTCGGCCTGCGGCAGCGAGGCGACGGTGGCGGCGGCGTTGATCGAAATGGTCCCGGCCCGCACCGCCTCCACCAACTGGGGGGCGGCCGCCTTTTGGATTTTCTCGATCTGGCTGATGGTATTGCTGCTCAAGCGCGCCACTTTGGCGATGTCCTCGCGCGTGCTCAAGGGCGCCGGCGCCGACTGGGACCGGAGCTCGTCGGCGCCGGCATCTTCAGCGGGCGAAGACACTTTGGCGGCCACGATATCCTTCTTGCGCAGGGCCAGCACGCCGCGCTGGAAGTCGGACACGCTGCGCCGGGCCAAGTGATTATCGATCACCCACAGCATGACATCGTCAAGCGAGGCGAAACCGGTATGTTGAACGGTCGTGAAAGCGATGCCATGGCGCTGGCAGATGGCGTAACGGTTATGGCCGTCGATCAGCATCGTATCCCACAGCACCAGCGCGTCGCGGCAACCTTCGGCTAGCAGGCTGCGTTCGAGCGCGGCGTATTCTTCGTCGGTGAGCGGATCGATATACGAGCGCAGCGCCTCGTTGATGGTGATGTTCATGTTGTCCTTGTTGAAGCGCGGTCGCCCAGGCGGGCGGCGGCTGCTCATTTTACCGCCCCGCATGCTACACCATCTGCGGACACCGCCGATCCAGCACCACGCATCGGGCAGTTGGCGAAGCGACGGCCGGATGTGCTAAAATCTTGCCTCGTTGCCCGGGTGGTGAAACTGGTAGACACCCGAGACTTAAAATCTCGTGTCCGTAAGGGCGTACCGGTTCGATTCCGGTCCCGGGCACCACGAACGAATTATGGCTGGAATGAAAAACCCGGATTAGCCCAGTATCTTGGGTGCAGCCGGGTTTTTTGTTGTTGGTCAGTCCAGCCTCGATTTTCGTTGAAGGATAATGCAGGGCTCGCCAGCGTCCCTCAAGCTGAGGCAATAGAAAATGGAAATCAGAAAAACTTAATAGCCCCTTAACATGGATAGGCGAGACAGTCAGGTTTGTCGATACTAGGTACTCCTGGGGACTGGCGCGGACAATTCCGCCGCTCCAATATCGGCCGATACCGCTTGCAGAAATGCTTTCGCTTTGGATTCGGCGGAGTTCCACCCCATCCGTCTGGAGACACTGCCGCCAATGCCAACGAAGTTGGCGATCGCTCCGCTTTCCAATCCATTTGCAAAAATTTTGCCGGCGGCGTCCGGCAGGGTACGCACCGGGGCCCATTTATTCTGCTGTTTTATATCCACGTCGTCGCCCAGCCGTTGTTTCAGCGCCGGTCCCGCCACATTATTTTTCCAATTGATGAGATCGGGCGAGCGATAGTTTGAAATCGTACTGAGCGTCACTCCCGCCGCTTGCATCGCCCACCAAACACTCGGTGCAAGTTTATGTCCGGCGACGGCCGATAGGCGTCCGACACCGCCAAGCAGTTGGGACGACTGGCTTCCGCCCAACCCGCCCGCCTGCAATACGCTGGCGCCCTTTTGCGCTGCCATCCGGGCCACTTTAACGGGGTCCTTGGCTTGCTCGAAACCGTAGCGCATCGATGCCCGCGCGATATGGGGACGATGCGCGAGGCTGCCCACAACGCTATTGGTCGATTCTCCCCGTTCCGCCATCGTTATCGCGAACATCTCCAAGATGGCCTTGCCTTCATCCGATAACTGCCCGATGCTGGCTTTGGGATCCTCCGCAGTGAGAAAATTCTTCAGAATATCGGCATCGGTCCGCAGCGTTTTCAACATCGCTTTGTTGGTTTCAACATGTTTGCCTTCGCCCACATCGACACCGTAGTTTTGCATTTGCTCGCTCAAGATGCCGAGACCTTCCACCAATGCTCCCGCGCCCACCGCCTTGGCTCCCACGCCTATCGCGCCGGCCGCTTGGCCCGCGCGGTGTTGCGCGAAATCGCGCACGTCCTGTGCGACATCGGCGGCCGTTTGGTACACGGACTTGGCGCGCCCGGTCCAGCGATGTTGATAGCCCGCTTGAGCATTGTCGGCCTGGCGCTCCGGGTCGGGCTGGGCCGAGCCCTGCTCAGGTATAAACGGCGAAAGCGCAGCTGTTGCTGGTGGCAGATCGGCCGAGTCGGCGGGTTTATTTTCCGCCACGGCGATTTGCTGTTTCAACTGATCTATCTGCGCTTGTACCACCTCACCGGCAAGCTTGACGCGGGTTTGAAGCGGCCCGCTAAAATAGCGCCGGACATGGTCCGGCGTGACGGGATTAAACAGTTTGAGGAACATTTCCAGCTTTTCTTGCTCTTTGGCCATCCCGCCCACTTTGGCCCCGTGCATCAGCCCGATCTGACCGCCCCAGGCCGTGCCGGCATAGCCCAGCAAAGCCCAGGCCGGGTGTCCGTAATATGCCAGGCAGGCAGCGCCAACATTGCCGAGCATGCGTAAAGCGCGGAAATGGCTCTGCGGCATTTGGTTGGCTGCGTTGATGCGCGCGGCCTCCACACACTTGACGTACTGTTTGAGCGCGCTGTCCACGGTGTCGCGGGCCTTGACCAGGTCGCCGGAGGATTTACATTTCTCCGCCTTGGCCAGTTCGCTGGTCAAATCATTGGCGGCCTTGACGACGGAATTGAGTCCGAGTTTTTCGTCATCCGGCCGCAGATTACAACCGCCATTGTCCACCAGCGCCTGGGCCGGCAGGGTGCACATATGGGATATGGTGTGCGATCCGGGAACCAGCGCAAGGTTCGAGAAAGTACTCGCCAAATAAAAACCCGTTGCAACCGGCCCGGTGCCGAAGAGCGCGGGAATCAGGGCCGGCGCGGGTTGCAATACCGCGTTGCCGACCAAGTTTGCCGCTTGGTAGACCTTCGCGCTTTCTCTATTGCCGGTATCGAGGGTGCCCGACACTTTTCGTCCATGGTGGGCCAACGCGATTTCACGCCCCGCCGAACCAGCGACTTGCGAATCCTGCCGCACACGGTCGGCACTGTCTTGCGAAGGATGGTCCATCACCTTTTTTAGGGCTTCAATCGCCTGATCGAAGTTGGGAGCCTGGTTTTTTTCGGCCGCAACGGTCCGCGCCAGATTGACTTGAGCATTGACTTGATCGCAGATTTGCTGGAGCCGCGACTCGTCGCTCATGAAATTTCTCTCGATGCCGAACGCGCCGGCGAAACTGCGTAAACGTTCGGTTTGTTCGTTGGGTGCCACGGCGGCCGGTTCGATGATTGTTACAGCGTGGGGTGCCGTGTCGGCTGGCCGGATCACATTGGACGGCACGGCCACCGCGGCGCCAGGCCGAGCCGGTTCGGCGATGGCCTCAGTCGACGCGAGCGAGGCCGCTTCACGGCCGTCAACCATAGCCGCGGTTGGCGCGTTAGCCCGCTCCCTGCCGTGCGACGATCCGGTATCGAGCAACGCGCGTATGTCACGCTCGCTTCCTTCCAACGGGCCTTTACCGCGTGCGGTAACGCTGGCGTTACCCGGATTATTGTTCACCGAGCTGGTTGGCGGGGCTGAAATGGTCCGCGTACTGAGCGGCTCGAGATGGACCAATGCGCTTGACTCTTGGCCTACGGAGGGGGCTCTCATATTTTCAACCTTGGGAAATTTTTTAACAGCATTGCTTGCCTACCACGTCCATGCGCAGGCGCACCTGACATCGCCATATCGGGTACATCACCGCGCGCCGTCTCGCCGCCATATAGGTAGTGCTTCCATTTGCCCAATTGATCCGCAAAGTGTTCCAACACGCTCATGAGGCCGGTCCCGGTCAATCCATTCAATGGCAACAAACTTGAAAAAATAATATGACCAGTGACGGCATTCAGACTGAAACTGCCGCGCTCTCTGGTTTTTGCCATATCGACATTTGCGACCAGGAGTAACTTGACGCATTCGAAACTGGCCACATCGGCCGGATGGTCGGGCAGCGGGCCAAAGTCACAAAAGACCACGCAATGGTCCGGCGCGCTGACACCACCATGCATGAATGAAAACGAGGTGCCAAACGCCGTGATGTTGGCGTTATCATAAAGCTGGCGTGGATGGGCATGGCCCATGATGGCGCAGATGTCGTCAATCAGAACGCAGTACTTTTCATAACTCATGCCGCCTGCTCGTCTTCCGCTATCGTCAGGAAAGGCTCCGCCGGGCGATTTTCCATCGGTGATAGCAGAAAATAGGACTTGCGCCATGCATGGGCTGCCTCAGCCAGATGCTCAAGCAATTGCATCAACGCCGCGGCATCCAGATGTGCCATCGGGACGATGCCGGTCAGTACAACTTCGTGCTCGAGCGGCGTAAGACCAAAACGCATGTCGCCCGGCGCGAACAGCTTCAAGTTGGCTTGCAACAAACGGGCCATGACCATGGGTAGTAGCGCGATCGGCGCGGTACCGTACTTACAGCAGACCAGCATGCCATCAGTATTCGCGCTTCCCCCGTGTCCCAGAAAAAATTCGATGCCGCCTACTTTCAGTGCCGCCTGTTCATACAATTGCGAAGCGTTTTTGAGTGCATACCGGCTGCAAAATTCATCCATCAGCTTGCAATAATTGGTGTGACTCATGGGGATACGATTTCCGATAAATTTACAATTCAGACCAAACTAATATTTAATATCAAAATAGGTGGCAAACGATAGGAAGGCAGTTCCATTTTTATCGTGTAAGGTAGGAATCACATCGAAACGACCAACATCATTCCGATGCGCGTCTTGGATAACATCGTTTATATGACCGCGCGGGTGTACCCAATCGGACGGAACTGAAATCGCGCGCTGCTCATTGCGGCAAACGGTGGGCCAAGAATACTTTGGGGAATGGAAGACGATAGCTACGCCACGGCCATAGCGCGATCAGCGGCGCACCGATTGGTCGCGCCGCAATGCAAACGGTAGCGCCCTGGCCCACCGATTCGACGACAGGGAAAAGCTCAGCGAGCGCACCTGGTGGTACCAGCCGGCCGGCACATATAGCATCTCGCCCGGTTCGATGGTGAGTTCGATCATGGCCGCGTGGCGGGCCAGCGGAAAGCGCGCGAAGTCGGGGGCCTCCGGATCGAAAGGCGAGCCGAACAGCACGGCGTTGGCTTCGCGCGGGTAGAGGAACCGATCATGATGTGGCGGCGCCAAGAATATGCGTTTGCTGCCCCAAATCTGCGCGAAAATATTGTCGTCGTAGTCGCAATGCAGCGGCGTCACCGTGCCCGCCGGCCCGATCCAGAAGCGCGGCGGGCCCATTTTGTCGAAATACGCGGGCCAGTGACACATGGCGTTCAATTCCCGCAATTCCAGATTACCCAGGTAAGGCGGCAATTCGCCCGTCTCGGTGGACACCAGGTCCAGATAGGCGTGCATGGTCATGTCCCGCATCGCGCGATCATGCGCGAAGGCGGTATTGACATAGTCGCCCACCCGCGCGCGCACCGGCAGCGCGCCAAAGCGGTCGCGCAGGATTTGCGGCGTGAGGCCGGATAGCGGCCATCGTTTGACCAGTCCGGTGATCATGAATGGCAGACCCGCCGCCGCCCGCGCGCGGAAGGCGGCCACATCCAACATGGGCACACGCGGCACGACCGATAGGCTCGGCAGCTCGCGGCCGACTCGCCGTATCGCCTGGCGCATGGCATCGATGGAAGTGACACCGCGCACCAGCGCGTCCTTCTGCTCACGCGCCTGCTTTTTGGCCACCGCGTCTTGCGGCGACAGCGCGCCCAGGGCCGGCAAAGGCGGCGGCAACCGCGACGATGCCGCTGTCGGCGCTGCCTGCTTACGTCCACTCACATCGTTCTCTCTCGCCATACCCTCACCAACCACGCTTACCTTGCTTGACGCGTGCGCATCGCGACCCGCCAGCCCCTACCCTGGCAGCCAAACTGTGCCGGCCGACAGCATAACGCAAGTCAAGCAGATCTTCCATACTCGGGTGCGGCGCGCTCGCCGGGATGGCGGCCAAAGGCAGAGCCGTCACCAGACCTGAACCGTCAGTCCGGACAAGGCGCCGCCTTCGCTACAGTTGGCGCGCCTTGAACGTATCGCACTGCGCCACTTCGCCACTGTCGACTCCCTTGGTAAACCAACGTACCCGCTGTTCGGAACTGCCATGGGTAAACGAATCGGGCACCACCTGGCCCTGGGCCTGGCGCTGTAGCGCATCGTCGCCGATCGCGGTCGCCGCTTGCAGGGCGGTGTCGATATCGCCTTTTTCAAGAATCTTGCGGGCCTGATTGGCGTGAAACGCCCACACACCGGCAAAACAATCGGCCTGCAATTCCAAGCGCACCGATAAGGCATTGGCCTGCTTTTCGGTCGCCCGTTGGCGGGCTTGGTCGACCTTGCCGCTAATGCCCATCAAATTTTGCACATGGTGCCCCACTTCGTGGGCGATGACATACGCCTGCGCAAACTCGCCGGCCACGTGAAAGCGCTGCTGCATCAAGTGAAAAAACGTCAAATCGATATACACCTTTTGGTCGCCCGGGCAGTAAAACGGGCCGGTCGCGCTTTGCCCGGTGCCGCAGGCGGTTGGCGTACTGCCTGAAAACAGCACCAGCTTGGGCCGGACATACTGGCCGCCCTGGGCTTGGAACAGGCCGCTCCAGGTATCTTCCGTATCGGCCAGCACGGTGGAGACGAATTTGGCGACCGTGTCGGATGCCGGCGGCGCGTGCGCCGGCGCCTGCCGCACCGGCGCCACGGTACCGCCGCCACCGCTCAATAGATTAAGTATCGTAACGGGGCTGACCCCGAAAATATAGGAGCCGACCAAGGCGATGACGATGGTGCCGATGCCCATCGAGCGTCCACCCACATTGAAGCCGCCCCCGCCTCCGCCGCCTTCGTCGCGCCGGTCTTCCACATTGTCGCTCTCGCGATTGCCTTCCCACTTCATATTCTTGACTCCAGCGTCAGTCGATCATGCTTGCCCCTGCGGGGAAACATACGTTAATGTTTCGCCACTATACGCTGAGCCGGCCGCCCCGCGGCGCATGGTTGGCGCGCGCCGCGGGACGACGCGGGCCGCGCCGCCCGAACGGCGGCGCCATCGACCATTACAGCATCGAGTCGATCGGCAGCACCGTCATCAAGCCCAGGCCGATGCGTTGCCAATAGCTGGTGCCCGGCTCGCTGTCATGGCGCAGCGCGACGCCGCCATTGTGCTCGACCCAATACAGCGAGCCGTCCGGGTTCAGACGCACCTCATAAGCGTGGGCCGGCAGGCGCTGGTTCAGCGCCCCGGTCAATTGCCCCGCCAGCGCGACGCTGTCGATCACCAGCCCCATTTCCGTGTTGAGATTGAACGAGCGCTGATCGAAATTGAAGGAGCCGACAAATACCCGCGCGCCGTCCACCGAAAACGTCTTGGCGTGCAAGCTGGAAGCGGAGCTACCACCCGAGCCCACGCCCGCACCCTCGCGTTGGCCGCTATCGGCCCAGGCGCGGCGCATCTCGAACAAGCGCACGCCCGAGGCGAGCAGCGACTTGCGCCATTTGGCATAGCCGGCGTGGACCGGCGTCACATCGGTGGCCTCGAAGGAATTGGTCAAGATGCGCACCTGCACGCCGCGCCGCGCCATCGCCCCGAAGGCGGCGGCGCCCGCTTCGCCCGGCACGAAATAAGGCGACACCAGATCGAGCGCGGCGGCCGGCTGGCCCACCATCTCCACCAGTTGCGGCAATACTTTGCTCTGTTGCGTGGCCTGGCCTAACACCTTGTCGGGATCGTCGCTCACCAGGTGGGTGACGGCCCATTCGAGCGGCAGGCGGCGCTCGCTCAACTGCGCGACAAACGGCGACACCCGCATCGCCTCCAGATAAGCCAGGCCGGCCGGGCTGCGGCCGGTGCGCATCACTTCTTGGTCGAACAGGGCGGCCCCGTTCGCGCCGGCTGCCGGCACCAGCAGACGCAGCGGATAGGCCGAGTCACTATTCCAGTAACGGTCGAAGTCATGCGACACCGCATCGACCACCGGCCCGATGGCCACCACGTCCAGGTCGGAAAACAGCACGTCGCCGGCGGCGCCGAAATATTCGTCGCCGATATTGCGTCCGCCGACAATGGTGGCCTGGTTATCGATGGTGAAGGATTTATTGTGCATGCGCCGGTTCAGGCGGAAAAAATCGCTCAGATAGCCGAGCGCGCGGGGCGAGCGCAAAGGAAAGGGATTGAACAGGCGCACTTCGACATTGGCAATGGCATCGAACCGGGCCAGGATCTGGTCCAGACCGGCGGTATTGTTATCGTCGAGCAGCAAGCGCACCCGCACGCCGCGCCCTGCCGCCGCGCGCAAGGCGTCCAGCAGCAGCATCCCCGTAATGTCCTTGTGCCAAATATAGTACTGGACATCGAGGCTGCGCATGGCGGTGTTGGCCAGGAGCATGCGCACCGCGAACGCGTCGGCCCCGCCCGGCAGCGCATACACGCCCGACAGACCAGGATGGGCCGCCGTCAAGGGCGCCACCGCCATGCCCAGCTTGGTCGACTCGGTATTGGCGAGCACGTTCGATACGCCGCGCCCGGCCAGCGGCGGCAAACTGGCGCAACCGGCCATCGCCAGCCACAGCCCGGTGGCGCATATCAGACCGCTAGCGCTACGCACGGTTGCTCGCACGCGGCCGGGCGGCGCCGCTTCCCCGGCACTGCAAGCGAGGAAATGAAACCGGTTGCCGGCCCGATCACCGTCCGGCCAGGTGCATTCGCATTCGCATTCGCATTCACATTCAAATGTAACCATATTGCCTGCCGCCGATGCCAATCGTCAGTGTAGAGGTGACGGCTCATGCCAATTTTATTGCCGCACATCTATTATAAGTGCAATACGCTCAACATCACTTGTTTAAAACGGCCCCGCGCGTTGGCGGCGTTGGCTATGACGCCACCCGCATCGCTCAGGCGCGGCGCTCTTTGCACCGGAGGCACCCGAGCCGCGCGACCCGGCGATTCGGTCCACGCCGCCGCGCGCCGCTGGCAGGTATCGGGCCCGATGAAGTCGAACTACAAATGCACGGATGCGCTAAAACGGCGCGACGCACCGAAAGGTGGTGCTGACGATGTCGGCGCTACTTTGCCAGTCTCCTGGCGCCAATGCGAATCGCCATTCTGTGCCAAGCATACCGTGGCGACGGAAAAATTTGGCTTGCATCAAACATTTTCCATTTTGCTTGCCACACTCGAGCTTGGCGACTCCAAACACGCTTGCGAGCGGCTACCCGCCCCATTCTTATACGCGGAGCGAACCCTGAAGGCCACGGCTTAGATTGTTATTTTATGTTTCCACAAAAATACGCATTGTCGCATTGCAACAAAGTCATCATCTGAGCCGTTTCGCCACTTTTCCCCGGGTGCAACCTAGTCAAATTAAAAATAAAGTTCCAGACAGCATTACTATTTCCTCAAACCCACTGTAAGATTCCTACATTTCGCGGGAAACAAATGTTTGTAGACTAAAGATTACAGTGTACAGTTGCATCAATTTCGCTGAACCGCGATGTAGTGAACGTATTTATTTATCAATTTATAGACTGGCGGGCAATCTCTCTGAGGTGGACCACGTCGGCATGTTTGGGATCATTCGAGCGGCGATGCGGTTTCGCCGGAGACGTGCAGGGCGTCTTGACAGGCCTGTTGGCAGGGCAGTCTCCAATGAATTTACATACAAATGCTCACACCAAAGGGATAACCCATGTCGTATTCGACACACACCAAGCTAGCTTGTTTCAAGCTGGCGACGTCCATCACCATGCTCGCGGTACTGGCCGCTTGCGGCGGCGGCGCGGACAAGAGCGCCGGCGGCGCGGCCACCAGCGCCCTGTTGGCCGGCGCGGCGGCAGAAGTGCTTTTGCAACCAGTCTCGGCCAGCGCGAACGGCCAGGAAGCGGCCGATCTCGGCCCTGACAAAGCGATCGATGGCAATCTCGCCACCCGCTGGAGCAGCGCGTTTAACGATCAGCAATCGTTGACCCTCAACTTCGGTAAAGTGGTCAGCATCGCCCACGTCAAGATCCAGTGGGAAGCGGCCTATGGCAAATCCTACGATCTGCAAACCTCCACGGACGGGCTGACCTGGACCACCATCAAATCGGTGATCGACAGCAAAGGCGGGGTGGAGGACATCACCGGCTTGAGCGGCGTGGGCCAATATCTGCGCCTGAACGGCGTGAAACGCTCCTCCGCATACGGTTACTCGATTCTGGAAATTCAAGCGTACGCCCCGGCGGTGCAAAGTTTGGCCTCCGGCGTGCTGACCCCGGTCGGCGCGGTCGCCACGTCGTCCCAGGCGAACGACTTGGGACCGGAAAAAGCGTTCGATAACGACACCGGCACGCGCTGGAGCAGCGCCTTCGAGGACCGTCAATCGATCACGCTCGACTACGGCGTCGGCGCCACCTATAGCCGGGTCCAGATCAACTGGGAAGCCGCTTACGGCAAGGACTACACGATCGAGACGTCGGACGACGGCAATCAATGGGCCGTGCTCAAGACCGTGATCGACGGCAAAGGCGGCGTGGAAGACTGGAGCGGTCTGGACGGCCATGGCCGCTTCCTGCGCATCAGCGGCACCAAGCGCGGCACCGACTACGGCTATTCGATCTTCGAAATCAGCGCCTACGGCAGCCAAGGCACGGCCAACCCGCCCACCACGCCACCGACCACCCCGCCGACCACCCCGACCGATCCGGTGCCGCCCACCACGCCGCCCGGCAGCGGTGATCCGGTCACGCCCACCCAGCCCCCGGCCGATGGCGCCTACACCCCGCTGGCCTGGGCCGGCCCACAGCCGAACACCCAGTACACCCTGGCCGACGGCACCCTGGTGACCCGCATCGGCGGGCGCACCCGCGACCGCCATGCGCGCGAGATCCCGGACGCGCCAGGGCTGGGCGATCCGTACCTGACCTTCGCGGCCCATTATTTCGAGCGCCGCACCCAGGACATCACCATCTACGAGAACGTGTCGCCGAAAGATCCGGAACAGCGCATCGTGACCATCGTGGTGCGTCCGCAATGGTGGTTATACGGCACCAACTTCCGCCATGGCTACATCGGCCGCCGCGATGACGACCGTTTCGGCCCTGCCTCGGTGGCACTGTATGCCGACAATGGCGGCATGAAACTGCTGCCGGCCTTCTCGGCGCCGTCGAACGTGGAAGTGAAGACGCCGATTGCCAACTACGACGCCCTGCCTGGCGAGCCGAACAACAATTACGACACCAACCTGGCGGCGCCACCCAAGGATGGCGAATTCGTGTTGGTCAAGCAGATCACCACCGCGCCGGCGCAGCATCGCGAGTTGAAAGCGGGCGACTTGATCGAATTCGAGCTGGGAGTGTTCTTGGCCGGCAAACAAGGCGACGAGTTGGGCCGCTTTAACTACTACTCCGACGTGATGGTCTACCAGGTCGGCCAGACCGGTGCCAAATCGTGGTACCGCGCCGATTGCTGCAACACCGCCGTCATTCCGTGGGATACCCGCGTGATGCCGACGGAAGCGCTCGCTGGTGGCGCCATGATGACCTTGCAGGAAGACACCTCCGGTCAGCCGGAAGGCTTGTTGCTGCAAGCGGGCACCAACATCGCGGGCATCAATATCCAACCTTTCGTCGAAGGCCGCCGCCTGTTCCACACCAACTTCTTGAACGGCGCCCACACCGAAGCGGGCAATCCGACCCTGTTCTCCACCCACGCCAACAAGGCCGGGCCGAAATTCCAGCAGCCCGCCTGTATCGCCTGCCACTTCAATAACGGCAAAAGCTCGCCGGAATTCGGCAAGCCCCTCGATACCATGGTGGTGTTGACCGGCGACAGCGACGCGAACGGCAAGCTGATCGTGGACGGACGCTTCGGCGGCCATCTGGCCCAAGGTTTGCTCGTTGCCGACGGCAAGACTTACGACGGCCGTCAGGGCGTGCTCAAAATCGCCTCGTTCGAGGAAAGCGTCGGTCAGTTCGGCGACAAGTCCAGCTACACCTTGCAAAAACCGCAATATGCGCTCACTGACGTGAACGGCAAATCCTTGCCCCTGCCGACCCGCATGTCGGTCCGCACCGCGCCGCATCTGGCCGGCATGGGTTTATTGGAAGCGGTCTCGGAAAGCACTCTGGAAAACTTGGCCAAGGCTAGCTTGAGCGATCCGGACGGCGCCATCGGCCGTCTGCAAATCATCCCCGACCTGATCAATCCGGGCATCAACCGGGTCGGCCGCTTCGGCTGGCGCGGCACCAGCGCATCGGTGTTGCAACAAACCGCTTCGGCGCTCAACAGCGACATGGGTGTGACCACCAGCGCCATTCCCAAGCATTTCTGTGGCTTGGCCACCGATGGCGCCGATTGCCGCAATGCTGACGCCAAGGGCGCCGAGCTGAGCGACAAGGACCTGGAATTGATGGCGCGCTACACCAGCTTGCTGGCCGTGCCCGCCCAACGTCACTTCAAAGGCCAGCAACCGACCGGGATTCAACACGAGGTCATTATGAACCAAAGCGCCGCCGCCACGGCCGCCCAGGCCGCGGCCGAAGCGACCATGCAAGCCCGCGTCGCCCGCGGCGGAGAACTGTTTACCCAAGCGCGCTGCACCGCTTGCCACACAGCCTCGATGAAAACCGGCAATGCCCACCGCTTCGCCGAATTGCGCGGTCAAACCATTCGTCCGTACACCGACCTGTTGCTGCACGATATGGGTCCTGCCCTGGCCGACAATTACCCGCAAGGCAAGGCGTCGCAGCAAGAATGGCGCACCGCTCCACTGTGGGGCATCGGTTTGCTGGAAAGCATGAACAAAAACGTGCGCTACTTGCATGACGGTCGCGCCCGTACTCTCCAGGAAGCCGTGCTGTGGCATGACGGTCAAGGCAAAGCCAGCCGCGATCGTTTCAAAGCGATGAGCGAAGAGGACCGTCAGAAAATGATCGACTTCTTGAAATCGCTGTAACCGTCCCACCCCGGCCGCGCGTGCATCGCGCGGCCGTACCGGGCTGACCGGCACCGCGATCGGTGCCCCCGCCCCTTCTCCTGGCCGCCCCCTCTCCCCGCGCCCTTCCCCCTATTGCCCGGCCGCTTACAGCGCCAACCGGCAACCCCGCTTCATGCTAGGATAAGACCACCAACAGGTTGATCCGGAGCGCGGCATGATACCGATGCAGATTGAATTTACCGGAGTCGGCAGTTACGACACGGCGCGTCAAGCCGTGCGCTGTCCCGTCACGGTGGACGGGCGCCGCATGCAGTTTTTTATCGCCAGGCGGGTTTTGGAGGATCAGTTTGGCGCCATCGGTCCGGCCGATCTGGCCCATACCTACGATGCCAACCGGCTCGAGATCGAGATGATGGTCAGGCTGCGCATTCAGGCCGGCGCCGCGGACGGCACCGTGTTGACCGGGGACGATTTTTAACGCGCTGCGGCAATGATGTCGCGGCAAGCGGGCGGCCGGCACGGCGGCGGACCGCCAGCGCGGTGCGCCGGCCGCATGGCTTTCTGCCTTACAGCGCGCTCATCATCCAGGCGCCGCTCAGCGCCGTCAGCGCACCTGCGGCGCGCAACCACCCGTGTTGGCGGCGCAAGCGTTGGCCCAAACCGAGACCGGCGCCGTGCAAGGCGGCGGTGGCCAACATAAACCCGAGCCCATACTGCCAAGCCACGCTCATCTGCGGCATCTCGCTGCCATGGGCAACCCCGTGAAACAGCGCGAACAGGCCGACCAGCGTGGCGCCGAAGGCCGGCGCCACCTTGACCGACAAGGCGATCAGCAAACCAAGCAGCAACACGGAGGTGGCGATACCGGCCTCGACCATCGGCAAGCGCACGCCGGCCAAGCCCAGCGCCGCGCCGCCCGCCATCACGGCCACAAAGCTGGCCGGCACCAGCCACTTGGCGCGCCCGCCCAGTTGCCCCGCCCACACACCCACCGCCACCATCGCCAGCAGATGATCGAGACCCAGAAACGGATGGGCCAGGCCGGCCAGGGCGCCGTCCGCGTGGCCCGGATGGGCCTGCGCCACGCTGCCCGCGGCCAGCGGGATCAGGGCCAGCAATCGGGCGTAAGTTTGCTTCATATCATGCTCCTAAACGAAAAAACACAGATTGTGCTTGATGGCGAGCACTTGGGCAAGCCGGGGTCGACCAAGCGGGCTTGGCGCAAGCACGCGAAGCGGTCCGCACCGGCTCCCTGCGCGGTGGGTGCGGGCGGCACCGGTTAAGCGTCGTAAAACGTGGTGGCGACCGTACCGGACTGGGTGCCACGCACCGCTTTATTATCGTCCGGAAGAACGTATGTATCCTCGTGCTTGGCGAATTCATACGGATCACTACTGTGGTTGAGATGCTTGCTGAGCGCCTTGGCCGCAACATCGTCCGTCTTGCCATCGAAAAACTGCGCGCCGCGCACCACTTCCCTGCCACCAACATTTTCGATCAAGCCAGGATTTTCTTCCTTGATAGCGTCGAACACAGATTTTTTGCTGCCCGCTGTCTTGTCATTTGACGTCATTTCAACCGCAGAGTCATAGCCGTCGATGTTGCTAACGTTGAAAAACACTTGGCCATCCTTATTGAAGGTGTACTCGGCCCGGCTGGCCCTGAAATTATTCGCTTCCGGTGATTTATTGGCTTCGTAGTCAGCCTTGCCGTAATTGTTCATTTGCTGAACATAGCCGGAATACTGGTCGGGCACCTTGAAGTTGGCGCTCTCGCCAGGCTTTAAGGTCATGAAACCGTTCGGCACGCCGAAGCTGGAGGTGGGACCGGTGCCCGGATTGGTAAATATGGCAATATTTTGTTCGCGACTGGTACTGTTTGTGATCGGGATGGTTTTCGAGCCGCCGCCATCGACCGCGACATCCTTCCCTGACGAAGAGGGACCCGAGCTCTTCGCATTTTCGATCTCTCCCACCGGCGCCGCTGGTGCAGCAGGAGCCGCTGGTGCGGCGGGGGCCGCAGGGGCGGCCGGAGCCGCAGGGGCCGCAGGCGGCGCATCGACGGCAGGGGCCACCGATTTTTTTTGCATGTCCTTGCCACCGCCGATAGTGCCGATCTCATCGTCGCCCGGTTCGAACTGCATATCGCGCTGCAAAGGCTGCTCAAAGCACTGCCCGCCGCCGCCAGTTTTCTGTTCGCCGCCTACTTCTTGCTCCGCAGCGTGCATATTCTTGTACGCACCGGCCAGGAAGGAGCTGAGCACCTTTATTAAGTTCATCAAGATGCTTTGCATCTTGCCGGTCGAGTCAGACATCTCGGACGACTGGTTCTTGAAGCCACTGAAAGTCGACTCGGACGCGCCATCGATCTGGTTAGGACTCACCTCCGACGTGCGCGAATTTTCAGCATAGTAACTGTGCTGGGTGGGCTCGTATCCATATACCTGTCCTGCTGCTCCGCTGCTGTCGGTTCGCATCTGCTACTCCATAAGGTGACGGTGAAAAATCCAAAGATATTCTTACGTCACATGCGTGGTGCGCTGGCCGATAGAGTTCCTTAAAACAATAATTACTGACTTTCGTTTAACCCCAAGCGGTGCCGGTCAAGTCCGACAGTAGCGCCGCCACCCGTGTCCGGCTGGGGTGGTAACCGATGAATACCAGTTCCGAGGTGGAGGCCGCCGGCCGCAGCGGATCGACGCTAAGCGCGATCCGCCCGCGCACCCCCTGCACCAGCACCGCCTGGGCCGAGCCGCCCGTGCGCACAAAACCTTTGCTGCGCAAAATAGGTTCGAGCCGGGCCGCCTCCGCCAGCGCCGCCTGGAGTCGCTCGGGCCGCTGTTCGACCTGGCTGCGCAGCACGAACGAGAGCCAGCCCGGATCTTGTTCGTGGAAGTGCTTATGGGTGCTCAGGCCGTGACTGTGCGCGCTCAAGCCCGAATGGACATGGCCGTTCAGGCGCGATTGGTCGCTCAAGGGGCCGGCATCGGCCCCCGGCATCGACGGCAGCGGCGTGTAGCTGTGCACCGCGCCGCCGCGCCCCGGCTGATGCAGCCGCAAACCGAGCGCCAGCCGAATGTCGAGCCGGCCCTGATAGGCCAGCTCCAGGAACCGCACCTTGGGCGCGCGCTGGCGCACCTTGGCCTCGGCCAGCAGCAGCGCCGGCTCGTCTAATGCGTCGATCTTGTTGAGCACCACCACATCGGCAAATTCGAGCTGCCGCTCGAACAGCGTGGCCACCGAATTGGCCACCCGCTCATGCGGCGCGCCGCCATCGGCGCGTTCGAAGCGCCGCTCCAGCAGCAGCGGCGTGTCGACCACGGCCAGCGTGGCGTCGAGCACAAAATCGTCGGCCAGCGGCGCGCTTTGCAGCAGCTCCATCACGGCGGTGGGCAAAGCCAGGCCGGAGGTCTCGATCAGCACATGGTCGACCTGGGCGCGCCGCGCGGCGATCGCCAGCATGGTCGGGATGAACAGTTCATCGTCGCCGTAAGCGATCAAGCCATGCGGGAAATCATGGATGCGGACCTGGCCGTCCTCGCCGGCGCCGTCGCGCATGAGCATCCCGTCGATCGCGACTTCGCCGAATTCGTTGATCAACAAGGCCAGACGGCGCGACTGGCGCCGCGCGATCACACTGCGCAGCATGGTGGTCTTGCCGGAACCCAGAAAGCCCGTGACGATGGTCACCGGAATCGGCTGCTTCATATCAGGTCCCACTGCTTGAGCCGCGCCAGCACCTGGGCGTCGCCGTCGGCCTGGCACGGGTAATCGAGCCGCGGCCGCGCCACCACCAGCAGCGGGATGGCCAGCGCCTGGGCCGCGGCCACCTTGGCGCCAAAGCCGCCGGCCTCGCCCGAATCCTTGCTCACCACGCAGTCGATCCGCCAATGGCGCCACAGCGCGGTGTTGAACTCGGCCGAAAACGGGCCCTGCATGGCGCAGATGCGCTCGCGCGGCACGCCCAGCGCCAATGCGCGCTGGATGAATGCCGGTTCCGCCGTCAGCCGCACGAACCAGGTACACCGCTCGGCGCCGGGATGCTGAAGGAAAGTGGCCAGATCCTTGGCACCGGTGGCCAGAAAAATCCGCCCGCCCAAGGCGATGGCGCGCGCCGCCGCCTCGCCCATGGTCGCGCACACTTCGCCGCTGGCGGGCGTCATGCCACTGGCGCGCTCGTAGCGCAGGTAGGGAATCGCCAGCTCCTCGGCCAGGCCGATCAGCTGGAGCGACATCGTATCGGCATACGGATGGGTGGCGTCGACCAGGGCGCGCGCGCCGCTGCGCGCCAGCGCCTGGCGGCGCGCCTCCACCCCCTGCCGCCCGCCCCACACCGTCACCCCCGGACAATCCTGCGCCGCGATTTCGGCGCCGTACTCGGTGGCGGTGGACACCACCACCGGGCCGCCCTGCTCGCGCGCCAGCCGCGCCGCCAGCGCGTTGCCGTCGCTGGTGCCGGAAAACACCCACAGCGCCCCGTGCGGCAGCGCTTCGGCGCCATCCTGCCGCGCTTGCGCGGCGGCGTCGGCGTCGGCGGCCCAGTCGTTGTAGCCGCGCGGGGTGAAAATGCCGCCCCGCTTGCGGGCCGTGAAGCGGTTACCGATCACCACCGTGGTCAGCATGTCGAAGCGCAGCGCCGGCAGCTCGTCGAGACGATGAATGCTCACTTCCTGGCCCGGGCGGTAGGCGTTCTTGACCACGCCGCACAAGGTATGCGGCGCCTTCGATTCAAGCATCAGCTTGAGCACGCGGTACACGCCTTCCTGGCGGCCGGCGCTTTGCACGTTGTACAGCACGCAGGCCAGGTCGGCCTGGGCGATATGGCGCGCGCGATGTTCGATCCACTCCCAGGGGCACAGCAGATCGGACAGGCTGAGGGTGGCGAAATCGTGCGACAGGGGCGAGCCAAGCAGCGAGGCGCAGGCGTTGGCCGAGGTAATGCCCGGCACCACGTTGACCTGGTAAGTGTCGTCCTCGCGCATTTCCTCGAACGCCAGCGCGGCCATGGCGTAGATGCCGATGTCGCCGCTGGAGATCAAGGCCACCTTGGCGCCGGCGCGCGCTTTTTCGATCGCCAGCAAGGCCCGTTCGCGCTCCTGGGTCAGCGGCGGCGTGTGAATTTCCTTGCCGGCCAGATGCGGCTCGATCCAGCGCAAATACAGCTCATAGGCCACGATCACGTCGCTGTCGCGCAGCGCGGCGATCGCGCGCGGCACGATCAAGTCTTCAAAGCCGGGACCGACCGACACCAGATTTAAAACACCACTCATCATTTCATCCATTTATCTTCTACCACCGCGACGGCCACGCCGTCCAAAGTCGTTTTAGGTACCAGCAATCGACCGCGCCCGCTGGCGATCAGCGCGCACGGCTCGCACACCCCGTCGACACCCACATTTTGACGCACCCATTGCGAAGGCTTGCTCACCCATGGCCGCGCCGCCACCGCGGCCCGCCCGATCACCCGCAGCGGCAAACCGTGGCGCGCGCAAAATTCCAGCAAACCGGGCTCGTTCGCCTTCAAATCGATGGTCGCGCATTCACGCACCTCGTCGAGCGCGCGCGCGCCCAGCGCCTGGCGCACGGCCGCCTCGATGCGCTCGGCCGGCACGCCCTTGCGGCAGCCGACGCCCAGCACCAGCGGCTTGAGCGCCTCGGTGGCCGTGCTCACCACCGGCACCGCGCCGACCGCGTTGGCGACCCGGTAAGCGAGCAAATTGGCGCCGCCTTCATGGCCGGCCAACAGCGCGACCGCGAAACGCGCCCCTTCGTCCAGCGCCACCAGCGCCGGATCGCTGTGCTTATCGATCGCCAGGCCGTCCAGAAAACGCACCGCGATACCGCTCGCCCCCAACATCACCCATTGCCGGTGCCGCCGGTAGGCGGCGCCGAACTGGGCGCGCTGCGGCGCATCGGCGTCGAGCCAGGGCCGGTACACGCTGCCGCCCAGCGCCGCCAGCAGCACGGCGGCCAGCGGCTCGGCTTCCGGCCGCACCAGCCAGATTCCCAGGCCCACGCCGGCATCGGCCGCCTGATTCACGCCGCCGCCTTGGCCTTGCTCTTTTTGACCACCCTGAACAGATGGGTGAAGTCCTTCGAGTACAGGCTCGATTCGGCTTGCGCGCCGCCGCCCAGCGCCGCGCCCACCAGCATCATGGTGGTCAGGTTCCAGGCCCCGCGCTTGGTATCCTTGAGCACCGTGCCGAGCGTGCCTTGATAGACCTTCTGGTCCGGCCAAGTGGCCCGGTACACCAGATTGACCGGGGTCTCGGGCGGATAATGGAGCGACAGGTCGGCCACGATTTTCTTCAAATGCGGCCCGGACAGAAAGATGCACATGGTGGCGCGGTGCTCGGCCAGGCGGGCGATCGATTCCAGCTCGGGCACCGCCGAGGCGCGGCCCGAGACGCGCGTGAGAATCACGCTTTGCGACACTTCCGGCTTGGTCAGCTCGGCGCCGATGGCCGCCGCCGCCGCGGTAAACGACGACACGCCCGGCACCACCTCGTACTCGATCCCGAGCCGTTCCAGGCGCCGCATCTGCTCGGCGGTGGCGCCGTAAATGGCCGGGTCGCCCGAATGCAGGCGCGCCACATCGAGGCCCGCTTCCCGGGCCCGCTGGTAGCACGCCTGCTGCTGCTCCAGATCCATTTTGGCGGTATCGAGGATCTCGGCATCGGCCCGGCAATGCTGCAACATCTCGGTCGGCACCAGCGAGCCGGCATACAGCACCATGCTCACCTGCCCCAGGATGCGCGCGCCGCGTACGGTGATCAGGTCGGCGGCGCCGGGGCCGGCGCCGATAAAATAGACTTTCATGATTATCTTTCTTCTCGTCGATTGCGTCGCACCAGCAGCGTCGCCAAGTAACCCATCGCCTCGGTGGCGGACAGGTCCACCACGTCGCGCGCCAGCAGCTCGCCTTCCAGGCCGATGCGGCGCGCGAACGCGCAGTGCCGGGCGATGTCCATCTCGCGCAGCAGGTCCAGCACCCAGCCCAGGCGCGGGCCTATCTTCATCAGCACCACAATGTCGTGGGTTTCGATCTCGCGCCGCAGTTCGTCCGCCGTTTCGGGACACGGCAAGATCAGCACCCGCTCCTTGCCCTCGCCCAGCGGCCAGTCCAGCGCCGCCGCCGCCGAAGCGTAGCTGGTAATGCCGGGGAAGGTACGGTGCGGCAGATCGGCGATGCGTTCGCGCAGCGCCGCCAGCACATAGCCGTAAGTGGAATAGGTCAGCGTGTCGCCGATGGTCAGGTAAGCCACATTGCGCCCGGCCCGCAGTTCCAGCGCGATGCTCTCGCCCAGCCGCGCGTAATGCTCGCTGAGCACCGAGCGGTCCGGGTCCATATTAAATTCGATCTCGCGCAGCCGTTCGGGCGCGATGGCGATCCCGGCCAGGCATTGCAGCGCCACCGAGGCCTGGGCGCCGCGCGCGCGTGGCACGTACACCAGGTCCGCCTTTTGTAGTGCTTCGAGGGCCGCCAGCGGCAGATAGCCGGCCGGCCCGGGTCCGACCCCGATGCCCCACAAGGTGCCGGTCGGCGGGTTCAAAGCCGCGCTCACGCGTCCACCCCCAGCGCGTTGCCGTGCAGGTCGAACAGACGCACCTCGACCCGCACAACCGACGGCATCCTGGCCTGCGCCAGCCGCGCCACCCGGCGTTCGATCTCGACCCACAGGGCTTGCGCCCCGCTTTCATTCTTCATTCTTTCCATTGCCGCTTCCACTGTGTTTGCACTTTCTATTTGGCGCACCAGGTGCGGCGCGAAGCCGCATTCGGCCGCCACCCGCGCCACCCCGGCCATCGCCATCTCGCTCTTGCTCGAATGGGTATCCCATACCCCATCGAGCACTTTGGCCAGCTTGCCCGGATGGCCCGCCAGCCACAGCACATCCAGCGTGCGGCCCTGCTCGGCCAGCGCGGTCTGGGTAAAATCGAGCGCGTCGCCCAAAAAGTTCGCGATCTGCACACTGCGCTCCTCGGGCAGCCGCAGTACGTCCCTGGCGTAGTCGCGCCCGATCTTGCCCGGCAGGTAAGCGACGCTTTGCGCGCCGCCGCCCAGCGCCACCCGCACATACACCTCGATCGAGGCCACCCACGAGGCCATCGACATCGGCTCGACGATGCCGGACGTGCCCAGGATGGATATGCCGCCGACGATGCCCAGGCGCGGGTTGAAGGTCTTGCGCGCGATTGTCTCGCCATTTTCGCAGCCGATGGTCAGGTCGAAGCCGGCCGCCGTCTGCATGTGCGTCTGCGGCGGCGACAATTCGGCCATCACCTCGGCCACCGCGCGCCGCATCATCTGGCGCGGCACCGGGTTGATCGCCGGCTCGCCCACCGCCACCCGCAAACCCGGCTTGGTGGCGGTGCCCACGCCGGCGCCGGCGAAGAAGCGGATTTCGTCCAGACCGTTGCGCCGCACCTGGGCGAAAATGGTGGCGCCGTGCGTGCTGTCCGGATCGTCGCCGCCATCCTTGCGCACCTCGGCGCGCACCGCGCCGGCATCGATGGCGCTCACCAGCTCGATCGGCACAATCAGATAATGGCGTCCATCGGGCAAACTGACCTCGACCCGCTCGCGCCGCTCGCCGCCGAGCAGCAGATACAGCGCGGCCTTGACCGCCGCCGTGGCGCAACTACCCGTGGTGCGGCCGCGCCGCAGCCCGTTCGGCGCCAGCACATTGAGATCCCACTCGGCCCGTTCAAGTTCGCTCATACCCGGCAAGCTGATTGAGCGCGTCGATCAGCAAGGCGTTGACCATGGTGGCGGCCCAGGGCGAACCGCCGCGGGTGCCGCTGTTGGTAATGCGCGGCACTTGCAGACAGCGTTTGAGCTCTTCCTTGCACTCGCGTGTGCCGACAAAGCCGACCGGCAAACCGATCACCAGTTGCGGACGCCAGCCGTGCTCGCGGATCAGGCGCACCGCCTCCATGATGGCGGTGGGCGCGTCGCCAATCGCCAGCACCATGTCGTTGCCGAATTTTTCCCAGGCGCGCCGGATGCCGGCCGCCGAACGCGTGATGCCGTGGCTGTTGGCCATCAGATGGGTTTCGCGGTCGTGCACCCCGCACCAGGTTTCGATTCCGAGCTGTTCGAGCAACGCGCGCTTCAGGCCCGACTGCACCATCGTCACGTCCGCCACCACGCGTTTGCAGCGCAGCAGCGCGCGGATGCCGCTCTCGATCGCGCCGGCCGAAAAATACAAATCGTCGACGGCGTTGAAGTCGCCACTGGTATGCACCAGCCGCTGCAAGGCGGTCAGGTGCGCGGCCGGAAAAACCGACCAGTCGCGCCCCGCCGCGATGATGCGAAAACTTTCGGCCTCGATCGGGTGCGGCTCGTAGGGCAGATATTGCGGCGCCGCCGGCGCCGCCACGGCCGCGTTCTCCTGCTCCAGCAGGCCGCGCACGGCCATGTGGTGGCCCTGCTGCGGTTCGCCCACCTGCTGCTCGTAGCCGACGATTTGCACCCGGTATTTGCACAGCGAGCAGTTCATCGCCGCGCGGCCCTCGACCGCGTCGCGGGCGCGCTCGATCAGCACGTCGGCCACGTGCGGATGGGCGCCGAAGTAACCCGCCTTGAGCACTTCCACACCCGGCTCGCGCTCCTGCACATCGTCGGCGGCGGCGTAAATACGTTTGACCAGCACGCCGTCGAACAGAAAAAACGGCAGCACCAGCAGGCGCGCGAAACCCATCCTCGCGGCCGACCGCAGGCCGTCGGCAACCAGCGGCGCGGCGGTGCCCGAATAGCAGACGAAGGCCGAACCGAAGCCCATGCCCTCTTCCAGCATGCGCGCCAACTTGGACACTTCGCCATTGGCCTCGGGATCGGTGGTGCCGCGCCCCACCAGCACCAGGCAGGTGTCGGCCCGGCGCACCGTGTTGGGCGAGCGCGCCTCCGCTTCCACCACCCGTTCTTGCGCCAGTTGCAGCAGCTGCGGGTGCAGGTTGAGGGGCGCGCCGAAGTGAAAATCGATGTCCGGGTAGGTGCGCGCCAGCTCTTGCAGCTCGGCCGGCATGTCGTTCTTGGCATGACGGGCCGCCAGCAGCACGCCCGGCACCACCGTCACCTGGTGCGCGCCGGCGGCCAGATTGGCGGCCACCGCTTCCGAAATGGTGGGGCTGGAAAACTCCAGATAGCCGTGGCTGACCACGTGCTGCGGCGCGCGCGCCCGCACCAGTTCGACCAGGGCCTCGAATTCGCGCACGGCGTCCGGATCGCGGCTGCCGTGACCGGCCACCACGATGCCGCGCCGCTGCGGCGCCCCATCGAGCCGCGCGATCGCCATCGGCATCATGCCGCCACCGGCGCTTCGATCTGACTTGCCATCGGTTCCATGGTACGGATCAGCATGATACTCATGTCGGACACCTCGCGGGTCGCGCATTCGGCCAGGGTGCCATGCCATTCGGCCTCGGCCCGGGTCAGGTTTTCCCATACCTCGGTCGGCTGCTCGGGCGCGATGCCGTTCTCGATCAGGTAAGCGGCGATATGGCGCGGCATGAACGAGCGCGCCGCGTCCCACGGACACGGAATCACGATCGCATTGCGCTGGTCTTGCAGCACATGCACCAGATGGCGCTTGAAGGGGGTAAGGTCGCCGCGCCGGTGAAAGGTGATGAAGGTGGTTTCATCGAAGCAGACCTTGGCGCGCGAGGCCAGAATCTGTGCCGAGGATATGCCCGGCAGGGTATCGACCGGATGGCCGCAGGCGCGCTCGACCCGTTCCAGGTATTGAAAGCCGCTGAAATGGATGTCGCCCATGAACACCACCACGCAGCGCTTGCCCGCGTGGTGCGCGGCCGCCACCGTTTCCAGCATGGCCACCTGGTCGCGGTAGCCCATGGTGACCACTTGCGCGGTCTCCGGGATGATGCTGCGCACGACATTGAGCACGGCCTCGAAACCGGCCACCACGTCCGCCTCACGTATCAACTGCGCGCCGCGCTGGGTCAAATAGCCTATGTCGCCAGGGCCGGCGCCGATACATACGATCATACTCACTACTCCTCAAAATTATTCGGTCTTGCGGCCCTGGCAGTGTGCTGTGCGCGCCGTCAATGCGCCGGCAGGCGGCCGCGGATGGTCAGCGCCAGACTGTCGGCCGACAGCTGCTCCAGGGTCAGACAGTCCGCGCCCAGGGCCTGCGCCAGCTGCGCCGCGCGGCCCAGCCGCAAATAGCCGGTTTCGGTGTCGAGCACCAGCGCCGGCACGCCGCGCGCGGCCAATTGCCCGGCCAGGGCCAACGTTTCGCGCCAGGCGTCGCCACCGCCGCCAAGCGCCACGTTGGCCTTGCCATCGCTAAGCAGCACCAGCAGCGGCGGCGCCGTGGCGGCGCTGCGTTCCAGCGTTTCCAGCGCCAGCTGCAAGGCGTGCGGCAAGGGTGTGCGGCCGCCGGTCGGCAATTCACGCAAGCCCTGCTCGGCCAGATCGACGCTGCGGGTGGGCGCCAGCGTCAATTGCGCCGTCTCGCCCCGGAATGATATCACCGCCACTTCATCGCGGCGCTGGTAGGCGTCGGTCAGCAGGGCCAGCACCGCGCCCTTGACGGCCTCCATGCGCCGCTGGGCCGCCATCGAGCCGGACGCGTCGACCACGAACAGGATCAGATTGGCGCTCTTGCCGACTCTGATTTGCTGGTGCAGATCGGCCTTGGTCACCTCGAAATGGACCGGATCGCGCAGCGCCGCGTGGCGCAAGGTGGCGCCCAGCGCCAGACTGTCCGGCTGCTGGTTCGGCACGGCCCGCACCACCCTTCCGCGCGCCGCGCCCACAGCCTGGCTGCGGCGGCCGGCGAGGCTGCTTGCCAAGGGAACGGCCGGCACCACCTCGATGCGGCGGGCGGGCGCGACGGCGCCGGCCGTGAACATCTGGCGCTGACCGCCGTCCTGTGACTGGTCTTCCTTTGGTCGCTCGTCCTGCGGCTGGTCGTTGTGTTGGCCCCCCTGCTGCTGGTTCCGCTGATCGTTCTGGCCGTCGCCGCGCTCATGGTCCTGTCCTTGCTGCGGCGCCTGCGCATCGTCACTGTCATCGGGCGGCGGCTGGGCCGCTTGCCGCATCAACTCGTCGAGCCGGTCGCGGTCCAGGCCCGGCTGCTCGAACGGCTTGCGCCGGCGCCGGTGCGGCAGCACCAGCTCGGCGGCCGCGCCGATATCGTCCGGCGTGGCCCGTTCGCGGCCGTCGAGCGCGGCCAGGGCACGCGCGGTTTTGTGCATCACGATGTCGGCCCGCAGACTGGCGACGTCGAACTCGCAGCACAAATGACTGATCAGGTCGAGCATGGCATCGTCCAGCGTCACCAGCGGCAGCAAGCGCTGGGCTGTCGCCAGACGGCGCTCCAACTGCCGCTGCTGGTCGGACCAGGCGCTTGCATAGGCGGCCGGATCGCTTTCATAAGCGATGCGCCGTCTCACCACTTCCGAGCGCTGCGCCTTGTCGCGTGGCGCGCTCACTTCGACCATCAGGCCGAAGCGGTCCAGCAGTTGGGGGCGTAGATCGCCCTCCTCCAGATTCATGGTGCCAACCAGGGTGAAACGGGCCGGATGGCTGATCGAAAGGCCCTCGCGCTGCACCGAATTGACACCCATGGCGGCCACGTCGAGCAGCACATCGACCAGGTGGTCGGCCAGCAGGTTTACTTCATCGATGTATAAAATGCCGCGATGGGCCGCGGCCAGCAGTCCCGGTTGAAAGGCGCGCTCGGCGCCCTTGAGCGCGCGCGCCAGGTCGAGCGTGCCGAGCACGCGATCCTCGGTCGCGCCCAGCGGCAGGGTGACAAACGGCACACTGCCCTGACACTCGGCGGCGCCGGTCGCGCGGCAGATGTCGCAATGTTCGCCGGGCGCGCCAGGCGGGCAGTTGAACGCGCACCCGGCGATGCGCGCGATGGGCGGCAAGACATCGGTCAGCGCGCGCGCCGCCGTGCTCTTGGCGCTGCCCTTGTCGCCACGGATCAAGACCCCGCCCAGCGAAGGATCGACCGCGCATAGCAGCAGCGCCGTTTGCAGCAGCGGCTGGCCGACAATGGCCGAAAACGGGAAATGCGGCGGCTTCTGGATACTCATGATGTGGCCATTCTAAACACTGCGCGGGGTCTCGCCGCGCGCTTCGAGCAGGGTCTCGCTCTGCAAATACAGTTCGCGCAGCGCTTCCAGCGTTTCCGGTTTCGGTTCGGCCCACATGCCGCGACTGGCCGCCTCCAGCAGCCGTTCGGCGATGGCGTTCAAGGCCCAGGGATTGGCCTCTTGCAGAAACTGCTGCATGCCGGGATCGAAGCCGTAAGTCTGCGCCACCTGCTCGTACATCCAGTCGTCCATCACCTGGGCGGTGGCGTCGTAACCGAACAGGTAATCGACGGTGGCGGTCAATTCCAGGCCGCCCTTGTAGCCATGGCGCTGGATGCTGGCCAGCCATTTGGGGTTGACCACGCGCGAACGGAACACGCGCAGCGTCTCTTCCTTCAAGTCGCGCACCTGGGCCCGGCCCGGGTCGTGGCTGTCGCCGAAATAGTGACGCGGCTGTTGCCCGGTCAAGGCGCGGATGGTGGCGATCATCCCGCCATGAAATTGCAGGTAATCGTCGCTGTCGAAGATGTCGTGCTCGCGGTTGTCCTGGTTGTGCAGCGCCACCTGCACGCCGGACAGGCGCACCCGGAACGCGTCGCGCTGGTCGGCGCCCGGCAGGTCGCGCGCGTAGGCGTAGCCGCCCCAGTTGACATAGGCTTCGGCGAAATCGGCGTCGGCCTGCCAGTTTTTTTCATGGATCAGCGGCAGGATGCCGGCGCCGTAGCTGCCCGGTTTGGCGCCAAAGATGCGGTAGCCGGCGCGCTTCCTTGCCTCGTCTTGCGTCAGCCCCTTGCCGACCCATTCGCCCAGCTCGGCCAGGTAGTGCTTGCGCACGAAATTGTCGGCGGCCGGCTCGTCAAGCGCGATCACGGTATGCACCGCGTCGTCGATCAGGTCGATCAGCTGAGGGAAAGCATCGCGGAAAAAGCCGCTAATGCGGGTCGTCACGTCGATACGCGGGCGTTTCAGTTCGGCCAGCGCAATGACTTCGACGCCGATCAGCTGACGATTCTCGGCCCGCCACACGGGACGCACGCCCAGCAGCGCCAGGATCTGCGCCACGTCGTCGCCATGGGTGCGCATGGCGCTGGTGCCCCAGATGCTAATGGCCACGCTCTCGGGATAGCTGCCGGTTTCGCGCAGATGACGCGTGAGCACCTCGTGCGCCAGCTGCTGACCGACGCGCCAGGCCGACTGCGACGGCACGCTGCGCGGATCGACCGAGTAGAAATTGCGCCCGGTCGGCAGAATGTGCGCCATGCCGCGCGTGGGCGAGCCGCTCGGGCCGGCCGGCACGTAGGCGCCGGACAGACCTTTGAGCAGATTGTCGATTTCGTCGGTGGCGCGCGCCAGGTTCGGCACCAGCTGCTCGCAGGCGAACCCCAGCACACGCCGCAGGGCGGCATACGGCGCGCCGCCCGATACCGGCTTGGCCGGCGCCGGCGCCGCTGCCGGAGCCATCGCCGCTGCCGGGCGCGGCTTCTTCATCTGCGCCAATACCCCGCCGGCGGCCCGCATGGCCGGCTGCGAGCGCGCCGGTTGCAGCAGCGCGGCCGCCGTTCCGGCACGTCCGCCCACGCCGTCCAATACCAGATCGAGCACCTGGTGGATGCATGAGCACTGGTAGCCGCGCGCCTGCAACTGGACGAACAATTGGCGGCATAGAAAGTCGATCGCGTCCAGCGCGTCGGCGCGCGTGACCACCGGCCGCCCGGTCAGGCGCGCCAGATCGGCCACCACGTTGAGCTTGCGCCCTTTTTGATCGAGCAGCATGTCCATTTTCAGTCCGAACAGCTGCGCCACTTCGTCCTGCAAGCCGGGAATGTCCTGGTTCGGCAGTCGCGTGAGCGAGACCAGCATGTCGGGCAGTTGCTCGCCGTCCGGTCCGCGCCCCATGATGTGCAGACCGTCGCGGATTTGAGCGGCGCCCAGTTCGCACAGGTAACCGTCCAGATCCTCGATCAGATGGGCCACGGCGGCGCCGTCCATGGTGCTGAGCGCCGCCGGCAGCTCGCCGTCATGGGTGTGCCCGTGATCGTGGTGATGATCGTGGTCGTGGCCATGATGGTGCCCATGGTCGTGGTGGGCATGCGCGCCGTGGTCGTGGTCGTGGTGCAGCAGGCGGGCCTGCAAATCGGCGTCCAGATTGGTCTGTTTGACCAGCTCCCAAATCTGCTGCTGTAGCAGCGGCAGCTTGGCCGGGTCCAGCACCTCGACCTGATAATACTCGTCCACCAGCTGCGTCAACTGGGCCAGCGCGCCGTAGGTATCGGCCGTGGTCATCGGCGGCGTCAAATGGTCGATCACCACCGCGTGCGCGCGTCGCTTCGCTTGCGAGCCCTCGCCCGGATCATTGATAATGAACGGGTAAAACAGCGGCAAGTCGCCCAGCAGCGCGTCCGGGAAGCAGGTGTCGGACAGGCCGACGCCCTTCCCTGGCAGCCACTCCAAGGTGCCGTGCTTGCCGACGTGGACAATGGCGTCGGCGCGCCATTCGTCGCGCAGCCAGCGGTACAGCGCGTAATAATGGTGGGTCGGCGGCAGATCGGGCTGATGGTAAATCGCGTCCGGGTCCATGCCGTAACCGCGCGGCGGCTGCAAGGCGACGAAGGCGTTACCCAGTTCCAGACCGGCCAGCGCCAAATGGCCGTCGTGAAAATATGCCTGCCCCGGCGCGGCGCCCCACTGGGCCGTCATCTTATCCTGCATCTCCTGTGGCAGCTCGGCGAACCACGCGGCGTATTGCGCCTGCGGCACACGGCCGGCGGCCTGGCCGAGCTGCTCGGCGGTGAGCCAGGTATTGTCGTACGAGCAGCGCTGCACCAGCGCGTGTATCAGGGCGGTGCCATCGGCGGGCATCTGGTCGAGCCGGTAGCCCGCGCCTGCCATCGCTTCCAGAATACGCATCAGCGAGGCCGGCGCGTCCAGCCCGACCGCGTTGCCGATCTGCGAAGCCTTGCTGTTCGAGTTGGTGAAGATGAAGGCGACCCGCTTGTCCGCGTTGGGCACATGCTTGAGGCGCGCGAAGCGGGCGGCGATGCCGGCCACCCGCGCCACCCGGTCGGCCAGCGGTTCGTATTCCACCGTTTCGCTGGGCAGACCGGCGGCGCGCGATTTGAACGAAATCGGCACCGTGATGATGCGTCCGTCGAATTCGGGCAGCACCACGTTCATGGCCGCGTCGAGCGGATTGAGACCGCGCGTCGACTGGCGCCACTGGGCCATGGTCATGCCGCTGGTGATCGCTTGCAGCACCGGGATCGCCAGCTGTTCCAGCACACCGACCGACCAGCCGGCCGGCGTCGGACCGCCCGGCGTGATCTCGCCCATGGCGAACGAGGTGGTATTAATCAGCACATCGACGTGGGCGCCATCGGCCCCGCTAAAATAGCTCAGCGCCTGCGGCAAGCCACCCGCGCCGGCCGCGCCCACCGCCCGCAGCGAAGAGGTAAACACGGGCAGCACATTCATGCCGCGCTGTTCCAGGGCGGCCAGCAACGCGTCGACGAAGCGGGTATTGCCGCTCATCCAATGGGCGCGGTAAAACACGATGCCCACGCTGGGCCGCCGCGGCGCGCGCAGCGCCAGCCACTCGGCGACACCGGCGCCCTGCGCCAGATCGGGGTGATACACGCCATGCTCGGGCAAGGCTTGCGCCGGCTCGCAGCCGAAGCCTGTCAGCAGCAGGCGGTCGGACACATAGCGCAGCAATTGCGCCAGATTGGTGCTGCCGCCGCCCTGAAAATAAGCCAGCGCCTGTTGCAACACATCAGGCGGCACGGTGGACACGGCCGCCAGTTCGGGATCGGGCTCGCCGGTGCCGCTGATGGCGATCAGGTGCCGGCCCTGGCCGCGCGCGTGCGCCACCAGTTCGGCGAAACCGGGCACCCCGCCCAGCCGGCCCAGCACGCGCAACATGACGATGCGCACTCCGGCCAGCTCGTGCGCCAGCAGCGCCGCCATTTGCGTTTCGCTCTCCAGCGACTGCAAGTTGACGCCGGCCACCGCGCCAAATTCCGGCGGCAGCTGGCCCAGCGCGCTATGGAGTACCGTCAGGTCGTTGGTGGCATGGGTCAGCAGCGCGATGTCGGCGCCCTGGTCGCGGGTATCAGGTTGGATCATTATCGGCGGCGCACGTGTCGCCCTCTTCCAGGCGATGAAAAATCAAATCGGGCACTTCGCGACCATCCACCAGATGCTGCTCGACGATGCGCCGCACCGCCTCCTGGTCGACGCCCCGATACCACACCCCTTCCGGGTAGACCACCACGATCGGTCCCCGGTTGCGGCACGCCACCATGCAGTGGGTGCGGGTGCGTTTGATGCGCAGCTCGGGGCGCGCGTCAATCAGCTCGCCCATGAATTCGAACACGGCCTGCGCCTGCACCCCATTTTCGGTGCAGCGCGGGCCGACGCACATCAGTACGTGCCGGTCGTGAGTGCGCATGGTGTCAGTCGTATTTTTTGTAAAACCAGCCGGCCAAGCCGCCCAGTGCCAGCCAGAACACGGCATTGGCGATGGCGCTGGCATAGATGAATGAACGTGCCAGCTCGGCCGGCGCCGTGCCGCCGTGCTCCAGCGGCTGCGGGGCGCCGATCAGGTGCGGCGCCGCCAGCAAGGCGACGCCGGCGATGCGCAGCGGCCAGTTGCGGGCCTGGGTCAGCAGGGCCAGCGCGCCGGCGGTGCTCAGCGCGGTCATCATCCACCAGAACTGGCGCGCGGCCAGCGGCGCGGCCTGGGTACCGGGCAGTTCGGGCGGCAAGCCAAGCGACGGCGCCAGGAAAAACACGGCGTAACCGGCCGCGCCCCAGACCAATCCGGCACGCCAGCTCAAGGCGCCGCCGCGCAGGCAAAAGCCGGCCGCCAGCAGCAGCCCGAAGGCGACCGCCATGCTGATGTTGGCCAGCACGGTGAAGAAGGTGCGCTCGAAGCCGTTTTCCGGCTGCCAGCCGCCATGTTCGTGCGTGTGGGCGGCCTCGCCCTGGGCGGCGTGTTCATGCGGCGCTGCCCGATGCGTGTGCGGTGCGGTCGTGGCCTCGGCCGCGTGTTCCCCGGAATCGGTGGCGCTGGCGCTGGCGGCGACTGCGCTGTGCCGGCGCGTTGCCTCGGACGGCGCGGCGGCGCGCGCATGACCGGATGAGGCCTGGGCAGTCGCACGGGCATGCGCATGCGCGTGCGGCGCCGTTCCGGGCGCGTGATGATGCGCGGGAGGCATGCCGTCGGCCGGTGCGGTGTCGGTTGGCGCGGCGCCGGCCGAGGCGCTGACGGTTGGCGCGCGGTCGGCCGGCGCGCTGGCCGCTGGTGTGGCGGGCGGCGCGGCTTGGGCTGGGCTCTGCTCATACACTTCGGCTTGCAAAATGATGCCGCTTACCTGCGCCTGCTGCACCGCCGTCAACAACAGGCCGGCCAGGATGCCGGACCAGGCGGCGGTGCGGACGATACGGTTAAACACGCCCAGATTCAAGGCGCCGGCGCTACGACTCAATGGCACGGAAAGCCCGCCGAGTGACGACCGTCATGGGCCGCGTTATGCAGCGCTTCCATGCCGGAGAAGGCGGCGCCGTACAGCAGCACCAGGCCTAGCGCGCCGGCCATGAGGGACGGCAGAATTTTATCGCGCCAGACGGTCGACGCGGGTCGGGCATTGATGTCTGATACGGGGACGATGGCAGGGTCGATAACATTAGGCAGGGATGGCATATGAGGCTCTTCCTTACAAGAATGCGTGGTCCGGCTGGCGCGAACATGGGAATACCCGAATGCGCCATGGCAGGCCATGCGTGAAGAAAAGCTTGTACGGGAAGAAAAGGATGGGTGCGCAGCGCAGCAATCCACCTGAATCGCCCTCCGCGATACAAACGCTTAAATACGCTTCAGGCTGGTCTCCGGGCTGACGAGTGCCATGACCGTCGGCCATGACCAAATTTGCGCCTTCCCATGCGTCGCACAGTGGCATATTGCAAATTTTTTACTCGATTACCGTTGCGGGGGCAGCGTCGGCTTGGCGTTTTCGACTGACACCGCGCACCGACTTCCCATTTCAATTCGCTAAAAATCTTGCGAATACCTAAAGCATGCTACTGGGGCAGTATAGGTGGCGGGCAAAAAAATAGCAAGCCGCTTGCCGACGCTGGCCTTAGCCCGCGCTGACGATGGCGCACACCAGGCCCGCATCGGCCTGCTCCAGAATATGCCAGTCGACGGTGGCGGCCAAGGCCGAGCCATCGGCGCGATTGAGCGCCAGCGGCTGGCGCCGCGGCTGCGCTTGCGGCGCCAGGGAGGCGAACAGCGCGGCCAAGGTCTCGCCCTCGCCCAGGCCCAGATCGCGCAGCGTGGCGCTTAACAGCTGCTGGCGGCTGCGGCCCCACATGCGGCAGGCGGCCAGATTGACGTCCACCACGCGCATGCCGGCCGGCTCGATCAGGCAAATGCCTTGCGCGATCAGGTCGCCGGCGGCCCGAAAGCGCCGCTGCTCGACGTTGGGCTGCATGCGCGCGCTGATATCCATGCCGATGCCGCGATACCCGATGAAGCGGCTGGCGCGGTCGAACATCGGCTCCCCGCTCACTTGCAGGTACTGCAAGCCGCCGCGGCCGTCGGCACGGCTGTAGACAAAGTCGAGAAAAGGCTGGCGGCTGGCGATATAGCCGTCGAGCCGGGCCCGCCCGGCCGCGTTGCCGGCGTCGTCGGCGTCGTCGGCGGCGCCGGTGCGCGCCCCGTCGGCGCCGATGCCCAGCATCTCGAACACCGGGCCGGCGTGTTTGGTGAGACGCCCTTGAGCGTCTTGTTCCCAATACCAGTCAGACGCCAGTTCGGTAAAGCGCTGGAAGCGCGCTTCGCTCTCGCGCAAGGCGGCGGTGCGCTCCATCACGGTGTGCTCGAGCTGTTGGTTGTAGTGGTCCAGCTTTTGGTACAGCAGCCGCACTTCGAGCATGTTGCGGATGCGGGTTTGCACCTCGAGCAGGTCGAACGGCTTGCTCACGAAGTCGCGCGCGCCGGCCTGCAAGGCGCGCAGCTTGTGATTGGGCTGGGCCGTGATCACCAGCACCGGCAGATAGGCGTCGGCCTCGATGTGCTTGAGCGCCTCGATCACTTCAAAGCCGTCCATCTCCGGCATTTGCAGATCGAGCAGGATCAGATCGAAGCGCTGCGCGCGGTGCAGCTCGCACACCGTGCGCGGGTCCATGGTGGTGCTAACGCGGGTATAGCCTGCGTTGTGCAGCATCTGCTCGAGCAGCATGACGTTGGCTTCCTGATCGTCGACGATCAAGATGTTGGCATTGAAAATCACGGAAGCTTCAAGCATGACAAAATTCCCAAAAATTGGTGATGTGCGGCGAACGGGCGAGGCGGCTCATGGCTGCAAGGCTGATGGCAGCACCTCGGGCGCCATGCCTTGCTGCGCCGCGTAGTGCAGCGTGGCGTCGAGCGCGTCCATAAATTCGATCACCTTGATCGGCTTGGTCAGGTAACGGAAAAATCCGGCCTCGATGCCCTTCTCGATGTCGCGCGGGACCGCGTTGGCCGACAGCGCCAAAACCGGGATATGGGCCGTGACCGGATCGTCGCGCAGCAGCTTGAGCGCGCCGAAGCCGCTGATGCCGGGCAGGTTGATGTCCATCAGGATGATGTCGGGCTGGTAGGCGCGCGCCAGTTGCACGCCCTGGTAACCATCGATCGCGGTCAGCAGCTTCAAATCGCTGCGGCGGGCGATCAATTGCTCGACCAGATTCAGATTGGCCGGATTGTCCTCCACGTACAGCAAGGTGCGCTGCGGCTGCGCCGGGGCCTGGTCCGGGCCGGGCGCCGCCGGCGACGACTCGGCGCCGAATTCGAGTTGCGGCGCGCTGGAGGCGGCCAGTTCGACCCAGAAAATGGTGCCGGTGCCGACGATGCTTTCCACTCCCATCACGCCACCCATCAATTCCACCAATTGACGCGTCACCACCAGCCCGATGCCGGTGCCCTCTTCGGCGCCGCTCTCCTGGCCCAGGCGGTTAAACGGCTGGAACAACTGGGCCAGCTGTTCGGGCGTCATGCCGTCGCCGGTGTCGCGCACGCTGAAGCGGACCCGGTTTTCGCCGCTGATCTGGCAGTCGACCACCACCGTGCCGCCGCTCTGGTTGTATTTGATGGCGTTCGAGAGCAGATTGATCATCACCTGCTTGACCCGGGTGCGGTCGGCATGGACGTAAAACAGCTCCTCGAAGCGGGGAAAGCTCATGCGAATGCCGCGCTTTTGCGCCTGCGGCTGGATCATGGCCTGGCAGTCTTGCAGCACTTCGGACAGCGACATCGATTCCTGCGACAGCATCACCTTGCCCGACTCGATCATGGCCAGGTCGAGCACCTCGTTGATCAGCCGTAGCAGATACCAGCCGGCCTTGAGGATCTGGTCGATCGAGCGCTGTTGCGGCAAACTGGGCGCCGGCCGCTCGGACGCCATCAGCTGGGCGAAGCCGAGCACCGCGTTCAGGGGGGTGCGCAACTCGTGGCTCATGCTGGACAAAAATTCGGACTTGGCCTGGTTGGCTTTTTCGGCCGCCGCGCGCGCGCTCTCCAGTTCCACGTTGTTTTCCTGGAGCGCGTGTTCGATCTGTTTGCGTTCGGTGACATCGCGCGCCGCCGCGAACACCCCTTGCAGCTTGCGGTCGCGGTCATGGAAGGTGGTGGCGTTATACGACACCACCGTCTGGCGCCCGTCCCTGGCCTGGGCGGTCAACTCGTAATTGGTCACTTTGCCCTCGGCCAGCACGCGCTTGATGCCCGCCTCGGCCCGTTCCGGCTCGGTGAAGTAATTCTTGAACGGCGCGCCGATCAATTCGTCGCGGGTGCGCCCGGTGAGCGCCTCCATCTGCTGATTGACGTCGCTGATGATGCCGCGCGGGTCGGTCGTCATCAGCGCGTCGATATTCGATTCGATCAGCGAGCGGGTATAAAACTGCTGGTCGCGCAGGCGCTGGTCGAGCAGCGCCTGTTCGGCCTCGGCCTGCTTGCGCACGGTGTTGTCGGTGCCGATCAGCAGATAGCCGATCACGCCCTCGCCGGCGTCGCGCAGCGCGGTGACCGAGACCATGGCGGGAAAGCGGCTGCCATCCTTGCGGATATAAGTAAGTTCATAAATATCCTCGATGCCGCGCGAAGCCTTGAACACCAGCGCCTCGAAGCCGGGCGTGATCGGGGTATCGAGCTCGATGCTCAGCGCGGCCGCGCGCGCCACCACTTCTTGCGCGTCGGAGATGCCGGCCGGGGTGATCTTGTCGACCACCTCATCGGCCAGGTAGCCGAGCATGCGTTCGGCGCCCACGTTGAAGATCTGGATCACGCCTTGCGCGTCGGTGGCGATGCAAGAAAAATTGGCGCTATTGAAAATGGCGTCTTGCAGCGCGCCCACCTTGAGCAGCGGGCGCGGGACTTTGCTGCGCGCCGCTTCCAGGCCGGCCCGCAGCAAGGTGCGCACCTGGCCATACAGCAGGCACAGAAAAGCCAGCACAAACGATATGCCGGCGGCGGTGGTCCAAAACGCGGCACCGGACTGGGCCGGCTCGCTTAGGGCGACCAAGCCCACCCGCGTCAACAGGGCCAGCGTAAGCAGGAAGCCGGCCAGCAACAAATGCTCGACCGTGATTTTTTTTAGCATAGCGTGGCCGGTGCGGAGAAAACGACTGAGCATGGCGCGCAACGGTTCACGATGGGGCGCGCTGGCGCACGTCCGACAGCAGACGGGCGAATTCTTTTTTGACCACGCCATAGCATTCGCACACATCGTCTTCCAGGCCGGCCCGGTTCAAGACCGAAATATGGCCGCGCCGATAACTGATGTAGCCAAAGCTTTGCAGCTTGCCGGCGGCCTCGGTGACGCCTTCGCGCCGCACCCCGAGCATGTTGGCGATCAATTCCTGCGTCATGGTCAGCTCGCTGCCCGGCAAACGGTCCAGCGTCAACAGCAGCCAACGGCACAATTGTTGCAGCACCGTGTGATGGCGGTTGCACACGGCGGTCTGCGACATTTGCGTCAGCAGGGCCTGGGTATAGCGCAGCAACAAACGCAGCACGGGACCGGCGCGGTTAAATTCTTCCATCAGAATGTGGGCTTTGAGACGGTAGCCGAAGCCGCCGGTCTGCACCACGGCGCGGCTGGGCGTGCTGTCGCCGCCCATGAACACGGAAATGCCGAGCACGCCTTCATTGCCGACCCCGGCGATTTCGGACGAGCCGCCGTTTTCCAGCAAATAGTGCAGCGAGACGATCGAAGTGGTGGGGAAATACACGTGTTGGGTCTTGGCGCCCGATTCGTAGAGCACGTCGCCCAGCGGCATGGAGACCAATTCCAAATGCGGCGACAGACGGTCGAATTCGGCATCGAGCAGCGCGGCCAGAAGGTGATTCTGGCGGGGATCATGCAAACTTGACATGGGGAGTAGTCGACTTCTCGGGTGAAACGGCGGTAGGCGGGGAGGCACGCACGCTGTGCTTGGGTCAGAGTAACACAAAGCAGGTGTCGGCCGACATTATTATTGCACTGCGGATATTTGGCGGTCGCGCCTATTTACAGCAAGTTGTCGATGGCTTCCCGCAAGGACTGTACCGAGTCGACAATCCATTCGGCACCGTCGAAAGCGAAATTTTTGCTCATACTGTTACGCAAGACGATGCAGCGCATGCCGGCCGCCATAGCCGCCCGCAGCCCGCGCGGCGCATCCTCGACCACTAGGCAGTGGGCCGCCGGGACGCCGATGGTTTCGACGCCGAGCAAATACAGTTCGGGCGAAGGCTTGCTGCGGCCATACATTTCCTTGGTCAGCACAAAGCGGACCTGCGGCAGCAGGCCGACCCCGGCGTGAATGACATCGAAATGGACCCGGCAGGCGCAGGTGACAAGGCCCATCGGCACGCGCGGCGCCAGTTCGGCCAGCAGCGCCCGCGGTGATGAAGCCGCCGATCCGGCTGTTGCGGGCATGGCTGGCGACGCGCTGGCCGCGATGGAGCAGCTCGACCACCGTCGTGGTGATGCGCGCCTCCAGCACCTGGCCAACCAAGGTCTGCGGCACACTGTAGCGGTGGCGCTCGAGCTCGACGTGGTAGTCGATGTGGACCTTGACGGTCTTGAAGTGCGCCATCTAAGAGCCACGCGGCAACGACACGGTGCTCGACTTCGCGCGTCCCTATGGCACCTCGATCTTGCCGGCCCGGCCCTACCACCCGCAGGACAAGGCCGAGGCCGAGGCCGAATCGGCGGTGCAAATCGTCGAACGCTGGATCATGGCGCGCCTGCGCCATCACCAGTTGGCCAGCGTACACGAGGTCAATCAGGCCATGGCGCCGTTGCTCACACGTCGAGCTCGAACGTCACCGCTACAGCGTGCCGCAAGCATTGGTCGGCCAGGAACTCGAAGCGCGCATCACGACGGCGGTGGTCGAGTTGCTCCATCGTAGCCAACGCATCGCCAGCCACGTCCGCAACAGCCGCGTCGGAGGCTCCACCACGACCCCGGCGCACATGCCCGCCGCCCACCGCGCCCAGATGGAATGGACACCGCAACGACTGATCCACTGGGGCACCAGTATCGGCCTGGCGACGGCCGAAGCGGTAACCCAGTTGATGGCTGAAAACCGCCATCCCGAGCACGGCTATCGCGCCTGTCTTGGGCTGCTGTCGCTGGCCAAACGCTATGGCAAAGAGCGGCTCGAATCGGCGTGCACGCTGGCCCTGCAGATCGGCGCCTGCCAATATCGCCGTGTAAACGACATCCTGAAGAACAACCGCGACCAGAGCAACCCAGTGGCCGCCGAAGAATGGGTCAGCCCCGAGCACGTCCATTTGCGCGGCCCTGGCCACTATCAATAACGATATAAACAATATAAATGATACGCTGTATGACGACGATGATGCACAACACCCTGCGCACACTGAAACTCGACGGCCTGGCCGCCGGCCTGGAAGAGCAACTGGCCCAACCTGGGCTGGGCGCGTTGAGTTTCGAAGAGCGCCTGGCGTTGTTGATTGACCGCGAAGTCCACGCCCGCAATGACCGCAAGCTGGCGCGACTGCTCAAGAACGCGCACCTCAAATATGGGCAGGCCGCTATCGAAGACATCGACGCGCGCGCCGGTCGCGGCATCGACCGGCGCGGGGTCATGAGCCTGGCCCTGGGCGACTGGGTCAGCGCTGGCCACAGTGTGCTGGTGACCGGCCCCCACCGGTGCCGGCAAATCATGGCTGGCTTGCGCGATGGCGGAGTACGCCTGTCGGCGTGGATACTCGGCGATCTACCAGCGGGTATCGCGCCTTCAGGAAGAGCTGCGCATCCGGCGTGGCAGCGGTGCGTTTGGCAAATGGTTGCTGCAGATGGCCAAGACCGCCGTTCTGGTGCTCGACGACTGGGGCATGGGGGCTATCGACAACATGACGCGCTCGGATCTGCTGGAGATCATCGACGACCGCGCCGGGAATAAGCCCACCATCATCACCAGCCAACGGGGCTACCGGTCGAACACTGGCATGCGTGGATCGGCGACGCCACCATCGCCGATCCTATTCTGGACCGCGTCATGCAACGCAATCACCGCTTCACGCTGACCGGCGACGCGCTGCGTGCCCAACGACCTAAAACAGCTAAAAAAGAGAAAAATATCGACCCATCGTGACCGCACCAACTACAATTTAATCGCGCAACACCATCTCATGCGCAAGTGGGCACGATAGACCGGAATGGGTGGGCAGAATCACCGAAATACACACCCGACAAACGAACGCTGACGGCTTAACGAGGTTTGTGCGAGCCCTTAACCCGTCAGTTTGATAGTCCTAATCTTGGATAGTGAAACGGGAAAGAGGCTACATGCCAGTAGTTGAGAGGACCAGATGGTGACACGCATCGAAAGTTATGGCTACGAACTCACTCCGCTGTCTAGCGAGCGAGGCAGCGGGTGGCTGCTACGTCTACTTGTCGATGGTCAGGAGTTGGGGCCACGAGAATTCCCTCCTGTCTCCAGCATTAAGGACACGCAGTTAGCGGTCGCTGCCGCTCACGATGACGCGTTGACCCGTTTCACGACTTGGTTGGCTTCGATAGAGCAGCGCCCACTCAATCCACCGAACTTAAGCGGACGGCGCAATTTTCCGCTTCCGATCTCATATAATACTTGACAGAATCGCCGCTTCGCGCGGCCGCCGCCCTGATTGCGAGGGGTTTCGCGAGCAGGGCGGCAGCCAATGAAGATCTTTTTGATCTTCATTGGCTGCCATGTCGTTACCGTCATTGTTCACCGCTTTTTCCACCTTCCTGCACTCCGCGCAATTTCGCGACTTGGCTTGCCACGCCGACGCCGGCAACGCCTTCGTGCGCCGGCGCAAACTGCCCTTGCCCGCGCTCGTCGCCGTCATGCTCAGCGGCATGCGCAAAAGCGTTCAAACCGAACTTGACGAATTTTTTGCCCACTTGAAAGATCAAGCCCAACTCGTGCGCCACGTCTCTGAACAAGCATTTGCCAAAGCCCGCGGCAAGCTGTCTGTGACAGCCATCCCGGCGCTCAACGATTGGCTGCTTGAGCGCGCCGACGCCGACGGTTTCGTGCCGCGCTGGCGCGGGCGCCGCCTTGTCGCCGCCGACGCGTCGACCTTGTGTTTCCGCCGCCGCGCCAGTCACGTCGCACGCCGCCAGCGCCAACCAAATCGCCTTTGGTCTTTACCTGCCCGGCGCCGAGATGATGCTCGCCGCCTCTTTGCACAGCGTCCACGAGGGCGAGCGTCGGACGCTGTTCCAGCACCTCGATCGCCTCTCCGGCGGCGATCTGTTGCTGATGGACCGGGGCTATCCATCGCGCTGGCTGGTCGCCGTGCTCAACGCGCGCGGTATCGCGTTTTGCATGCGCGTCGAAAAAGCCGGCAACGCCGGCTTCGCCTGCGTGCGCGACTTCCTGCGCTCAGGCGAGCACGAGTGCGTCGTCACGCTGGCGGCGCCGGCCCGGCGCGACGCCGACGACTACGCGTGTCCGGCGACGGCCCAAACGGTGCGCCTGGTGCGCCATGTCGCCAGCACCGGCAAGGTGCGCGTGCTGATGACCAACCTGCTCGACACGGCGGCGTTCCCGGGCGCCCAATTCGGCGACCTCTATCACCAACGCTGGCGCATCGAGGAAGCCTTCAAGCGCCTCAAACACCGGCTTAACCTCGAACACGTGTCCGGCCTGTCCCAGCAGGCCGCGTTGCATGACTTCGCCGCCAAGATCGTCTGCGATAATTTGCAGTCGCTGGCCACGCAAGCGGCCCTGCGCCAGACGCCGCTTCCATCGACGCGGCGCGTCAACCGGGCCGCCGTCCACTCCATCCTCAAACCGCTGCTGCCGGCGTTGCTACTCGGCGTTGACATCGCCACGCGCCTGCGCGACGCGTTGCGATTGATCGCCGCCCGCACCTACTCGCATCGGCCAGACATCATCAAGTCCAAGCCCAAATCGCGCGGCCAAAACCCCACAAATTCATGAGTCAAAAGCCGTGCTGACGCGAAGTGCTGTTAAGTTCGGTGGATTGAGCGCCCACTCCACATGCGGCCTCGGCCGGCCGATGAAAGCGGCATGTATTTATTGATGCCGGATGACGAGCTTCTGTGCAGGCAGCTGCCAACAGGCAAATACCTGCTCGGTATTGTTGAATGGCCCAGAGACGAGAAAGCATGATTTAAACGAGGCGGTCGCTCCCGAGAGCCGCGCCGCCGAGTTCGGCCAAGAGCGGACGCTGGGGCCGACACGTTTGGCCGAAGAAGAAACGCCACCGTCCAAGATGCGTCATTTTCGCCGCATGACAGGTAAAGCGGCGCGATCTCAGCTATAAATCAGCTGCGCGCTATTCCTCGTCTTTAAGATTATTCATGATATTCTTGTAAATAGTGACTGGCATCTTATTTACAACGAGAGCGCCTGCGAGGCCCGTTTTTTTTGCAGCAAGGACAGTCGAGTTCTTCTGTGAAGTTGCAAGCGCGCGTCCTTTCGTTGGATTGGCAGCTTTTACGTGACCAAGCGCTTTCTTTTCAGCATCTTCAACATTCTCACCAGCAACAATCATTTCCAAAATATGAGGGTGATCATCAGTTTGAACATAGACTCTGTACAGTTCCATGGGTGCCTTCAAAGGGTTAATTTTTGCCATAATGACATTGTGCATTTTACCACCGAACGGGTAACAAAGTGTCGTTATACCGGCATTTTTAGCAACATTATTCACGGCATGTCGCACCTGGATGCGCCGGAGATCATCAACTACCCGGCCGGCAACAAAGCCACCATCACCACAAGTACATTGTTTACGAACACTGGCATCTCTGGTTCGGCAACGCCACTATCGCCAATACCGTTCTGGACCATGCCATGGAGGGCAATCACCGCTTCACGCTGGCTGGCGACCAGCTGCGCGCTGGACTACCAAAATCCTCCCAGGTGAGAAAAATCTCACCCTAACGTGACCGCGGCCGTTAAAATTTGTACTTGTAGCACCGTCCTTGCAGTCACGCTCACCGGGATAGCTGAGCAGGTTCGCTGGAATATGCATTTGGGCAAGTGATAGCAATAATCTAAAGAAAGCAATAATGAAGTGGGTTAATAAAGTATTCAATGAAGATGCGATAAAAGGTTTAACTCGCATACCAGATGGGACAATTGATCTAATCCTCGCGGATCCGCCATATGGGCTTGGTAAAGATTATGGAAATGATTCTGACAAGCAAGAATCTAGTATTTATCTACGATGGATGGAGACTTGGCTCGATGTCGCCATTCCAAAGCTAAAGGCCAACGGAAGCCTCTTCATATTTCTGACGTGGCGATTTTCCCCGGAAATTTTTGTTATGCTAAAACAACGCATGACCATGATGAATGAAATAATATGGGATAGGCGAGTTCCATCAATGGGTGGAAGTACTAGAAGCTTTACATCCGTACACGATACCATTGGGTTTTTTGTAAAAAGCAAAGGTTACTATTTCGATCTTGATGCAGTCAGAATTCCATACGACGCAGAAACGAAAAAAGCTCGTTCTCGTTCAATATTTGTCGGCGCTAAATGGCTAGAAATTGGATACAATCCGAAGGATTTGTGGAGCGTATCTCGGCTGCACAAAATCCATCCAGAGCGCACCGATCATCCAACCCAAAAACCTTTGGAAATTATCGAGCGTATGGTAAAAGTTTCATGCCCACCTGGTGGTACAGTTCTTGATCCATTCATGGGCAGCGGAACTACTGCAGTCGCTGCAAAACGTTTAGGGCGCAATTTCGTTGGATTCGAATTGAACCCAGAATATTGCGAGATTATTGAGCGGCGATTGACTTCATCGGAATCAAACATATCTATCGAGCGCAACGAACCGTCTGGTCCGCTGCGAGCTAAACCTGCTAAAGCAAGCAAAGAAAAAATAGGCCAAGAAATTAAAAAATTCAATCTTGACGGTTGAAGGCGAACTGCATAGATAGACGGACCGCACATCGATAAATTGAACAGCTTGGATACCAATGGTACCACATCGATATTTCTTAAATATCCTACGGTCAATATACGATGCAAGATAAGAATGTTTAATAACGAATGTCTGCAGAGGGGCGGTACCTTCCCCGCCGTGGCGGGTGTTGCCGAATTCGATTAAAATCGCCAGCAGCTGGCCAATCTCGAACGTTCCAAATAGTGCAAACTATGCGTGGACTATCGGGCTCCGAAAAGAATTTGCGGGGCGGTGTACTGCACGGGAATATGGTCGGCCTACCAATATCGGTACAAGCTGATCGCCTTAATGAGGTGATTAGGTCTTGGTCCAGACAGGAAAGCGCAGTCCTTCAGCCAGCCCATCTTTAACAATGAATCCGACACTGTATCGCCCTCTTGTGATAGCCACATACATTTTGTTTTGCGCAGCCTCCGCCTCGAACACATGATTGTCTTTCAGGACGAAGCCCTCCTGACTCTCGACGGGAAGAATCAAGACTCTGTCAAATCCCAACCCCTTGCTGCCTCCAAAGGTATAGCAACGGGCGCTATCGGGGAGGATTTTTTTCCCAGAGTTCACTTGCCAGCGCAGGACTATTGGCGCATATGCTGCTATGTAGTTCGCGACGTCGGAATACTTGACGATAAAGACGCCGACATGATGAGCGAATTCATCAGTTACTTCGGTGACGCCAGATTTGCTTTGTGCATAATCCCCCTGATGCACAGCGTCGGCAACGTTACATATTGCCTGTATGCATCGGCGGTTGAGCGGGAGTGACTCCAGATCAAATGCCATATCTTTGAACGCCTGAATCTTGTCATGCGCTGTTTTAGGGTGCTTGTGACCAAATGTCGTGTCATAAACGGTTTGCCTAAAATCGCCAACACAACTCATTGGAGACTTCATCGATTTGCTAAGTAACTTGAGTACATCGTAATCCCATCCGACGAGGTCCTGCACTTCGTCGAAATACACCCGGCTGTAGATTTCACCAAGCCGAACTGCTGCGGCATTTTTTGTCGACTTCGCTGTCCGCGCCGCTAGTTTTGCCAAAAACCCAGTATGGGCCTTTGTTTCACAAGCTGTCAAAAAATGCAGTGGATTGTAGCTCTTGTCTACGAGCTGCTCTTGGCGCCCAGGAATCGGAAACTTGGATTTTGGTGGCAGATGAGGGTTGCTATCGTTGAAAAATATCTCGTTAATCCTTCGTGGGAATAGCGCTTGCTGATAGGGCCTGATCATATCTTCTAGATAAAAAGTGAATAAGCCTTTCACGACGAATCGACTACTGAATTTCCCATAGACCTCTCGAAAGCGGTTTCTCAATTCGTTCTGATTACTGGTCGTGTAAGTGACCACCAAAACAGTTCCTCCGCGCTCAATTTCTTTAATGGCTTCAGTGACGATCTTGTGTGTTTTGCCCGATCCGGCGCCTGCCATGCAGAGTATGTTAGGCAAAGTCTAGCACCTCATCAATGAATGCTGGATACTTGAACTTATCCTTCGTTTCAAACAGCCTGATTGCCGAGTCGACCTTCTTCTTTCCTTTACCGTCGCCGTCCACGCTCTGAAACCATGTGATGATGAAAGCGGTCTTCGTTGCTAAATCAGGTTCAGCTTGCAGCAACTTGTGGGTTTGGGGAGACAAAACGATTTTTGAGAAAGACACCAGTTCGTCCTCCGAACCGGAATTCGCGTAGATCATTGCTGGCTCGAGCGAAAATTCGATATCGATCTTTGAGGAAAACAGCTTGATGTTTTGGAACTGGGCATAATCCTTCTGAGCTGTTGCCACGTTTTTGTTGTAGTTCCCATCGTTATCGCGAAGTACATTCACTGCGGTGCCGATCTCTTTACCTATCTCGATGAATGTGTCAAAGCCCACACCTCGTACAACAATGATGTCTATGCCATCATGCTCAGGAAGTCTACCCATGTTTTTATCCATATAGATGCGCTTTAGAACGAGCTCATCTGAGGGGCCTTCTACAAGTACCACGTGCCGAGACAACGCGACACGTAAAGTGTCATAACCCGGAAGTCGCTTGAGCGTCTTAACGACCTTAGGATCGAGTTTATTCAGGAGCTTAAAACCGTTGTTAAGCAAACAGATTTTGTCGATACTTAGCTTGTTGAGAACATAGGAACTGTGGGTCGTTAGGAAAAGTTGCTTGCCCTCGCGCTGATCTTCGATATCCTGAACCAAGCGGCTTAGCTCAACGTGGGAGAGGTGGTTTTCGGGCTCTTCCATCATAATTAGGTCAATGTCTTTCGACTTATTATGAAGTGCCAGTTTGATTTGCACCTTGCTTTGCTCACCCTTGCCAATCAAGTGAAAGGGGATCGAGTCTACTTCCAATTGGAGACTGTTTTGTAGCGCGCCGGCCGGCATCGTATTGGCCGAGATGCTCAGTTTCTTTGCCGTGATCTTGTTTTCAGAGTCCAAATCCGCATTCACAGTCTTTACTTCGGCCGTATCGTTGAAGGACTGGAGTGTCTCGCGGTAATTCAGGCTCAATCGGTATTCTTCCTCTTTCTTCAATGCCGTATTCAGTACATTTGAAATGTACTGGTTCTTACCGTAAGTCGGATGGATGCGGGTTGGGTCAATGTAGAGAGCCCGGAACTTCTTGGTCATCGGTTTGATAGGGTTCCAGGCAAAATCCATCCATTCAATCCGGTAGAACTCAACCGGGATACCGGTTATGCCAGCGCCCGAGGCCAAGTAGTCGTTGTAGGCATCTTTAAAATCGGGATCGAAGCTCACCTTAACCTGCACTCCCTGCGCATCTTTAGAAAGGCTGTTATTCATACCTTTGTAATCCGGCACATTATACATATATGCCTCAACCATAAGCTCTGGGAGATCTGCAATGTTCTTCGGTGAGTTCAAGAACTTCGCGACTGTCTCCTTGTTGAAAAGATCCGGGGAAAGCTCATTGCCAAAGGGACGCCCGCGGTGCTGAAAGCTCAGGACTATCTCAAGCGCCTCAAGGATGGTACTCTTGCCCGCATTGTTATCGCCAACAAAAATGTTCATGTCGTCGTTAAACTCGAAAATTTGATCTTTGAACTTCTTGAAATTAATTAATCTCAGCGATTTGACCAGCAATTTTTGCCCCTGTAGGTTGTGCGGCATGTGCCGGTAGTTGTTTTCTAATAATACTACGCAACGGCCCTTCGGTGGACAACAAGTCATAGAAAAAATGCTCGCCCCATGAATCTTTCCAATCTCTCAATTTTAGAGCTGTTGACGGAATTGCTTTTGGTGGACAGAATGGTACGCTAAGAAGCGGAACCGGCCTGCCGACGTAGGTGTACTTTCATTTGCAGTTGGTGCGAGTAAGTTGCCGTCGAATGGAAGCAGGCGCCGTGAATTGAGAGCATATTTGCAGATAATGTGGGCACGAGCCAATCTACCGGACTTAACAGGATTTGACCTCAGCATGGTTTCTGTGTCATCGACTTGTGTGGTTTTGGTTGCTGGA